>DPXQ01000081.1:111181-124088 GCA_003527225.1 Rhizobium sp.
CCGGCCTTGAAGGCCTCCTGCAGTTCCTGCTGGTCATGGAAGACGATCGCAGGGGCGACGACCACCTGACGTTCCTGCTTGACGGCGGAGATCTTGATGACAGCCTTGCCGAGATTGCCGGTCAGCATCTTCAACCCGCCATTCGGCTGGAACGGCGTCTCGATACGGGCGAGCACCTTGGGATCGGCGCTGTCTTCCGGGGCGGGTCGGCGCACGACATTACCGTCGGCTCCGAGCTGCGGATCGATCGTGTAGGCGGCGAGCCCCTGTCCATAGACGGTGCGCACGTCGTCATGCAGCAAGCCGGCCTTCAAAAGCTGCCTGATCAGGAAGCCCATACCGCCTGCCGCGTGGAAGTGGTTCACGTCGGCAAGGCCGTTCGGATAGACGCGGGCGAGAAGAGGTACGATGTCCGAGAGATCGGAGATATCCTGCCAGGTGAGCTGGATGCCGGCGGCGCGCGCCATCGCGATCAGGTGCAGGGTGTGGTTCGTCGAGCCGCCGGTGGCATGGAGGCCCACGACGCCGTTGACGATCGAGCGCTCGTCGATCATTTCCCCGGACGGTGTGAACTCGTTGCCCTGCGCGGTGATGGCAAGCGCCCGCTTGGTGGCTTCCCTGGTCAGGGCTTCGCGCAGTGGCGTGCCCGGATTGACGAAGGAGGCGCCGGGCATATGGAAGCCCATGATCTCCATCAGCATCTGGTTGGAATTGGCCGTGCCGTAAAACGTGCAGGTGCCGGGACCGTGATAAGACCTTGACTCGGCTTCAAGCAGCTCTGCGCGGCCTACCTTGCCTTCGGCATAGAGCTGGCGGATGCGCGACTTCTCGTCGTTGGGAAGCCCGGTCGTCATCGGCCCGGCGGGAATGAAAACGGCCGGCAGGTGGCCGAAGGTGAGTGCGGCGATCGTCAGGCCGGGCACGATCTTGTCGCAGACCCCGAGGTAGACGGCGGCGTCGAACATGTTGTGCGAAAGGCCGACGGCCGCCGCCATGGCGATCAGGTCGCGCGAAAAGAGCGAGAGCTCCATGCCGGGCTGCCCTTGCGTGACGCCGTCGCACATTGCGGGCACGCCACCCGCCACCTGGGCCACGCCGCCGGCTTGTCGCGCCGCCTCGCGGATGATTGCCGGGTAGGTCTCGAAGGGCTGGTGGGCCGAGAGCATGTCGTTGTAGGAGGTGATGATCCCGAGATTGGGCACGACGTCGCCGGCCAGATCGGCTTTTTCGGAGGGCGCGCAGGCGGCGAACCCATGGGCGAGATTGCCGCAGGAAAGCACCGAGCGGTGCACGCCCTTGGCGATTTGCGCCCGGAGGCGGCCGAGATAGGCCTCGCGTGTGGGCTTGGAGCGTTCGACGATACGCGCGGTGATCGCGGCGATGCGGGAATCAGCGGACATGGCTCTATCCTGTCTCTTTCGATGTCAGACTTTGCGCGGCGCTCAGGGCGCCCAGTAGATCTCAAGCGGCGAGGCGGCACGGTTGAAGACCGCGCGGATCGGCATTTCCGCCTCGTCGGTTCCGGCAAGCGCCCGTTCGAGCACAGCTTTTTTCTCGGCCCCTTCGATATGAAGCGCCAGGAGACGGGCATCATGAAGGCTGGAGAAGGAAAAGGTGAGGCGGGGCTCGCCGGCGCCTTCGGCCTCCATGGCGAGAACCCGGCGCGGGAGCGATAGGTCGAGCGCTTGCGCCAGATGATCGCCGCCGGGAAAGAAGGAGGCGGTATGGCCGTCGCCGCCCATGCCGAGAACGACGACGTCGAAGGGATGGTCGATGGTCGCCGTCTTTTCGGTTGCGATGCGGGCGGCGTCCTCCGCCGATGCCGCCGGCTGGTAGAGCGGGACGAAGCGGGCCGATGCGGCGGCGTTCTGGAGCAGATGGGTTGCGATCAGCAGGTGGTTGGAGCGCGGATTGTCAGGGGGGACGAAGCGCTCGTCGACCAGTGTCACGGTCACATTCGGCCAGTCGATCTCCTCGTTCGACAGCGCTTCGAAGAACGCCTTCGGGGTAGAGCCGCCGGAAACGGCGATGGAGGCTTCGCCGCGCACAGCAACGGCGGCGGCAAGCGCGCTCGCGACCGCATTGGCAAGCGCCTTTGCGAGGTCCTGTCCGCTTGCGAAGCTCAGGAGTTCGGGTGTCATGACCGCGTCCTCACTCGATCTCGTGCCAGGTGCGGCCATCGCGTTCGATCAGCGCGATCGCCTGGCTCGGACCCCAGGTGCCGGCGGTATAGCCCTGCGTGCGTTGTCCGGTGTCTTCCCACGCCGACAGGATAGGATCGATCCATCGCCACGCGGCTTCCACTTCGTCACGGCGCATGAACAGCGTCTGGTTGGAGCGGATCACGTCCATCAGCAGGCGCTCGTAGGCATCCGCATTGCGCACGTCGAAGGCCTGGGCGAAGCTCATGTCGAGCGACACATGGCGAAGCCGCATGCCCCCCGGACCCGGATCCTTGATCATCAGCCATTGCTTGACGCCCTCGTCGGGCTGCAGGCGGATGACCAGCTTGTTGGCCGAGATGCGGCCGGCGGCATCGTCGAAGATCGAATGGGGGATGGGTTTGAAGGCTATGACGATTTCCGACATGCGGGTTGCGAGCCGCTTGCCCGTGCGCAGATAGAACGGCACGCCCGCCCAGCGCCAGTTGCCGATCTCGGCCTTGATGGCGACGAAGGTTTCGGTATCGGAGACATCACCGAGTTCGTCCGTATAACCCTTGACCGGCCCGCCGGACGAAGCCCCGGGCTTGTACTGGCCGCGCACGGTCACCTTCTCCACATTGGCCGGGTTGATCGGGGTGAGCGAGCGCAGCACCTTCAGCTTTTCGTCGCGCACTGCCTCGGCATCCATCGAATTGGGGGCTTCCATCGCCACCAGGCAGAGAAGCTGCAGGATGTGGTTCTGCACCATGTCGCGTAGTGCGCCGGCCTTGTCGTAATAGCTGACGCGGCCTTCCAGCCCGACGGCCTCGGCGACGGTGATCTGGACGTGGTCGATATGGGCGGAGTTCCACAGCGGCTCGTAGAGCGCATTGGCAAACCGCAGCGCCATCAGGTTCTGCACGGTTTCCTTGCCGAGGTAATGGTCGATACGGAAGATCTGCTCTTCCTTGAAGACCTTGCCGATCGTATCGTTTAGCACCTGCGCGGAGGCGAGATCCCGACCGATCGGCTTTTCGACGACGATGCGTGTCGAGGTCGTGATGAGATCGAAGTCGCGGATCCTGTCGGCGATATCGCCGAAGATCGAGGGTGAAACCGCCAGATAGAAGGCGCGGACGACGTCCTTGCCTGCGTCCAGTAGGGATTTAAGCGTATCCCAGCCCTGATCGGATTTCGCATCGACCGAGACATAGAAGAGCCGCGCGCAGAATTTCGCGACCTCGTCATTGTCATATTCATCCTGCCTGAGATGTTTCCTGAGGGCATCCTCGGCGAACTTGCGGAATTCGTCGTCGCTCATCGGAGTGCGCGAGGCCCCGATGATGCGGGTAGGCTCGGTCAGTTGCCCGGCCAGTTGGCGGTGATAGAGCGCAGGCAACAGCTTGCGCTCCGCAAGGTCGCCGGTGCCCCCGAACACGACATAGTCAAAGGATTCGACGGGGATGATCTGACTGCTCATGCGGGCTTCTTTCAATCGGAAACGTTTGCTCCGTTTCTAATCTAATCGATTTAAAAAAGCCAGTAGTCAAGTCTTCAAAACGCCGTCACCGGTTCAAAAATCAGAGCCGGTCACGCAGTGCGTACCAGGTCAACGCCAGGAAGAGCAGCGGTTTACGCAGCTTGGCTCCTCCCGGAAACGGCGGGATCTTGAGGTCTTTGAGGAGATCGAGTTCCGGTGCGCGGCCGATAATGGAGTCGGCGAAGAGCTTGCCGCAATAGTTCGATAGCATGACGCCATGGCCGGAATAGCCGCCAATCGAGGTAACGCCCGGCATCACGTCCCGGGCAAACGGTTTGCGCGGCAGGGTGATGCCGACGGACCCGCCCCAGGCATGGGTCATCTCGACCGAATGCAGCGAAGGGTAGATTTCCGCGATCTGCCGGCGAATATGGCTCGAAATATCGATCGGATTATCCGCGGTATAGGCTTCCCGTCCGCCGAACAGCAGGCGGCCGTCGCGCGACTTTCGGAAGTAGCGGACCACGAAGCGGGAATCGGCGATCGATTCCGATCCAGGAATAACGGACGGAAACTTGTCGAGCGGAACGGTCGCGCCGATGAAGGAGCGGATCGGCATGACATGGGCCGCGGTGATCGGCTCCAGATTGCCGATATAGGCATTGGTGGCGATGAGCACCCTGTCCGTACTGATCGTCCCCATAGGCGTGTCGATCAGGGTCTTGCCACCCGATTGGCGGATTGACGAGGCCTTGGTCATCTCGAAGATTTCGGCTCCGGCGGCTTTCGCCGCCTTTGCGAGCCCGACAATGAGCTTCAGCGGATGAATGTGCCCTGTGCCGGTGTCGCGGACGCCGCAATGGTAAAGGCTGGAGCCCAGCCGTTCGGCGGTCTCCGCCTTGTCCATGAAGGCGACATGCGGATAACCGTAGCGGGTCGCCATGATCTCGGCCGACTGGCGATACTCGCGATCATGGCCCGGTTTGTGGGAGACATTCATCTGGCCCGGCATGTATTCCATGTCGATGCCGTTTTCGGCCGCGAAATCGAGCACGTATTTCTTGGCGTTCTCGGCCATGTCGAACAGCGCCCTGGAGCGCTCATAGCCGAGTTCCGCTTCCAACTCGTCCGGCCATGCCCGTTGTCCGGTGCCGAATTGGCCTCCATTCCGTCCCGAGGCGCCATCGCCAATGCGATGGCCCTCGATCAGGATGACGGAAATGCCGGCCTTGGCGAGGTTATAGGCCGCTTGCAGACCGGTGAAACCGCCGCCGACGATGGCGACGTCGGCGGTTTTCGAGCCGTCGAGGGCAGGGTATTCCGGTCTTTCGCCAACGGTTGCCTGATACCAGGAAATGCCCGGCGCGATGGGGCTTTGCCAAACCATGGGATACCCCTCAGACGTTCAGCAGCAGGAATTCGCGTTCCCACGGGCTGATGACCTGCATGAAGGTTTCGAACTCTCCGCGCTTCACGCCGGCATAGAGGCCGATGAATTCCTCGCTCAAGACTTCGCCGAGCGAGGGATCGGATTCGAGCAGCGACACCGCTTCGAGAAGGCCGCGTGGCAACTCGACCGAGCCTTCGTTGGCCGTGCCCTCGGCGGCAGCTGTCGGCTCTATGCCCTTGATGATGCCGAGATAACCGCAGGCGAGCGAAGCTGCGAGCGCCAGATACGGGTTGGCATCGGAGCTCGGCAGGCGGTTTTCCACGCGCCGCGCCGCCGCGTCCGAAACCGGCACGCGGAAGGCGGTGGTGCGATTGTCGTAGCCCCAGGCGTTGTTGACCGGAGCCGACATGTCAGGGGTAAGGCGGCGATAGGAGTTCACGTAAGGCGCCATCATCACCAGCGTCTTCGGCACGAAGGCCTGCATGCCACCTATGAAATGGAAGAACTCTTTTGACGGCGAACCGTCCGGGTTCGAGAAGATGTTCTTGCCGGTCTCGGCATCGACCACCGACTGGTGGATGTGCATGGCCGAACCGGGCTGTCCCTGCATCGGCTTGGCCATGAAGGTGGCGTAGATGCCGTGCTTCAGTGCGGCCTCGCGGATCGTACGCTTGAACAGGAAGACCTGGTCGGCAAGTTCGATCGGGTTGCCGTGGCGCAGATTGATCTCGAGCTGGGCCGGGCCCTCTTCGTGGATCAGGGTGTCGATCTCGAGACCCTGCTTTTCGGAGAAGTGGTAGATGTCGTCGATCAATTCGTCGAACTCATTGATACCGGCGATCGAATAGCCCTGGCCACCGAGGATGGAGCGGCCCGAGCGGCCCTTCGGCGGATGCAGCGGATAGTCGGGGTCGTCGTTCATGGCGACGAGATAGAACTCGATCTCGGGTGCTACGACCGGTCGCCAGCCCTTGTCGTCATAGAGCTTGAGAACGTTCTTCAGGACGTTGCGCGGCGTGTAGGGCACGTCCTCGCCGTCGGTGGTGATGATGTCGCAGATCACCTGCGCGGTCGGGTCCGTTTCCCACGGAACGACGGATAGCGTCGAAAGATCCGGCATCAGCTTGATGTCGCTGTCGCGCGAATCGTAGCGGAACTGCCCGCTCTCTTCCGGATACTCGCCAGAGATCGTGTGGCGGTAGAGTGCCGAGGGCAGGGCGAGCGAGGTGTTGCTGGTGAATTTCGAGGTCGGCATCATCTTGCCGCGCGGTACGCCCGCAAGGTCCGGCGTGATGCATTCGATATCCTCGATGCCGCGCGCCCTGAGCCAGGCGGCCGCCTCTTTCCAGTTTCTTACGCCGCGAGTGGATTGTATGTCCGGAGGTATGCTCGTCTTTTTAGATGCTGCGCCTTTGGGTCTAAGCATGTTTTTCTTTGCAGGCATATCTCACCGGTTTGGTTGTTGTCCGCCGCCATCATATCCAGTGTTTGGCATTTGGCGAGGGGGAAAGCGCCATTGACTTTGCCGATCGGATCGAAAAGACAGATATTCTTTGTCGCAGGGGCCGAAATTGGCGCGTATATTTGATGTTGCTATAGTAGGCGCGGGCGCCGCGGGCATGATGTGCGCGATCGTCGCAGGCCGACGCGGGCGCTCGGTAATCCTTCTCGACCATGCCAATGCGCCGGGCGAGAAGATTCGTATTTCAGGCGGCGGGCGCTGCAACTTCACCAATATCCATGCAGGCCCGAAGAACTATCTTTCAGCCAATCCGCACTTCGCCAAATCGGCCCTTGCCCGCTTCACGCCCGCCGATTTTATGACGATGGGGGAAAAGCATGGAATTGCCTGGCACGAAAAGACCCTTGGCCAGCTTTTCTGTGACGAGAGCGCCAAGGATATCATCCGCATGTTGCTCGACGAGATGCGGGCGGCACAAGTGGAGCTTAGCCTTGGCTGCGAGATTGCGTCGGTTACCAAAGGTACTGACGGCTTTGCTGTCGAGACTTCAGCAGGGCTCATTCGCGCCGGGGCGGTCGTGATCGCGACCGGCGGCAAGTCGATTCCGAAGATGGGCGCGACCGGCTTTGCCTACAAGCTGGCGGAACAGTTCGGGCTCGCCGTTACCGAAACCCGGCCCGGCCTCGTGCCACTCACGCTCGATCCGGCGCTGCTGGCCGAGCTTGCGCCGCTGGCCGGTGTCTCGGTCGATGCCGAGGTGCGTCACGGCAAGACGGCGTTCCGCGAAGCCCTGCTCTTCACCCATCGCGGCCTGTCCGGCCCGGCCATCCTGCAGATTTCCAGCTATTGGCGCGAGGGCGACGAGATCACGCTTTCGCTCGAGCCGGATGTGGATTTCGCGGCCGTGCTGAAGGCGGCGAAGAAGGAGAACGGCCGCCAGGCAGTGCAGACCGTGCTGGCGCAACACCTGCCAAGGCGGCTCGCGCAATATGTCACCGAGCGGCAGAAGATCGAGAAGCCGCTCGCCGACCTTTCCGACAAGGCGCTGGAAGCAATTGCCGCGTTCCTGCATGGTTGGACGGTTAAGCCGGCCGGCTCGGAAGGCTATCGCACGGCGGAAGTCACGCTCGGCGGCATCGATACGGGCGGGTTGGATTCGAAGACCATGCAGGCGAAGGCGGTGCCCGGCCTATATTTCATCGGCGAATGCGTGGATGTCACCGGCTGGCTCGGCGGCTATAATTTCCAGTGGGCCTGGGCATCAGGGCACGCCGCTGGCGAAAGCATTTGACATGGGCTCCTTTCAGGTCTTGTTAATGTAGCTGGCGCATCCTGTTCGAATGGCCGTCGACCTTCGTATATTGCGACAACATGTCGGGTCGGATTGCCCGGAGAAACATACTAGGTTCTGGACGGAATTCGTGGAGTACCTGTTTATGAAACATTCAGATCGCAGAGCACGTGCAATTGCTGTCGTCAAAGCGAGCGATGAACGGAACGCTTTTCTCTGGCGGACGGCAACGCTCGGACTGGGCGCCTGCTGCGCCCTGTTTGCCGTGGCCGCCTTTGCCTTTTTCGGCTGAAGCCTCCAGCCGAGGATCCGCGACCAGTATCCTACAAGGAGCCTGCGCCCGGATCGACACTACATGGTCCGCTGCCTGAAGGCTAACGGGACATTCTCTTTTGCGCGCTGCCGCGGGCTTTCCAGCAAGAGCCAGCCTGATCCTTTGCAGTGGGCCGAGCGAAAATCGCGCGTAATATTCGTCTTCCTGTGATCCGGCCGGCCGATCCCCGTATTGGCGATCGCGCAGCGCCTGTGACAACAGCAATCCCAGCATTTCGTACATTGATGTACCTCCCTAAGTGGAACACATCGAATTATCTATACGTCAAAATCCGCTTCATAAACCGCCAGTTATGCACTACGTGTTTCATCCATGAAAAACACGTCCTGGGATGCCTATCAGTTGTTCCTGCTCGTGGCCCGTCACGGCGGCCTGACCGGTGCCGGTGCTGCGACGGCCTTGAGTCCCGCCACGATCGGCCGCCGAATGGTCGAACTCGAACGGCAACTCGGGCGCGCATTGTTCATCCGCAGCCAAGCGGGATACACCCTCACCGGGGAGGGGCGGCAACTGCTCGAGCATCTCGGCGAGATGGAGCTGGCCGCCCGCAAGGTCGAAACCTGGCGGGAAGGTGCGGCCGCCCCCGCGCTCGTGCGCATTGCCGCCGGCACCTGGAACTCCTGGCTCATCACCGAGAATTTCCCGGCGATCTGTTCCGAGCGGGACGGGTTTCGTATCGATCTTCATATCGCCGAGCAACGCGCAAGCCTCGCCCACCGGGAATGCGATGTTGGCATCCGCGCTTTCGAGCCCGAAGAGATGAACCTTGCCTCCATTGCAGCGGGCAGCGTCGCCTATGCCGCCTATCGGGCGAAGAACATGGCCGATATCGGACCGGGCCGCTGGCTGGCCGTCGGCGCGGATGATGCGATCTCCGCCTATTTGCGCTGGCCGCATGAGCACAAGGCCGAAAACATTGTCGCTACCGTAAACCGCCCGCGCTCCTTGCACGATCTGGTGCTTGCGGGGGCGGGAATCGCCGTCCTTCCATGTTTCGTTGGAGACCTGGAGCCGCGCCTCGAACGCGTGGGCGACGAGATCGCTGAACTGCGCCACCGGCAATGGATCGTCATGAACAATGACGACCGCCACCGCAGCGAGATCCGCCAGGTGGTCGATCGCCTCGCCAGATTGTTGAAGGGTCACGAGGAACTCTTCGCGGGCAAGCGGCCCAACCGGACATTCTGAGCGGGATCGGTTGCTGGCGCTTGTGCCGGCCCGCCTGAGGACCGCTGAGCCGGCCAGATTCAAATTAAGCAAAATGAAACTCGTTTTGACGGATGCTCCGTCAATTAAAGGCGGCGATCCTGGCATCGCACGTCATATTTATTATGCGCCGGACGGTGTGGGCGCGCCGGATGGCTCGTTGGCAAATTTGAAAATGTGTTGCCTCGGACACGAGGGAGGCATGGGAAAAAGGGGTTTTCAGCATCATGCTTATGGATAGGATTTTGTCCCGCTACACGATCAGAACCAAGGTGCTGACCTTCGTCCTGCCATTCGTCGTCAGCATTTGCGCTGTCGGGTTGATCGGGCTCTACGCGTCCGGACTGCTGCAGCAACGGATGGAAATCTCCAATGGGACGATGCGCTCGCTGAGCGGCTTCCGCGATGTCAGTTCCGCAATGGGCCTGTTCCTGTCCACGCCTTCTGAGGAGACCCGCGATACCGTTGTGGCTCAACTTGGATCGCAACAGGAGGTTCTGCAATCGAGCCTCGACGAGCTTGATCCGAATGCTGTCGGCCGCGCCAATATGGAAGCAGCCCTTGCGGCGACAACGAGCATATCCGGACAGATTAGCGGCCTGTGGGATCTCTACCAGACCGAGATGGCGCTGGGTTCGGCGATTGATGGCAGCCTGAACAACCTGATGGCGGCCCAGATGAAGCTTTCGGACGAAGCGGCAAAGCTTCAACGATCGGTTCGCTACGATGAGAACAATGCGAAATCCGCGCTGCGCGAAGCCGATCGCCTGAACAGCGGCGCCAGGTTCCTGGCCTCGCTCGCCGATCAGTATACAGTCGCCGGCGTTCCCGAGCAGCAATTGGGCTTCCTCAAGACCAAACTGCTTGAGATGTCCAAGGTGCAGCGCACGATTTCGACTGCCTTGCCCGACAACCAGAAGATCGTGGCGAAGAACTTGGCCGATGCCGCCTCCGAACTCGGAAAAAGGGTGAAATTCGGCGATGTTAGCCCGGAAAACATTGATGGCGTGCGTGTGGTCGTCAGCAAGTTCCAGGAGATCGAGGCCGCGTTGCGCAATGCGGCCGAAGCGAAGAGCGCGGCCGCGATCGAGAGTTTCGCGAAGGTGGATGTGGAAGTGGTCGAGACCGAAGAGGTGCTGGGTGCCAGCCGTACTCTCATTTCCAGCGTCTACGACCTGCGGCTTCGCGCAGCAGGTTTCCTGGCCGACAAGACAGAGGCGAGCCACGAACTGCTGCTTCGTCAGATCGATCTGATTGCTGGGAACCTGGATACGCTCGGTGTCAGCATCAAGGATGATGCCTTCTTCGACGACCTTTCGGGGGCCATCACGCCGGCTCTGGAAGCCCTGAAGAAAGATAGCGCCGAACTCGTTGCCGTCAGTGCGCAGCGCACGGCGGACTTTGCCGAGGCCACCAGCGCGATCGACCGCGCCTGGAACACCCTGACGCAGTTCGCGGACATGCAAAAACAGGTTGCCGGTACGGAACGCAATGAGGCCAATACGCTGTCGATCACCGCGACGGCGCTCGGCATCGCACTGGCGCTCATCGGCGGCTTTGCCCTGGTGCTGACGCTGCAGGGCCCGATCAGCCAGATCACTTCCTCGATGCGCAGACTGGCGGAAGGCGACCTCGATACCGCGATATTGGGCGAGGCGCGCGGCGACGAGATCGGCGACATGGCGCGCGCCCTTGGTATCTTCAAGGACAATGCACTGGCCAAGGTCCAGATCGAGGAGCAGAGCGAAGAAGAGCGCGTCACCGCCGAGGCGGAACGGCGCCGCAACGATGCCGAAAAGCAGGAACTTGATCGCCAGATCCAGTTTGCCGTAAGCGCGCTGGCGTCAGGTCTCGAGCGACTGGCGAGCGGGGATATCTCGACCACGATCGACACACCGTTCATCGGCCGTCTTGAACAGCTTCGCAACGACTTCAACCTTTCGCTGACACGCCTTCAGGACACGATCGGCAAGATCATGCTCAATGTCGCAGCGATCCAGGGCAATGGCCGGCAGATGTCGCACTCTGCCGACGAACTCTCGAGGCGCACGGAGACCCAGGCAGCCTCGCTGGAGGAAACCGCGGCGGCCGTCGACGAGATCACCGTCACCGTCCGCTCGTCTGCCGAGCGTGCCCGCGAAGCCAATCTGGTCGTCACCGAAACCCGGAAGAATGCGGAGAATTCCGCACAGGTGGTGAACAACGCCATCGCGGCGATGGGCCGGATCGAGAATGCCTCGCAGAAGATAGAACAGATCATCGACGTGATCGAGGACATTGCGTTCCAGACCAATCTGCTGGCGCTGAACGCAGGCATCGAGGCGGCACGCGCCGGCGAAGCCGGCAAGGGCTTTGCCGTGGTTGCCCAGGAAGTGCGCGAGCTCGCGCAGCGTTCCGGTTCCGCGGCCCAGGAGATCAAGAATCTGATCAACACCTCGACGGCAGAGGTCGGTTCCGGCGCGAAACTGGTTCAGGAGACGGGGTCTGTCCTTTCGAAGATCGGCGAGCAGATCTCCACAATCAGCCAGCATGTCGATGTGATCGCCACCGCGAGCCAGGATCAGTCTGCGGCCCTTGAGGAGGTCAACGATGCCGTCAACCAGATGGACCAGATGACCCAGCAAAACGCCGCGATGGTGGAAGAAACGAGCGCTGCCAGCCGTCAACTGGCCGAGGAGGCGGATGTGCTTCTGTCGCTGGTTCAACAGTTCCGTATCGAGGCGCAGCAAGGCGATCGGTTTGCTGCCTGAAGGACAAAACCCGCGCAAGGGCCATATGGCTTTATGAAGCCGATGGCCGCTGCGCGGGCGGAAGGACCGGCGCCGGGGCGCAGGTAAGATGGTCGATCAGTCTGCGTTCCTGCCCTGGGTCACGATGACCGGGATCAGGAGGTCGCCCCAGTTGCCGTCGCCGCCATGATGGCGGGCGGAGCGGACGAGTTCCACGGAAACACCGGCATCCACGGCTTTCATGACGGACTGGTTGAGGCGGTGCAGGTCATTGGCCACCATTCGGATCATGGCCTGCTGGTCTGCAGTCATGGCCGATGCTTGTTCCTCGGCCCGTTCTTTTACGCGTGTCTGCGGTGCCATTTGGATTCTCCTCGATATCTGGCGTTGCAGGTGCCGGTTTCCCGGCGGGGGCACATTGGCGGACTGGGCTCGCCCGCCAATGCGATGCTTGATTATTCAGCGGCCGGCTTGAACTGCTCGGTCTCGGTCGATTCCTTCATCGCCGTGGTCGAGGACTGGCCGCCGGTGATTGCCAGTGAGACGGCGTCGAAGTAGCCGGTACCGACTTCGCGCTGGTGCTTGGTCGCGGTATAGCCGTTGGCTTCTGCTGCGAATTCCGCCTCCTGCAGCTCCGAATAGGCTGCCATCTGACGATCCTTGTAGCCGCGGGCCAGTTCGAACATACCGTAGTTCAGCTGGTGGAAGCCCGCCAGTGTGATGAACTGGAACTTGTAGCCCATCGCACCCAGTTCCTTCTGGAACTTGGCGATCGTAGCATCGTCGAGGTTCTTCTTCCAGTTGAACGACGGCGAGCAGTTGTAGGCAAGCTTCTTGCCGGGATGGGCCTTGTGTACGGCTTCGGCGAACT
>DPXQ01000122.1 GCA_003527225.1 Rhizobium sp.
TGGACCAGTATGCCAACATGGCCGGTCTGTGGATCGTCGGCGAGGACATGCCGCAGGAGCAGAATGCCGTGAAGCTGCATGGCGAACTGAAGGACAAGTACGGCATGCCGATCCCGGATGTCTGGTTCACCGACCATCCGAACGACGTTGCGATGCGTGACCACGCCTATAAACAGGGTACTGCGCTTTATGAGGCGGTCGGGGCAACCCGCGCCTTCCCGACGCCGCCCTATCCGTCGACCCACAATCTCGGCACCAATCGCATGAGCGAGAAGGCGCAGGACGGCGTGGTCAACAAATGGGGCCAGACCCACGACATCAAGAACCTGTTCGTCTCGGACGGCAGCCAGTTCACGACCGGGGCTGCTGAGAACCCGACGTTGACCATCGTGACGCTGGCGATCCGCCAGGCGGACTATATCGCCGAACAGATGGGTGCCGGTTCGATCTGATGAGGAACCTCCCGGGCGGGCGGGGGCGGTGGCCGGTGTTCGGTGCCGCCCCCGTTCTGCGTGGGGTTATCGAGCCCGCCCGCGAAGCCTTTGCTGGCTCATGGATTGGCAAAGCCCAACGACCTCATCATTTCCCTGTCGAAACTCTCGACATCGCTGCCGCTTCTCTTCAATTCCGATGCTTCCTGTCTTCTGCCTTCGGCATAAGCAATCGCTTTGTCGAGCGCTGTGAGCACCTGCTCTTCCGTTCGGCCTTTGGCATCGTTCCAATACATATAGTACCGACCCCAGTAGGGAACGGCCAACGGATCGTTCGTTGAGGTAAGGCTTGAGGCATCCGGGGCGTCTAGGGCCTGGTCCAGCGCCAATTTGGCATATTCAAAGTCGACAAGGCTTTTTCTTTCGCGCAGCCAAGCGTCTTCCATCGCTGTGGCAAGACACCTGGCCTCGGTTGGCTCGGTTGCGCCCTGTTGCCAGCCCTTCTCCTCGATGGCGGTCTTCGCCGCTTGAAGGATCAGCACCGCGGATTGCCATTCCTCCACATTGAGCGGCAACTGGTCTTGGGCCGTCACGCTGCTTGCCGATATCATCATCAATATCCCCACAATGATACTTCTCATGATCTCCTCCCCTTTAATCTCTGGTTGAAACTCTACCACAATCGCGGGAAGCTTGAAATGGGCAGCTCTTGACGGAGCAGTCGACCTAAGCCCTTCTCAAGAGAGACGGGAGGCGGTCAGTGTTTGAGGGCCGCCAGCGCCTTGGCGCGTTCCTTGGTCTTGTCGACAATGCGACGGATACGGATCGTGGCGGGGGCGCGGGCAGCCTGCCCCGTGGCGACGGTCATCGGATTGCCGCGCCAGACGAAGCTGTCGCCGAACCACGCCGTCGTCCACAGGACGGGCAGGACAAGGTCGCGAAGGATCATGGCCGGCAGGCTCAGGCGTCCGACATGCCAGTGGAACGCCTTGCTCAGAAGGATCTCGCCGCCGTACCAGGCGGCCACGAACAGCCAGAAGGTCGGTTGTGGGCAAAGGCCGGCGGCCGTCAGGCCGGCGAGCGCCGTGATCGGCAGGGCACCACCGGCCAGCAGTTCGGGAAGGAAGAAGAGCGGAAAAGACGAGCGGCGCAGCCGTGCCCAGCGCAGCTGGCGCTTCCATACGCTTTGCAGGGACCGCCTGCCGAGCGGCTGTTCGAAGGGCTCGCGCACCAGCCTCACCTTGAGGCCCATCTGGCGGATGATGTGCGTTGCCGCGGCATCCTCGGCAATCTCGCCGCCGAGGCGCTCGAACCCGCCGGCGCGGGCCATGACCTGGCGGTTGAGCAGCATGGACTTGCCCTGGGCGAAGCCGACGCCGGCGCTGTCGGCCAGCAATTGCCAGCGCGCCTGGAAGCTGTTCAGCCAGACGCATTCCAGCTCGGCGGCAAAGCCGGTCGGCGCCGCGCCGATGGGCGGCGAACAGACAAGGCCGGTCCCCGGGCTCCAGCGGACAAAGAGGCGTTGCAGGTAGTCGGCAGGCATCAGCACATTGCTGTCGGCAATGACGATCCAGTCGTGCTGCGCCGAGCGCCATCCCTTGATGAGATTGTTCATCTTCGGGTTGACGCTGAACACATCCTCGCCGACCAGCAGGCGCGACGGAATGCCGGGATGGGCCGCCATGCAGTCACGCGCGATCTCGATCGCCGGATCGTCGGCAGAGGCCACGCAGAAAACCACCTCGTAATTCGGCCAGTCGAGTGCGAAAGCGGATGCAAGGGTTGCCTCGAGATTGTTCTCGACGCCGCAAAGCGGTCTGAGAATCGTGACGGACGGTCGGACCTTTGCATTCTCCTCGGGTGCCGTGCGCGTCTTGCGCACCAGCACGACGAGGATGCTGAGGAGATGAACGGACAGGGCGATCGCTAGCGTCCACATCAAAACGGTCATGGCACATCCTCGTTGCGGGGGCGATTCCCGCAATAGCATCGGCATATGACAGTTCAGCAACCATAGACCTGCATGACCGGGACGCCAAGGTCGGGCCCTCTTAGGCAGTACCGTTCCTGTGCTTCAGGATGGCGAGGATGCGCCAGCCGAGGTAGAGGGCGACGACGCCGGCGGCGAGGAAGCCGCTCAGGTCGCCGATGATCTCGGCAATGCTCATCACGTTGTCGCTGAAGATCACGCCGAGGCCGGTATAGCCGCCGACCCAGAACAGCTCGCCGGCGGCGCCGTAGAAGGTGAAACGCGCCCAGGAGAAGGCTGTCGCCCCTGCGATCAGGTTTACATACGGTCCGAGCGGGGCGATCAGCCAGCGGGTGAAGAAGACGGCAAGCGGACCGTGGCTGTTGATGCGCGCCTCGGCACGGGCGAGTGTGTCCTGGCGCGACGGCGTCCGGGCAAGGCGCGCGATGATGGTCGCGCCGCTCAACCTGCCGATTGCGAAGCCCACCTGGTCGCCGGACACGGCCGCGACAAAGGCCGTGGTGAAGACACCGAAAAGACTGAAATCCCCCGCGGCGGCGAAAGCGCCCATCAGCATCATGACGACAGAGGCGGGCAGCGGCAGGCCGAGGCAACTGAGGCCGGTGACCGCTGCGAGCAGCGGCAGGCCGTAGAGCGGCAGGAGCGCCAGCAGTTGCTCGGTCATTGGTTCTGCTTTTCGGCGCGCAAACGGGCGATCGCGGCCTCGATCTCTGTTTCGAAGGCCTCAAGTGTCTGCCCCCGTTCGCCGGCGATGCGCTCCAGGGTGGGGCGCTCCTTCTTGTCCGGCGGTCGAAGGCCGAGGCTCTCGATCAGCCTGTCGCGCGACACGTCATAGGAATGGGCGACGTATCCGATCGTCATCCAGCCCTCGAGCGGCTGGTTGCGATGGGCCGGGTCGCTCCAGTAGAGGACGGACAGCAGGAAACGGCTGGCGAAGAACAGCGCGATCAGCGTCGCACCGACAAAGGCGCCGAGCAGCAGGCGATGGCGGTGCCACAGGATTGCCAGAGCCTTCAACTGCCGTTCCCCACTGAATTCTTCGCATCGGTCCTGGCCGGGCTTGACAGCTCCGGTCGCTGGTCTTCAATCGGCCCGGATCATCTAAACGGAAAAGGCATGTTGCAGCAATGAGCGCTTCTGATGTTCGCCTGGAGGAGAGCTGGAAAAAGGCGCTCGGTCGGGAATTCGAAAGTCCCTACATGCAGCAATTGCGGGAGTTTCTGA
>DPXQ01000133.1:0-168 GCA_003527225.1 Rhizobium sp.
CGCCGGGGTGCAGCCCGATCTTCCGGCGGGCTTCCTTGCGCGCGGCAATTGGATCGTAGTCCATGGGGCGCAGCACGCGCGGAGACCCGAACGGGTAGCAGCGTTCCTTCGGAATGCCGAAATAGCGGTCGTATTCCTGCGCGTAATAGTCCGAATACACGGCGGCGT
>DPXQ01000133.1:370-2602 GCA_003527225.1 Rhizobium sp.
AGGCATCGGAGAAGGAATGGGCGCTTGATTTGTCGGGCGCGGCAGCCGCGAGTTTCATGTAGCCGGGCAGGCGGCCCTTTTCGCTCTTCGGCAGGAAAGGATCCTTCTGCGCGGCCGACAGGTTCTTCAACAGGCTGCTGATGCTGCCCATGGTCAGGATGATGTCGACGTTATAGCGGGAATGCAGGTGCGTCGCCATCTGGACGGCGGTGTACCCGTAGGCTCGTCCTTCCTGCACGACGAAGGCCACGTTCTTGCGGTCCGGCACATGACTGGTGACGTTGCGTTCCGGGATCTTGCTTGCCCCCAGAAGGTACCCTCTTACATTTTCCGGCGGTCGAAGCCGCGCATCGGCGGGCATGTCCTCCTCCAGCGCCGCGATGCGCTCGAGGATAAAGGCCCCGCTGCCGACGGATGCGCGTCGCTGCATGTCGGAGACCCGGGACGCGTGCTTGACGACAGTCTTCACCTTGCGCGGGCGGCAGCAGCCCTGGATGCGCGCATCCTGCCAAAGGATCGGGTCCGAGTAGAACAGCCGGAGAAGTTCGAAGCCGTCGCCGAACGTCACGATGACGCTGTCGAACGCCGGATCCAGTGCCGCCTGCAAGACGCCTTCGAGCCGCAAGGTCTTGAAGAACAGCTTGTCGCTGAGCTCCAGGGTGAGGTCCTTGTCGAAATCATGCAGGCCCGGGACCAGCTCTGCAAGCCACGGGGTATTCTGGATGAAGCTCTGGCTGAGTGCCTCTGCCGCCTCCAGCGTCTTCCGGTGCATGTCGTAGTAGCGCTGGTGAAAACGATCGACGCGCGACCGGCCATGCTCGACCACGATCTCGCAACCGGGGATCTCCGCCTGAACGGCCTTCAGGTCGATCCGGCCATAGAGATCCTTGTACTGCAGGAGGGTGATCTTCTCCGCACCGGCTGCGAGGCTCTTGATGGCCGCCGGCGAGAGCTCGTCATCCATGATGATGAGCCGGTTCTTGCATGGGCCCGGATGCAGGTGCTCGCTGGCCGTGATCCCTGTCGAGGAGGAGATTGTCTCGTAAAGGTGCCGGGGGGCGAGAGAAAGAAGCAGTTGAGGCCAGTCGACGGTCGAGTCGCCGGGGGCGCGGTCCTTCTGTGCGGCGATCACCTCAAGCGCAAGGTCCATGTCGCCGCGTTCGAGAAGCGCGGCGATCAGCGCGATCGTGGCGTCTTCCTGCTGTCTTGCGGCCGCGATGAGTTTCGGCATGGCTGCGGCAAGCCGCTCGCTGCTCGGGCGGTGTGTGCCGGTTCCCACCAGCGCGATGCTGTAGTCCTGAAGCCTCGGCCGCGCGGACAGATAGCCGAGGGCGAACCTGTCCGCAGCCTCCTGGCCGTGGCGCGTGCGGATCAGTTCGTGCAGCCAGAGGATCCGCGCCTGGGTCCGCCGGACGACCGGCGAATAGGAGAGGTAGCCGCCGGCGGCCTTCGGGCCGAGCCCCATGAGAATTGCCTGGAGAGACAACCGGGTAATCTGACGTTCCAGTTTGCCCAGCTGGTCGATGACCGACTTCATATCGGAGCCTCCTTCTTGATCCTTGTGGCCCGCGTCTCTGCTTCGCGGGTCAGTTGGTAGTGTCAGGCTGCCGGCAAGGGCCGGCTCGACCTCGGTCGTTCGCCTCAGGTGCGCGTCGGGGTGATGCTCGTTTTACCCCCGCAGGCCCGGCGTCAATAGCTGGAGATCTTCGCGATTTCTCGCCTGGCCCGCTCCAGGTCGGCGACCTGTCCGATGTCGCACCAGTATTCCCGCAAGGGAAATACGGCGGCGGCGCTCGGGTCCTTCTGCATCAGGCTGTCGAAAAGCGAAGGCATGTCGAAATAGCCGCTCTGCGGCAGCAGTTCGAGGATTGCCGGGTCGAGGACATAGATGCCGCTGTTCACATAGTGGCGGTGCATCGGCTTTTCTTCGATCCCGACGAACCGGCCTCCCGCTTGCGCCACCACCCCGTAGGGTACCTGGACGGTGTATTCGCGCAGGCACATGGTCGCCTCGACGCCGGTCTCCAGGTGATAATTGGCGATGGCCGCAAAATTCGCGGCTGTCAGCAGGTCGCCGTTCATGACGAAGAAGGGACCCTTGATGTCCTTCGGCAGCAAGCGAAGGCTGCCGGCGGTCCCCAGCCGTTCGGTTTCCTCGATATAGGTGATCTGCGCGCCGAAGGCTTCGCCCTCGCCGAAATGCTCCTTGATCACGTGCGAGAGGTAGTTGAC
>DPXQ01000133.1:2686-5351 GCA_003527225.1 Rhizobium sp.
TCGGTGCGATAGAGCCCGAGGACATTGCCCTGGTCGTCGACTACGGGAAGACGCGTGATGCGTTCCTGGCCGAGCAGGGTCCTCGCCAGTTCCTCGCGGGTCGCCGTGCGCTTGCACACCGTGGGCTTGCGGTTGAGGATCTGCGAGACCGGGCCCGAGAGCTCGATGCCGCGAAGAATGGCCCTGCGAATGTCGCCATCCGTGACGACACCGACAAGGTGGCGGCTCTCATCGACCGCGATGGCAATCTGCTGCGTGCCGGCATCGATCACCCTGATGGCATCCAGGATGCTTGCGTCCGGGCTCACGAACAGGGGCTCGGCCGGATGCAGGAGCGGCTTCAAATCATCGTGCATTGGCATCCTCTGGCAAATGGTCACTCATGCTCCACGGTGCAGGTCGGTTCCCACTCTCAGATCACGGGGAAATTGACAACTGCTGCGTTAAAACTTTTTTTCGTGCAATGAACAGGGGAGGGTACTCCGGAACGCGGCCCCCTGCTGCCGACACCGGATTTAGGGCGCTTCTAACGTCCGGGCAGAAGAAAACATTTTGATGACAGTTCAAAACGAATTTTCAGCTTTGCGCATATTTGTAGTTCTTCATTTGGTCCGGTCAAGTCTTTGGCGGCCCTAGCGGACCATTAGCGATGCGGCGATCAGACGAAACTTTCGTGACTGGCGCACAAGATATTCGGCAAATTTACCGCGTGGCGTGGCCAAAACAGGGCGGGTCTCCATAATTCTGTGCAGCGTCGCCTCGCAGGAGGCATAGGCGTTGAGCTCCCAGTCCCAATAGAGGGGATATTTCAGCAGGGTTCCCGCCACAAGTTCGTCGAGCGTGAGCTTGCGTGTGCGCCGACCAAAGGCTTGCGCTCCGGCGATGTCGTCCGTGAGGCCCCAGCCGGCATAGAAGGGCAGGCCATAGACGACGACCCGCTTGTCCCGCAACAGCGCGTCATAGCCGGTCAGCGAGGTCATCGTATGCACGACATCGCACGCCTCGATACAGCCGATGACCGAGCGTTCGGTCTCGACATGGTCGGCAAGAGCCGCCAGCCGTTCGGCCGGGACATGGCCGGCGCGATTGCCGGATGCAACGTCGGGATGGGGCTTGTAGACGATGTAGGCGTCCGGGTGGGCCGCGCGCGCGGCGGCCAGCAAGTCGGCATTGGTACGGATGCCCGGACAGCCGTAGCGGATCGAGGCATCGTCCTCGACCTGCCCCGGCACCAGCACCACCTGCCGGCCGGCCCGGCCCCAGTCCGGCGTGTCCGCGGCCCCGACATTGTACTTGGTGATTCCGTTTTCGACGATCATCGCCCGCAACCTTGCGGCAAGCGCCAGTTCCTCGGGGGCAAAGGTCGCGGTGTTCAGAATGTCCTCCAGGTCGGAAGGACGACCCGGATCGAAATAGATGCCGCGCGAATCAAGCACGATCGAATAAGGCCTGATGAAGTCCGAGCCGAGGCCGACCGAACGGATGAAGCCGTCCTCCATGTGGAGGACCTGTGCGCCCGTGTCCGATGCAAGCGCCTCGAGGCCCGAGGGAAGATCGCGACCCCACACCACGAGGGCGTCGCCGGGTCGCGGTCCGCAGGCCTTGGCCGCCGCCACGTCGGCGACGAGATGAACGCGTTCCGGATGCACCGACAGGAGCGGCCGCAGCGTCACCGCCTTCCAGCGCCGCAGGCCGATGCAGATCATCCGTCCGCCAAAGCGCGCCGCCATGCGCTTTTGCAGGATGAGCCAGTCGATCACGTCGAAGATGGAGCCCTGCGTCCGGCTGACCGGATCGAGATATGTCGTGTAGTGGAAATAGGCGGCAGCAAACAGCTCGTCGACGGTGCGGCGGCGCTTGCGCCGGGCACAGGTCTGGCGGTCGTCGGTCGCGCCCCATCCCGCATACCAGGGAAGCCCGAACACCGACACCGGCTTACTCGCGAGAAGAGCCTCGAAACCCATCGTCGAGCTTACCGCATATACGCGGTCCATCTTCTCGATGAGGCTGAGCGGGTTGATGGCATCGCGCAACAGCACCGTGCGGTCGTCGTCCTGAACGTGGCTGAGATAGCCCCGCTTGACGCCGGAGGTCACTTCCGGGTGGGTCTTGACGTAGACCGTCGCCTCGGGATTTTCGCTGCGCGCCGCGGCAAGCATCGCCTCGAAGGTTGCAGCCGTCGCGGCACCCATCGCCACGCTGTTGTCGCCCGCCGTCTGGTCGATGACCAGGACACGCCGGACATCATCCGGCCGCAGCGCCGTCTCGTCCAGGTCCGGCGCGTGGTTGTACTTGCTCAGCCGATGCTCGAGGATCAGGCGTTTTGCCCTGTCGACATCCGCTGCGNNATCGAGAGAGGCGGGTGGTCCTTGCCGGCGAAATAGGAGCGCAGGAAGCCGTCTTCGAGGAAGATCGCGGGGATGTTGAGGCGGGCGGCGAGCTCGGCCGCGCGCAGGCCGCTCGGCTTCGTTCCCCAGCCGGCGACCGCGACGAGATCGCTTCGCGCCGACCCCGACGTAACGCGGCATGTGCGTGCGCCGAGAAAGACATCGATGAATGGAATTGCGGCTATCCCGCCGGAGGTGACGCCGATCTTGCCTGTGGCGGACGAATTCATGACCTGCGTTCCACATCCCATTTGCGGCAAGCCCCGCCGCGGCCTCGT
>DPXQ01000009.1:0-55349 GCA_003527225.1 Rhizobium sp.
GGGGTGCTGTGGCGCCCCTGCCCCGAGAAAGGTCGACGCCTGCTGTGTCGCCGACGTCGAGGTCAAGGAAGCAGGCAAGTCCAGTTGCGGTTGCGGCTCGACCGCACCGACGGAGAGCGAAACGGCAGCCGCCGAATGAATGGCCGGACAGCGCCCGCGCGTCTCATCTGGGCGCTCGGCGCGACGCAGATTATCGGCTACGGCTCGCTCTACTACTCGTTCAGTATTCTCGCGCCGGATATGGCGCGGGAGTTCTCCATTCCGGTTGACCGGTTGTTCGGATTGCTATCGGCAGCTCTCCTGGTCGCGGGCCTGCTTGCGCCAAAAGCTGGGCGGTGGGCTGACCGATACGGCGCAGGGCGCCTGATGGTCCCGGGCTCCCTGGCGGCGGGCCTCTCGCTTGCAGTTGCCGCGGCCGCTCCCAGCGTTGTCGTCTTCGGTGCGGCCCTGATCGCCATGGAAGTTTCATCGACATTCGTCTTGTACAGCTCGGCCTTCGCCGCGATCGTCCAGACAGGCGCGGCCAATGCGCAAAAGAGCATCACCCACCTGACACTGATCGCGGGCTTCGCGTCGACGTTGTTCTGGCCGCTGACCGCGACGTTGCACCAACACCTCGACTGGCGCGCGATCTACCTGATCTTCGCCCTCCTGAACATTCTGGTGTGCCTGCCAGTGCATCGGTGGGCCGGCCGGCTTCCTCATTTCATGCCGGACACGGCAGTACCCGACGAACGACCAAGTGCGCCAGACCTGACGCCCAGCCGCACCACGCCGGCCGACGGTATTTTTATCCTGATGCTTGCGGCGTTCACCATCGAAGGACTTGTGCTCGCCTCCATCCTGGTCCACATGGTTCCGCTGATGACAGTTCTCGGCGTCGGATCCGCAGGTCTTATGGTATCTGCACTGTTCGGCCCGTCGCAGGTCGCAAGCCGCCTCCTGAACATGATCTTCGGAGGACGCCTGTCACAGACCACCCTCGCCGTCATATCGGCGGGACTGCTGGTCGCAGCGCTTGCAGTTCTCGTCGCAACAAATGCATGGCTTCCCGGCCTCGTCGTCTTCGCGATCCTGTTCGGGCTCGGATCCGGTCTTGCCAGCATTGTCGGTGGAACGCTCCCACTGGAGCTGTTTGGAAGGAACGGCTACGGAGCGCGTTTGGGCTGGGTAACGGCGGCAAGACAGTTCTCGTCCGCCCTGGCACCGTTCGCCTTCGCGATGATCCTGACGTCCTGGGGCGTGCCTGCAGCCTTAACCCTCGGCGTTGTGATGGGCACCGTGGCTGTCACCCTCTTTGGTGCGATCGTCGTCCTGCGGAGGCGAAGTCCTGGCTCAGGGGATTCCGTCGCTCACTGATTGCCGTTCAGAAAAAGGAAGGTCTCGACACCGGCCTGGCTGAAACGGCTCGTCCCCAACTCTTGAGGCCCGATCATGTCGATGGCGAATGCCTTGTCGTGCAAAGATTTTGAATGACGGGATGAGGTCTCAAGCACCCAGCGTGGAAATCATGGCACAGGTCGTTTCGGGGGTGGTCGGTTGACGTGGGAGCTTCGCCCCGACCGGTGAAGGGATTCGACATGGAATACCAGTCGCCGAAACAGGCTAATTGAAAGCGTATTGGACCTGGAGCCGGAGCTGTCACATTGTTCGGGAGCAGATCCCGGCCGCGATGGAGCCGCCCAAGCCTAATTGCAGGCCCTAGAGGCCGGCGCGGTTCGCCCGGCCTTGAACCGCGCTGAAGCCAAGCTTTTCTGAAATCTCACGCGAGGCGCCCACAAGGCTCTCCAGATAGGCACTGCGGTTGCGGAGCCCGTCTTCGCGCGGCGCCACCAGACAGAGCGTGGCGATGCAAACCCCATCGGCCTGATGGATCGGGGCGGCGAAACAATGGGTAAAATTCTCGACTTCGCTATTGAAGGTGAAGAAGCCGTCCTTCGAGGCCTGGCGGACCTGCGCGATGAATTCCGCGGGATCGAGGCGCCGGCCACTCGGCAATACGAAATCCTCCTGAGGGATGTAGTCGAGCACCTCGGCATCTGAGAGATGCGAGACCAGGAGGCGCCCCGACGCGGTCCACGGAATCGGAACCAGCTCGCCGACGCTCGACGAAATGCGGAAAGGCCGCAGGCCTTCGCGCATCATGGCAACGGTATATTTGTTGCCCTCGAGAAGACACATCTGCGCCGTCTCGCGGGTTTCCTCCGCGAGACGAACGAGCATGCGGTCGCACTCGCGCATGAGGTCGAACTGCTCGGCAAAGGCCGTGCCGAGGAAATAGAGCTTGCGACCGAGAAAGACCCGGCCGTCGCCGCCCTGATAGTCAAGCATGCCGTGGCGCAGCAGGAGATTCACCAGTTCGTAGACGGAGGAGCGCGGCGCACCGATCTCGGACGCAATCTCGTTCGGCCGCATGGGCTGGCGCTTCTGTCGCAGGAATTCGAGGATCTCGAAAGCCCGGTCCAGACCACGCGTCCGTCGCGATACGATGTCTTCAGCAGCGTCAGCCATGGTGTTCCTCATGTGGAAGAAACGCGGCCTCTGGAGACCGCGTTTCCCGAATCAGGCGCGGTCTGCGCGATAGGCCACGCAATCGACTTCGACCCTGCAATCGACCATCATCCGCGACTGAACGCAAGCGCGGGCCGGCGGGTTGGCGCCGAAATACTCGGCATAGACCCCATTGAAGCTCCAGAAGTCACGGGGGTCGTCCAGCCACACACCGACGCGCACCACGTCCTCCAGCCCGTAGCCTGCTTCCTTGAGGATGGCGATCATGTTCTCGATGGCCTTGCGGCTTTCGGAAACGATCCCCCCGCTGACGATCTCGCCCTTTTCCATCGGCACCTGGCCGGAAACATAGAGCCAGCCATTGGCTTCCACCGCACGGGCAAAGGGCAAAGGCTGCCCTCCGGCCCCGGTTTCGCCGGCACCGTAACGCTTGATAGTCATGTGACCTCACTTTTCTTCTAGTTGAAACTCGATGTCTTCAGAAAGTCTGCCAGCCGCTCGGTCTTCGGTCGGACGAACATCTCTTTCGGGTCGCCCTCCTCGCAGATCATTCCCTGGTTCATGAAGATGACACGCGTTGAAACCTCGAACGCAAAACGCATTTCGTGGGTGACCAGCAGCATGGTCATGCCGTCGGCGGCCAGCCCCTTGATCACCTGAAGAACTTCGCCAACCAGCTCGGGATCGAGCGCGGACGTGACCTCGTCGAACAACATAAGCCGTGGGTTCATGGCAATCGCCCGGGCGATCGCGACACGCTGCTGCTGGCCACCGGAAAGCTGGCCGGGATAATGGTCGGCGCGAGCAGCCAGGCCGACGCGGTCGAGCCATGTCTTCGCGATCGCACGTGCCTCCGACCGGGCCATCTTCTTCACCTTGACGAGACCGAGCATCACGTTGTCGGACGCCGTCAGGTGTGGAAAGAGGTTGAACTGCTGAAACGCCATGCCGGTCAGCGCGCGCTGGCGGGCAATTTCCTTCTCCGCCTTTCGTCGCCTTTGCGGACCCTCGAGATGATAGCCGATCTCCTCGCCGTCAAGCTTGATGGTCCCGCCCTGGAACTCCTCCAGCATGTTGATGCAGCGGAGCATGGTGGTCTTGCCCGAGCCGGAAGAGCCGATGATCGAAATCACCTCCCCTTCCCCGACGGTGCAATCGATACCCTTGAGCACCTCGAGCGGGCCGTAGGTCTTCCGCAGTCCGGAAATTTCGAGAATTGTCTTTGCCATCGTTATAAAATCCTCAGGTCGGCACTGCCGTCTTGCGCTCGACATATTTGCCGAAGCGCTCGATGGCGAAATTGACGACGAAGTAGAGCAGGCCGGCGAAGAAATAGAACTGCAGGCTCATGAAGTTGCGGGAAATGATCTCCTGCGTGCGCAACAGCAGTTCCGCGACGCCGATGACCGAGAGCAGCGTCGAGGCCTTGACCATCTCTGCCGCGGTATTGACCCAGGCGGGCAGGAACTGGCGCAGCGCCTGCGGCCACAGCACATGGGCGAAGGTTTGCCCGGAGGTGAGTCCGATCGCCTTGGCAGCCTCGGTCTGGCCGATCGGGATTGCCTGCAAGCCGCCCCGCACGATCTCTCCCACATGTGAGGAGCAGAAGACTGCAAGCGCCAGCACGCCGGCCGAAAACGGGCCAAGATTGATCCCGACGGCGGCGGAGACATAGTAGCTTGCAAGGACGAGCACGAGCACCGGCGTGCCGCGGATGATGTCGGTATAGGCCCTGACGGCAAGACGCAGCGGACCTTTGCCATAAGCCAGCGCCAGGCCGACGAGAACACCGAGCGCCGAGCCGGCGGCGATCGCCAGAAGGGAAATCGAGACGGTCGCGCCGAGACCACTCAGTATCACAAAACGGGCGAGCCAGAGCTGGTCGAGGAAGGCAGGAAAATCCGTCATGACATCACCTCGGAACGGCCAGCCGACGCTCGGCCATACGCATCACTGCGGCCAGCCCAACGCAGGTCGCGACGTAGAGGCCGGAAGCGACGATCCAGGTCTCGATAACGCGGAAGCTTTCGACATTGATCTTGCGGGCCTCGAAAGTGAGTTCCGGGACGGCGATCGCGGCGGCGAGCGACGTGTCCTTGAACAGCGAGATGATCGTCGACGATAGTGACGGCAGCACGTTGCGGAACATGAGCGGCATCACGATCGAGATGCGGATCTGCATCGGCGTCAGGCCGATTGCCAGGCCCGCCTCCGGCAGTCCCTTGGGAATGGAAAGCAATCCCGCGCGGAACACTTCCGCCAGATAGGCGCCGGAATAGATCGACAGGACCGCGACGAAGCTCTCGATCTTTCCCAGCCTGACGCCCATCTGCGGCAGTGCGAAATAGGCAAAAAGCACCAGCACCAGGATGGGCAGGTTGCGAATGACCGTGACATACACGGTCGCCGGCCAGCATGCGGCCCTGTGTTTCGAAACAAGCGCAAATGCCACCAGGAGCCCGATCAATATACCGATCAGGATGGAGACGAAGGCAAGCCCGAGGCTGAGCGCCAAACCGGCCAGAAGCTGGTCGAAGTTGCGCCAGACGGCTGCGAAATTCAGTGTGTAACCCATGACTACCCGTCGTCCGGAGGTGATGGAACGGGAGAAGGCTCCCCCGTTCCATTGTCACTTACTTGTATTCGACCGGGAAGCCGATCTGCGGCGGAGCGAGCTCCTTGCCGAACCAGGTCTTGTACGATTTGGCGTAGAAGTCGAATTCCACGCCGGTCATGGCTTCGTGCAGAGCGGTGTTGACGAAGTTCAGCCAGTCCTGGTCGCCGCGCTTGACGCCACAGGCATAGCTTTGCGGGTTCCAGCCAAAGCCGGCATCCTTGTAGCGGCCCGGGTTCTGGGTCATGTACCAGGCAAGCGACGACTGGTCGGTCGCGGCGGCGTCCGACCGGCCCGATTCCAGTGCCTGGTAGATCAGGTCGACGGAGTCGTACTGGTCGACGGTGGCGTCCGGCAAAGCCGCATGCACCATGTCCTCGGCATAGACGTTCTGCAGGACCGAAATCGTCACGGACGAACCGGCGGCCTTCAGCGCCTCATAGTCCGCATATTTGCCATCCGCCTTCAGCATCAGGCCCACGCCCTCGCGGTAGTAGGGAATCGTGAACGCAACCTGCTGCGCGCGCTCGCCCGTCACCGTCATGAACTGACAGGTGAGGTCCACCTTGTCAGTTGTAATGTTCGGGATGCGGGCATCGGACGACTGGTTGACGTATTCAATCTTGTCCGGATCGCCGAACAGGGCCTTGGCCACGATGCGGCCCATATCCACGTCGAAGCCCTGCAGCTTGTCGTCGACGCTCTTGAAATGCCAAGGCGCATTGGTCGAACCGGTGCCCAGCACCAGGTGGCCGCGGGCGAGAACCTCGTCCAGCTTACTAGCCTGCTGGGCCGCTGCCGGCATGGAAAACAGGAAGGTGGCGGCCGCCAGCGACATTGCGCCGGCGCGGAAGGAAATAGTCATGGCGTTCCCCTTTTGTGACTGGTCACTCCGTTTGTCCAATATAGCGGACATGTGTCTGTTTTATTGGATTGACGTATTCAGAGGCAGCCGTCATAAATTGTCAATAGACCGTCGTGCGGCTTTTCACGAAAAACCTCCGGCTTCATTATCGCCAGTTGAGACACGCCCTATTTCTGCATTTTGAGGTAGCCATGCCCCTTTCCGCCGAACGCCTCCGCCAGATCGACACGCCTTCGGTGCTGGTCGATCTCGACATCGCGAAAGCCAATATCGCGCGCTTCCAGGCCTATGCCGATTCCCATGGACTGAAGGTGAGGCCCCATATCAAGACCCACAAGCTGCCGATGATGGCCAAGCTGCAACTCGCGGCCGGCGCGGTCGGCATCACCTGCCAGAAAGTCTCGGAAGCCGAGGCGATGGTGGAGGGCAGTGCGGCCATTCGCGACGTTCTGATCACCTACAACATCGTCGGAGAGCAGAAGCTCTTGCGGCTAAAGGCTCTCGCGCAGAAGGTTACGCTCTCGGTCGTGGCGGACAGCACGACCGTGATTGACGGCCTGTCGTCGACGTTCCGTACCGCCGACAAGCCGTTGACCGTGCTGGTGGAGTGCAATACCGGCGCCAATCGCTGCGGAGTGGCCTCCCCTTGCGAAGCCGAGGCGCTCGCCGTTTACATTGAACAGGCCGCAGGCCTCGTCTTTGGTGGGCTGATGACCTATCCGCCAGCCGGTGGCGAGGCGGCGGTGCAGGCATTCATGAGCGAGGCAAAGGCACGGATCGAGGCGCGTGGCATCGCCGTGCCGGTCATCACCTCCGGCGGCACGCCGACGATGATGCACGCCGGCGACGCCCCCGTGACGACGGAATACCGCCCAGGCACCTATATCTACAACGACCGTTCTCTCGTTGTGCGGGGTGCATGTGGTTGGAGTGACTGCGCACTGACCGTCCTTGCCACGGTCGTTTCGGTTCCAGCGGAAAACCGCGCCATCATCGACGCGGGCTCGAAGACACTGACTTCGGACCTGCTCGGGCTTTCAGGTTATGGCCACGTGCTGGGGCGAGACGATATCGCGATCGACCAGCTCTCCGAAGAGCACGGCCGGCTTGTGAGCACCGGTCCCATTAATCTGAACGTCGGCGATCGCATACAGATCGTGCCCAATCATGCCTGTGTCGTTACCAACATGGTGGACCGGGTCATCTTGGTCGACGGGGCAAAGGATGGGGCCGTTTCGGTAAAGGCGCGTGGTCGTCTGACCTAGGGAAGAAGAGTTGAAGACAACGCTATCTTTCAGACGCACGACAGTCACCCCGCGTTCCTGGCCAGCCTGACCGCCTCAAGCTTGTGCTCGCGGCCGAATACTCGTCTTTGCATTGATGCTCTCCGGTTTCAGGAGGAATACCTTAAGTCGGTGTCCATGAAACCAGCAGCAGCCCACATAGTATCGCCCGATGGCCAGATAGACGCGCTGGCTATCACGGTCAGCTTGTATGCACTCATCCTACGCATGACTAGCCTTGATAGCGCGATGGGATACCCCCAAAACGCGCAAGCGGACAACAAACCGGACATTTATCCGGCGTTTTCAGACTTTGAAAATCCAAAAAACCTATGCTATAAATGAGCTTATGAGCAGGAATGATGCGGACAACAAAGCGGACATGAAAACGGCAGAAGACCGGCGAGAAAGCACCGGCCTGATGGAGCCTATACTCGTCTCGGAAAGCTCCCGCCACCGCACCCAGCTTGCCGACCTCGCGCTTACGCTCGCGACGGAATCCGCTGCCTTCCGCAGCTCATTGCCGGAAGGCATCATGCGCGCGCTCTCCGACCTCGTGCGCGCCATGAACTGTTATTACAGCAATCTCATCGAAGGCCATAACACCCATCCTGTCGATATCGAGCGAGCTCTGAAAGATGACTACAGCGCGAACCCCGAAAAACGAAACCTGCAGCTCGAAGCCAAAGCACATATAGCGGTGCAGGCTTGGATCGATCAGGGAGGCGTCAGGGGACAGGTAACCCATCCAGACACCCTTCTGGCCATCCATCGCCGCTTCTGTGAGCTTCTTCCCGACGATCTACTTTGGGTTACGGAGCCTGACACCGGAGAGCGGCTCCCCGTCATACCCGGCAAGCTGAGACAGCGGGATGTGCGGGTCGGTCGGCACATTCCCGTCAGTCCCGGCGCGCTGCCGCGCTTTCTCAACCGCTTCCATGACGCCTATCGGCGGCTGGGACGGGTAGACTCCATTCTTGCAGCGGCGGCGGCGCACCATCGCCTGCTTTGGATTCACCCTTTCCTCGACGGGAACGGCCGTGTCGCACGCCTCATGACGCATGCAATGCTGTTGGACGCCCTGGACACAGGTGCTGTCTGGTCCGTAGCGAGGGGCTTTGCCCGGGACGAGAGTAATTATAAGCGCCATCTAGCGGCCTGCGACATGGAGCGCCGCAATGATCTCGACGGCCGGGGAACACTCAGCGAGGAGAACCTCGCCCTGTTCACGACCTACTTTCTTGAAACGTGTGTAGACCAGGTGCGCTTCATGCGTGAACTTGTTGCGCCTGATCGGTTGCGGGAGCGCATCCTGCGCTGGGCCGAGATGGAGGCCCGCGCCGACCGGCTCCCGGCAAATTCAGGGCAGGTCCTTGAGGCCGTCCTCTATCGCGGTGAACTGCCGCGCGGTGATGTTCCACGCATGCTGGGCGTAACAGATCGTCAGGCCCGTAGAGTGACGTCAGCCCTGCTCGACCATGGGGTCCTGTCCTCGGAAAGCCCGCGGGCACCCTTGTTGCTCGCCTTTCCGGCGGCCCTGGCGGAATTCTGGATGCCGGGCCTGTTCCCTCCTCAACACAACCAGTAACGGGCTTTTCGATTGATCCCCGAAGTCTCGGAATTCAGTTAGGGTATTGCGCTGACCAACAAGCTCATCAGCTGGATCGCACGTTCAGCGGCCCCCGTCTTCCCAAGCCTCATCGAGGAAGGCAAAGAAGGCGGCGGGTACGATGTGAAACTCGACCAACTTGGAGCGCCGCTATACCTATAGTTTAAGCGTGCCGACTACATGACGCGATCAAGCTCTCGCCAAATAAAGCATCACGGCTTGCCGCGTTCCGTCCCGTTCTATCGTTTTCCGATTACCCAGAAGAACAAGTCATTCCAACACACTTCGCTCGTCGAGCTGGATGATGGAAGCAACCTCGTATTCCAAAGGTGATGGGCCAGATGCTGCACATGGCAGGGCACTGACATGCAGGCGGAGCTCGGCGGCCAGCCGGTCGATCTCTATTTGATCGCGCACGAGCATATGGACCATATCCAGGGCGCTCTGTTCGGATTGAGCAAGCTCGGCGTCCGTCGTGCAGCAAGGCAGGTGTGGATGAACGAGCGAGATAAATGGTATTCGGCCGCTCGCAATACCGGAGGTGTTGGAAACGTGGCGCGTCCGGCGCATGTCATGACCGCTCCTTCACTAACGAAACTATATATTGAATCCTAAGCGCATCTTTGCTTGTCCGCACGCGCCCTCTCGGATGTAAAACGCGATCGCGCGCTCATTCCATTCGGGTGTTTGCCATTCAAGCCGGTCAGCACCGAGTCGTCGAGCGACCGCTTTAGCTTGATGTAGAAGGCTCGCGCCGATGCCTTGGCTACGTGCTTGTGCTTCCACATACAGGCAGTCGAGATGTGCCCATGTTTGTCCGCGCCAGAGAGAATAATCGGTGGTGACGGACGTATATCCCAGCAGACAATTCTTCCGTGCTGCCACAAAGATATGAACTCTCGGACGCCTCGCGCCCAATATGCGCGACAAATTCTCCTTGGAAATTGTCGCCTCGCTGTGTTCGAATTTCGCATGATCCTGGATCATCGCCAACAAGCCGTCGCAATCACCCGACCGGGCTTGCCTGACGGTGACCAGCATCAGTTCCGTTCCACCTGGAGCGCAAAACCCTCATCAAGCCAGCCTGTCACGCCACCGGCCATAATCTTCACGGGGCGCCCCAACTCGGCGAGGCGGAGCGCGCCGCGTGCAGCTCCGTTACAATGCGGCCCGGCACAATAGGTCACGAAAATGGTATCATCGCTCCACTGCGCCATTTTCGAAGTAACGATTTTTCCGTGGGGCAAGTTGATTGCACCAGGAATATGCCCCTTGGCAAAAAGTGCCGGACCACGCACATCGAGCAGCACGAAGTCCGCGCCCTTTGACAGGCTTTCGTGAACGTCCCAGCAGTCTGTTTCAAACGTAAATTCGGCGCCGAAATGCTCTCGCGCAAGATGACTTGGGGCGGGAGCTACAACGGTAACATCGGTTGGCATGGCAAATCTCCTTTCAAAGCACGAGTGACATGCAGCGCGGACTGCTTGCAATTGGCGCAAATGACAATATACGTAAAAATTATGCCAAACCTGCAAAACCCACTCGTTGTCGCCCTTCTGTATGACGGGCTATGCACATTCGAATTCGGGATCGTAGCTGAGGTCTTCGGCCTGGCACGACCCGAGATGGGGCCGGCATGGTATCAATTCGCTAGTTGCGCAATCGAGCCAGGACCATTGCGTGCCCATGGCGGTTTCAGCATTATTGCAGACGATGGACCTGACTTAATCGAACGAGCCGATCTAATCGTCGTGCCGGGTTGGAAGGGGCCTGAAGTCCCCGTACCCGAGAGTTTGACAAGCGCCTTACGGCGCGCTCATTCGCGCGGCGCAAGGCTGGTGTCAATTTGTTCAGGTGCTTTTGTCCTTGCAGCGACCGGGCTGCTTGATGGCGCGGTGGTGACTACTCACTGGCGCTATGCGGACGCACTGCGCCGTCAGTTCCCTAAGATCGAGGTGGATGAAGCGTCGCTCTATCGTGGTGCAAACGGCATTTTCACTTCGGCCGGGAGTGCAGCCGGTATCGACCTGATGCTTGAAGTCGTACGGCAGGATTTCGGCTCGAACGCGGCCAATTCAGTCGCCCGGCGAATTGTCATGCCGGCGCATCGCAGTGGTGGACAAGCGCAGTTTCTTGAACGTCCTGTACGCATTAGGCCTAGTGCCGAAATTGCGCCGCTGCTTGATCGAATGAGACAGCAAATCCATTGCCGCTGGCCCATACAGGACATGGCGCGCGAAGCGCGTATGAGTAAACGCACATTCGAGCGGCGCTTTTTGGAGGCCACGGGTCAATGGCCCGGCGAATGGCTGATCGGTGAAAGAATCGAGACCGCAAAAGACATTCTCATCCGAACAAACCGCACCATGGAAGAGATCGCAGAGGCGGTTGGGTTTGGCAGTTCTCACGCGCTGCGTCACCATTTTCGTCGCTTGGTAAAACTCAGTCCCAGCGAATATCGTAGCCAGTTTTCTGACAACCGATCTGATGCATAGATCGGCACAAGCGACCTGAGCGGCCACACACCAATCGTTACGTAACGATGCGGTGAGAGCTGGCTTGCGCCACCGATCGCTATCTCGACAGTCTGACGGTCAGCACGCGCGAACTTTCAGAACTCTGGGCGATACCCCTGACCACCGGCACGTGATCCCGAACTGACACGATACCGGCCTATACCTCATTCTCATCATTGCATTTCGAAAAAACATTGGTCGGCGCGCGCTGGCCGGGATAGTCAAAAGGCAGGTTGATAGAATGCAGGTGAACCATGTCGACGAGTATCAGGCCCTATTGGCGCAATTTCATCGATGGCGAATGGGTTGACGGTGCCGATGGCCGAACCATCGCCGTCATCGATCCTGGCAACGGAGAGGAAATCAGCCAGGTTGCCTGTGGCAATGCCAGTGACATTGACCGGGCCGTAGCCGCCGCGCGCAGGTGCTTTGCCGAGCGGCGCCTGCTCTCCATGACACCGGCGGCACGCGGCGAGATGATGTTCGCCATCGCCGCAGAACTCGAAAAGCTAGCCGATGAAATCGCCGAAGTCGAAATGCGCGACAACGGCAAGACGAGAGCCGCTGGTTATAACGAGGTCAAGCTGACTCAGCGTTATCTGCAGTACTACGGCGGCATGGCCGACAAGCTTGAAGGTCGACAGATTCCCCTGGGCGACGGGGTCGTCGATTACACGATTCATATGCCGTTCGGCGTCTCTGCGCAGATCGTGCCCTGGAACGGCCCTCTGCCGGTCGGCGCCCGGTCCATCGCCTGCGCACTGATCACCGGCAATACTGTGGTTCTGAAGTCGCCTGAAGATTCACCGTTGAGCCTCTTCCTCTTTGCCGAAGCCTGCGAAAAAGCCGGCGTTCCGCGCGGGGCCGTCAACATCGTTTGCGGTTACGGCGCTGAAGCTGGCGCAGCACTGGTCAGCCATGACGATATCGATCACATCGTCTTCACCGGTTCGGTCGAAACCGGCAAGAGCGTTCTTCGCGCAGCAGCCGAACGCGTCATACCTTGTGTAATGGAACTGGGCGGAAAGTCGGCGGCCATCGCCTATGCCGATGCGGACCTCGACCAGGCGGCCCGCAATATCGCACGCGGCATCTTCCATCATGCCGGCCAGATCTGCTCGGCAGCATCGCGGCTCCTTGTCCAGCGGCCGGTCGCCGAAACGCTGGTCGAAAAAATCCTTGCCGAAGCCGCCAAGCGCAGCGTCGGTCCCGGCACAGACGGCTGCGACATGGGACCGGTCATCTCCGAACGCCAATTGTCGCGCATCGAGGCTCTTTGCCAGGTCGGCGTCGATGACGGCGCCACGCTCAAGACTGGCGGCAAGAGGCTGGATCGCACAGGCTATTTCCTCCCGCCGACTATCTTTGTCGATGTCCGCCCGGACATGCGCATAGCGCAGGAAGAATTCTTTGGCCCCGTTCTGACCGTCATTCCTTTCGATACGCCGGAAGAAGCACTCGCCATTGCCAACGGTACGGACTACGGCCTGGCCGCCGGTGTTTTCACCAAAGATCTGAGACTTGCGCATTGGACGGCCGACCGGCTCGTCGCGGGCCAGGTATATGTCAACGATTGGTGGGTCGGCGGCGCCGAGACGCCATTTGGCGGGACACGCCGGTCAGGCTACGGCCGCGAAAAAGGACAAGAGGCCTTGTTGGGCTATGTCCAGACCAAGAATGTCGGCATACGCCTCTGACCGGCAGCGTAGCAGTATTCATTCCTCTCAGGACTGTCTGCCAGACGTAGCGATCCACCCCATCCAGTTCCTTGGGTCACGAGTTGCTGGACTCGGTGCACTTGTGACAATACTGGTCCGTACGAGTAGCAAAGGACATAGGGACCAATATGGAAAGCCGGTGGTTGGAGGATTTTCTGAGCCTCGTGGACACACGGAACTTTTCCCGTTCCGCAGAAGCCCGATATACGACACAGCCAGCATTCAGCCGAAGGATCAAGAGCCTGGAAGACTGGGTTGGCGCAAAGCTCTTCGACCGGACAACCCAACCGATCAGCCTCACACCTTCTGGTGAGCGCTTTCAGCCGGTGGCGGAAGAAGTCCTGCGCCGCCTTCTCCAAGGCAGAGAGGATGCGAAGAGGGTGAATGAGACGACGGCCAACCTGATACGGTTCGCCGCCACCCACAGCCTCTCTCTTACGTTTTTCCCGAACTGGCTGCGGTCAATCGAGTCCAGTCCGCAGCCCCTCAACATCAGGCTCGATTCCTATCAATTCGCCGATTGCATCCATTCGCTCGTCAAGGGCGAATGCCATTTTGCAATCAGCCACGCGCACCCACGGATCGAAATGAACCTGCCGCCGATGCATTTTACGTCCAAGATCGTCGGCACGGATCGCCTGCTGCCCGTCACATTACCGGATTCATCCGGTACCCCGATCGACCAATTGCCGGGCACAAAAGATGAGCCGGTGCACTACCTTGCCTATACCGAGACCTCTGCAATCGGACAGGCCGTTGAATATGTCATCACCCACGTCGAGGAGCCGCTCTACCTCAACCGGGTATTTGTCTCCCAGCTGGCGGCGGTATTGAAGACGCTCAGCCGCGAGGGCAAAGGCATGGCCTGGCTCCCCGAAACCAGCATTGCGGAAGAGCTTGCCGCAGGCAGTCTGGTGCTTGCCGGCGATGAAAAATGGTTCATCCCGGTGGAGATCCGGATCTTCCGGTCACGCGACCCACTTCCTCCGGTAGCGGAGGAATTGTGGGCATCTCTGGAAAGCGAGGCGGAGCCGGTCGGGGACCCCGAAGAGAACGACTGATACTCTTGACGCATTGAACAAGGCCAAGCTTGCATTGGAAGGGCAACCGTTTTGCGGTCTATCCTTCAGGCAAATGCAGAAATGAGTGGCCCATGTTACGAAAAAAGAGAATAGCCCTCCTCGGGCTCATGCTGGAAAGTAACAGCTTTGCCCCGGTCACGGGTCGGGAAGACTTCCTGAGCAGGCTGTATCTCGCCGGCATCGAGTTCGGCGAAGAGCTGCACAAGGAAGAATCCAAAGTTCCGGCTGAATTGCGTAGCTTTTGCGCCACCATGGACGCATCCATGAACTGGGAACCGGTCCCTGTGCTGATGGGTCTGGTCGAAGCCGGCGGGCCAATAGATCACGAATTTTTCCTTCAGACATTCGCCGAAATGCGTGATCGCCTTGAAGCGGCCATGCCGCTCGATGCGGTCTATATCTGCAATCACGGCGCCATGATCACCACGGAAAACCGCGACCCCGATCGTGCGATCTTCGAAATGGTGCGTTCGGTGGTCGGCGCCGATATTCCCGTCGTCGCGACACTCGACCTGCATGGCAATGTTTCGGACGAGATGGTCGAAGCGGTCAATCTGGTGGTCGCCTACCAGACCAATCCGCATGTCGACATGGTGCCGCGCGGCCGTGAAGCGGCACGTGCCATGCTTGAGATGTTCGATGGTCTGCGGCCGGTCGCCAGCATTATCCGTCTGCCTGTAGTGCCACCGACGGTCACCCTGCTGACGGAAAAGGGGCCATACGCGGATCTGATGAATTACGGCCAGTCGAAAGCTGGCGGAGAAATCCTCAATGTTTCGATCCTCGGTGGCTTTGCCTATGCCGACACACCCAAGAACGGGCTCGCCATCATAGTGACGGCACGCAGCGACAAGGCACAGGCGGAGGCCGTCGCAAGAGATATCGCCGAATACGCCTGGCGGGACTACCGCCGCTACGACCCCAAGCTGACATCGCTGGAGGATGCCATCCTGCAGGCTGAAGCCGCCGGAAACGATCCGAGCCTACCGGCTGTCATCCTGGCTGACGTCGCCGACAACCCGGGTGGTGGCGCCAACGGCAACACGACCTGGATTCTCCAGGCTTTGGTCGAGGCAAAGGTGAAGGGCGCCGTTCTCGGCGTATTCAACGATCCTGCCCTGGCGAAGGAAGCGCTCGAACTCGGAGAGGGCGGGAAGTTTCGCGCGGTCTTCAATCGCGTCGAGCCGGACGAATTTTCCCGTCGCTTCGAAGCCGATGTGACGGTCTTGAAGATACGGGACGGCGATTGCGTCGGACGGCGTGGATTTTACGCCAACCGGCGGCTTAATCTCGGAACGACCGTCCTGCTTGATGTCGAAGGCGTCAAAGTGGTCGTCATTTCCATCCGCACACAATGTGCTGACCCGGTTTTCCTCGAAATGATGGGCATCGATATCGGCAAGGCGCGCTGTGTGGTCGTCAAGTCGCGCGGCCATTTTCGCGCTGGCTTCGATGAATTCTTCGGGCCGGATCAGGTCATCGAGGTGGACGCGCCCGGCCTTTCCTCTCCGATGTTGTCCCGCTTCGATTTCAAATATCTGCCGCGTCCGATTTTTCCGGTCGATCGAGACGTGTCATGGCCCCTGGACTGAGCCCCGCACATGCCCATTTCCAGGAGGCCATTATGGGACTGAACAAATTGAACACGCCGAGTCTGATCCTCGACAGGAATCTGTTGGAGGGCAATACCCGGCGAATGACGGAGCGGCTTGGCGCGCTGGGTGTCCGTTTCCGTCCACATATGAAGACGGCGAAATCGATCGATGTCGCGCGCCTGGCCACTGCCGGCAATTTCGGCGGAGTCATGGTCTCGACAATCCGGGAAGCCGAGTATCTCGCCGATCACGGTATAACCGACATCACCTACGGCGTCAGCGTCCTTCCGGACAAACTTCCCCGTATCGCAGCACTGCTGCAACGCGGTGTGAAGGTCAGCGTGATTTTGGACCAGAAGGCAGTGGCGGAAGAAATCAGCCGTCTGGCTGTCGAGTTCGGACTGGTGCTCGACGCGCAGATCGAGCTGGATTCCGGCGAAAGACGCGCCGGTGTCCTCGCCGATTCCGACGAACTGATCGAGATCGGAAAGGCGCTGCACGCCTTGCCCGGCACGCGGCTTGAAGGTGTGCTGACCCATGCCGGTCAATCCTATCAATGCCGGTCAGTCGAAGACATCCGGCGGGTGGCAGAAGAAGAACGGCTCGTCGCGGTCACCGCCGCAAACCGTCTGCGTGCGGCAGGTCTGGAAGTTCCGGTCGTCAGCGTCGGCTCCACACCAACGGTTACGCACGGACAGAACTTTGAGGGACTGACCGAAGTCCGTTGCGGCGTCTACATGTTCGGCGACGTCATGCAGTCCGAAATCCATTCGCTGCAGCAATCGGACATCGCCGTGTCGGTTCTCGCCACGGTGATCGGCCATCGCCCCAGGCTCAACACCGCCCTTATCGATGCCGGTGCGCTGGCACTTTCGAAAGACCGCAGTACAGCCGCGCCGGGACTTACCGAAGACATCGGTTTCGGCATGGTCATGGACATGCATTGTGAGAACCGAATTCCAGGCGTCATTGTCGGGCATGTTTATCAGGAACATGGTCTGCTGGTCAGCGATGGCCCGTTTCCCTATGACCTGCTACCCGTCGGTTCGCGTGTCCGCGTCCTTCCCAATCACGTCTGCATGACGGCAGCGATGTATGACCGCTACCATGTCATATCCGGTCGGAACGACGACGATATTGTCGAATGGCCGAGGGTCAACGGCTGGTGAAGCTGAAGGCATGGTCCATGCTCGCGGCAATGGACGCCGAGTAACGCCGACATGCATTTCGTGACGCTCGCCTCGTGGAGAAGATCGAATGACCGAACGCACATGCATCCGCAATGCCCGCATCATCGACGGAACCGGCGCACCCTGGTATCGCGGCGATGTCCTGATCGAAGGGGGACACATTGCCCGGATCGGAACCGATCTGACAAGCGATGGAGCAGTCGAAAACATCGATGCTGAAGAAAACTATCTGGCCCCGGGTTTCATAGACGCACATTGCCATGACGATCTTGTTTTCCTGCGGGAGCCGGACCGGTTAGACAAGGCATCGCAGGGCGTGACCTCCATCGTCGTCGGCAATTGCTCCTTCTCGCTCTATCCGGCAATTCCTGGTTCCCGGGAAAATCTGCGAAAGCATTTTTCCGGCCTGCTCGGCCATACCGAGGATCACGAGATCTTTGATAATCTGCAGTCCTACCGTGAGCGGCTTGAAGGCTCGGGCATTGCGCTGAACCTCGTTTCGCTGGTCGGCCATGCAGCCCTGCGGCTTGCGGCAATGGGACATGACCGCCGCCCCGCGAACGGAGAGGAAATCGCAACGATGTGCGAGCTCCTCGACACGCAGCTTGCACAGGGCGCCGCAGGCCTTTCGCTCGGACTTGTCTACCCGCCAAGCGCCTTTGCGGACGTGACCGAACTGGAGGCGCTCGCGCGCGTCGTCCGCCGGCACGGCAAGGTGCTTGCTGCTCACATCCGTTCCTATGAGGCCGGTCTGATGAAGGCGATAGACGAATTTGCTGCGATCCTGTGGCAGTCCAAGGCTGCCGGATTGCTGTCGCATCTGCAATCTGCGGGACGACCTAACTGGGGACAGATCCCGGTGGCCGTCGAGAAACTTGAACGGTTGCGCGAACAGGGTATCGACATCAGCTTTGACATGTATCCCTACCCGGCCGGCAGCACCTGGATTCTGCAATTGTTACCTCCTGCCACGATGGACGGTGGCGTCGAGGCGCTGAAGGCACGGATTGCCGATCCTGAAACACGGGAAACGCTTCGCCGCTGGATCAATAGCGGCGGGCCCGAGTTCGAAGGGCAAAGCAAGGTTGCATTGATCGGCTGGAGCAATGTGAGACTGTCCGCGATCGGTATTCCGGCGCTCAAACAGCTCGAAGGGGTCGACATGCAGGAAGCCGCAGGGCAACTGGGCATCGAACCATTCGACTTGATGATGCGCTTCGTCGAGGAGGACGATGGCCAAACCGGGATCATCCTGTTCCAGCTTGATGAAGAGGACCTGAAATGCGCTTGTTGCAACCGCCTTTATATGGCGGGCTCTGACGGACTTCCGCGCCCCGGCTCCAAGCCACATCCAAGGGCCTTCGGCACCTTCCCACGTATTGCCGGGCCGCTGAGGCGGGACAAGAACTGGTTCACCCTTGAGGATGCAATCCGCCGCATGACCTCGGTCGCAGCACAACGTTTCTCCCTGAGCGATCGGGGTATCATCCGGCCTGGCCTGGCCGCCGATCTGGTGTTGTTTTCCGATGACATAACCGATCAGGCGACATTCGAGAATTCGACCGAGCTTTCAAGCGGCATTTCTCATGTCTGGGTCAATGGAAAAGCGGTCATCGCCGATGGACGGCAAACCGGACTGAGGCCCGGCCGCGTCATCTGAGAGTCAGGACGAGATCCTGTCGATGGCCGCGCGCACCCAGTCAAGGCGCTTCTGCGGGATCAAACCGTAATTATAGAAATTGACACCGTCGGCACCGCCGCGAACCGCTGCCTCCACACGCTCTCCCAGATCTTCACAATTGCGCATCTCCGGATAAAAAACGCGAAATGCCGTGCCGAGAAACTTGTGCGGCCCAAGCGTGGCGCGACCGCGTGCCATCAATGCCGCGACGGCATCAGCGTCCATGTCATAGCCGCAGAGGATCGCTCCATCGCAAACCTTGCCGATCGCGGCTAGATCGACACCGCCGACCCACCCTTCCTTCTGGTCGACGAGGACGACAATCCGGCTTGCCTTGTCCGCCTGATTACGAACCTCGCGGACAAGGCTGGTGACCGGCTCGCTCCGCCAGACAATATAGGCATGGAGCTCGGGATAGCTGATGAAGGCATCGGGCCCCCTGGCAGGAAAATCGGGAAATTGCGTCTGTGGAATTTCACGCTCACAAGCCTCCGCCAGAAACTGGCGCACCGTGGCCCGGGCTCCATAGTAGTCGATACCGGCATTGAGCGCGGCTGTTCGGCAATGGTCGCAGAAACACAATGAAAACAGGAAATCGTCTTCAGCAGTCAGTCCGACACCGTCCTTCTCATGGTGGAAACCGTGCAGGAATCCCATGAAATTGGGGCTCTCCAGTTCCACCCTATCCGGCTTGTAGTGCGTGGTGATATCGCGCACCATGGTGACGACATAGTCGCGGGCTGCCGGGCTGGACGGGCATAGATTGAAAGGATTTGCATCACCAAAGGCGTTGCGCGTCACGTCTTCGGGGTGAAGTAGGCCGAGGCGGGTATTGTGCAGGCAGACCGTCCAGCACGATACCGCAGGTCCGCCATTTTCACGCGCATTGACCAACGCTTCGAGCATGTCACCCCGCTCGGAGAGGTTTTTCGCCATCAGAGGGCGGATGCGCTTTCCTTCCCAAAGCTCTTCCTGCGGCTGATAGTAGACCGTGCCGTCCTCGGGAAAGTAGGACTTACAATGCGGACTCCTGGGCTGCAGGAAATGACCGGCATGATAGGAAGTCGCAAGGCTGATTGTATTCAGCCTGGAACCGGCGCAGAGATCTGCTGTCACCTTGGCAAGACCCTGATCCTGAATGTCCCAGGCGTAGGTCCACATCGATAGTTGCATCGTCTTCCCCTGTGAAAGCGGAGTCCAGCGCAAGCTGGTCAATAGTCGACCTCGGTTCCCAATCCCTTTTCGCGGGCGCGGCGCACCGCGACGTCTGCTACGACAAGATCCTGCAACGAGACCCCCGTGCCGTCGAAGATGGTGATTTCGTCTTCGCTGCCGCGACCTGCCAGCGTTCCGGCGATCACCGCGCCTACTGAGCCCCGTATGTCGGATTCGTGGATAAGGCCCTGCCCAAAAGCATGCTGGAATTCGCCGATGCTGATCGACTGGGCAATCTCATCAACAAAAAGCGTGGCGTCTGCAACCAGCTGCGGGTCGAGTTCCTGTTTACCGCGCGTGTCGGCACCCATGGCGGAAATATGGGTGCCCGGCCGGACCCATGCCTTGTCAACAAGCGCCTTGGTGGAAGGTGTAACAGTAATGAGGACATCGGCTTGACGCACCACGGATTCGCTACTGTCGTGCGGATGATATTCCAGTCCAAGACCGGCGACGACCTGGCCGAAGGTCTCCAGATTGTGTGGAGACGGATCCCAGGCATGCACAACCTTGATATCGCGAACAGCCAGCGTGGCACGCAGCTGGTAGGCGGATTGTCCTCCCGTCCCGATAATGCCGAGTGAAGAGGATTCGGGACGTGAAAGGCGTTTGGTTGCAATCGCGCTGGATGCCCCGGTACGCACACCCGTCAGATAATTGGCGCTGACGAGCGCTGAAGCTCGACCGGTATCGGGATCGAAAAGCAAGGTCGAGGACTGGTGGTTCGTGTAACCTCGGGACAGGTTTTGGGGCCAGTACCCACCTGCTTTCAAGCCGAGGAACGGAGCAGAGACATCGGCGCCGGACTTGACGCCGAAAACTGCGTTGGCATAGCCGACAACTTCCCGAACGACCGGATAGTTGCGCGCCAATCCGCCAGCCATCGCGACGAAGGTTTCTTCGACCGCCTCAATTGCATCCTCGATGCTCACGAGTTCCTGGGCAAGGGTTTCCGAAATAATAAGCATTGACCGCTCCCTGTTGCTTCAATCTTCGAGGATAAATTCGTCGATCATCACATTCATGCCGGCCAGCAAGCCGCCATCAACGGGCACGACTGCACCGGAAATGTATCCAGCTTCCTCGGAACCGAGGAACGACACCGCCTTGGCGATATCGAGCGGCTCGGCGACACGACCCAGCGGATACCACCGGCCCAGTTTCTTGAAGATATCCGGGTCCTTCCGCTGGCGGATCTGCCACGTAACGTTTTCAGTGCGCACCGACCCTGGACAGACGGCGTTGCAGCGGATTCCCTCGGACCCGTATTCCGACGCGACAGACATCGTGAGATTGATGATGCCCGCCTTGGCCGCGCTGTAGCTCGGATTGCCGAAATACCGCACACCGTTTACGGACGCGATATTGACGATCGCTCCGCCGCCGCGCGCACTCATGCGTGGGGCAATCGCGCGGATGCAATGGTACGGCCCGTTGAGATTGACATCGATTTCCCGATGCCAATCCTCCAAGGTAATTCCCTTGAGGCTGCCGGCTTCCGTATAAGCTGCGTTGTTGACGAGCAACGTAATGTCACCCAACGCGCCTTCAGCTGCGGCAAATGCAGCCTCGACCGCCTCCATGTCGGTTATGTCCGCCTTGACAAAGAAGGCTTTCCCACCCGCATCCTTGATCAACCCGACCGTTTCGCGACCTTTGGTTTCATCGATTTCCAGCACCGCAACAGCCGCACCCTCGCGCGCCAAATGCTCGGCAATGCAGCGACCAATGCCATGGCCGGCACCCGTCACCAAAGCGATTGTTTCCTTATGCCGCGGCATGCTTTCTCCTGTCATCGTTTCTGGCCATCATGCAGTGGGCAAAGCGGAGCCTGGCAGAGCCATTTGAATGCAAGTATCAAATGATTAGAGACCGGAAATTGGAGCGGCCAATGCATAACAAACATAGCCGGATCAGGTTTTCGCATTCGTCTTTGCAACGCATGCGCTTATCCTGCTGCATAAAGGCGAGTATGCGCAATTCCCCGGAGTTTGTTCCTTGGGGAGCATCGAATTCATGGAGTGTGGAATGAAGAATATCGTCGTTACCGGTGGCAGCGGCAAGGCAGGCAGAGCTGTCTGCAGGGATCTTGTCGAGCATGGCTACAACGTCCTCAACATCGACGTCCAGCCGTCCAAGGATCCCGTTTGCCCATTCTACAAAGTAGATCTGAACGACCTCGGCCAGGTTATGGATGCGATGCAGTGGACCGGCGGCAAGGACCACCCGTTCCGCAGATTTCGGACACCCGATGCGGTTGTCCATTTCGCGGCCATCCCCGCACCGGACCTCATGCCCGAAGACGTGACCTTCCGCAACAATATCATGTCGACCTATAACGTCTTTGACGCTGCCATTCGCGCCGGCGTGAAGCGTATTGTCTGGGCTTCGAGCGAGACGACGCTCGGACTTCCCTTCAGCCCCTCCAATCCGCCAGCCTATGCGCCGATTGACGAAGAGCATCCGATGCGACCGGAAAGCGCCTATTCGCTTTCCAAGGATCTGGGCGAGGAAATGGCCCGCCAGTTCCAGCGCTGGAACCCCGAGACAACCTTCATCGGCCTCAGGCTTTCCAATGTCATGGAGCCGTCTGATTACAGTAAATTCTCCTCTTGGCAGGACGACCTTCCCATGCGCGAGTGGAATTGCTGGGGCTATATTGACGGCCGAGATTGCGCACAGGCTGTCCGTAAATCCTTGCATGTGGACTTTGTCGGTGCGGACCACTTCATCATCGCCAATTCGGACACAGTGATGGAACGAGGCAGCGCGGAGCTGATGGCTGCAAATTTCCCGGATGTCCCGCTCAAGCGACCGGTAAATGGCCGCGAAACACTTCTGTCGATCGAAAAGGCGCGCCGCATCCTGGGTTACGAGCCGGAGCACAACTGGCGGAATGAGTAACAGAAATTACTACTATCCTGAAAGTTGAATCCAAGACTCGAAAAGCCGGCCAGTGGCCGGCTTTTTGTATATTTTTCTGCTTTCTACATGTTTCGTTCAATGCGCGCCGCACCAGCTATGCCGCAAGATCATGCCTCCATGCGATAATGGTATTTTCGACTATGCGTTCGCTGACGCAGACTACCCAGGTCAAGACTAAGCCTGAGTGCTTGCCGCGTCAGGCTGAAGATATAACAGAACCTCTTGAGGAGAATGCAGCAATGAACTTCAGCATCAGGAAGGCAATGGCAGCCTCCGCTCTGGCCATCGGTATGGCCTGGAGCCTCAGTCCCGCCCTCGCGGAAACACAGGTCAACTTCACAGTTGCCGAGTACAGCTCCAAAACCGGACCGTTTTTCCAGGAAATGGCCGATGCGTTCCACAAGGAAAACCCGGATATCACGATCAATATCCAGGTTGTTCCGTGGGATACGCTCCTGCAGCGCTTGACGACCGACATCGCCGGTGGCCAGGCTCCCGACATTTCAATCATCGGCACCCGCTGGCTGGTTGATTTTGCCTCGCAGGGCATCGCAGAACCGGTGGATTCCTATCTGACACCAGAATTCAAGTCGACTTTCATCGACACGTTCATGTCTCCCGGCATCATCGACGGCAAGATCATGGGTCTTCCCGTTGCGGCTTCGGCACGCGCAATGCTGGTCAACACCGAACTGTTCGAGAAGGCTGGCGCGAAGGTCCCAACCAACTGGGACGAATTCTATGAAGCAGCCAAGAAACTCAAGGCACTTCCCGATACGTTCGCCTTCGGCCTTCAGGGCAAGGAAATCGAAGCCGACGCCTATTATTACTACAGCCTCTGGACCCATGGTGGCGACATCCTGAAGGCTGACGGCAGCTCCGGCCTCGACACGCCTGAGGCATTGGAATCCGTCAAACTTTACAAGAAGATGATCGATGAAGGCCTGACACAGCCGTCCCCGACCAACTACAGCCGCGAAAATGTCTTCAACCTCTTCAAGCAGGGCAAGGTCGGCATGATCTTCACCTTCCCGATGCTGATCCCCCAGATCAAGGCTGAAGCTCCGAACCTCAAGTATCAGGCGCTCCCCTTCCCGGAAGGCAAGGCGAAGGCAACCTATGGCGTGACGGACACGCTGATGCTGTTCTCTTCTTCCAAGGTCAAGGAAGCAGCCTGGAAATTCATGGAATATGCCTATCAGGATGAATGGCGGACCAAGTTCGACCACGGTGAAGGCTTCCTGCCTGTAACGAAGAACGTTGCAGCCGAGGAATACTACACCAAGGACCCCGATATCGCGGGCTTTGCGGCCGGCCTTCCCTATGCAAAATTCGCTCCGACAATTGCAAACTGGGAAGAAATTGCAGACGTGACCGTTCGTACCCTGCAGCAGATCTATCTGGATCAGGTTGCTCCGGAAGAAGGTCTCAAATCCGCAGCTGCGGCAATCAACAAGATCCGCGGAATGTAACGTGAAAAGGGATGGGTAGCGCAGGCCACCCATCCCTTATGTTTGCCCGCAAAGCGTGCCGGTACTGGTGGTCCACATGAAATTGATACTCCGCTCGACCCCTTTGATGATGATACTGCCGAGCCTTTTGCTCGCATTTGTGGTGATCGGCTACCCCGTCATCGAACTTGCGTGGACGTCGATGCAGGACGTCAGCCGCTTCGGCAAGCTGATGGGCTTTGCAGGCTTCAAGAATTTTGCGGAGGTCTTTGCCGACCCGCTCTTTTATGGATCGCTCTGGCGAACCGTCGTCTGGACCGTTGCAGTGGTCGGAGGCGCTCTTGTCCTGTCGCTTCCGATCGCAATCATGCTCAATGACGATTTCTACGGACGTGGTCTGGCGCGCGTGATCGTCATGCTTCCCTGGGCAATTTCACTGACCATGACGGCGGTATTGTGGAGATGGGGCCTTAATGGCCGGGCGGGGCTGATCAACGCCACACTCATGGATATCCATGTCATTTCTGAGCCGATCGAATGGCTGGCAACAGCCAATCTCGCCTTCACTGTTGAAATTCTGGTCGGGATCCTCGTCTCGATCCCCTTCACAACGACAATTTTTCTCGGCGGCCTGTCCTCCCTGCCGCAGGACTCCTACGAGGCCGGTGTGATGGATGGCGCCACGCCCTGGGAGCTTTTCAGGCATATTACATTGCCGCTAATGAAGCCTTTCATCAATATCGCAATCGTCCTCAACGTGATCTATGTCTTCAATTCGCTTCCCATCATCTGGGTAATGACCGAAGGCGGTCCAGCCAACGGCACCGACATTCTGGTGACCTATCTCTACAAGCTGGCGTTCCGGTTCGGGCAACTGGGAAAAGCCTCCGCGATCTCACTGATCATGTTCGGCGTGCTGTTCATCTTCACCATAGCCTACGTCCTTCTTGTCATGCGGCAGGAACACGACAGTCTCGCCGAGGAGGAAGTTCGCGATGACGCCTAAGATCAAGAAATCGATCCTTTATTGGGTTCTGCTGTCGCCGCTGTGCGTGGTTATTCTGCTGCCATTCGGCATCATGTTCGTGACCGCCGTGCGCCCACGCGAAGAATTGTTCGTCTACCCCCCGACATGGACCTTCAGCGAGTTTCGCTGGGTGAACTTCGCCGAGATGTGGGTGAAAACCAATTTCGGCGGTGCACTGCTTAACAGTCTCTATGTCAGCGTCGCCTCGACCGTCATCGCCATCATCCTGTCGATTCCGGCCGCCTACGCGCTTTCCCGCTTCCGCTTCCGCGGCAAGGGGATCTATCGCAACTTCCTGCTGATGACGCAGATGATGTCACCGATTGTCCTCGTACTTGGGCTTTTCCGGCTGATGGTCCATCTCAATCTCGTAAACAGCCTCAACTCGCTTGTCCTGACCTATGTAGCCTTCAACATGGCTTTCACGATTTGGATGCTGCAGAGCTATTTCAACACGATCCCTCGTGAACTCGAAGAAGCTTCCTGGATGGATGGCGCAACGCAGCTGACCAGCCTTGTCAGGATATTCCTGCCGTTGGCCGTGCCGGCCATGGTGGTGACAGCGATCTTCACCTTCATCAACAGCTGGAACGAATTCGTTCTGGCGCTGACCCTCATCCGCAATCAGGAAGACTACACCCTGCCAGTGCAGATCTTTTCACAGGTGGCCGGTCGTTTTCAGGTCGAATGGCATCACGTCATGGCGGGAACGGTACTGGCCACCGTTCCGGTCGCTATCGTTTTCTCCTGGCTGCAACGTTATCTCATCCGCGGCATGGCACTGGGCGCGGTCAAGTAAGCCAGCGGTTCCTCTTGCGAAACACAAGGACTATCTATCATGGCATCGGTTACCATCAGTGGCGTTGAGAAATATTTCGGCCACCTCGGAATTATCCATGACGTCAATATCGAGATCGAGGACCGGGAATTCGTGGTTCTTGTCGGTCCCTCCGGTTGCGGAAAATCCACGTTGCTGCGGATGATCGCCGGGCTTGAATCAATCTCCAAGGGTCAGATCAAGATCGGCGAGAAGACAATCAATGATATCCCCCCGCGCAATAGAGACATTGCCATGGTGTTTCAAAACTATGCGCTCTACCCCCACATGACCGTTTCGGAGAATATCGGCTTCAGTCTCAAACTGAAGAAATTGCAGAAGCAGGAGATCGATGCGAAGATCAACGAGGCTGCAGAAATACTCAACCTCACCCCCTATCTCGAAAGGTCTCCAAAACAGCTGTCCGGCGGGCAGAGGCAACGTGTCGCCATGGGGCGTGCCCTTGTTCGTGATGCCCAAGTGTTTTTGTTCGATGAGCCGTTATCCAATCTTGATGCCAAGCTTCGCGTTGTCATGCGCACGGAAATCAAGGCCCTTCACCAACGTCTCCAGACCACATCAATCTATGTGACTCACGACCAGATCGAAGCGATGACAATGGCCGACCGCATTGTCGTGATGAACAAGGGGCGTGTGGAACAGATCGGCACGCCGATGGAACTTTATGACTTCCCGATCAACCTGTTCGTCGCCGACTTCATCGGCTCGCCATCCATGAATTTCATCGAAGGAACGGTCACAAGCGAAAACGGCTCCCTGTTTGTCAAGGCCGGTGACGGAACGCACCTTTCCATTCCGAAGGGCAACGCTGCAAAAGCGGGCCAGAAGGTTGTTTATGGCGCTCGTCCGGAACACCTTGTGCTGGTGACGGGAGGAGATGAGGGCTTTAACGCAGAGATTGAAGTCGTGGAGCCGACCGGTCCCAATATTCAGCTCTTCGCCAAGGTTGCCGGACATCTGATTTGCGTACTGACTACAGACCGCCGGACCTTCGAACCAGGTGCAACAATCCGCGTCCATTGCCCCGAGGAAAGCGTGCATATTTTCGATGCCGAGACCGGCATGAGGATCTGACGGCTCCAAAGCTTTGCAACGACAAGAAGCGAGTGCAAAACTGGTTCCCTGCACTTGCCCCCATTACTCAGAGTGTCTGAGCTGAGACCCATGTTCCCTCCAGTTTTCGGGAGAGTCTTGGGTTGTCTTGCTCTGGGACCAAACCTTGGACCGCCGGACTGCTTGGCGTGACACTGTCATCCTTGAACAATGATCCGCGTCTAGCCAAACCGCCTCTGGTACTTCATCGCCATGTGACGGGGCCCCAAACGCAAGGCGTTCGCTCCAAGCGGCGGCCTGATCAACGCCCAATACCACTATCAGAGAGCTGCAACAGCGCGGGTAACACGGCGGGTATCGCCGCGAACGATACCGCGATCGTTCAGCTGGCGATTGGTGTCATTGCGCTTCCTCTTCCCGGCCCCGTGGCAGAAAACAAGGCCGCTTTGATCCAAAGTCCCGGAGCGCGAGGTCCAGACTGGTAATGGCATCAGCGGGGCAGTATTTTGCACCTCCTGCGCTTTCATAGAAGAGATTCACGATCCGCGTGAGTTCTGATAGATCCTCCGCCAGGACGAACGATGCCGCAGTCGTTACGACTCTGTGACCGTTTCTCTCGCACCAATGTTGTGAAACTCCCCCAAGCTTACGGCCATCGATTTGAATATCGAAGCGGCCGGGGCAGAAAGCTTCGGCCACTTCGCCGATTGTCGCCACGAGGCCGATCGAAGCCAACGCGTCGCCAATCATCGCCGAGAGTTCGCGATAGGCAACATCGATGGCGAAGTTGGCTCCCGCAGTGCGGGCAAGGGCAATCTGAAACGTACCTAGCGAAACCGGACAAGCAGTTCCGCCGCTCCGACGGACAACGACCGGCCAGTTTTCCGCCGCCAATCGTTGCGCTGCTGCATCGAAGGTAGGCAGTCGTGTGTCCGCGCGTCCGACGGTGATAGCCTGCGGTGCTTGCCAAAAGAGGGTGCGCAAGCGGCAGCCGTCGCCAATTTCGTCGCAAAGCCGTTCCTGCCTTTTAAGCCCCTCCGCCGCCGTCGTGAAGGCTTCCACGCCCGGATCGATGGTGAGGCCGTTAACCCTGGCGGCGGCAGCAACGGCCGTCGCCAGGGGTCGAGCGAGAAGATCAGGCCGCATCGATGGTGCCAACAACCATTCCCGGTTTCACGACGCCGTCCTTGGGGACGGCGATATGCAGGAAGCCCGCCGATGGCGCCGCGATGTCGAAAGTGGTTTTTTCCACCATCAACTCTGCGACCGTCGCGCCCGCAGGGACGGTGCTGCCATCAGCATAGAACCAGTTGGCGATGATGCCTTCCGGATTGACGTTGGCATCCCATAGGTCAGGTGCGATCCTGATGTCGGCCAAATCAGGCCCCTTTCTTCATCGTTGTCAGCACGGCTGCGACGATCTTGTCAGCGGATGGCAGGACGTATTGTTCCATCGGCCTGCTATAGGGGATCGGCACATCGGGAACCGCCAGGCGCTGGGGTGCCGCCTTCAAAAGCCTGGGATCCTCCTCGGCGACGGTGGCGATGATTTCGCCCGTGAGGCCGAAACTCTTGTAGTCCTCATCGACAACGACAAGCCGGCCGGTCTTGCGGACCGATTCGATCACCTTCCTGCGGTCGAGCGGCACTATGGTGCGAAGGTCGATTACCTCCGCCTCTATGCCCTGCGTCGCCAGTTCCCCCGCAGCATCGAGCGACCTGTGCACCATCATGCTGAGGCTGACGATGGTGACGTCCTTGCCCGGCCGCACCACCTTGGCTTCGCCGAATGGAATGGCATAGGCCTCCTCCGGCAGTTCGGAAGCGGCCCCTTCGGGGGAGGCCATCCAGGCCAGCCCCTGCAGACCCTTATGGAACATGAACATCACAGGTCCGTCGTCGCGGATGGCCGAGATCATCAGCCCCTTGGCGTCGTAGGCGTTGGACGGCGCGACCACTTTTAGGCCAGGCAAGTGGGCGAAGGTCGCGTGCAGGGTTTGCGAATGCTGGCCAGCATCGGAATATCCGCCGCCCGTGGCGGTCATGATGACCATAGGCACTTTGCAATTGCCGCCGGAGAAATAGATGTTCTTGGCGGCAAGATTGTAGATCGCGTCCATGCAGACGCCGAAGAAATCGACGAACATCAGTTCGACGATCGGCCGCATGCCCGCCATGGCGGCGCCGACGCCAGCGCCGATGAAGCCGGTTTCCGAAATCGGCGTATCGCGGACGCGCTCCTTGCCGAACTCGGCAAGAAGGCCAGTTGTGGAGCCAAAAATGCCGCCATAGGTGCCAATATCCTCACCCATTACGAAGACCGTGGGATCGGCGCGCATTTCTTGCGCGATCGCTTCGGAAATCGCCCGAGAAACAGTCATGATGCGATTGCTGGACATAGTTTCCTCCTTGGAAGGCAAAGGTCGGTCAGGCGAAGACCTGGGTCAGGGCGTCGCTCGGAGCGGGATAGACTGCGGCTCGGGCAAAGGCGAAGGCCTCATCGACTTCCCTTTTTGCCTTGCTCAGTGCCTCGTTGGCTTCCTCCTCGGTCACACCCTGTCCGATGATCTGCCGGCGAAGTCGTGCAATCGGATCCTTGGCTTTCAGCGCGGCCACCTCGCCCTTCGGGCGATAGAGCTCGGGGTCGCCCTGGAAATGGCCGTAATAGCGATAGGTCTCCACTTCAATCAGCGTCGGGCCATCGCCCTTCCTGGCGCGATTGACGGCCTGCTCCGCTACGTCGAACAGCGTCAGCGTGTCATTGTCGACGACGTGGAAGCCGGGAATGCCGTACGCCGCTGCCCTCACGCTGTTGTCCGCAACGGCAGTGGAGGCGGATTTCGGAACGGAAATTCCCCAGCCATTGTCCTCGATCACGAAGACGACCGGCAGTTTCCATAGGGCGGCAAGATTGAGCGATTCATGAAACCCCCCTTGGTTGGCGGCTCCGTCTCCGACATAGGATACCGCAATGGCATCGCTTCCCTTCAGCCTGGCGGCCAGCGCTGCGCCAACGGCTGGACCCGCTCCCTCGGCGATGATGCCGCTGCAGACGAAGTTGACAGCGGGATCGAGAAGATGCATGTGACCGCCGCGGCCGCCGCCGAGCCCGGATGCCTTTCCGAAGATCTCAGCCGTCATTTTCTTGAGATCGACGCCCTTGGCAATGGCAGCATGGTGGGGCCGATGGGTTGCCGTCACTGTATCGTCGGCACGCAAATGGACACAGACCGCAGCTGCGCACGGCTCCTGACCAGCTGCGAGATGCATTTCACCCGGTAACGGACCTGCGCCTATATCGAATTTCGGGGACTTTCCTTCCATGTAGGCGGCAGCCATAGTGTCTTCATAGTACCGCGCCTTTTCCATGACCTCGTACATCCATAGAAGCTGGGATTTCGTCGGCATTTCATACCTCCCTTGATTTGTTGCCCATGCCTGCAGATCTTAGTTCAAAATGCCCTCGGAACCTGCCCGTTGCTGGCAGACTTTACCGGGTCATCGTCTGCCAGATGGCGAGAATCTTCTCGCATCGAACCAGGAGGCGGCCGGTCTATTCCAGAATGAGCGGCGAGCCTCTGTAAAGATACAGCTCCTGGCTGGTCAGGCTTTGATCTATCTCAAAAGATACGCCGCAAGCGTTCAAGAAAGCAGCAGGGACCACCTGCCGTTGTAAGGTAGCGCGTCACTGAAAGCATCGGCACTCCCCCGGAACGCCGTTGGTGGCCATCAGCCCGCTCATCGCCTGGGCGATGAAGTCAAAGGCGGGGCGGTCCACATAGGGGCCTGGACTGCCGAAACCGTTGATCGAACCAACCACCAGGAGCTTTTCGTAACCGTAATCTCGCGGTCTTTCCCAAGAAATGGACGATTCAACGCACTCACCCGTACCATCCGTCATTTTGATCCATTCCGGCGCGTTCTTGCGGATGGCCCATAGCGATCATAGTTGAGCGGAAGGTTGCTCAGTGTGCATTTAACGCCCAGTCATTGAGCGCCGTACTGCGTTTCTTGGACATGATATGCGGTTTCAGAACAGGGCTGATGAGGCAAAGTGTTGTAACAAGGCGTAAAACAACTACCGAAAGCCGCACAATCGAAGAGATTGTGGCCGAACGGGATGAACCAAATAGAGATATGACCACAATGCCGGTAGGCAATGATCAAGAACCACCATTCCGATTTAGGGGTTCAACCTTCGAGGACATGGTTGAAGCCCTCGGAGGTGCTTTCGGCGCATTTCAAGCCGAGCCTCTAGGCCACGCCCGGAATTTCCATTGGGGAATTGATTTTTCGACGTGCGAGAGCGTGACTTTACTTACGGGCTTTCATCAGGATGAATTTCGGTTCCACATTCAACCCACCTCCGATACCTCAGAGTATTTGTCAGTCATGTTACCGCGCAGCGGCAGCATGGGAGTGACCTGCGGGCCCCGTGCGGCAGAGGCCGGGCCAGGGAAATTGCTGCTCTACAACAATTTCGAGAAAGACACGGTCGTGATGCACGGACAATCGAATGCAATAGATGGATTGTTGCTCAGTTGGCCGGTCGTCCTCCAGACAATTGAGAGCACCTTCGATATGCCGCTCAATGGGTCCCTCGATTTGCACCCTGAGGTGGATCTGTCTACGGCGGCCGGCCAGACAATCAGCAACCTCGCCGAAGTGATAATCGGCGGCATGCGTAACAACGGGCCGCTTGTTCAATCTCCTGGCACCATAGCGCATCTTGTACAGGCAATGGCTGATCTGGTGGTCCGCTCAGTACCCCACCGCTTTTCGCAGTTCCTGGACAAAAAGCCCTGCATGATCGCTCCTCGACCTGTACGTCGAGCGATCGAGTTCATGCACGCCAACATCGATCAGCCGATTACGGTGCCAATGGTTGCCCAAGCTGCGGGTGTGTCCACTCGGTCGCTCGAAACCGGTTTTCGTGCTTTCAAGGAAACTACACCAACTGCGTATCTGCTCACGCTTCGGCTGTGTGCGGCACGAACGGATCTGCTTGATCCTGAGAACAATGACGCAGTGAAACAGATCTGCCTGAAATGGGGCTTCTTCCATTTCGGGCGCTTTTCCGCTGTCTACAAAGCGAACTACGGAGAAACACCGTCCGACACAAGGCGGCGCGTTGGTGGTTACAGCAGACGTGACACGATCCGATAGACATGGCCCTTTCCAAAAGCGGACGCTGCGCCATCGTCGGAGCAGGACAAAGGTGCCGCCAAACGGATCCGACATATGCGAGCTTCGGACGACGCCGATGACCACCAACACGACATTGATCGGCTGGGCTTATCCAACACCATGACTGTTCGACATCACAACGCCGACCTCGAAGAGAGCCACCAGGTCATGTGGCCCCTGTAAACGCAGAACCCGGGAGCGAGGGCGTGAACACGGCAGGCGGATATCCAGATTGCGCAAAGCGTACCCAGAATGCGCAGATCCATCGATAGACGTTATTATATTAGGAATTTGTTAGGGATAAAGAACCGTAACTCCTCCAGTCCAATTAAATGGACAAGTGGAAGAGCAACCAACTGTCTCGTATTAGTATAGTCAGCAATCGAAACAGAACGCTATGGTTGCGTACAAAGTATCGATAGAAGCCATTCATGGCAATGCAACTGCGTTACCTATTTGACAAAGGAATCAGGAATCTATGTTCGGTTTGTCTTCAGCCCTTGACAAGGCAAAGCTCAACGCGATCGACATGATCAGCGCGAATATCATGATCGCCGATGCGAAACTGAACATCATGTACATGAATCCGGCGATCAAGGGACTTCTCAATGAAGCTGAGAGTGACCTGAAAAAGGAATTGCCGCGTTTCGACATGTCGACCCTGATCGGCTCAAACATCGATATCTTTCACAAGAATCCGTCTCATCAGCGGAATATGCTCGAGGCTCTCAAGAAGCAGCATAAGGCAACCATTTGGGTGGGACGGCGCGTATTCGACCTCATTGTTACACCGCTCGCTGAAGGGCAGAAGACTTCTGCTTTCGTCGTCGAGTGGGCTGATGCCAAAGCACGGCTGATGAACCTCGATTTTCAGGGTCAGATGGAAGCTCTAGGCCGCGTCCAGGCTATTGTCGAATTCACCCCGACAGGCGACGTACTGACCGCCAACAACAATTTTTGCGAAGCACTGGGCTATCGCCTTGAGGAGATCGAACGAAAACACCATAGCATGTTCGTCGACCCAGCTTACGCTTCTTCACCTGAGTACCAACAATTCTGGGAGGCGCTGCGTTCTGGGAAGCCGCAGGCGGCCGAATTTGTCCGCTACGGCAAAGGCGGCAAGCAGGTCGTAATCAACGCATCCTGTAACCCGATTTTCGACGACAAGGGGCGCGTGGTCAAGGTTGTGAAATTCGCGACCGACGTCACGGCGCGCGTCGAAAATGTTGATCTTCTTGCCGATGCTCTCAAGGCAATGGCTGAAGGTGACCTGACGCAGAGCATTGCCACGCCTTTCCTGCCAACGCTGGAAAAGCTGAGGGTAGATTTCAATGAGGCTTCTTCCAAGCTTTGCGTCACGCTTAAGACGATATCCCAGAATGCCGGAGCTATTGCCGCAGCCTCACAGCAAATCCAGTCAGCGTCGAACGACTTATCCAAGCGCACCGAGCAACAGGCCGCATCGGTGGAGGAAACGGCTGCGGCGCTTGAGGAAATCACAACAACCGTCAGTGATTCCAGTCATCGTGCCGAGGAGGCCGGGGCGCTTGTGCGCAAGACCAAGGAGAATGCCGAGCACTCAGGAAATGTTGTCAGTCAAGCGATTGATGCCATGGGCAAGATCGAGAAGTCGGCAGGAGAGATTGCCAGCATCATCGGTGTCATCGACGAGATAGCCTTCCAGACCAACTTGCTCGCGCTGAACGCCGGGGTTGAGGCAGCTCGTGCTGGTGACGCTGGTAAGGGCTTTGCTGTCGTCGCACAGGAAGTTCGAGAGTTGGCCCAGCGTTCGGCCAAGGCGGCGAAAGAGATCAAGGAATTGATCAACGCATCAAACCAGCACGTAAAGAGCGGTGTCTCCTTGGTAGGAAATACGGGCGAGGCGTTGCAGGAGATTGTGGCCCAGGTGGTGCAGGTGGATGGCAACGTCAGCGCTATAGTCGAAGCCTCCAAAGAGCAGGCGACCGGCCTTAAGGAGATCAACACCGCGGTCAACACAATGGATCAGGGCACACAGCAGAACGCTGCCATGGTCGAGGAGACGACAGCCGCAGCGTATAGCCTTGCCAAAGATGCCGAACAGCTTTTTGTCCTGCTAGAGCAATTCAACATCGGAACCGGGGCAACCAGGTATCGTACCGCGCCGGCCACGGCCAACCGGTATTCCCGGCCCGGTGCATCACCTGCCCGCCAGATTTACACAAAGGTGGCGCAGGCATTCAATGGGAACGCGGCCCTAAAGGGCGACGATAGCTGGGAAGAATTCTAACATCGCGTTTTGCATCATGGGGTTTCAGTGGCTGGCGACGAACGGTCGTCGCCTGCCCGATACCAGCGTTGTCGGGCCTTGAGCGTAGTGGACTGATCCCTGAGAACTGCCGGGTGTTGATTTCCATGGACAATTCACCCGTTGCGCGATTTAGGCGTGCTGCGGCGAAATTTATGGATAGTTATGTTCTTCAAAGCCCTGTCTCAAATCAACCTGGTAAAGGCCACGTGGAAAAACGGGTCAATTCGTAGAGGCGCTCAACAATATCGCATGCAAAGGCCTCGAAACGAGCGGGATCGACGGATGCGATACCTTCCGCAACTCATGCGGGAAGGCATCATACGCGCGCGCTCTGACCTCGTGCGCGCCATGAACTGCTATTGCCGTAATCTCATCGAAGGCCATAACACCCATCCTTTTGAACGGTGGATTAAAATCCGACCAATGTGCGGAGCAAGACCAGGCCACTTTCGGCGCGCGCAGGAGATCGTCGGGAGGGCATAACTCGATCGGGGGTTACCTGCGCGCGCGGCGATTTCTTGAAGGGATTCCAGGCGGCTTGTACGCCGCCGGAAGCGGGACTATCCCGCCGCTACCGTGATCGAATTTTGCACCTCCGCTTTCACGGCGAGATGGCGCCGTGCGCGATCGCGCAGGCAAGTGCCACTTTCATTCATCTCCCCTGGAGGTTAGGTTAAAGTGGTGGCGTCCATTGGGTCCACGTCGATGTGCGTCCGTCAGCGGGTTTCGTTTGTTCGAAATCAACGCGGCCCGCACTGTAATTTGGTGCTGGTTAGCAAACAGGGAAAGCTGGGGATGATGGAGCGCGAAACGCGCATCGGCCATATTGTCAGACTCGGCGGTGGTATCGCCGATATTCGGTTCGACGGGGGTCTGCCGGCGATCACGAACCGGCTGGTGACATTGACCGATCCCGAAATCGTCATCGAGGTCGCTGGCCTGCCGAGTGAGACGATTGCCCGCGGGCTCATCATGAATCCCTCCTCCGACCTGCGCATTGGCCTTGCGGTGCGCGACACCGGCGGTCCCATCGACGTTCCGGTGGGTGAGGCGGTGCTGGGCCGGATGTTCAATCTTTTCGGCGAGACAATCGACAACGGCCCGCCTTTGGGTGAGATGCTCCGCCGGCCGATCCTGCGCGCGCCCGTTCCCCTGTCCGACCGGCGGGTCGAAGGCACGATCTTCGAGACCGGGATCAAGGCGATCGACCTGCTCAGTCCGCTGGAGCGCGGCGGCAAGGCGGGGCTCTTCGGCGGCGCGGGTGTGGGCAAGACGGTGCTGATTACCGAAATGATCCATAACATGGTCGCCGAATACGACGGTGTCAGCCTGTTTTGCGGGATCGGCGAACGCTCGCGCGAGGCGGAGGAACTGTATCGCGAGATGGGCGAGGCCGGTGTTCTGGACAACACGGTAATGATGTTCGGCCAGATGAACGAGAGCCCCGGCGTTCGGTTTCGTGTGGGCCACGCAGCACTGACGATGGCCGAATATTTCCGCGACGATATGCGCCGCAACGTGCTGGTGCTGATCGACAACATCTTCCGCTTCGTGCAGGCGGGCTCCGAGGTGTCGGGCCTTCTGGGTCGCATTCCCAGCCGTGTGGGCTATCAACCAACGCTTGGTACCGAGCTGGCCGATCTGGAGGAGCGTATCTGCTCGACCAAACGGGGCACGATGACCTCGATCCAGGCCGTCTATGTGCCTGCCGACGACTTCACCGACCCAGCGGCCACGCACACCTTTGCCCATCTCTCGGCCTCGATCGTCCTGTCGCGCAAGAAGGCGTCCGAGGGGCTGTATCCCGCGATCGACCCGCTGCGCTCCTATTCGCGGATGCTGACACCCGGAACCGTCAGCTCGCGCCACTATCGCGTCGCACGTGCGGTGCGCACGACGCTGGCCGAATACGAAGACCTCAAGGACATCATCGCCATGCTGGGCCTGGAAGAACTGTCCGAGCGCGACCGTGCCACCGTCAGGCAGGCCCGTCAGTTTGAGCGTTTCCTGACCCAGCCGTTCTTTTCCACCGAGGCGATGACCGGCAATCCGGGCCGCTTCGTCACCCTGGAGGAGACGCTCGACAGTTGCGAGCGCATCCTCTCGGGGGAATTCGCGGACCGGGACGAGGGCGACTTCTACATGATCGGGTCGATCACGGACCTTGCCGAGCCAGCGGAGGACGACGATGCGGCTTGAGGTGATAACCCCCATGGCAATCTGCGTGGATCGCCCGGTGCGGCGCATCGTAGCCGAGGCGCCCGACGGGCATTTCGGGATGCTTCCTGGCCATGTCGATTTCGTCAGTGAATTGGTACCGGGCATCCTACTTTATGAAACCGCGGAGGGCACCGAACGCTTCGTCGCGGTCAATTCCGGCACGCTGGTGAAATGCGGCGAGGAGGTGCGTGTGGCGGTGCGCGGCGCGGTCGAGGGCGACAACCTGGCCGAGTTGCGCGCAAGGGTCGAGGCCGATTTCCGCCAGCGCGACGAGGACGAGCGCGACGCCCGCACGGCGCTGGCGCGCCTCGAGGCCAGCATGATCCGTCGCTTCCGCGACCTGGGGATGTCAGGGCCATGACCGGTGAACGCGACGGCGAGACGGAGACTGAAACGGAAACCATCACGCGCAAGGCGCAGCGGATGGAAGAGTCCCGAAAACGCCACCGCGAAAGTGCGTGGTACGGGCTGGGCATGTTCGGGTTGGTGGGCTGGTCCGTCGCAGTTCCCATCGTGGCGGGCATTGCGCTGGGGATCTGGATCGACCGGCGCTGGCCGGGCGAAGTGTCCTGGACGCTGACGCTGCTGATCGCCGGCGCGGCACTCGGCGCGATGAATGCGTGGTATTGGGTCCAGCGGGAGGGGCGCGATGACTGACCGGGACAGACATTTCACCGGAGGGGCACAATGAGCGGTTCGTTCCTCTCGCTCTTTCCCGCTGCGCTAGCGGGGGCGGCCTTGAGTGGCGCCTATCTGGGCCTGCTGTGGCTGGCCGTGCAACACCTGCCGCAGGATCGAGGCGGCGTCCTGGTTTTCGTCGGGCTGGGGCTTGCGCGGGCGGCGCTCGTGCTCGGCGCAGTGGCGGCGGCAGTCGCGCTCGGGGTCCCGGCAGGAGGGCTTGTTGCTGCGCTGGCCGGCTTTGTCGCCGTGCGGCTCGCCGCCACACGCCTTTTGGGTCGCGGACCACCGGGAGACACCGCATGAAAATAAGCCCCGACAGCTGGATCCTCTACGAATGGCAGGGCTGGCCGCTCAACGCCACGATCGTTTTTACCTGGGTGGTGATGGCACTGCTTGTTCTCGGCTCCTGGGCGGTCACGTCGCGGTTGAGCGAGGGCGAAACCGTCTCGCGCTGGCAGGCGCTGCTGGATGTGATCGTCTCGGCCATCCGCGACCAGATCAACGAGGTCGGCACCGACGATCCCGATCGCTACCTGCCGTTCATCGGGACGCTGTTTCTGTTCATCGCCACGGCAAACGCGCTGGCGCTGGTGCCGGGCTACCAGCCGCCCACCGGTTCGCTCTCGACCACGGCCGCGCTCGCGATTTGCGTGCTGATCGCTGTGCCGCTCTTTTCGATCGGGAAGCGCGGGCTCGAAAACTATCTACGCACCTATCTGCAACCGACCCCACTGATGTTACCCTTCAACCTCGTGAGCGAGGTCTCGCGCACCATCGCTCTGGCCGTGCGACTCTATGGCAATGTCATGAGCGGAACGGTGATCGTCGGCATTTTGATCAGCGTCGCGCCCTTCTTCTTTCCGGTCGTGATGCAGTTACTTGGTCTGCTGACCGGTCTGATCCAGGCTTACATCTTCGCGATCCTCGCGATGGTCTATATCGGCTCGGCAAGCCGCAGCCACCGCGAGCCCGACCACCCGGCCGCGACACAAGAAACCGAAGGAAGAGGAGACTGATTATGGATGCAGCAACATGGGTTGCCGTGATCTCGATCTTTACCGCCGGGCTGACCATCGCCATCGGCTCGATCGGCCCGGCGCTGGCCGAAGGGCGAGCCGCGTCGCAGGCCCTTCAGGCAATCGCGCAGCAGCCAGACGCCTCGAACACGATCACGCGGACACTGTTCGTTAGCCTCGCGATGATCGAATCCACGGCGATCTACTGTTTCGTGGTGTCGATGATCCTAATCTTCGCCAACCCGTTCACAAATATCGTTGTCGAAACCGCTACGCAGGCCACCGGAGGCTGATCCCATGCAGATCGACTGGCTGACCGTGGCGGCGCAGATCGTCAACTTCCTCGTTCTCGTCTGGCTGCTGCAGCGCTTTCTCTACCGCCCCATCACTCAGGCCATGGCGCGGCGGGAAGAGCGTATCCAGGCCCGGCTGTCCGAGGCGAAGGCCGCACGCGAAGAAGTCGAGTCCGAGGCAGGCCGTTTGCGGGAACAGCAGCAGGCGCTCGAGGCCAGCCGCGAAGAGATTCTGAGGAAGGCGCGGCAGGAGGCCACCACCCTGCGCGCCCGGCTCGAGGATGACATCCGCGAGGAGATAGAAGTCAAGCGCAGGACGTGGCAGGCACATCTGGAGGACGAGCGGGAGGCATTTACCGCCCGACTGCGACAGCGCGCCGGCCATCAGGTGATCGATATCGTCGGGCGCGTGCTCGAAGACTATGCGGGCAGCGACCTTGCCGGACAGGTGGCCGGCGCCTTCGCCGACCGCCTCGCTGGCCTCGACGCCGACGAGCGGGAAAAGCTGTCAACCGCAGCGAGCCGGGCACAAGGCATTGCGCACGTGGAAAGCAGCGTCGCGCTCCAACCGGGTGCACGAGGCCAGATCACCCGCGCGATCCGCGAATGCGTCGCCCAGGATATCGAGGTCGAGTATCGCGAGGACGACGATTTGCTGCTAGGCATCCGCCTGACCATCGGCGAGCAAATGGTCGAATGGTCCGCCTCGCGGTTCCTGCAGCGACTCGAGACAACGCTCGACGAGGTGATCGAGGGCAGCGGCCGCCAGAGCCCCGTCGGTATGCCGGCCACAGGCTGAGGGGACGCAATGACCTTCGACAACCTGCACGACGACGATCTCTTCGCACCGCTCGAGGAGGCGCTCACACGGGTCGGCCCTGCAATCGAGAGAGCCGAGATCGCCCACATCCTCTCCGTGGGCAATGGTGTGGCAGAGGTCGCGGGTTTTGCCGACCTGCGTGCAGACGAGCTTCTGGCCTTCTCTGGCGGCGTGATGGGGATCGCCTCGAACCTGAGCGAGGATCGCGCGCAGGTCATCGTTCTGGGCGAGACTAAGAGCCTGCGACCGGGCGATCCGGTGCGCCGCACCGGTCGGGTGGTCTATGTGCCGGTGGGTACGGGCCTGATCGGCCGGGTGGTGGATGCACTTGGTCGACCGCTCGACGGAGGCAACCCCATCGACCCGCAGGATTTCCTGCCCATCGAGCAGCCGGCCCCACCCATCATGCACCGCGCGCCGGTGCAGGTACCGCTGCAGACCGGCATCAAGGCCGTAGATGCCGCGATCCCCATCGGCCGCGGCCAGCGCGAGCTTATCCTTGGCGACCGGCAGACCGGCAAGACCGCCATAGCCGTCGATGCGATCCTCAATCAGCGTGATAGCGGCGTGCTTTCGATCTACTGCGCTATCGGCCAGCGTGCCTCGGCCGTGGCGCGCGTCATCCAGAGCCTGCGCGAAGGCGACGCGCTGGACCGCACCATCGTTGTCGTGGCCAGCGGCGAGGATGCGCCGGGGCTGCAATTTGTCGCCCCCTACGCCGCGACCTCCATGGCAGAGCACTTCATGGCCGAGGGGCGCGACGTGCTGATCGTCTACGACGACCTGACCCGCCACGCCCGCGCCTACCGCGAGCTGTCGCTTCTGTTGCGCCGCCCGCCGGGGCGCGAGGCCTATCCCGGCGACATCTTCTACATCCACTCCCGCCTGCTGGAACGCGCCACCCAGCTGCGCGAGGAACATGGCGGTGGCTCGCTCACCGCCTTGCCGGTGGTCGAGACACAGGCGCAGAACATTTCCGCCTACATCCCCACCAACCTCATCTCGATAACCGACGGCCAGGTCTATTTGTCACCCTCCCTCTTCGAAAAGGGGCATCTTCCGGCCATCGACATCGGCACCTCGGTGAGCCGCGTGGGCGGCAAGGTGCAATTGCCCGCCTTCCGCGCCGTCGCGGGCAATCTTCGGCTGATGTACGCGCAGTTCGAGGAACTGGAGACCTTCGCCCGGTTCGGCACCCAGCTCGACACCGAAACGCGCCGCAAGTTGACCCGCGGCGTGCGGGTGCGCGAGGTGCTCAAACAGCGCGAGCACGACCATATCGACGTACCCGAGCAGATCGCGGCGCTGTTGGCGGCGACGGAGGGCCTGTTCGACGACCTGGCGCCCGAAGCCGTCGCCGAGGCCGAACGAACAGTGCGCCAGGCTATGCGATCACAGGCCCCCGGTATCTGCGCCCGCATCGTGGAGGGTGCGAAGCTGGACGACGAGGATCGCAGAGCGCTGATCGAATTGATGCGCGACGCACTCTCGGGGCCAGATCAGCAGGGAGCGGACGATGGACACGCTTGAAAGCCTGTCCGACGCGCTCAAGACGACGGGTGACATTCAATCCATCGTACGCACGATGAAGGCGCTGTCCTCGGTCAGCATCCGACAATACGAACACGCCGAAGCGGCGATGGCGGACTATGCTCGCACCGTCGAGTTGGGTCTGATGGCGCTTTTGCGCCAGCGCTGGCAAGTGGGTCTGCCCCTGCCAGGGGCCGACAGCGGATCCGCGCGTGAGCTTATGATCGTGATCGGCTCGGATCGCGGGCTTTGCGGCGCCTACAACGACAAGATCACCCGCTTTGCCCAATCCCGGATGGACAATCAGCCGATGGTGCTGGTCGTCGTGGGCGGACGCGTTGCGGCCCGGCTCGAAGCGGGTGGACGGCGTGCTGATACAATTCATGCCCTGCCGGGTTCGGTCGAAGGACTATCGCGGCTGGTCCAGACCATAATCGTCGAGATCGACCGCTGGATGCAGGTTGAGGGGATCGGGCAGGTCTGGCTTTTGCACAACCGCCGCGAGGGTCGCAACTCGGCAAAACCGCAGGCCCACCGGCTGCTGCCGCTGCCCGACAGCTATCTGCGCAAACTGTCCGAGGCGGACTGGCCGGGTCGGTCTCTGCCGTTGTTCCGGATGGATCCCGACCGGCTGATGTCGTGGCTCGTGCAGCAGAGGCTTTTCGTCGTGATCTATCGCGCACTGGCCGAGGCGCTGGCCAGCGAACACGCCTCGCGGCTCGCTGCGATGCAGGCCGCAGAGCGCAACATCGAGGAGCGGCGCGACGACCTGCGCCAGCTTTATCGCCTCCGGCGGCAGGAGACAATTACCCACGAACTGCTGGACGTTGTGTCAGCCTACGAAGCCGTCAGCACGGCCGACTAAACGGGTACGCACTCTCTGGATGCACTGTCACTGGGGGCCAATTCAGTGAGCTCGCGGCTCGTGTTCCTTACAAAGCCACGCTGAGAGACGGGACGCATTCCTATATGACATTCGAGAACGACGACTTCATGCAGGTTGAGTAAATACTTGTTGAATCATATTCTGGATTGATTGCCGGTAGCGACGGGGCTCGCATCTTCAGAGAATGGGACGATACGGCTCGCCCGCGGAAGTGTTCCGCAAGAAACTGCTCGCTCCGATTAGGCATGTCGGTTAGCTTCATCCAGCCTATAAGTCGCGGACCAGCGTGAACTCACACGGCCATTTAGTAATGCGACAGTTGGGGACGCGCGCTTGGAGTGCTTGCACGCATGCTTCGCGTCAGCCTCGAGAGGTACGAGGGGCAAGAATGCGGGCTGTGCCCACGTGTTGGTAGCGATCATGAGGATCTGTTCGATGGCGTATGATTGGAGCGGAGTTCGTACGAGGCGTATCCGGCGGCTAAAATTCGCAGTCGCGTCCTGTATCGGACTTATGGTGCTGGCAGTACCGGTCTTGGCACTCACCTGAAAGAACTCTTGATTCTGATGGCCCGGCCAACCAAGCCAATCCGCGCCGGGACAAGGAGTACTGGCGAAGACCGGATCTGGTGCCCGCTACAGCTTTCTGTGACGGCGCATCCCTCGGGTCACACGTCGATGCAATCGAGGACCTCGTCGGCCCGCTCGCTTCCGACCAATTGCATTGCCGCCTGGCCGGAGACGCCCAACCAAGACTGGGACCGATACCAGCCATAGGCGATCAGTGCTGATCCGAAACGAGTCGCAACCTTCTTGGCGAACCGGATGCTTTCGCGGAGGCGCCGCTGCTCCCCTGCCCGGCCGTGACAATCTGTTTTAACGGCCAGTCCCGCTTTTCGCATAGAATTGGGTGCTGAATCCGATCATTTATTGAGCGCATCCTTGAGAGCTACGGCCGGAAAAAAGGTCAACTTGTTCGCTGCCGCGACTTTGACTTTGGCGCCAACGCCCGCTCCGCCGACTATGACACCAGCTGCAAAGGCGACAAGGAATTGAGCGACAGCGCGCGGTCCGTGGCGCTCAACATTGTCACCACGCATTTGAACGGCCACACCGAGAAGGCGTGGCCGTCCTATCAAACGATTGCCGTTGCTACCGGCAAGAGCGTTAAGACCATTCAGCGCGCCGTCCGGGAACTCGAAGACAAGGAATGGTTCGAGGTTCAGCGCGGAAATGGCGTCGGGCACAACACAGAATATCGTCCCTCAGCAGCATCGATACTACGTGCATCGGACGCCCGTGAAAAGACGGACAAGATTGTCACCCTTTACCCGAAGGAAGGCGGTCAAATCCGTCCGGTAAGGCGGTCAGATGTGACCAGTGAAGGGAAACAAATATGTCCGCCAAACCCAGAGAAAGGAAAAATATATAAACCTAACCCGCGCGAGGACGCCCCGCCCCGCGTCGAGACGCGGGGCGCTGTCCCGCTCGTTTTCGTCGCCGAGAGTTAGACGGATCAGGTCGAGCAATGGCGCAGCTGGTTGCGTCGTCACGGCTTTCCCCTACTTGAAGCCCTGGGCGTCCGAACGGAGAAAACCGGGAAGCAAGGCTATGCCTTGCCGGGCCATTGGCCACCGGACGAGGCAATCTCAAGCGCGCTCGATTGGAATACCTTCTTCAGCCGTCGCTGTGAGCTCACTTGGCAGCTCCGTTCCTGAACAAATCTCCGACTGCCGCCCTTCGGTCATCAGGCGCACAACGTCACGCTTGAATCGTCGCTGAAATTGGCCCTGCCCACAATGCCCGGGGTCATGTATGGATGCCCCCGTTCATGCAATCTGCGCAACTGGCTATTCAAGCGGATTGATCACCCGGTGCAGGAAGTCCTGTGTCCTGACCTCCTTCGGAGCACGAAGGATCTCCTCGGGCGGCCCCTGTTCGACGATGCGTCCGCCCTCGAGAAACAATACCCGGTCGGCCACCTCGCGGGCAAATCCCATCTCATGCGTCACGACGACCATGGTCATCCCCTCCAACGCGACGTCCCGCATGACCTTCAGTACTTCGCCTACCAGTTCGGGGTCCAAGGCCGAGGTCGGTTCGTCGAAAAGGATCGCCTCGGGCTGCATCGCCAGCGCACGGGCAATGGCAACGCGCTGTTGCTGACCGCCCGACAGGTTCTCGGGATAGGCATCCAGCTTAGCCTCCAGACCAACCTTCGTGAGGTACTCTGCGGCCAGTTCGCGCGCCTCGCTGCGGAGCATGTGTTTCACATGGACCGGCCCTTCCATCACGTTCTCCAGAACAGTGCGGTGAGGGAACAGGTTGAAGCGCTGAAACACCATCGACACTCTCTGGCGAAGACCGATAATCGATTTGTCGGCCGGATTAACGAGATCTCCGTCAATCCTGATCTCGCCCTTCTGATAAGTCTCCAGCCCGTTTATGCAGCGCAGAATGGTCGATTTTCCCGATCCGGACGGGCCGATGATGCAGACGACCTCGCCGACCTGAACGTCGAAGCTCACTCCCTTGATGACTTCAATGGTGCCATACGACTTGTGGATATCCTGAACCGTTATCATGCTTTCCTGTATCTCCTCTCAAGCCAGCGGGCAAAGAATGTGAGAGGCAGTGCCATTGCCAGGTAGATCAATGCGACCAGGGTGAAAACGGTCATGTTGTCGAATGTCGATGCCGCTATCAGCTGGCCCTGACGCGTCAATTCCGCAACAGTGATCGTCGAGACGAGAGATGAGTCCTTCAGCATCATGATCATTGTGTTGCCAAAGGGGGGAAGGGAGATCTTGAAAGCCTGAGGCAGGATGACCCGCCGCATGACAAGGGCATCGCTCATCCCAATGGATTGTGCGGCCTCGATCTGACCCTTGTCGACCGCCTCGATCCCGGCGCGAAAATTCTCGGCCTGATAGGCCGAATACGCAACACCGATTCCGATAATCCCGGCCTGCAGCGCCGTCAGATCGAGTCCGATCTCGGGAAGCACGAAGTAGATGTAGAAGAGCTGCACGATGATCGGGATGCCGCGGATCACCGTAATGAACGTGGAGCTGATACCGCGCAGGACCGGGTTTTTCGACCGACTCAGAAGCGCCCAGAACAAGCCAAGGATCGTGCTTAGAATCAGAGAGAAGAACGTGACGACCAGGGTCAGCCAGACGCCTTCCATGAGGATGGGAATATAGGTTTCGGATCTGGCGAGAAATTCGATCATGGCTGCTCCGGTGAAATCGGCTGACGGCGCCTTGGGGGCGCCGCCATGTCTCGACTATTCAATGCCCCATTTCTTGACGATCTCGTCCAGCTTCCCAGAGGCCTTCATCTTGGCGAGACCGCTGTTGATTTTGGCCAGCAACTCCGGATCGTCCTTGCGCACGGCGATGGCCACGTTGCCTACAATCGTCGAAACATACTCCGGGACAAGACGAACGTCGGATGCGCCCTTGGACAGCTGATAGGCGACGATCGGGCGGTCTCCAAACCCCGCGTCGATGCGGCCAACGGAAACGTCGCGCATGATGTCCGCGATGGTGTCGTAGACCTTCACCTCGGCAAAGTACCCGGTTGCCTTCAGCGGTGCGACATAGGCCGTGCCCACCTGCACGCCGACCGTCTTGCCCTTAAGGTCCTCAAGGGTCTTGTACGTTCCTCCGTCGGAGGCCGCGACAAACAGGCCTTCACCGTAGGAATAGACCGTGTCGCTGAAAGCCACGACCTTGGCACGTTCTTCGGTCGCGTACATGGCAGCAGCTATGATGTCGATCTTGTTGCTGGTCAGCGAGGGGATCAGCGCGCTCCACTGGGTGGCTTCCACCTCGGGAGTGAAACCCTCGGCTTCGCCCACAGCTTCGATGACGTCTACCATCACACCGTCGATCTTGTTGGTGGCCACATCAAGAAACGTGAACGGAACGCCTGAAGGTGTGGAGCCTACCGTATAGCTGGTTTGAGCTGCGGCTCCGCCAGCCAGCAGCGTGACCACAATCATTGGCGCCAGGCTGCGTTTCATCTTCTGAACTATTGTCATTGTCTTACTGCCCTCTCCTGTGACGTCGGGCGGCCTGTCGCCGCCGTGAACTTGGTTGGACCGCTTCTAGCCGGACTGAAATTATTCGTCAGCTATTTCACTTTGGTAGAAGATGGTGCAGGATGTCAACGGATTGATTGAAAATGGGCAAGCAATGAACGAAGCAGCAACGACGACAGAAACAGAGAGCGACGCTTCCATGATCGGCGGACGCCTGCGCCTCCGGCGTCAGGTGCGGGGTCTATCGCTCAAGGAGGTCTCGGCGCGGGCCGAAGTGTCGATTGGCCTGCTCAGCCAGATTGAGCGGGGTTTGACGATGCCCTCCGTGCGCTCACTCGGAGCGATCTGCAAGGCTCTTGAAATGCCGGTTAGCTGGCTGTTCGAGCAGGGCACCCGCGAACATAACTCTGTTGTCGTCCGCAGCCATCAACGGCGGGTTCTCGATCTCGGAGCCAAGGGCATGCGGAAGGAGTTGATGACTCCGGACGAGGTGACGGGCATACAGATGATGCGTCTGGTGATCCGACCGGGAGGTTCAACCGGGAACACGCCCTATCGCCACGAGGCCGGCGCGAAATGCGGGACGGTCCTGTCGGGAACCCTGGGGCTTGAGGTGGACGGGGAGATCCTCGAGCTTGCCGAGGGCGACTCGTTTGCATTCCCGGCGACGGCGCTGATCCGGTTCTGGTGTGTCGGCAATGTCGATACCGTTGCCTTGTGGATCGTAAGCCCCGCCGTCTATTGATCACAAAGGAAAACAGGATGATCGAAAACGAGAAGCCATATATCGCACGCTCCCTATGGACCGCCACTGCGAATCCGACGCCCGACTGCCCGGTTCTGACAGGGGCCGAAGAGACAGAGGTCGCGGTAATCGGCGGAGGCTTCAGCGGCCTCTCGGCGGCGCTGCATTTGGCTGAAGCCGGTGTCGCCGTCACTCTGCTCGAAGCTGAGACCCCGGGATGGGGTGCTTCGGGGCGCAATGGTGGACAGGTGAACCCCGGCCTGAAGGAAGATCCGGATGCGATCGAGGCAAAGTTCGGTCCCGATTTGGGAGGACGCATGGTGCGGCTTTCAGGTGGCGCAGGCGATTTTGTCTTCGATCTGATCAAACGGTTGGGGATCGACTGTGCCGCGCGGCAGCCGGGATGGATTCAGCCCGTACACAATGAAGCTGCGCTGAACACGGTCAGCAAGCGGGTCGGACAATGGCAGCGTCGTGGCGCGCCTTTGCGGTTGCTCTCGCGCGCAGAAACCGCGGAACTTGTCGGGACAGATGCCTACCTCGCAGGGATGATTGACCCCAGAGGTGGCAACCTGCATCCGCTGAACTATTCGCTCGGTCTTGCCTGGGCGGCTCAGAGGGCCGGGGCACGGCTGCATGGCCGCAGCCCTGCGCTTCGTATGGAACAGAACGGCGCGGCGCACGTGATCCACACGCCAAACGGCCGCCTGAGCGCCCGAAAGGTATTGATCTGCACAAACGGATATTCTGGATCATTCAATCCCGGGATTGCCCGAAGCGTCGTTCCAATCCGCTCGGTTCAGGTGGCCACTGCACCTCTCAGTGACAACGTCCGAAGATCCATCCTGCCCGGCGGTCATTCCGCATCGGATAGCCGCCGGCTGCTGCTCTACTTCCGTCTTGATCCTGAGGGGCGCTTCATCATGGGCGGGCGTGGCGACTACACGGAGAGCGGGACCGAGAAGCAGTTCTCGCTGCTTCAAGAGGCAAGTCAGCGGCTTTTCCCACAGCTTTCGGAGGCTAGCTGGGCGTTCAAGTGGGGCGGGTTCGTTGCAATGACTGCGGATCATTACCCCCATGTCGTGCGGGCAGGTACCCGCGTCTGGGGGGCAATTGGCTACAATGGGCGGGGCGTCGCGATGGCAACGGTCCTTGGCAAGGTGTTGGCAGATCTGGCCCAAGGCATACCTGAGGAGGAGCATGATTTTCCGGTTACCGACGTAAAGGAGATCCCATTCTATTTTCTCAGGAAGCCCGTGGTGGCGGCCACTGTGGCTTGGTCCCGGTGGAGAGACGGCTGATCGGGATCCGGAATTTACTAAGACAGGCCATGGGGGTCGGGTCACGAAGTCGTTGAAATTCGAAGACGGCTCAATCTCTGGTGAGAACCACCCAACCGGCGGCGGCGACAACTGCGGAACCGTGGCCTGAAATCAATACACAAGGCAAAACGTCTTCCGCGTACCGTGCGTGGCGACAATCAGGTTGAGCTGATCAAACAACGTGTCGCGCGACCGGGAGCAGGAAAGTCTGGCGGACTTAAGAGGAATATCGAAACCCTCCTGCGCATGCAGCCCAGCGCTCACTGGCCTGAAGGCTTTGAAGCGTAGCGCTTCATCGCTTCCTGGAACCGAGTGGTGATTTCAGAGGCCAGGACATTGGCCGGGATTTGTCCCACCTCGAATGATCCCGACAGCGTCATCTTGACGGTCCTGATCTCCGAGCCGGCGTCGTCGTCGGGCGGGCGCCGTCCTTCAAGCTCGATCCGCAGCTCCATCTGGTCGAAGGCGTCGGCGGCGCGCATGGAGACATTCAGCTCCAGACTGCCTACCGGATTGGCATAGCTGGTCTGGATCAGCCGTTCCCCGGCCGGCTTCAGCAGCGGAATGCGGTCGATGTTCTTCTGCATGCCCTGATCGATGTCGCCAACCGGCACGATTCGGAAGCCGTCCGGCTGCGCTGTGAGGGCAAAGCTCATCGGGATACCCTGGTCGAATACGTCGAGGGCGGCCTTTGCCGCGCCGACGATTGCCTCGCCGATCGGGCTCGCCAGCATTGTGCCGATCCCCTTGATCCCTCCGGATTGCTGTTCGGCTTGCGCCTTCGCGCGCCGCCAGTCGCGGTCCAGCATCTGGATCGCACTTTCCACGCTTGTCGTCGCCCCGTTGATCTGGAGTTGCGTCAGTCTGATCGTTCCGCGCCAGGGCTGCTCCCAACTCGCCACCGCAGTCACGTCGGCCGGAGGGCCAGGTTGGGTTGTGCCGAGCGCGGTCAGGGTCTGATCGATCCGGCCGGCGAAGGCCTCGCAACGTGTATTGCTGCGCGCGCTCCGCAGAATCGCAACGGCTTCGTTCGTCTTGCCCTCGCCGTTCAGCGCGCGCGCCTGATCCCACAGGGCCTGTGTTTGCGTTTCGCGATCGACAGCGGCCGCGTAAGAGGCCCTCAGTTCCGCCGCGAGCGGATGGCCGGCTTCGGAGAGCGTCACCAGTCCGTGTCTGGCCGCAGTGAAGTCACAGCTGTCGATGGCCGCCTGGACCGCGCTGGCGAGCGCGTCGTTTCCGCCGGCCTCGATCCTGGCGATGGCGGAATCGATCACCCCGCGGAAACTGTCGCATTGCGTATTGGCGCGCGCCTTCCGGAGAGCTTCCAGTGCGGCGTCGACCGCGCCGCTCTGATAGATCGCCTGGGCCCGGTCGTAGTCGGCCTTCGTCTGGCCTTCCCGGTCGACCGAGGCGCGATAGCTGGCGGAGAGTTCGCCGTAGCGTGGCGAATTCGTCATGCCTTCCAGAAGGCGTCGTGCGTCCTCGAACCGGCATTGCGCGATCGCCGCTTCGGCGGCCGCGGCATTGTCGTCGGCCCGATCGGTCGTCAATGCGCTTTCGCCCAGGGCCTGGCAGCGAGCGGCATCAGTTGCGGCGGACGTTGCCGCTTCGGCGAAGATTTCGGACACGTCGGCGCTTGCTCTCGCCGACGAAGCAGCAGAGCGAAGCGTGTCGATCAGAGCTGGCCCGCCATCCTGCGGCCCGATGGGGCCGGTCCGTTGCGAAAGTTCCTTCAAGCGGTCTGCGAGCGCGCCGACTTCGGTTATTGCGACAGCGGAAGCCCTATCGAGCTCCTCACTGCATCCGGCCAGCTCTCCGGCCGCAGCCCGCAGCTCGGCCCACAGCCTGTCGGCCTCCGCGATTACGGCCTCGGCGTCCTCCGTTCCGGATTTCGCAGCGAGCGACAGCACGGCCCGATGGGCAGCCTCGGCGCGGGGCGCGATCGCCTCGATCGATCGGACGGCCTCGCCAAGCGCCGTCCGTCGGGCCGCGCCATCGTCGGCGATCCCCTGCAGCCGGTCCCCTTCCGCAGCCATCGCGGCAATCCGTGCCGGAACGGTGCTGAGTTCCTCTACGGTGGGCTGCGACGTCTCAACGAGCTTGTCGGCGGCGGATGCGGCATCACGGGCCTTGCGGTCCTCGTTGGTTGCAGTTTGCGCCTGGAGCTTCGCCTCCGTGACCGCGCTGCGTATTTCGGTCAGATCGCGGTGATGCAGGGCTTCGTCGGCCTCCTTGCGCAGCTCTGCGGCCCTGTCGCATGCCGTCAGCGCCGCAGCTTCGGCCCTCTGCTTGGCGTCTGCAACGGCCTGTGCCGCGCGTTGCGCCTCGTCAGCCAGTTGCCGGCTGCGCTCGCCGGCCTGTTCCATGGCGGCCAGTTGCGGCGAGAGCTTGTCGATCTCCTGTTCGAGCGAGATGATCCGGTTCGTGAGCTCGCCTGCTGCCGTCTTCAGCTCGGAATAGGCGGCATGGCCGGCGGAGCACGCAGTGCGTCCAGTAGCTGCGGCTTCCATCGCTGCGCCATGCAATCCACTCAGGGCATTGAGTGCATCCGTCAGATCCTCGCCGGCCTCGAACGGCATGAACAGGTTGACGCTGAACTGGCGGACGAAAGGCGGTCGCACGCCGACAAGGTCGAGATGCCGCGCATCGATCGTGGCAGGTTTGGATGTAATGTCCCCGACGGTTGCGGCAGGATCGATCGAGACTTCGGTGGAACGTGTGACGATGCGCGCGGTAAAGCGACCCTGGGCATCGGCGTTCGAGACTTTGCATCCCGGCATTTCCGAACCGTGAGAGACCCGTATCGTCACCGGCGCCATGCCGCAACGGTCGCAGGTGCCGCCCGAGCGGACTTCGTCGAGCAACTGGCCTTCAATGCGGACGACCGAGAGGAGCTTGAGCCGCTCCCAGATCTCGCGATACCTGCGGTAGGCTTCGGTTCTGGTGGCCGTGCCGCCGGCTGTCTCCCGGTGCTGCTGGATGAAGCCCAGCGCGTAGGACACCTTGAGCCTGGCAAGCTGATCGGCGTCGTCAAGCGGATAGGCCGAAAGCTTCAGACCGGCCTCACTGTCGAGCAGGCGTTCGAAGGCCGCGTCATCGCAGGATGAGTCGAGGGCGAGGCCTGTCCGAAGCGTGCGGGTACGCTCGCTGATCGCATCGATGACGGCCTCACCCTCAGAAACGATGCCGGCAAGGCCGGGCACAGCCCGGTGCCCGGGAAGGTCTGCGAGATAGTATTGCGGGCCGTACGGGGTGTTGTAGACGGATGCGATCGTCGCGATGTCGACGTCTTTGTCGAGATATTCCGAAAAGCCGATATCAAATGCGTCGCGGATGAAGGCCTGCGCCTGCTTCACGCCCGCTCCTCCCCCGCCGTTTTCCCGGCCCTTGACGAAGGTTCCGTCCAGCCAGAAATAGAGCTGGTTCATGTCCTCCGGCTCGCTCTGGACGTAAATATCCTTCAGGAGCGGCAGCTTTTCGTTCAGCGGGCAGGCCTGGATACCGTCGCCGACCAGCGCCTTGAAGGCCTGGCTGCGCGGATCGTCGAGTGTGTGCGTCGCAAGACCGACGCAATAACCTTCGCGCGCGCGGATCAGCAGCTTGAGCGAGTTGGCCCGTGCCAGGGTCTCCTTGGCGATCTTGCCGTAGGACTCGACCAGCGTGCCCAGGAGGGAAACGCCGGGAACGCGGGAATCGCTCAGGTAGCCGCCGAACTTCTCCATCAGCGAGAACATGCCATCGAGCCGTCCGGCATAGGTGTCGGCGGTGAAGGCGCCATGGATGGCGCGCGCCGTATCGAGCAAGCCGTAGCTCTTGTCGAGCAGGTTGAACTGCGCTTCGTAGCTTCCGAGCCTGTCGATCCACTCGCCCGAAAGGCCGTGTTTTTCCAAGATATCGGTGTACTCCGTTTCCGGCTCGGCGTCCTTCAGGTCGTCATAGGCCGCGTCGAGAGCCTCAAGCTTCTTGCGTGCCTCGTCCCACAGCGCCTGTAGCCCGGAAACGATCTCGCGCGAGCTATCCTTCTGGTAGCGTTCCAGTGCTGCCTGCACCTCGGGCATTTTCTCCGCCATGTAGGCATTTACATAGATCGACAGGTCCTGATCCGGGCTCCGCAGCCATGTCCGGTAAAACTGTTCCCGCTCTTCCGCCGTCAGACCTGCGGGAGCCAGCTGCTTATCGACCAGATCATGCAGCCAGATGAGGAAGCGGTCATAGAGCGTACTGGCGCGCGCCTTGAGTTCCGTCTCGAGATCGCCGCGGAGCGCGGTCGCCCGGGCCTTGATGCTGTCGACGATCTGTGCGCGAACCCGCTCGCAGGCGGCGTAGTAGAAGGGCTGCAGCGATATCGTCACCTTGCCAACCGTCGCGGTCTCGCCCTCGGCGATTGCGGCAATCTCCTGGCAAGGATCGGGATGGTACTGGATCTGGATAAGGGTTTCCGCGGCGGCGGTCAGCGGCAAGGGGAACAGGAGCGCCAGCAGCAGCGCGATGACCTTGCCGATACGCATCATTGTTCGGGTAGCCTCAACCGATCAGGGTCCGGCATGCCAAGATCGCCGAAAGGATCGGCCGAAGGGCTGGCCCGCTCGGAACCCGTTGCGGACGAGGCGGGCGGTTCTGCAGCGGGCGGTTCCGGCTCGGGGAGAGCGGGCGGGTTGGTGCCGATGTCCGCGGGCTTCGTGTTCGGCGATTGCGGCGGCGGTGTTGGTGCCTCCGCGCCGATCACGTCTTCATATTCGAAATCGGGAGAGACGAAGTCAACGCAAGTATCCGCATAGCGGCTGCCGGCATAGACGCCGCCGATTTCGAGCCTCACCCAGCGATAGGCAGCGACCTCGGGCAGAGGGAGGAAGACCGGTTCGTTCTGGTCGGGAACGATCATCGATGTGCGCAGACCGGTATCGGTCGTCACGTTCAGGACGCGCACACGCGCGTTGTCATAATAGGACTTCTCCGTCTTGCCATAGCCGTTGGAGAACAGCAGTCGGCGGAAAGGCGCGCCATTGTCGATCCGAAGTGTGATCGCTTCGCCGATGCCATTGCCTTTCGCACCCTCGCACCACGCGAGATGCTGGCCGCCTTCCTCGCTGACCAGGTTTTCTGGCCCGTATCGCCAGGTCCTGCCCGGCGGCAGTGCGGAACTCACACAAAAATGGATTGCATCGAAATACTGACCGCCACCTTCAGTCCAGCATGTCTCCCCCGCACGGGCATTCCCGCCAAGCGCCATGGCCGCCATTGCGGCAAGCAAGAAACGAGCAGGAATGCCTTTGATCCTGAAAATGGCCGTCGCCTCCCTCTGCCAATTCCATGAAAGACTAGTCATCCGGCCGGCTTTCCACCTTGACTTATGTCAAGAGGGCCCGTCTCCGCGCCGATGGTCATCATATCCAGGATAACCGGGGCAGGGGCATCGATCGGCTGCCCATCCTTCAGAACAAAGACTTCATACCCGTTGTCCTGGGAGGGGCGGGCCATCCCATAGACAACGGCATGCTCTCGACGAGTTTGAACAACGGTCGCCTGGCGACCTCGATTTTTGCAGGTCAGTCCGGCTCGGGCCGCGTTGCTTTCGTGCGAGATTAACCGACAATCAGTTGAGGGAACACTGCGATCACGGCCAGGATAGAGAGCATGACGCCAACAAACGGCAACGCTCCGACAAAGATCGACTCCAGTGAAGTCTTTTCATCCCCGAGAGTCGAATGCACCGTAAAGATCGAAATCCCGAACGGCGGTGTCAACAGGCCTACCTCCACAGCGATCACCGTGATGATTCCGAAATGCGCGAGGTCGAAACCGAGGCCCTGCGCGATCGGGGCCGCGATCGGCACAACGATCAGCAAAATCGAGCTGCTGTCGAGAATCATGCCTAACAGAAGGACTAGGCCAACATAGACGATCAGGAAGCCGGTGGCGCCCAGTCCGCTGCCCTGGACAAACTGTCCAATCGCCGAAGGAATGCCGGCGACCGCGAGCATCTGGCTATAGAAGCTGGCGGCCACAAGCAGGATCAGAATGCCGACGGAAATCGTACCGGTCTGGGTCAGGACGGCCCACCACTTCTTGAGGTCTAGGCTGCGCCGAAATATGGCAATCACAAAGGCTGCACAGGCTCCGACGCCGCCGGCTTCGGTCGGCGTGAAGAAACCGCTGTAGAGGCCGCCGAGCACGAAGACGACCAGCAGGACAATCGGGGTGAGCTTCCGGCCAACCTCGGCACCGCCCATCCTGGCACCGGGCTCACGCTTCTCCAGCTGGCTATCCAGGTGTTGTTCGGTGAAGACGAAGCGAGGTGCAAAGCGCGCCATGGCCGTGATCAGCCCGACAAAACCGACGGCAAGCAGAATGCCGGGTACAAGGCCCGCTATGAACATGCGCCCGATCGATTGCTCGGCCAGAACCCCATAGATAATCAACAGAAGGCTCGGCGGGATGAGCATTCCGAGAACCGAACTGCCGGCGACGGTTCCCGCCGCGAACGAGGCACGATAACCGTGCCGGGTCATTTCCGGGACTGCCACCTTGGTGAAGACCGCAGCGGAGGCGATCGACACGCCGGTGACGGCCGCAAAGACCGTATTGGCTGCAACGGTTGCGACGCCAAGCCCGCCAAGCAGGCGGCGCAGTAACGACTCGGCTACATCGAACGTATCCTTGCCGACATTCGAGATGCTTACCAGATGTCCCATCAACACGAAGAGCGGGATAGTCGCGAAGAGGTAGTTGGCAACACCGTTGTAGGCAGAAATCGACATGAGTTTCATGGCGAGATCGAAATTGCCGCGAATGATCCAGACGCCAGCAAAGGCAACAGCCATAAGGGCGACGGCGATCCGCATGCCGAGAAGAACGAGCAAAAAAAGCACCGCGATTAGAAGTAACCCGATCGAGATAGGTCCCATGTCACTTCGCCTTTGAATTGCGGATGCAGCAGAGACTTCCGACCGCGGCCACGACGAAGGCGATCGCCGATGCCGCCGAGCCAAACACAATGATCAAACGGAAAGGCAAGGTCGGAAGCGTCCAGACGCCCCGCACACCGAAGAACTCCGATGTGCGCCAGGCCTGCGCTGTATCAGGCCACGCCGCAAACGCGACGAGGGCGAACAGCACGGCGCCGATCAGCGCGAAGCTCA
>DPXQ01000009.1:55354-85946 GCA_003527225.1 Rhizobium sp.
AGCCGAAGAAATTGCGGCCGAGAACGTCGGCCACAATCAACAGCATGATAGCGAATATCCAGACCGTCCCCACAGCCGCCACGGCATTCAGAGCGGCCTGCAATACCCGGCGAAACGGCGAACCGTCCGCAGTCGTAACCGTGTCAACCTGCATTCTAGATCCCGTGCTCAAGCGTGGTCGGTCTTCGTGACTGGTTCGCGTCTGACGCCGGTCTACGCCTCGGCAGACCAGTCGCGGGCGGGCTTGATGCCGCGTGCCTTGAGTTCGGAGAAATAGGCCTTCAACACAGTCGAAGCCGGCGGACCGTTGGAATCAAGCCACGGCTTTGCGACATTCGGCAAGGTGTTTGCCCATTTCTCCTTTTCCACATCCGACAGATCGCTGACCTTAAGGCCTGCGGCAACCATTTCCGACATCGCCTTGGTGGCCCGCTCGGTGACGTATTCGCCATGCTTGCGCGAGGTGATGCGACCGGCTTCGCGCAACGCCACCTGGACCTCCGACGGCAGTCGGTCGTGGAAGGTCTTGTTGACGGCGATGCCGCCAAAATACATCGAACCGAAACCGACACGGGCCAGATGCGGCGCGACCTCGTAGACGCGGGTCGGCTGGATACCACTGGCAAAAGACAGAGTGCCTTCCGAAACACCGGTCTGGATATCGGTATAATACGTGGTGAGCGCGCCATCGACCGGCGTGCAACCGGTATTGGCCAACCAATTGGCCGAGGTTCCGGGCGCATTGAGGCGACGATTGCGGACGTCATCGACCGAGGCTATGGGGAAGTTAGCGTAGATGTCGTAGCTGTCGGTCACCAGCGAGGAAAGATGGACCATGTTTTGATCGGTCCAGCCCGCCTTCAGTTCAGGCAGTTCCTCGGTCAGCTTGTCGAAAATATCAATGACAGCGACATGGTCCGCATTGGCGAAGGGCGTGAAATACGTGACGTTCTGCAGCGGCATGGCAGAACCTTCCCAGACGGTTCCGACCATGCCGATATCAACGATTCCGTCCCGCACCGCAGCGCGGGTATCATTGAACTTGTAGAGCGTGCCGCCGTAGTTCTCATGCCAGTTGATCGTGTACTTCCCGCCTGCTTCGGCCAACAGGCGGTCGAGTTCGGGCTGCAATGCCGTCTGCATCGCGTAGACCCAGATATTGTTGGTCGGATGGCTCGATCCGATCTGGATATCGATGGCTTCCGCCGCAAAACCGCGGGTATTCAGGAATGGCAGCGCAATCGTTGCCGAAGATGCAGCCAAGAATGTCCGACGTGTGGTTTTCATGATTTCCTCCCTTTGAAATCCCGCGATCTGCGCGGACAGTATGCAATATTCTGCTTACAAGGCTGAACCGGCCCGCTCCCCTGCGCCGATGTCCTGATGCGTCTGGCCGACCTCCGCTCCGCCTTCCGCCGACAGCACCGCTTTGAAATTCGCGAAAAACTCGCCCGCCAGCTTTTGCGCCGTCGACTTGATCAGACGACTGCCGAGCGCTGCAAGCTTGCCGCCAACGGCCGCATCTGCACGGTAAGTGAGAACTGTCGTGTCTCCCTGCGCAACAAGGTTGACGCGCGCCGACCCCTTCGCAAATCCGGCAATTCCTCCCGAGCCCTTGCCCGACAGCGTGCAAGCGGTAAGGGGCTCGATGTCGCTCAGCTCGACTTCGCCCTTGAAGCGCGCGGAAACCGGCCCGACCTTCAGTTTTACCACCGCCGAAAATTCGGTGGCGCTCGTTTGTTCCAGGATCTCGCAACCCGGTATCGACCGCTCGAGGACGGCCCGGTCGAACAAGGCCTGCCAAACCTGCTCGGGGCTGGCTTTCAGTATCTCGCTACCTTCAAGTTCCATGGCATTCGCCCCTGTTCATTGATCGTTCAAATATGGCCGAGCGCCTGCAATATCCGCACAGGCGTCATCGGCGTCTGGCTTATGCGGGCAGCAAACGGGCGGAGCGCGTCATTGACCGCATTCATGGCGGCGGCACCCGAAGCCGCAGTGCCGGCCTCCCCCACGCCCTTGGCGCCAAGAATGGTGTCCAGCGTCGGCGTTTCGACATGCGCTATCTCGATATCCGGCATTTCGCCGGCCATCGGCACGAGATAATCCGCCAGCGAACCGTTGGTCAGCTGGCCCGCATCGTCGTAGAGACACTCTTCGAAAAAGGCTGCGCCCAAACCCTGAACCACGCCGCCGCGGATCTGTTCGTCGACCAGAAGCGGATTGATGATGCGCCCGCAGTCCTCGACGACCCAGTGCTTCAGGAGCTTGACCATGCCGGTTTCGACATCGACTTCGACATAGCTGGCCTGGACGCCATTGGTGAAATCGAACGGATAGCCGCCCGGGGCAAAGTGGTGGACCGCTGTCAAGGAATTGTCGCTGCCCCTGGGCAGGGTGTCCGGGCGATAGGTCGCGATGCGGCCGATTTCGGCAAGCGCCATCCTTGGCGCGCCGGTCACCGCATCGATGACGTTTCCGCCCGAAAGGGCAAGCCCGCCCGGATCGGCCTGCAGGATCTGGCCGGCTAGCGCGAGAATCTGGTCGCGCAGCTTGCGCCCGGCCCACAAAGCCGTCTCTCCGCCGATGCCTGCACCCCGACAGGCCCACGTCGCGCCACCGCTTGGCGTCGTGTCGGTATCTCCGGTGATCACCTTGACCCTGTCCGGCGCGACACCGAGCTGATCGGCAACAACCTGCGCGATGATCGTCTCGGTCCCCTGTCCCTGCTCCGTGACCGAAATCATGCACTGGACATCGCCTGCGGGCGTCAGCTTGACGATGGCCCCATCCTGCGCGGAGATTCTGGCACCGCCGACGCCGTAGAAGGCCGCACCCGGATTGGTGATCTCGACAAAAGGCGCAATACCGATGCCGCGATAAATGCCCTGCTTGCGCAACGCCGCCTGTTCGGCCCGCAAGGAGTCATAACCCATCATTTCACGAAGGCGGGTCAGGCACGCCTCATGCGACAACTTCTCGAACTGGTAGCCGGTGGCCGATACATGCGGATAGGCATTATCCGCGACCACGTTGCGCGCGCGCATGTCAAAGGGATCGAGCTCCAGCGCTTCGGCGGCCCGGTCGACCAGCACCTCGGTCACCGCACAGGCGATCGGATGACCGACAGCGCGGTACTGGCTGGTCTGTACCTTGTTCTGGAAGACAACCGACAGCCGGCCACGATAGTCCGGCATCGCATAAGGGCCGCCCATCAGGCGTATCACCTGGTTGCCCTCCACCGCGCTGGTGCGCGGATAGGAGGAAAAGGCCCCGACCTGGGTCAGATCATCGACCTCCATTGCCGTGATCCGGCCGTCAGACGCGACCGCCATCCGTGCCGTCACCTTGTGGTCGCGGGCGTGGATATCGGAGATGAAGGCCTCCAGTCTGTCTGCGACGAAACGCACCGGGCGACCCAGAAGCTTGCTGGCCGCCACCGCCCCCATCTCTTCATGATAGACGTGCAGCTTCATGCCGAACGAGCCGCCGACGTCGGGCGCGATCACCCTGACCTGCCCTTCGCTCAAACCGAAATGGCGGGCGTAGACGTCCTGAAACTGATACGGGGTCTGCGTACCCTGATGCACGGTCAGTTGCCCCGTCGAGGCATCGAAATCGGCTATGATGGCGCGTGGCTCGAGCGTCACGGCTGTATGACGGCCGAAAACGAACTCCGCCTCGACCACATGCGCCGCTTCGGCGAACGCGCGGTCGACGCCGGCGGTTTCCAGCACCGTGCCGTAGCACAGGTTGCTGGACAGTCCGGGTGCGGCGATGGCCGCATCCGCCTGGAGCGCCAGCGCCCCGTCGACGACCGGCTCGTCATCCTCGATATCGAGCACGACCAGCTCGCAGGCGTCCTCGGCCTCGGCCCGGCTACGGGCGATTACCATGACGACCGGCTGGCCCGCCCACAGCAGGACACCATCCGCCAGAATATTCTGGGCAATGCTTGTCATGCGGGCGAAATGATCGAGGGTTCCCGTCCATGGCGTGCATGTCGGGTTCAGCTCGGCCGCTGTGAATACCTTGATGATACCCGGCGCGCGCGATGCCGCCTCGACATCCAGGCCCACGATACGACCATGCGCAAGCGGACTGCGGACAAACGCGGCATGCACCATCCGGGGCAGCACGATATCCGTGACGAACCGGCCGCGCCCGGCGACATGACGAAGGGCGTTCTGTCGCCGGTGCGACTGGCCGATATGGGCTTGCGTATCTGGCAAGGCCGTCATTTAGCCTCCTCCCCCATGCGTTGCGTCGCCGTTGCCTCGATCGCATCGACGATCGCTTCATAGCCGGTGCAGCGGCAATAGTTTCCCGACAGGGCATCGCGGATTTCAGGCCGTCCGGGTGTGTGGTTCTCCGCCAGGAGGGCATGCGCCGTAACCATCATACCCGGGGTGCAGAACCCGCATTGAAGCGCGTTCCGGTCGTGGAAGGCCGCCTGGAGATCGGCGATGACACCGCGCTCGTTCAGCCCTTCCAGCGTTTCGATGACGTGCCCGTCGGCCTGTGCCGCAAGCGTCAGACAGGCATGGACCGGCTTACCGCCGAGCAGGACAAGACATGCTCCGCAGGCACCCATTTCGCAGCCGAGATGGGTGGCGGTCAGCCCCAACCGATCACGCAGGAAATCCGCAAGACTAAGACGCGCCTCGACCGTTTCGCGAACCGCTTCGCCATTGACTGTCATGGTGATTTCGATCGTCACGCCTTCTGCCCTCCAAGGCTGCCAAGAAGCCGCCCGAGCAGGACGCGTGCAAGGTGGAGCCGCATGGCGCCCGACATCTGCGGCTGGTCGTCCGGTTCCAGATCGTCGGCCAGCGCCGCTTGGGCGGCCTTGATTGTCACCCGATCGAGCACGCAGCCCCTCAGCACGGCTTCGACGCTCGCCGTCCGGGTTGGCTTCGGTCCGACGGAAAAGAAGGCGATGCCGATATCCCCGAGGCGGCCGCCATCAAAAGAGGCCTGAATGCCGGCCCCGACCATCGCATAGTCGCCGCGCCGCCGCGCCAGCTCATCGAAAGCCACGACTTGACCCGCGACAACGGGCGGCACGAAGACCGAACGGAGAATCTCGCCCGGCTCCATCGCCGTCTCATAGAGACCAAGAAAGAAATCGTCCGCCGGTATGCGCCGCAGGCCTTGCGGCCCGACGACCTCGATCTCGGCGCGCATGGCGATCGCCACAGCGGGAAATTCCGACGCGGGATCGGCCAGCGACAGGCTGCCGCCGATGGTGCCGCGGTTGCGAATGGCCGGATGGGCGACATGGGGCGCAGCCGCCTTGAGCAACGGCGCGTGAGCGCGGATCAACGGATTGCTGATCATCTCGGCATGGCGCGTCATTGCGCCAATCCGCAGCCAGCCGTCCACCAACTCGACGCCCGATAACTCGGCGATGCGCGAGATATCGATCAACAGCGACGGCGCCTGAAGTCGCAGGGTCAGCGAGGGAATGACGCTGTGGCCGCCGGCAAGATAGATTGCATCGCCCTCCTGCCCTGCGAAAGCATCGAGCGCGGCCGAAAGGGTTTCCACCCGAAGATAGTCCAATGCAGGCGATTTCATGCGTCCTCCCAAATGCGGCCTCCACCGCATTTGTAACCAATTGGTCACAAATTATCCAAGGCGGAAAATTCCGCAAGAGCAAAAGTGACCACTTGGTTATTTTATTTTCTGTGACTACAAGAAGACGAGACAGGGAGAAACGAATGACCACACCGACGCCCGCCTTGGCCGCGGAGCGCCCGCGACGGAAGAACATGCGCGCCGACGAGCGCGAGAAGGCTATCGTGACTGAAGCCGTTCGTTTCTTCGCCGAAGTGGGTTTCGAGGGCCAGACCCGCGAACTGGCCAAGCGCATGGGCATCTCTCATGCGGTGATCTATCGCCATTTCGAAAGCAAGGATGCGCTGATCGAGCGCGTCTACGACTACATCTATCTGCGCCGCTGGAATCCGGAATGGGAACCGCTCGTTCTCGATCGCAGCCGCACGCTGGAAGCGAGATTGACCCAGTTCTACAAGGAATATGCCGCCCGCGTGTTCGACTACGACTGGGTCCGCATCTTTGTGTCCTCAGGTCTCAAATCATACGATCTCACCGACCGCTATCTGGCGATCATCCGGGAAAAGATCATCAGGCCGGCGGCCATGGAACTGCGTGTCGAGCTTGGTGGTCAGCCGGCGGGCGAGATGCCGGATCAAAACGACCTTGAGCTGTTCTGGGGGTTGCACGGCAGCATCTTCTACATTGCGATCCGCAAATACGTCTACAACGTCTTGGTCGAGATAGACGTCGACACTGTTGTCGAAAACACCGTGAGGGCATTTTTCAATGGCGTTCGACCCAATGGCGGCAGGGTTTGATGCCAGTCTTGCCGACACGATGAGACTAATGGGCCCAGGTGACCCGAAGCCGTGATTCTGGCCAAGTTGAAGAAGGAAAAATGAACGTTGGCAAGAGCCAGGACCGTTCTTCTCCTCCAATCTCATGGATATCGACCTCCATGGAGGAATTGCAGCTCTCGGCGATCTCGAACATCTCGGAGATCAATCGCTGCAAGTACCGTCGGGCAGGATCTTGGCGACAAGGCAGCGGTCGTTGTCGTATACGATCGATTGCGGCACGGCCCCGAAGAAGGCAAACGCATGGACGTGGCCATCCACCCAAGCCTCCGACGCCGCCGTCAGATAGGCCCGCACATAGCAGCCGTCGCTATGCGGCAGGTGTCCAGTACGAAGAAATGCGCCTTCCGCTCCACGCCGCCAATGATGACCATCGCCTCGCCGAAATCGGCTTGCGCGTGGCCCCGGCGGATGCGACAGCGGCACGAACACCTCCTGGCGACGCTGATCGCGCTCACGCATGTTATCCTTGATGATCGTATAGCCACCAGTGAACCCGCATTCGTCTCAAAGCCGGTCGAATACCTGCTTGGCCGTATGGCGCTGCGCGGCGGTGCCCGGCTTGCAATCCGGAGAAGCCGACGCGGGATCGCACTTCTCTATGGAACAGCCCTTAGCTGTGGGCGTCAAAGAAGCGGCGGTTGCCGCAGAATTCCGGTCCCGTTTCCATTTGGCCTTCGCAATGCGAAAGCCATGCTTCACATGCGTCGCTGTGGCGACAGAAGAGGCAGGATCTCACCGCTCGCGCTAAGCTCAGTCCGAGCTGTTCCTGTCCTGCCAATGCCTGATCGACGCCCAGCCGTTCCATCATCACGCTCATCAGATGCGACTGGCGCTCCAACCCCGTGGCGACCCTTTCGATGATACCCATCTTCCACTCCCATCTTGCAGACATCCTAAATTAAACATAGCGAGATCCCTCGCCGCCGCTTTTGATCCAGCGCAAGCAAAGCGACACAATCCCTCGCGCGCACCTAGTGGTCGATCCGCAGAAAAACAGACGCGAAGCCGCTTGCGGGATAGACAGCACGCAATGGATCGGAACCCGTCGGGATCATTCTGATCAACGGTGTGACGCCATGCAGTTCGGCTCGGCAAAGTCGGATTTTGAAATAATTCGGTTGACTCCAGAAACTTTCACGCTTTTATGGAGAAATTGGTAAGACCACTTTACCAAATGCGCATGGGAGGACTTGCGCTTAGGGAGGATAGCGATGTTTGTGGCCTTGGAGCCGCGCCGCCTCTACAGGCAAGTCGCAGACCAGATACGCGCGTTGATCGCGGCGGGTGAACTGGTCGTCGGCGAACGACTTCCAGCCGAGCGCGATCTTGCCGAACGGTTTGGCGTTTCCCGTCCGACCGTGCGCGAGGCTCTGATCGTCCTCGAGGTCGAGGGCCACATTCAGATCCGCATGGGCTCGGGCGTCTATATCGGCCAAAAACCGGCAACAGTGCCCGTCATCCTGCAGGCGGATGAAGTCGATGGGCCCTTCGAGATTCTCCAGGCCCGCTGCATCGTGGAGAGCGCTATTGCCGAAGAGGCCGCCCGGCATGCCTCCCCCGAAGGCATCGCGCGGCTCGACGAAATGCTCGCGCGGATGGAAGCGTCACTCGATCAGCCAGAGCGCGCCATCGCCGCCGACCTCGCCTTTCATGCGGCCATCGTCGACATGATCGGCAACGCCGCGCTTCGCCACGTCACCAGCATTTTGATCGACAAGCGCACTTCGCCCTACTTCGAGAAGCTGGCAAGCTATTTCGAAGGTCCCCATACCTGGCAAAGTGCGGCCGAGGAGCACAAAGCAATCCGCGACGCCATAGCGGCCGGCGATCCGTCGGGCGCGCGCGAAGCCATGCGCCGGCATCTGACGCTGGCGCAGAAGAGATTCTCGGAAAGCTTCGGGGAGGAGCTGTCAGGAGAAGGCTGATCCTGCCGCGCATGGCGCGGAGGGTTGGAAAGTGGAGTCTGAAATCAATTCGGGAGGAAGAAATGACATTCAGATTGAGAGCAGTATTGGGCGCAACCGCGCTTGTCCTGGTATCGGCCTTGACGGCTCGTGCCGAAACAGTGCTGAAATGGGCCCACGTCTATGAAACATCGGAGCCCTTCCATACCGAGTCCGTTTGGGCTGCCGAGGAAATCGCCAAGCGCACTGAAGGCCGCTACAAGATCGACGTGTACCCGGCCTCGCAGCTCGGCAAGGAAACCGATATCAACCAGGGCCTGAAGCTTGGCACGGTCGACATCATCATCTCCGGTTCGAGCTTTGCCGCACGCGACTTCAAGCCGATTGGGGTGACTTACTTCCCTTACATCTTCCGTGACCCGAGCCATCTTCTGGCCTACACAAAAAGCGACATCTTCAAGCGCCTGGCCAAGGGCTACGAAGACGCGTCCGGTAATCGGATCACGGCCGTCACCTACTATGGCACGCGCCACACGACATCCAACAAGCCGATCGCGAAATGCGCCGATATGGCCGGCCTGAAGATCCGCGTTCCGGACGTTCCAGCCTACCTCGCCATGCCCCGCGCCTGCGGCGCCAATACGACGCCGATCGCCTTTGCGGAAGTCTATCTGGCGCTCCAGAACGGCACCGTCGAAGCCCAGGAAAACCCGTTGACGACGATTGAGGCCAAGAAGTTCTACGAGGTGCAGAAGAACATCGTCCTCACCGGTCATATCGTCGACCACCTGAACACGGTCGTCTCCAAGACCCTGTGGGGCAATCTGTCGGATGCAGACAAGGCAATCTTTACCGAGGTGATGCAGGAAGCGGCAGCCCGTGCCACGAAGATTATCGAAGAGCGTGAAAACAAGCTCGTCGACACGTTCAAGGCAAAGGGCATCAATGTCGTCGAAGTCGACAAGTCCGACTTCGAAGAGACCGTGCTCGAAAAGGTTACCTTCGAGGATTTCGGGTACGACAAGGCCGATTGGGAAGCGATCCGCGCGGTGAAGTAACCGCGCGTCTCCCGGCGCCCATGGGGTGCCGGGTTTCACCCCCTGAATTCCGCTCGTTGGAGCTTTCAAAATGACAGACCAAGAACACGCGCCGACCAGTTTGGAAGAGATGGCGCATGCTTTCGAAGAAGTGGCTGGCCCGGCCGATCTGTCGCGCTACGCGATAGAGGACTGGCTGACCTTGGCGATCTTCTGGGGCATGGCCTTTTGCGTTTTCCTGCAGTTCTTCACGCGATATGCCCTGAACAACAGCCTGGCCTGGACGGAAGAGATCGCCGCCAACTGTCTTGTCGTCATCGTCTTTCTCGGTTCGATCATGTGCGTGCGCATGTGCCGACACATCCAGGTCGATCTGCTCTACCGCCTGATATCGCAGCGTAGCGCGCGCCTCCTGCAGGGCGTCGTGGACCTCATCGTGATCGGTTTCTTCGCCTACATGACATGGCTGATGTGGCGCTATGTGGCGGTTGTCGGCAGCGAACGTATGGTGACCGTGGATCTGCCGCGCGGCGCCGTCTTCTACACTGTGCTTGCCGCCTTCGCCCTGATGTTCCTGCGCTCCCTGCAGAACTTCGTCAAGGACATGACCAACACCAAAACGGTTCGTGAGCAGGCTGAAGAGGCCGACTTTTCGCAAGGAGTCTGAACAGTGCTGCTTCTCATCGGTGCCTTCCTGCTTCTCATGGCGCTCGGCACGCCGGTCGCGGTTGCCATGGGCGTGGCGTCGCTGTCCTATCTCCTGGTCTACGGTGTCGCGCCGGATATCATCGCGGCCCAGCGCATGATTGCCGGCGTCGAGAGCTTTCCATTGATCGCCGTGCCCTTCTTCATCCTCGCCGGCAACCTCATGAACATCGCCGGCGTCACCGGTCGTATCTACCATTTTTCCCTGTCGCTGGTCGGCTGGATGAGGGGCGGTCTGGCGCAAGTGAACATCATCGGCTCCGTCGTTTTTTCGGGCATGTCCGGCACAGCGCTCGCGGATGCGGCAGGCATCGGCACGATCGAGATCAAGGCCATGAAGGATCATGGTTATCCTGTCGAGGCGGCGGTCGGCGTCACCGCAGCCTCGGCCACCCTCGGCCCAATCTTCCCGCCTTCGCTGCCTTTCGTCATCTACGGCATGATGGCCAATGCCTCGATCGGCGCGCTGTTCATGGCCGGCATCCTGCCCGGCATCGTCATGACCGCGCTTTTGATGCTGACCGTCTTCATCTTTGCAAGACGCAAGGGCTGGGGTTCGGACACGCCGTTCGAGCTTCGCCGGCTGGTGGGCGCCTCGCTCGAAGTGGCCATCGTCCTTTGTTTTCCTGCAGCGATCTACCTGCTGATCATGGCCGGGCTGTCCGTCAACATCGCCGTCTTGATCGGACTAGCCGTGCTCGTCGCGCTCGACTGGTATTTCGATTTCCACGCCGTCATGGCGCTGATGACCCCGGTTCTTCTGATCGGCGGCATGACCATGGGCTGGTTCACGCCGACGGAAGCCGCGGTCGCCGCGGTGATCTGGTCGCTGTTCCTCGGCCTGGTGCGCTACCGCACGATGACCTTCAGGGCGCTGGCCAAGGCGTCCTTCGACACGATTGAGACCACGGCTTCGGTGCTCTTCATCGTCACGGCCGCTTCCATCTTCGCGTGGTTGCTGACGGTGAGCCAGGCGGCCCAGCTGTTCTCGGACTTCATGTTCGCACTGACGGACAACTGGTGGACATTCCTCATTTTGGTCAACATCCTCCTGTTGATCATCGGCGCCATCCTCGACACGATCGCCGCGATCAGCATTCTGGTGCCAATCCTCATGCCGGTCGCCGCCCGTTACGGGATCGACCCGGTGCATCTGGGCCTCATAATAACACTGAACCTGATGATCGGACTTCTGACACCGCCGCTCGGCATGGTTCTGTTTGTCCTGTCGCGGATCTCCAGGATGTCGGTGGAGCGCACGACCTTGGCCATCCTGCCATGGATGATCCCGTTGTTCATCGCCCTCTTGCTGATCACCTTCATCCCGGCGCTCACGCTGTGGCTGCCGACGCAACTTGGCCTGATCCGTTAGTCGATATCCCGCGCGTTCCGGCGCGCGGGCCAGTCTGGACTATATGAAATGAGAAGAAAGCTTCGGACATGCTGACGCGAGTGGCACGCCTCCATGGAATACGCGATTTACGGGTTGAAACGCAGGAACTCCCGCCGATCGGCGCGGGCGAGGTCTTGCTGCGCATGGCTGCCGGCGGCATCTGCGGCTCCGATCTCCATTATTACCAAGATGGCGGCTTCGGGCCGGTGCAGGTTAGGGAGCCGATCATCGCCGGCCATGAGGCCTCGGGCCATGTGGAGGCAGTCGGCGATGGTGTCGTCACCGTCGCGCCTGGAATGCTGGTCGCCATCAATCCGTCGCAACCCTGCGGCCATTGCCACTATTGTAGCCTTAACCAGCCTATCCATTGCCTGTCGATGCGCTTCATGGGCAGTGCCATACGCCTGCCACACGAGCAGGGCATGTTCCGCGAACGCATGATCGTGCCGGCGATCCAGTGCCATCCCGTCGCCGACGGGATCACGGCCGGAGAAGCCGCCTGCGCCGAACCGCTGGCGGTGTGCCTGCATGCCGCGGCCCAGGCCGGCGATCTTCACGGCGCCAGCGTCCTGGTCTGCGGCGCGGGCCCGATCGGCCTATTGACGATCGCCGCCGCCCGCCATGCCGGCGCGGCCGAAATCGTCGCCACAGATCTGAGTGACGCGGCCCTGTCGCGCGCACCGGCCATGGGAGCGACCTCGACGATCAACGTGGTGGAAAATCCCGACGGCCTTTCCCCCTGGCAAGCGGACAAGGGCCGGTTCGACGTAGTGTTCGACTGCTCGGCGGCCGGCCCGGCGCTGCGCTCTGCCTTCGCCGCGGTGAAGCCGCGCGGCACGATCGTCCAGATCGGCGTCACCGGAGACATCACCATTCCGCTCAACGCGCTGGTCGGCAAGGAAATCGTCTGGCGCGGATCGCAGCGCTTCGACCGGGAATTCGCCGAGGCGGTCGCTCTCATTTCCAGCCGGGTAATCGACGTCCGGCCGATCATATCCCACAAATTTCCGCTCGAGAACGCGGTTGAAGCCTTCGAACAGGCCGGCGACCGCACCGTCGCCTGCAAGGTACAACTCACCTTTGACGGCTCCCATCGGCGGGATATTCCCACCCGAACTGGTTGCTGCCAGAGCCTGGAGTGACCTCATCAACGGCGAGCTGAAAACCCTCACCTCCACTGCATACAGGAACATCCCATGAAAGCGCTCGTTTGCGACAAACCCGGCCACCTCTCATACGTCTCCCGGCCCGAGCCCGTTCGCGGTGGGGACGAGGTTCTGGTGCGCATCCGCCATGTCGGCATCTGCGGTACCGATTTCCACATCTTCGCCGGCAAGCATCCCTACCTCGAATATCCGCGTGTGATGGGCCATGAGCTTTCCGGCCTGGTCGAGGAGACGCCGGCCGGCAGCAAGCTGAAGAAAGGCGAACCAGTCTATATCGTTCCCTACCTGTCCTGCGGTGCCTGCCAGGCCTGCCGCAAGGGTCTGACCAATGCCTGCTGCAACATTCGCGTGCTCGGCGTTCACTGCGACGGCGGCATGGCCGAATATGTCTGCGTTCCCGAGCAGAATGTCGTGCCGACCGGCGGCATTCCGCTAGAGGACGCAGCAATGATCGAGTTCCTGGCAATCGGCGCCCATGGCGTGAAGCGTGGCAGCATCGGTGCACAGGATCGCGTGCTGATCACCGGCTCGGGCCCGATTGGCATGTCGGCGATCATCTTCGCCAAGGCCCGCGGCGCCCATGTGACCGTTATGGACACCCGCGAGGACCGCCTGGCCTTCGCCGTTGAGCAACTGGGGGCAGATGAATCCCTAATCGCCGATGACCATGCGGAAAGCGAGGCCGAACGCCGGACCGGTGGTGAATGGTATGACGTCGTCATGGACGCCACCGGCAATGCGGCGCCCATGCAGCGAGGCTTCAATTTCCTGAACCATGGTGCGCGCTACGTGCTGCTCTCGGTCGTTCGGCAGAACATCACCTTCGCCGACCCCGAGTTCCATAAGCGGGAGGCAACGCTTTTTGCCAGCCGCAACGCGCAACCCGACGACTTCGCCGAAGTCGTGCGTCAGGTCGAGGCCGGCCATGTGCCGACCCGGGTGCTCAACACCCACCGGGGTCGGCTGGAAGACGGGGTGGAACTGTTCTCTGAATGGTCGCGCCCGGAAGCTGGCGTGATCAAGGCGATCCTGGATATGTGACTACGTCTCCGGTGTGTGGCATTCAAGATCATCGTCACGCTCCACGTCAAATGGCGCGCCGAGATGGATGGTTAGGGTCCGACGACGGGTCCCGGTGCGACCGCTTCACACCAGAAACCACGGTCCTCGTAGTCCATGGATGCCCGCGAGGTGGAAGGCCTCGCGCCGTTCGACGCATGTGCCGCATCGCCCGCACTGGTGTTCTCCGCCTCTGTAACAGGACCATGTCAGCGTGAAAGGTGTGTCGTGGCGCGCGCCGTCCTTGACAATCTCTGCTTTCGGCACGGTCACATAGGGTGCATAGAGGCGAATGTTCGCATGACCTTCAAGCGTGTGGTCGTGCATGCGCTGGAACGCGTCGATTAAGCCCGGACGGCAATCGGGATAGATAAAGTGATCGCCGCCATGAGCAGCCGTCGCCACGGCATCCACCTTGCGGGCGCCGGCAATGCCGAACTCGATCGCTAGCGTGATGGTGTTGCGGTTCGGCACGACTGTGATCCTCATGCTCTCCTCCGCCTAGTGACCATCAGGAACATCTACGTCATCGGTAAGCGTCGAGCCGGACCGGTTGCGGCCAACGGTGCGGATGTCGACGATGTCATGGGGAACTTTGAGGCACTCGGCACAAGCACTGGCAAAGTCCAGCATTGTGAACAGAAAACTTGCAAAGATTTGGTCGTGTTCGAGCGGTCAGTGATGCCATTGCTCGTCAACTATGCACTTTGTTTCGCTCGACAGCTCATCCTGTCCGCTACCGAAATCCGACCGATCCCCCCTCCGGTAGATGGGGTATCGGTCCGGCGCTAATCACCCGTAATGCCACTTGGGTTTGGGCAAGGTTCCATGAAACCGAACGCCTACTCTTTGTCGCTGGCGCCAACAGAGTTCACATGAATAGGCAGTACCGTCCGTCGGCACATAGAGAAGAAACGAACCAGGCAATGCCGCATATTCGTCGATTGTTAGCTCGGCGCCTTCGGCGTGCATGTTTCGCACCGTGCAGGTGATCTCTGAATTGGTAGCGCTTATGATGATGGTCGCGCGTTTCAGAACGCGGGGCCGATGAGCCCGAGGAGGTTTAGGTACAACTGTGTCTTCCATTGTTTCAAATTAGCATCCAATGCTTGGCGATTTATTTACGTCGCCGGAATGCTGCCATTTCGCCGGACTTGTCAGCTATTGATCCAGACATCATTGGCGGATCAGGCCCGGCGCGGAATTGCGCGAAATTCGACGGCGGCTAAAAAACCGACCACGTGGCGGCGCAATAGTCGGCCGTTCGTGGCGCGCGGCATTAAACGCCGGGAGGGCGTAGTCAGTTCCACCGTTCGAGCCAATGGCTTCAAGGTCGCGCTCTCTGACGACGGCAGCGACGAGATATTCGTTTGGTACGACCTTTTCAAAACCACGAACGACCGTTACGGCCCCTCTACCACACCGATCTTCAGCGGACGGATCGAAGCAGCCAGGCGATGTCGCCCGGCCGAACGTTGCTATCAGGCGCCAATGTCCTCCAGGATCAGGCGTCCGTCGACGATCAGTCTAAAGCGGCCGCGGCCGCATCTGTCGATGGCGATGCCGACGTTGCGCTCGCACAGGCGGCGCTGTAGCAAGACAAGACGCGCCTCGAGGTTCTCGGCATATTCGGGTAGGCGCAACGCGGGATCGAGCCGCAGTTCGCGGTTCGTGAACTCGATCCGGCCGCTGCTCGCGTATTCCCGCACAATCTTCCACAGGATGGCACCAGCAACCCCCTTGATGAGATAGTCGTGGTCAACGAATATTGTGTTGTCGGCGCGGTAATGGCGGATGCGGATCTCGGAACCGGCCATCTCACCTGGCGCAGCCACCAGATTGGCCCTCTCCGCTGTTTCTTCGTGCTGCTGCAGAGAAATCAGCACCGAAAGCTGTCCGGCGACCAAGGACAGAGCGTCCTCCTCATCATAGCGGAACTGGTTCGGCTCAGGGCTTTCGGCAAAAAGCACGCCTATCGTCTTGCCGTCACGGAGGATCGGCATCGCGATCTGGCTCTGTGGCGCCTTCAGCCCTGGATAGGGAATGGCCGTGTCGCAGATCCATTCAAGCCCGGCGGCCCGCGCGGTATCGCGGACCGCCGTGCCATATGAATACTCGGACGCCATGCGACCGATGCGGATAGGCTTGCCCTGCGCCGCGGCGACGCCGATCACGCCTTCGCCGATGCCCGCCTCAGATCCGATGCCGGAAACGGGATAGCCGCGCGAGGCGACTGTGTAGAGCCTGTCCGTCGTCCGGTCGAGCATCATGACCATGGCATGCTCGATGCCGAAATGCTGCTGCAGCCCGGCCAGCACGGCATCGAACAACTCACCCAACTCGCCGCAGGTCGCGATCCGCTCACAGATGCGGCGTGTCGCCGACAAGAGGTTCATAACGACCGGCTGCGGGATCGTGGCCGAGGGCATCGGCTCGATCTCACGCACCCGGAATATGTCGGAGCCGAGCAGGCGGAAGACCCCTTGCATCCCGGAATGCGAGGCGATACCGGCCAGTTTGGCGCGCATCGCCTCGAACACTGGACCGCTCGTCTGCGTCTCCAGGTATTCGAGCATCAGGCGGTACTGAGCGTTTGTATCGGGATCGACCACGCAAACGGAGGCGCGCCTGGTCGCCACAAGATTGCGCCGCGTCTTGTTGAAGAACTGGTAGGACAGTGCCACATGCTCAGGGTCGACATACTGAACCTGCGAGATCAGGGATACATTTGGCATGCCTTCGGTATCGGCAGTGGCGAGTACCGACGGCACGATGCCCTCCAGGCAGTTGCGGATCGCGGGGAGCCGCAGCGGCCTCACGGCTTCAGCTCCGCGCCCGCGCCCGGACCAGGCGTCTGCACGAACGCCGCATCAAGGGTAAAATCGACGCCGACAATGATCTCGGGTTTGACCTGGCAATAGGCCTCCGCGAAGGCCGGAGGATAGTCGACCTCTATCAGTTCCCGGCGTACCCCCTGGCTTTGCCGCACCGCTTCCCGCCGGTCCTCTTCGTCTGCGGTTGTCACGACGGCTTGGGATCCCTTCACCTGGATGGAACGATGGGTGATGGGCTGGCTGAAGGTGACGGCGACACGAGCGCCTCCCTCTACCTTGGCGAGCAATACTTCGTTGCCCGGCCGAGGAAGCAGAAGTCGCATGCGGCGATCCGATAGAATACGGCAGCCGCATCCAAGCCCGGCCACCGGCGCTTCGCCCGGACTGCAAACCGCGACAATCACGCTCACGCCACTTTGACAAAAACTCTCGAGATCGGGCGTCAGGATCGCGGCCACGCCTCCCTCCACCGCGTAAGCGCGGTGTGCGGCCACATCGATGTCGGGTGTGTGAGGTTGTGATGCCCGTGGCATGGCTCGCCTGGCTGCCGCTCCATCAGCTGGTTTGTCGAAATGAACCTTAAAAAATTCCCCTTTGCATCCTTTAGCATTCTTTTACGATTTGTTGCAGGACCATTTAGCGAGCGAATGCGGCCGGGTTGGTTTATTTCACGGTCCATCGACGCCAGCCATAGTTATTGAGGCGGCGGCGAACCGTTCAAACCCGTAGACAGGAACCAAGGATATGACAAACACCGTTTCCCGGTGTGCGACCTCGCTCGCTCGCCTAATACTCGTTACCACTACGCTGGCTGCGGCCGCGCCCCTTAACGCCGTTGCGGCAGCCGACGATGTTGCTGCCCAGATCGCCGCGCTCAAAGCGGCGACGGCACGCTTCAAGGATGTCAGCGTCGCGCTGGCAGAGGGCTACATCCGCGACCCGATGGACCATTGTGTGACTGCTGGGGCCGAAGGTCTTCCTGCGGAGTGGGGAGCCATGGGAATTCACTACATTCACCCCCAAAGGCTCGGCATCACGGCTGCCCAACCGCGCGTCGACGGTAATGGCCTCCATACGGACTTCCTCAAGCCGTCGATCTTGCTTTACGAGCCCCAGGCCGACGGTTCGCTCAAGCTGGTTGGCGTTGAGAACCTCGTGTTCGAGGCTGCCTGGAAGGCCGCCGGCAACGGCGATCCGCCGGTTTTCGCCGGCCGCAAGTGGGACCGAATGGCGGACGACCCCAAGACGCCGGGCGACGAAGCCCACGGCTTCCAGCCGCATTTCGACCAGCACGTCTGGTTCGTGGAGAACCCGGCCGGCTCCCTCATGCCGTTCAACCCGGCGATCACCTGCGAGCACCACCACAATAAGCACGGCAGTTGAACCGTGTCGCAGCGAAGAGAGGGCAAGATCATGGACATTGAGGAACTGAGAAAGGCGGTTCGCGGGACCGTGTCGACGCCGGAGGATGCCGATTACGAAGCGGTCCGGATCGGCCTGCTGTGGAACGGCCGCAAGCCGGACCGGTTTCCGGAGGTCGTCGTCAAGGCGAAGGATGCCGCCGACGTGCAGACGGCCGTGAGGTTTGCCGCAGCCAACGGAAGGCGCGTCTCCGTACGCGGCGGCGGTCATCACTTCTCAACAATCGCGTTGCAGGACTGCGTCGTGGTCGACCTGGGAGAGATGAACGCTCTGCAGGTCGACCCGCAGGTTCGCATCGCTCGGGCCCAGCCAGCGGTGACAAATGGCAGGCTCACCGCGGCGCTGTCCGAACACGGCCTCGCATTCCCCGCCGGCCACTGCGCCAGCGTACCGCTGTCAGGCTATCTGCTCGGCGGCGGGATCGGCTGGAACGCAGGAGCATGGGGCATTGCCTGCCACAACGTGGAGAGCGTCGAGGTCGTATTGGCCAACGGCTCCCTCGTCGTGGCGAGTGAGACCGAGAATCCCGACGTCTTCTGGGCTGCACGCGGCGCGGGGCCGGAATTCTTCGGCGTCGTCACGGAATACCGGCTGCGCCTATACGACTTGCCTGGCGCCATCCGGACCAGTGTCTGGACCTACCCCATCGACGAGGTCAGCGCGGTCGAGCGCTGGATGGGCCAGACGATGCGGGTCGTGCCGCGCAATGTGGAGTTTACGGCGGTGTTCTCATCGGCCCCGCCGCCGCTCGCGGGCCAGGCGACGAAGACGGTCTCGGCCGTGGCGACGGTCTTCGCAGCCACGGAGGAGGAGGCCGAGGCTACGCTCACACAGGTTGCGTCCGGCGCGCCGGAAGGAGTGCTCGACATCCAGCAGTCGCTGGAGACGCCGTTCGAGGTGCTTTTCCTGATCATGGGGCAATTCTTCCCTGAAGGGCGCCGCTACGCCGCCGATACCAACTGGACGGCTGATCCGGCTCGGCAGATGGAGATCATGGCGGAGGCTGTCCTGGCCGCGCCCTCTGCCGAGTCCTTCGCACTCGGCGTCGTACTGCCGCCTCCAGACGGTGCGGTCCGGCCGTACGGGGCCTTCTCCATGGTCGGCCCCGCATTCGGATGCACCTACGCCATATGGGAGGATGCGGGGCTGGACACGGCAAATCTTGCCTGGGTGCGGGCGACGAGCGAAAAGATCGCGCCAATCTCGCTCGGCCACTACATCGGAGAGGCAGATCTGGATCTCGACAAACGCCTTGCCGGCTCGTTCTCGCCGGAAGCGTTCCAGCGCCTGCGACATCTGCAGCGCAAGTACGATCCCTCCGGTCTCTTCCATGGCGCGGGTTCCGCCTTGGACCCGCTGAAGGAAGCCGGCTGATGCACGACGTCCGGTTCTCCTGTCGGGAGGACCGGACGGATTCTGTCGATGAATTCGAGCATGGTCCCTTCTGGGCGTCGGCATCGGCGGCTCACACATTTCCTGCTTTCACGGCCTCGAAGAGCAGCAAGACATTTTCGACAAGCTGGACGACCGCGATGTTGTCCGGCGATCAGATCCCGCCACGTCAACGGGTTCTCAGTACCTCCCCATGACAACAAGCCGTGCCGATCAATCCCACCGGAATTCAGGCGCCGTTGGTGGACCGCGTAGCGCTTACGGGCGTTCAGAACAACGGCCATGGCCGATGAAGCCAGAACCCGCAACGCGTCGAGTGCAAGGATGGGGAGCCTAACCTGACAGAAGCCGCTGCCGCACCGGCTGCGCGTTTGATGCGGCTGCATTCTCGCCCATGGAGTCGTGGAGCAGGCCGTGGCAGAGTTCTCGCGGCGACTGCAGGGGGCCGTAAGGAAACTGTCTGCTTCTGGTGAGTACGGCCAGAAAAATAGACTTATGCGTAACTTCGAAACAAAGAGTTGCTGTTTGAGCCTCATTTGGCGGTCTGTGCGAGGTAGCGCTAAGAACTACGTCTACCCCACACATTTTGATAGTATTCCAGAATAGATCGGAAAATATGAGGCACTTCCGAAAGAGGCCTGAGATGCCCCCAACCGATGTTTGAGCGTGGCACAATTAGCCCTACATTACCTTAATATAGTTGGCGCGCTCAAGCGCCTCGGGGTTGGTGATGGTACGGTGGCTCATCTTGCCGCGGATGGAATTGTGCGAATCGAGGCCGCGGACCGCCGGCCATCGAGTAAGATGATCGCTCAGCAGATGCATATGGCCGACCCCGTGGCGCAAAAGTGCCGAAGCGGTCATCGCCACGTCGGCACCGGACAGCAGAGACCTTTCCCTGAGCATCACAAGCGCCGGGAGGTTCCGGCACAATAGGTCTCAACGTCGTCAGACTGCCAATACCGAGGCGAAACCACCGCCCGGCGTTCTGAAATTGGTCGTCTGCCCCTGATAGAGTCGGGCGGCGGCCAGCAGGATGCGCCCGCCGTAGGTGTAGAGCCGGACATCCATCTTGCGCGCCACGGCCGCGCCGTCGAGCCTGACCGTACGCTCGCCTGGCGAGGCAAAACGCTGGGCAACATACCCGCCGCGCGCGATCTCGGCCCAGACGCCGCGTGTCACCTTGTCGCCGCGATAGACCGCCTTGCTGCCATGGCCGCCCGCCGGCTTGAAAAACAGGTCCTTGCGCGAATGCCAGAGCAGATTGGCATTTTCGGGCGTAACCAGAGCCGTCTGCGGTATGCCGGCCAGTTGTGAACGCAGTTCCGGCGGCACCCCGAAGGCCTCCAGTGCCGCGGGATCGGACAATAGCGTCAGATTGCGCTTGTCGGCAAAGAGCGCATGGTTGTGCGGGTTCGGCGTCAGCACCACGGCGCCCTCCCGATAGGCGGCGTTCAAAGCTGCGTGCTCTGGGCGATCGAGCGCGAAATCGACCAGGCGATTGTAGACCATGCCGATCTCCAGATCACCGGCCAGGAGCCTACCCTGGTCATAGCGGAGCTGGCTCGCGTCGGCGATCACCGCATCGAGGCCCGCCTTCAGGAACATATGCCGGGCAAGCACAAACTCAGGATAGAGGTATTGCTCCTCGGGCCGGTCGTCGACGATGGCAATACGGGCAACGGAAACGTCGCCGCGCTGACGGTGCCACTCATCCCGGAACATGCGTACAACCCCAGCCTCGAAATCACTTACCCTTGCTGCCTCGATCGCGCCTTCGATCTCGGCGCAGCAGGCCAGTTGGGCGCGGGCAAGGAGCGCGTTGAGGAAGGCGCCGCCCGCATTCGTGTTGATCTCTATCAGCCTGGGGCCGTCGTCATCGAGGTGGAAATCATAGCCCATGAAGGCGCCGAGCGGCCCATGGTCCTCCTGTGCGATCTCGGGCGCCCATGAGAGAACCGTGCTTTGGTAGGCAGGCATCCGGGTCACATCTTCGATCGCCGCCACGATCTTGCCCATCTCCACAATAGCCTCGGAGGGCAGGAACACCGGAACATTGGAAAACAGGTGCGGTTTTGTCTGGATGAAGGAGGTGCAGAATGCGGGGTCTTCGGACTCCCGTTCCAGGGCGCGACAGAGCGCGTCCCGATCGAGCGTGATGCAGAAGCAACTCTGATTGAGCCGGTCCGCGCTCGAAGGTGTCGAAACTCTCGGCGCCGGGATTGCTGGCGAACTCATCTTACCACCTCAACCAAGGGTCTCGACCGCCAGGGCGATGCCCTGCCCGCCGCCGATGCAAAGCGTGACGATGCCGCGTCTGAGGCTGTCGCGCTTCATCGAATGGAGGAGGCGCGTCGTGAGGATCGCACCGGAAGCGCCGATCGGATGACCATGGGCGATCGCACCGCCCTCGACATTGACGACATCCTCCGCAAGCCCCAGCTCACGCGTGACCGCAAGCGCAATGGCGGCGAAGGCCTCGTTGATCTCGACGCGCTCGACATCTGCGATCGACCACCCGGCGCGATCGAGCGCCTGTCTCACAGCCGGGACCGGACCGATACCGAAGAAGCCCGGTTCCACCGCACCGACGCCATAGGCCACGAGCCTTGCCATCGGAATGAGCCCGTTGGTCTCGGCGAAGCCACGCTCGGCCAGGATCATCGCCGCCGCGCCGGTATTGAGACCCGGTGCATTGCCGGCGGTGATCGTGCCCTCCCTGCGGAAGGCCGGCTTCAGTTTCGCCAGGGACTCGAGCGTTGTGTCGGGCCGGTTGTGCTCGTCCCTTGCGAAGAGCTCGGTGCCTTTTCGCCCCTTGATCTCGACGGCGACGATCTCGTCATCGAACTTGCCTTCTGCCTGCGCCGCGGAAAAGCGCTGCTGCGAGCGAGCCGCCCAGCGATCCTGGTCCTCGCGGCTGATCTGGTGTTTTGTGACGAGGTCCTCGGTGTGCCAGCCGGAATGCTCGCCTGAAAACGCGTCGTTGAGCCCGTCGCGGAGCATCGCGTCGTAGATCTGCGAATCGCCCATCCGATAGCCCCAGCGGCCGTTCGACAGGAGGTAGGGCGCCGCGTCCATGTTCTCCATGCCACCGGCAAGAGCCGCGTCGGCAAGGCCGAGCCAGATCTCCTGCGCGGCCGAGACGATCGCCTGGGCTCCGGAACCGCAAACACGGTTCACCGTCATCGCCGGAACCTCGACCGGCACGCCGCCGTGAATGGCAGCCTGGCGGGCGGGGTTCATCTTGTTCCCCGCCTGGACCACATTGCCCATGACCACCGCGTTCAAAACCGCCGGATCGAGCTTGGCCCGACGAAGCGTCTCGCGGATGACGGCCGCACCGAGCTCGGTGGCAGGTGTTGCCTTCAGGGAGCCGTTGTAAGTTCCGATGGCCGTGCGCACCGGAAAACAGATTACCACGTCACGCATTGTCGTCTCCTTGTTGATGAGGCTATCAGTTGCATGCGAGCAGAAGCCTTTGCGAGCCTGCGCCCGGCGGTCGTCGGAATAGTCTTTACCTATCACACGGCAAGGCAGATGCCTGCCCGTTCACAGGGCGCGCGCTCCAGCTGCACTGTGGCATGTGCGATTCCGAAGTCGTTCTCCAGCTCATCGGTCACATGATCGAGGAAGGCGTCAGGGTCTGGCCCGTCCCAGACGAGATGCACCGCAAGCGCCGTGCGCGTGGTGGAAAGTGCCCAGATGTGCAGGTCATGCACATTGCTGACTCCGTCCAGTGCGCCCAGCCAGACGGCCACGGCCTGCCGGTCGACGGCGTCGGGAACGCCGTCGAGCCCCAGCCGCAGCGATTCGCGAAACAGTCCCCAGGCGGTTACCGAGATCAGCACGCTGACCGCGATCGCCACCGCCGGGTCGAGCCATTGCCAACCGGTCAGCATGATACCCGCCGCAGCCAGCACGACCGCGCCCGACACGGCCGCATCGGCGGCCATGTGCAGATAGGCGCCCTTGGCGTTCAGATCTTCCTTCTGCGATTTCATGAACAGGAGCGCCGATCCGGTGTTCACACCGATGCCCACCAGCGCCACCAGCAGAATGGTCAACCCCGGCACCTCGACGACGCTTTGAAACCGGTGTGCCGCCTCCCAGATCACCACGACGACGCCGATCAGAATGGCAACCGCGTTCAGCATGGCCGCGAGGATGGTGGCACGGCCGTAGCCGAAGGTATAGGTGGCGCTGCCCGCGCGCTTCGCCAGCACCGCCGCGCCCCAGGCGATCAGCAGCCCGGCGACGTCCGTCAGGTTGTGCGCGGCATCGGCCAGAAGGGCGAGCGAACTGGTCAGAAGTCCTGCCGTCGCCTCGATGACCACATAGGCCATGTTGAGTCCGACGGCCCAGCGGAAGGCGGGCCCGAGATCGGCTGGCGGCGTATGCGTGTGTGCGTGATCATGGGCCAAGAGATCAGCCTTTCCGCCTGATGGTTCCGACCAGTTCGGTCGCCCCCGCCAGCGTATTGTAGATCGTCCCATATTTCTGCAGATTGCGGTGCAACAGGTCGAGCCGCGCGTCGGCCTCGTCAGTATCGACCACAATTTCGTAGTCGATCCGCACCATCTTCGGCGGGCTGTCCTGCCGCATCCCGTGCAGCGACACCTCGATTCCCCGCAACTCGAACGCCAGCATCGGGATCACCCGCTCGGTGCCTTTCAGGATGCACGCCGCAAGGCTCGCCAGCAGCATCTCGGCCGGGTTGAAGGCGTCGGGACGTCCGGCCATGTCGGTGTCTAGAACAATCCTCGCGTCTTTCGCCGTGGCTTCCGATCCGTGGCTGTCGATCCTGCGGGCGGAGACCCGGTATTCCAACATCATTCCCACTCCATCTGCTCGAAGGTCGTCTGCGCGTTGCGTCCGGCAAGGCTGTCGAACTGCTCCAGATAGGACCAGGCCTGCTGGTCGATTTTCGGCGCATCAAGGATACTGCCGCCCTCCTCGATCAGCGCGCTGATCTGCCTGCGCAGGTTCGCGAGGTAGTCGTAGGTGTCGCGCCGCGCGGTAGCGAGGTCGGTGGCATGGCCATGACCGGGCACGATATGGGCGGGCTGATACGCGGCCATGGCCTCGAAGACCTCGATCCAGCTTTTCGCGTTGGATTGCCCGCCATTGCCGAGGATGCGTTCGACATAAACGATGTCGCCGGTGAACATCACATCGCGCTCGTCCAGCCAGACGAAACTGTCGCCGGGCGTGTGGGCCTGGCCGCGATGCATGATCTCGAAGCTCAGCCCACCGAGGTTGAGCGTGTAGTCAGTCTCGAAGGTCACATCGGCATAGGAGGGTTCGGTCCGCTCGAGCCCGTCACCCAGAAACTGGGCCAGTGCCGTCATTTGCACCGACGCGCGGGCCTCGTGATCCGCGACCGCCGCCTCGCTAGCGATGATGGTCGCGCCCTGCGCCCGCCAATAACCATTGCCAAGCCAGCGGTGGTCCTGCCCGCCGGTATTGATGACGTATTTGACCGGCTGGTCGGTGACCGTGCGGATGGCCGCGTGCAGCGCCTCGGCGCCTTTCCAGGAACCGCCCGGGTCCATCAGCACGCTGCCCTCGGAGGTCACGACCAGGCCGAAGGTCGCGTTGTTTGCCAGGTTCTCGGCGCTACGCTGCTCCTTTTCGCCGACGATGGCCCAGACCCCCTCCGCGACAGGCTGGATCTCAAGGCCCTGTGCAAGGGCAGGTATGGGAAGCATGAACGCCGCAGTCACAAGCTGAAGAAGGGTCATGGAAGCTCCATTCACAGAAAATCAAGAAAGCCCCATTGCAGGACGAGCCAGAGGCCCGCGCCCATCATCAGGACGGAGAAGGCGCGGTGGGGCGAAGGGCACCTGCAATCCTTGCGCGTGAACGGGAATACGCCACCGGCCACGATCACGGCCCCGCCTTGTCCTCGGCATCGTCACCACGGCAGGAAACACCCGCCGGCGCGGCTTCGGACGTGCCGCCACAGCAGGAGGACGCCGCCTCGGAGGCCGCAACATTGTCGGCCGACCCGGTGATCGGGAAACCCCGTTCCACCCATCTGCCGATGCCGGGCTTCATGTTCATCACCCGGTCATAACCCTGATACATCAGGAAATATGTCGCCTTGAGGCTGCGTTCCCCGACGGCACAGGCGAGGATGACGTCGCGGTCGCGCGGCACTTCCTGCCAGCGCGCCTCGAATTCGGACAGCGGAATGTTGACGACCTCGCAACCGGCAAAACCCACCTTGGCGACTTCGGAAGGTTCCCGCACATCGACGAGCAGCGCGCCTTCCTTCAGGAGACCTTGCGAAGTGGTCGGGCAGACTTCGCGCGCCTCGGCCAGTTCTCTTTTTGCAGTATCGTTCATAAGGCTTCCTTTCAGGATTGCGTGCCGAGAATACCGCCGGTGAGCTTGCGCGCGATCGGGGCGAGGAAAAAGATCACCGGGACGGCAATCACGTAGGCGATAGCGAAGGATTTGATCCAGGCGCTGAGGAAGTGTGGTCCAAAGCCGAGATTCGCCGTCGTGATGACGAAGGTCATCAGGAACACCATCATCGCGCCCATGATCAGCGAGAAGACGAGATGAAATTTCTTGTGCTGCGCCATGACGGTCACTCCAGCCAGGAAAGGATCTGGTCGCGCGAGGGCACCGAGCCCACATGCACGACCTTGCCGCCAATCACCACACCCGGCGTGCTCATCACGCCATAAGAGACGATCTGGCGCATGTCCTCGATCTTTTCCAGCGTGACGTCCTTGCCGGTTTCCTTTGCAACGCGATCAATGAGATCGACCGTTGTCTTGCACTTGGCACAGCCGGGACCCAAGACTTTGATTTCCATTTTTATGGCCTTTCTCAAGCATCAGAAGAGGAAGTTGAAGAGGAAGCCGACGGCGAGGATGCCCGACCCCACGACACCGACGAAGACGGCGATGAGCCTCATGGTCAGCACCTGTTTCAGGATGATCATTTCGGGAAGGGAGAGCGCAATCACGCTCATCATGAAGGCGAGAACCGTTCCGAGTGCTGCACCCTTGCCGAGAAGCGCCTCGACGATCGGAATGACGCCCGCGGCATTGGTGTACATCGGAATGCCGATCACGACGGCGGCGGGCACTGACCACCACTGATCGGCGCCCATGATGGACACCATCAGATCCTCGGGCACATAGCCGTGGATCAAGGCGCCCATGCCGATACCCAGGATGATCCAGATCCAGACCTTCGCGAAAATCTCGCGTACGGCCTCGATACCCAGGCGATAACGGTCCACCATCGTCAGCCGCTCACCTTCCGTCGCAACCGGAGCCGTGGCTCCGGAATGAATGTCGCGCACCCAGTCCTGCAGCCAGCCTTCCAGATGTAGCCGGCCGATAACCCAGCCTGCGACGATCGCGACACCGAGCCCGAAGGCAAAATAGGTCGCCGCGACCTTCCAGCCGACGAGACCGAACAGCAGCGCCAACGCCACCTCGTTCACCATCGGTGCCGAGATCAGGAACGAGAACGTCACACCCAAAGGCACGCCGGCCGAGACCAGACCGATGAACAGCGGAACCGCCGAACATGAGCAGAACGGCGTCACCACGCCGAGAGAAGCCGCCAGGACATTGCCGACGCCCTCCCGCTTGCCAGCGAGAAGTGCGCGCGTCCGTTCCGGCGAAAAGAAGCTTCGAACCACGCCCATCGCAAAGACGATCAGCGTGAGAAGCATCATTACCTTCGGCACGTCGTAGAAGAAGAAGGCGATCGCCTCTCCGGTATGGCTGTGGCGCTCGGCTGGAAACAGCGCCGTGACCCATTCCGAGAACGGAACCAATTGACCGTAGACGGCATACCAAGCCAGCACGAAGGCCAGAACGGCGATATGCGAAAACCAGTTCGGACTGGCGGGTTGAACAGGACTGGAAGCGTTCAGGCTCATGCGGCGACTCTTTCTTCGGGCTTGGCGGCTGCAATCACGGCTTCCAGGACCGCCCTGATCTCGGAGGGCATCGCCGGGTTGAGCCGGTAGCGCACCCACTGGGCATCACGCCGATCCACCACCAGGCCGGCCTGTTTCAACGTCTGCATGTGTCGCGACATGCGGCTCTGCGTGGCATCGAGACGTTTCATCAGTTCGCAGACACAATGCTCGGACCCGTCCCAGAGGATCGAGACTGCGGCAAGCCGCGTCGGCTCGGCGAGGGCCATCAGGGGAGGAAGTATCATGCATCACCTTTTGCGCTTATGCGCATAAACACTTATATTCGGGAACAGGATGTTGCAAGACGGCAGGAGGAGGAAAGCGGCCTGCCGGACGAGATGTCGCAGGCGCGGCATCCCCGCACCGCTTGGTCCTTGAGCAAGGACAGCGCACAAGTACCTGCCTGCGTGAATGGCAAAGATGGTGGACCGATCGCAGGCGGGCGATCGATGTCGCCACCCCGCGCTCCGGCTTAGTCGACGCGCAGACGTGCCTGGACGATCAGCATCGCTGATCTCGCGTAGCCGGCGGTCATTGACCGCTCTGACAGGCCGGATAGATGATTGCGCGTCGGACGGCAACTTGCGCTAAAAAACCGTGCCAGCCAGGCTTCCACATATGAGGCGGAGCCAACTCCCCGTGAAGGCACTGGGTCCGCTCTCAGCGAGGATCAGCAGACGAGGCCAAGTTCGCGGGTTCGGGGCTCGTCCGCGGCGGTTGAGCGCGCTCGGACAACGTCCACCTGAGCCCATGCCTTGCACCATTGGGCGATCAGGGCGGGATCGGCCGGCAGGGCTAAGACGTCTTCTCCGGCGAAGGCGAGGAAGGCAGCGAGGTTGAGGCCATTGACGCCGATCAGCACGGGCAACCCCATCTCGAGCGCTTCGGCGATCACGGGGACCAGGCCCTTACCCTCGGCCTCACGCTTGCCGAACTTGTTGACGATCAGCACTTCTGCCCCCGGCAGTCGCTGTTGAACGGCGACCACCGTCTGCTCCAGCGCGCCGGAGTCGAGCGTGCAGCCGCGGGCCAGATCGCCCCGATCCTCACTGATCCGGACGATCGGCCCATCGGGCAGAACGGCCAGGTCCATGTCGCATTTGCGCCGGTCCGGGCGTTCGTGGTTTGACTGCACGGTCCCGGCCAGCCGGACCCCGTCGGCCGCCAGCAAATGCGCCACTTCGGCGATCAGGGCATCGGTGCGACCGCGGCCCTGCAGAGTGACATAGGCGAGTTTCATGCAGCTTCCCCGAGACGAAGGCGCCGCCCGGAACCGTTCCGGGCGGCGTAGGCTCTGGTCAGAGCTCGACTTCCCACGACTTGTAGGACACTGCCGCCGAGGCCGGGGTGGCATCCGAGATCTTCCGGATGTTGGCCCAGGTGTGCTTGTAGTTCGGCAGGATCAGCTCGTTCACGCCCGCGTTCACGATATTGCCCTGCGCACCGTTCGGCGCGCCGAAGATCATGAAGGTCTCGTTGCGTTTCGCGGTCGGCTCGGGGTAGGCGAGCGCCTGCGTGGCCCCGACATCGTTGTGCACCTCGACCATATCGCCCGCCTTGATGCCCAGTTCGGCCATGTCCTCGGGATTGATCTGGATGAAGGGCACAGGGAAGCGGTCCATCACGAACTCGTTGGCCTGATCGAGGAACCAGTTCTGCCAGTTCATGTTGGCGCGGCCATTGTTGATCAGGAAGCGGTGGTTGGCCTTTTGCTGGGCCTTGCCCGCCGCCTGCCAGCCGCGCCATTCGCCCATGCAGAACAGGGCCTTCTTGTCCTCGCGTCCGTGCCGCGTGAAGGCGCCATCCTCGTAGAGTCGGTTGGTTCCGACAAGTTTGCCGTCGGCAAAACCGGTCACCGGCTCCAGCACCCCGTCATTGCCCATGGCGCGCAGGCGGTCATAGGTGACTTCCGGGTTGCCCTTGTTGTAACCGTCCATGAAGGCGTCTTCTTCGGTGGCCCAGTCATAGCCCTTGAACTGGTCTGCGTATTCCGTCCGCCCCTCTTCGCGCAGAACGCGCTCCAGCGCTTGGGCCAGTCCGGCCGCGATCAGGCAGTCGGGTTTGGCCGATCCCGGCGCGTCCATATACTTTTCCGTCAGGCGCAGTCGGCGCTCGCCGTTCATCGAGGTCAGGTTCATCTCGCCCGATTCCACCGCGGGCAGGATCACATGCGCGGCCTGCCCGATCTGGCTGTGGATGATGTCCACATCCACCACGAACAGACCGCCCGCATTGATCGCGCCGACGATGGCATCGACCATCTCCTCGCGCGTTGCCCCGGCCCGGGCGTCCATGGCTTCCTTCACCATGTTGGACCGGCGGTTGTAGACGCGCTTGAACTCGGAGGCGTTCAGCGTGGTCTTGAAGTGGTCGTTGGCCCAGATGTGGTGCACCTTGCCGCCGCCCGCTATGATCATCTGGTCGATGTAGGGGGCCGGGCGCCCGACATGGGCGTCCGACGGGCGATAGTAGCCCTCCTGGTGCCCGCCCAGGCGGCAGCAACCGCCGCCTTCGCGGCCCACGTTGCCCGTGGCCAGCGCGATGTTCAGCAGACTGCCGATGGCCCGGTAGTTGTCGTTGCCCCAGATGATACCCTTTTCATAACCGGTCACGCATTTGCGGCGGCTACCGTCGGCCTTGGGCTTGGCGATCCATTCGGCAGCCTGGATGATCTGTGCCTCGGTCAGGCCGGTAGCGGCGGCCCCGTCGGCCAGGCTCATCTTGCAGGCGACGCGAGCGGCCTCAAACGACCCAAGCGAGGCCGGATAGGCGCTGTCAGCTGCCACAGCCACATCGCCCTGAAATGTCGATTTGGCGATGAAGTCGGCGTCGACCCAGCCCTGATCCGCAATATATGTGAAGAGCGTGTTGTGCAGCGCCACGTCGGACCCGGTGGTGATCGGCAGGTGCAACACGTTTTCATCGCCGGCGACTTGCTCACAACTGTCCACCGTGACCGTCCGGCGTGGATCCGAGATGACCACCTTCGCCCCGTTCTGCATGCCCTTGACCATATGGTTCAGGAACAGATTGGTCTGGCATTCCGTCGGGTTGGTGCCGACAAGGAAGATCGTGTCGGTCACCTCGTAGTCGGCGTAGTTGTAGTTCAACTCGTCCACGCCCATGTCGCGGCTGGAGTGGACCTCGGACATATAGGCCGGGCGGTTGTGGATGCGGCAATGCTTGACCTTCATCGACTCGAAGTACAGCTTGCCGGTGCCCCAGGTGTTCTCATAGCCACCCGCCGATCCGCCGTGGTCGAACATCGAGACGTAGAGATCGTTCTCGTTGTCCTTGTCGATCACCC
>DPXQ01000124.1 GCA_003527225.1 Rhizobium sp.
TCATCTGCGCCGACGACGGCGAGACCATCGCCTCCGTGCGCATGACGCCGGTGATCGCCGGCACGGTCAAGGGCCATCTGCTCGGGCCGCTCGCGGTCCGGCCCTCGCACAAGAACCGGGGGATCGGCCGGGAACTGGTGCGCATCACCATCGAGGCGGCGCGGCGCGCCGGCTCGGAAGCCGTCATCCTGATCGGCGATCCGCCCTATTACATGCCGCTCGGCTTCGAGAAGGTGGCCTGGAAGGCGCTCGATTTTCCGGGTCCGGTCGATCCGGCGCGGGTGCTGGTCGTGCCGCTCGAAGCCGATGTTCACGAGCGGCTGAAGGGCCTGATCGCCTGGCGGGCGGACGACCGGGCGGCGGCGGAAGACGCGCTCAGAAAAGCTTCCTGAGCCAGGTGATCGCAAACTCGCCGGTGAAATTGTCGAGCGTGCCGAAGACCGAATAGCCCTGCCGCTGATAGACGCGGCGGGCGTCGGGATTGATCGTGTCGATATAGGCGCCCTTGCAGCCGCGCAGCTTCGCTTCCTCCTCCGCCCTTTGCAGCAGCGCCCCGGCCAGACCCTGGCCGCGTCGGTGCTCCGGCACGAACAGCATTTCCACATAGAGCCAGCCACGCCCGGTATAACCGACCAGCCCGCCCTCGACTTGTGCCTCCGCATCGGTCAGCGGAATGAACAGGTCGCGCCGGTCGGTCGGCCCGAGCATGGCATTGTTGTGCGTCTTGATCCCGGCGAGGATGGTTTCACGGGCGTCGTCGGGGGCGGTGTCGGAGAGGGGGAGGGTGTGGGGCATGAGGCGAGGGTAGGCGGGATTGAGGTGGGTGTCGATAGGGGGAGGGTGGTGATTTCGGTGCTGCCGAGGTGTGCTGGCAGACATCGTACTCTGCGCGCCCAGCCCCATCAACAGAGCGCACATTGTCATTCTGCAATTTGGGTAACTTCTTTAAGTGGTTTAAGATTTAGCGGTTCCTGGTACCAAAGAGAGGTGTTTCCAAAGAGACTTGTGTATGCACATGCGCTCTGCGTCATTTAGGACTGTATTACCTCTAAATATCCATCTATTTCTAGGCGTCTTCTTTCCCATTGAGTTTATTACAACGAAATCGTTTCCGATAACGCCTATTCTAAACAGGTCAGAAAGGACTTTTGTTAAGTCGCTTTTTGAGAATAGGCTCTGAACGTCTTTGTCCTTTTTGTACATTCTTTGGATTCTGGAAGTCAGGTCCTGTTTGAAGAAGTGTGTATTAAATCCGAGGAAGAACCGCTGAAGTGCAGAAATCTCCTGCGTACTATAAGAGGCTAGGAGCTCCTCTGTCACTTCAAGCCATGTCTGTTTTGAATATTCTGTCGATGTCTTGTCGAAATGCTCCGTCGTGAATGTTTCCGCGTCAGGGCGAAAATCTCGTGCAACTCTCAATAGTCGCACGATGTCTCTGGGTCTGTAGTACGAAGAATTCAATATAAACTTAAAGAATTGTTGATTGTTGATGTTGTTAGGAAAAAATGTTCCCCAAACGTCATTTTCCGGTACTCTTGAAGATACTGATATCTTCTTACTGATTAATCTCAACAGTGGGTGAGTTGGGGAGTCTTTACCTGATGACCAGTCAAGTCGAACGCCGAAGTCATCTACATCGCGGCCTATCTCGTGTCCGAGCTCTAAAACGGAATGCAATACTTCAGTTCGGAGGGAGCTAATCAGGAAAATATTCTTACCATTCTCCGCGAACTCCGCGTTGACCTGCGATATGGCGTATATGAGATCTCTGATGATACGCCGATCCCGGTCAAACTGTTCCGGTGTTTGATGAAATAGCTCAAGCTCATCAAACAGCAAATAGATCGGTTTCTCGATATCAAAAGCTCGAAATAGTCGACCGCAAGTTCTGTTGAGTTCAGACATCGAGACCGTGGATTGATCTTTTTCATTGGAAGCGTCTAGCCCCAACTCCACTGCGATTCCCAAAGCCTCTCCAGAAAGTCTTATGTTTGTGGACTTTATTTTTGAGAATAATGACCCAAGAGAGTGGACGACTCCCTTCTCGGCGATGCCTGTCAATGAATATAGTTGGCGGGCTTCAATAGAATCTATCTTGGATTCCTTTACCAAGGCGGAGAGGCGCTGATAGATCATCCACTTCCATGCTTCCTTGAAATCCTGAATAAAAACCGGAACGTCACCCGTAACCACAATTTCGAATCCCGAGCTTTTTGACAGGTTTTGACGGTCCTCCTCCGTCACCTGAGATTTGAACAAAACCAGTTCGGAATTGGAGCCGGCATTCTGAATTTTGTCGTTTATGAACCGTAGAAGCGCAGTCTTTCCCGTGCCCTTTAGGCCCAGTATATAGTATCGTCTTCCGCTTAGTATTTCTGACACGTCAACGCCGCTCGGGACGGAGAAAGATTCGAAGAAGACCCTTTCGCCAAGTCGTGCCTGTTTTAGAATTTCGTTCTTGGCGTCTACGTCTCCAAAGTTAATATCATTGAGATTCATGAGATTCTCCCCTTGCCCTCGCATAACGCTATCATCGTATACATATAGGCGTTCCTACTGCAATCTTTGAGAGAGTTATCGAGCGCTTTCCCGTTGATGGCCACCTACGCCGCTGGTTAAATTTGCAGATGGCTAAGGAGCTTACTGATCTGAGAGACAGCCGAGGTAACTCCTCTGCCTTGCCGTCCTTCCCTCCACTATGTTGCCGACATCGCCAGCAGCAGCACCGCCAGTCCGGCAAAGCCGGCAAACAGCGGCAGCATATTGACGCCTTTCAGCACCGTTTCGTTGGTGAGGCGCACCAGCAGGCGGCGGTCGACGGCGATGCGGACGTCGCGCGCTTCTTCGAAAAGGCTGACGTCGAAAGCGAAGGCTGCGACCTCTTCCGCCGGCCGAGGCGTGCCGCGGCCTTGATCGCGGCCACGTTTCAAGCGCGGCGCTGGCGGCTGCCATTCTTGCGGCGCGACGGCGCGGCGGGATTTCGCGCTCCCACATTGAACCTTCATCGGCTTTCGATAAGGTGACGGCCATGGAAACATTGTCCGACTACCTCAAGTCGGTGGCCAGCGGCGTCGGGTTCGTCGTCGTCACCATCGGCATCGTCCTTGCAAGCTACTTCGTGGCGCGAAGGCTGCTTCATCCGGGTAGCACCGCGGATCACACGCTGGAGGTCGCGGGCAATGTCGCGGTTCGTGTGGCGACCTTGCACAGCCTGATCCTCGGCCTCGTCTATGCCCAGGAGCTCGATGACTACAAGGCGGTCCGGTCCAACCTGATCGACGAGGCGGTGGCGATCTCGGATGTCTTCAACGACGTGCGGCGCTACGGCGGGCCGGCCACCCTCGAGGTGCAGCAAGGCCTTGCCCGCTATGTCGCGGTCGTCGTCGACGAAGAGTGGGAACGGCTCGCCCGGCACGAGCGCTTGTCTCCCCGGGCTTGGCAGGAATGGGAGGGTGTCTACGACACAATTCTCGACCTTGCACCGGTGACCGAGCGGGAGCGCTATCTCAGCACGCGGTTGAAGGACAGGGTGTCGGCGATCGCGAAATACCGGCAATTGCGCGAGGCGCCGTCGTCGAACCACTTTTCCGGGCTGTTCTGGGCGCCGGCGCTCATCGGGCTGGTCATCGTTTCGGCCGCCTTCTACGTCTATCGGCCTTCGCGCACGCATCTGGTGCTGCTCGGCCTTTTCGGCGCCTATTCCGGGGTGATCCTGTTCTTCATCTTTGCCTTCGCGAACCCTTACGCCAATCCGGGCAAACTGCAGCCGCGCCCCTTCCAGCACCTGCTCGACGGCGATTTCCGCTCGGTCATGCCGGCCAAGGCTGGCTGAGGCGAACCGGCGGGAAAGAGCCGTGGACACTCTGTCGCCCCTGCGCTTCCGGTGCCGCGGTTTCCCTACCGTCCCTCGCGCCACCACGTCGCCGACATGGCCAGCAGCAGCACGGCGAGCCCGGCAAAGCCGGCAAACAGCGGCAGGGTATTGACGCCCTTCAGCACCGTTTCGTCGGTGAGGCGTACCAGCAGGCGGCGGTCGTCGGTGACGCGGACGTCGCCGCGGACGGGGAGGATGTCGGGGATGCGCAGGCCCCCTTGGCCGTCGTCGAGGCGGGCGAGGTTGCCGCGGGTCTCGGTGGCGATCGGTTTCAGCGTGTCCAGCGTCGAGACCATGGCCTTGAACTCAGGCGCATCGACCGCGCCGACATGGACGAGGGTGGAGAATTCGCCGTTGGCGATGGTGAAGAGGCCGGTCTCGTCCATGCGCTTTTCGCCGCGATAGAGGCCGGGCGCGGTTTCGGTCAACGCCAGCGTCTCGGTCTTGCCCGACGGCGCGCGAATGGTGGCGGCGCCCGGATCGCCGGCAATCGTCTGGCGGGTCACTTCCAGCGTGCGGCCGAGCGCACGGGCCTTCAATGCTTCTTCCTCGAGTTCCGGCTCCTTCATCAGCCAGTGGGCGATGCGCCGATAGAGCGAGACATGCGGGCCGCCGCCCTCGAAGCCGCGGGCCCAGAGCCAGCCCTGGTCGGAGAGCAGCATGGCGACACGGCCCTCTTCGGCGCGGTCGAGCACCAGAAGCGGGCGGCCGTCGGCGGCGGTCATCACGGTTTCGCCGCGTGGCGGATCGACGTCGACGCTGCGGAACCAGCGGCCCCATTGCGGCGGCTCTATGGCCGAGCCGTCCAGCCCGCGGGTAACGGGGTGGCGCTTGCCCTGGTCGGAAAGGCGCGGATAGAAGGCCGCCTCGTGCATGTTGCCAGTCGGGGCGGCGGGCAGCACTGAGGCGAGCGGGGTAATGGCGATCGAAACCTCGCCGGCATGTTCGGGGCCTGCGGCGATCAGCAGGGCGCCGCCCTTTTTCACGTATTCGGCGATGTAGTCGTAATAGAGGATCGGCAGCACGCCGCGGTGCTGGTAGCGGTCGAAGATGATCAGGTCGAAATCGTTGATCTTCTCGACGAACAGTTCGCGCGTCGGGAAGGCGATCAGCGACAGCTCGTTGATCGGCGTGCCGTCCTGTTTTTCCGGCGGGCGCAGGATGGTGAAATGCACGAGGTCGACGGCGGCGTCGGATTTCAGCAGGTTGCGCCAGGCGCGCTCGCCGGCATGGGGCTCGCCGGAGACCAGCAGCACGCGCAGGTTCTCGCGAATGCCCTCGATCAGGTGGATCGCCTTGTTGTTGACCTCGGTCACTTCGCCGGGCGTGGCGGCGACGGTGAATTCCAGCACGTTGTTGCCGCCGCGCGGGACCTTGAACGAAAACGGCGTCTCGACGCCGGGCGTGGCGTTGAGCGTGGCGATCTCCTCGCCGTTCATGCGCGCAGTCACGGTGGCGGGCGTATCGGTGCGGCGGCCGTCGTCGAAGACGCGAAGTGTGAGTTCCTGGTCCTCGTCGACGATGCCGAAGCGCGGCGCGCGCAGCACCTCGATGCGGCGGTCGAACTCGTCGGCCTTGCCGGTGACAAGGCCATGGACGGGGGCGTTGAAGCCGAGCGCCTGGCCGGCAGCGGGCGCGTCGTGGACCTGTCCGTCCGTGATGAAGATGGCGGCCCCGACGCGGGCCGGGGGCACATCGGAGATGGCGGAGGCCAGCGCCTCGAACAGCCGGGTCGAGGGGGCGTCGGAGGTGGCGGGGTCGCGGACCTCGACGATGCGCGGCTCGATGCGGGCAAAGCGTAACAGCCGCTCCTTCAGCCCCTCGAGCGCGGCGTCGGTCTGGGCGACGCGCTCGGGCGTTTCCTGGCTCTGGCTGCGGTCGACGATGACGGGCACGACGGTCGACAGCGCCTCGCGGTCCTCCTGCATCAGAAGCGGATTGGCGAGGGCTGCCAGCACGGCCGCCGAGGCGAACAGGCGAATGCCGGTGCCGCGCACGCCGCGGGCAAAGCCGGCCGTGGCGAGGATGAGCGCCAAGACGGCGAGCGCCAAAAGGATGAACCACGGAATGAAGGGGGCGAACTGGAGCGTCATGTCACTGCCCCAGCCGTTCGAGCAGGGCCGGCACATGCACCTGGTCGGCCTTGTAGTTGCCGGTCAGCATGTACATCATGATGTTGACGCCGGAGCGGAAGGACATTTCGCGCTGCATCTCGTCCGGCGGCACGGTCGGAAGCACCGAGGCGCCGTTGGCGTCGATCGCCCAGGCGCCGAGCAGGTCGTTGCCGGTGATCAGGATCGGCGAGACACCGTCGCCGGAAGAGGCAACGCCGCTGTTGGAGGTCTTGGCCTCCTGGCGGGCCTCGACCCAGAGCGGGCTGCCGGTGTAGCGGCCGGGAAAATTGGTCAACAGATAGAAGGACCGCGTCAGCACGTGGTCCGAGGGCACCGGCTCCAGCGGCGGAATATCGATATTGGCGAGGATCGCCTGGAGCCGCTCGCCATTGGCGCTCGGGCCGCTTTCGTCGCCGAGCGCGGAAAACTGGTCGCGCGTATCGAACAGCACGGTGCCGCCGGCGCGCATATAGGCGTCGATCCGGCTGATGGCGGCGGCGGACGGCATGGGCGCTGTCGCCGAAATCGGCCAGAAGATGATCGGGTAGAAGGACAGCTCGTCCTTGGTGATGTCGAGGCCGACGGGCGGGGCCGGCTCCAGCGTCGTGCGGTAGGTGAGGAAGTCGGTGAGGCCGCGCAGTCCGTCTTCCGACAGCTGGTCGATCTCGCTTTCGCCTGTCACGACATAGGCGAGGTGGGTGTTGTCGAGGCGTTCCAGGATCACCTCGTCGCCGGGCTTGGCGTCGTCGGCGGATGCGCGATCGCCGGGTGCGAAGACGAGGAGGCAAGCCAGCGCCAGAAGCGATGCGGAGGCGGTGCGGCGCGGCAGGCGGGAGAAGGCGCCGCCCATGAACAGAACGATGATGCTGTCGATGACGAGAAGCGCGAAGGCCAGCGTCAGCAGGATCGGCTTCAGCGGCGTGGCGGCCGTCCCGGCCAACGGTTCGCGGGTGAGGGGTAGGGCAGGATCGACGTCAAGCGGCTTCAGCTCCGTGCCGGCGGGCAGCAGGTTCAAGGCGACGAAACCGTCCTCGGTGCCGTAAAGGCCGGGCGGGTTGTCGAAGGTCGCGGCCGTCGGGCGCGCCGCGCCGATGTCCAGCGGGCGGGCATTGCCGGTGTCGGCGGTGAGCGCCCCGCGTTCGGTGAGCAGGCGGAAGGGGGCGAGCGTCGTCCTGGCGGCCGGATCGCCGTCGGCTGCGGCCGTGCCGGCGCGCGACAGCTGGACGACACGGCGCAGCATCTCGACGAATTCGCCGGAAATGGGTAGGTCCGACCAGGTGGCCTCGGCGCTGACATGGAAGAGTACGGTGCGGCCGGCGCCGCTTTCCCGCACGGTGACGAGCGGTGTACCATCGGCAAGGCTTGCCCAGGTGCGCTCGGCAAGGTCGGGCGTCGGTTCAGCCAGCACCTGGCGCTTGATCAGCACGCCGTCCGGCCGGGCCATGCCGGCGAAGGGGCCGAATTTCGGGAAGTCGGCGAGCGGCTGCGGTTCGGCCCAGGAGAGCGCACCGCCGAGTTCGCGTTCGCCCTGCCGCAGGATGACGGGCACCAGCGGATCGCCCACGGGCGCGGCGGCAAGGCGAGGCCCGGCAAAGCGGATCAGCGTGCCGCCGCCGGCTATCCAGTCCTGCAAGGGCTCGTAGACGGCTTCCGGCAGGCGGCCGATGTCGGCAAGCACGATCGCCGAAGGCTTCTGTGCGAGGATCTCGGGTACGGAAACGGCAAGATCCGCAACACCGGGCTTGATCAGGTCGGCATAGGGCGCGATCGCCCGCTCGATGTAGTAGAGCGGCGAAAGCAAGGGCTGGAAAGCGTCACCCGTGTCGCCCGAGATCAGAGCGACGCGGCGGCGGCGGAAGCCGTCGTCGAGCAGGTGCGTGGCGCCCGCCGTGGCGAGGCCGGCGATCGACAGGCGGGCAAAGTCGTTGCGCAGTTCGAACGGGGCGGCAACCTGGCCACTCGCCATGGTTTCGCCGGGTGTAAAGGCGACGGTGCCGGAAGCGATGACGCGGCCCTGGCGGTCCTGCGCGTCGACGATGAGGTTCTGTGCCGCGCCGCCTTTAAGGCGCGAAAGCGTGACGGTCAGCG
>DPXQ01000046.1 GCA_003527225.1 Rhizobium sp.
GGTCGACGAGGATGCAGGTCAGCTGGTCGCCGACGGCCTCGTGGATCAGAAGCGCCGCAACCGAGGAATCGACACCGCCCGACAGTGCGCAGATGACGCGCTTGTCGCCGACCTGGTCGCGGATGGCCTGCACGGCCTTGGCGCGATAGGCCGACATGGTCCAGTCGCCCTTGAGCCCGGCGATCTTGTGGATGAAGTTGCCGATCAGCTTGGCGCCGTCCGGCGTGTGCACGACTTCCGGATGGAACTGCACGGCGTAATACTTGCGCTTCTCGTCGGCGATGAAGGCGAAGGGGGCGTTGGACGAGGTCGCAACGACCTCGAAGCCCGGGGGGATCGCGGTGACGCGGTCGCCGTGGCTCATCCACACCTGGTGGCGCGAGCCGGCGGACCACAGGCCCTCGAACAGCGGGCATTCCTTGTCGATCTCGAGGAAGGCGCGACCGAATTCGCGGTGGTGGCCGCTTTCGACCTTGCCGCCGAGCTGGGCGCACATCGTCTGCTGGCCATAGCAGATGCCGAAGATCGGCAGACCGCTGTCGAAGATGACCTGCGGCGCGCGAGGGCTTCCCTCGTCCAGCGTCGAGGCAGGGCTGCCCGACAGGATGATCGCCTTCGGCTTCAGCCGGTGGAAACCTTCCTCGGCGGACTGGAAGGGGACGATCTCGCAATAAACGCCGGCTTCGCGCACGCGGCGTGCGATCAGCTGCGTTACCTGGCTGCCGAAATCGATGATGAGGACGCTGTCGGGATGTGCTGTCTGGGTCATGGCGAGCCTTTAATGAAAAGCGTGGCTTCTTTCAATCGGAGAATTGTGCCGATTGTCCGCAATTCCGGGCGATCCGGCCCTACAGTCGGTCGCGTTGGTTCGGATTCACGCGATCGGCTGCAGTCTTCTGTTTGCGCATGTCTTCTTCGCGAAACCGCTTCACAGGTTCGCGAGACATGCTTTAGAACCAGAAAACGCCGTCTTCCAGCGCCTCGAACAGGCTGTCGACCGTGAGCGCCAGCTTGCGATCGACGACGTGGAGATATTCCTTCCAGTCATCGACATGCTTGAGTTCCTGCTTGCCGTCGGAAATGCCGCGCAGTCCGATCAGCGGCAGGTTGAAGGCATGGCAGGTCCTCAGGACCGCGAAGGTTTCCATATCCACCATGTCCGCGTCAATCGCGTCATAGGTGGCGCCCGAGACGATATTGGCGCCGGTAGACAGGCTGGCGGTCGGCACGCCCGGAATGCGCAGCGGCAGTTCGACTGCGGCGGGCAGGTCGAGAAACGGCGTGCGGCCCTTTTCAAAACCGAGCGGCGAGGCGTCCATGTCGCGATAGGAGACCGAGGAAGCCTGGTAGATTTCGGTCTGCTCCAGCCTGGCCGAGCCGGCGGAACCGAGCGAGACGACGAGATCGGGCCGCTGGTTCTCCGCCTCGAGCCCGGAGAGCGCGCGCGTCAGCGCAATGGCGGCCTCGACCGGGCCGACGCCCGTCATCAAAGGTTCGATCCGCGAGCGCAGGAACGAGCCGTATTCGGCCTCCACCGCCATGACGAACAGGATCGACTTGCCCGACACCGACTTGAGCTCGAACGTCATCCGGAAATCTCCTTGCGGCCGCGAACGACCATCATCGTGCTGGTCATCGAGGCAATGAGCTTGGCGGGGCCGTCGTTCAGGGCGTAACCGCGTCCATCGGCGACGATGATGGTGGAGCCGGGCTTGGTGATCTCGCCGCGAAACAGGAAGCGCTCCCCCTTGCCGGGAGACATCAGGTTGACCTTGAACTCGATCGTCAGAAGCGAGACGTCCGGCTCGATCATCGTATAGGCGCTGTAGGTGCAGGCGGCATCGAGGGCCGCGGATATCACGCCGGCATGCAGGATGCCGTGCTGCTGGGTCAGCTTCTCGTCGAAGGGCATCTCGATTTCGACCACGCCCTGGCTGACGCTGGTGAGTTCCGCGCCGAGCGTGTGCATGGCGCCCTGCCGGGCGAAGCTCCTGCGGATCCGCTCGCCGACCGCGTCGCTATCGATTTCACTCATGGATGTGCCTCTTTTCGCAGGCGCGAAATTGGCATGCCGGATGCGCTTCGGCAAGCGGCCGAAAGGCGGATTCGGCCGCATCCTGTCCTAGTTCATCAGGAATATCGAGGCGTTGAGCAGTGTGGCGAAGCCCACCCAGGCGAGATAGGGGAAAAACAGCAGTCGCGCCACGCGATCGATCGGCCCCGCCTGCCAGATGAAGCCGATGATGGTAACGAGGAGGCCGAAGATGACCAGCAGGGCGAGGCCCGGTGCCTCGAGGCCGAAGAAGGCCGGCGACCACATCATGTTGAGCGCGATCTGGGCGAACCAGATCTGCATGGCGGCGGAGGCCGGCGCCTTGAGCCAGACCCTTGCCCCGGCAATGCCGATCAGCACGTAGAGCACCGTCCACACCGGGGCGAAGATCCAGGGCGGCGGATTGAAGAACGGTTTCTCCAGCGACCGATACCATTCGCCCGGCATGTTGGAGAGGCCCGAGAGAATGCCGAGCCCGACAACGGCGGCGATGAAGATGATGTGGATGACGGCTTTGCGCATGGACTTAAGATAGAGCGGAGGCGCTTGTCGCCAAGGGCGCGCTCACGAAATCCGCAGGATATGCTGGTCCCAGGCAAGCGGGCTTTGCGTCTCCTGGAAATGCCCGTCGTAGGAAGAGACGGCGAAGCCCGACAAGGCGGGCGCTATGCCGGCGGCATCGGCGACGGCGGCTGTCGAAACCACCGTGCCGCTCCGTGCCTCGAGCGTGACGGCCAGCCCACCCTTCGGCGAGGTCAAGCCGACGAGACCGTCGCGCCGGTTGACGGCGATCGCGCCGACATAGTTGGCGAGGCCTGCGGTGATGTCTTGCGGCAGGGAGACGAAGGCAAGGGCCTCGCCCCGGGCGAAATGGCCGACCAGCGGCGGCGTATCGTTGCGCGGGCCCTCGTACTGGCAGGCGAACCAGACGCGGCCATTCTGGCCCAGGTCGAGATGCCGGGTCGACAACTGGCTGAGTTCCCGCGGCATGACGTGCTTCTCGATCAGGGCGCCGGTCGCGGCATCGGCGATCACCAGCGAGGGTTCCATATGGTCGAGGTTGAGCTTGGTGCGACCGAAATCCGGATGGGTCTCGATGCCACCATTGGCGATGATCAGGAAGCGGCCGTCGTCGCTGACCGTCATGTCATGGGAGCCGATGCCGTGGGCTGGAAATTCCCCGATCCGGCGGAATCCGTCCGTCGCATCGTAGAC
>DPXQ01000066.1 GCA_003527225.1 Rhizobium sp.
CATAGAGGTCCCAGGCCTTCTGCGAACCGTTTGGATCGATGCCCTTCAGCGTCGACATATTGGTTGCGAAGCTGAGTTTTCGGAACTCCTGCGCCTCGTCGACGACGATCTGGTCGACGCCGATTTCAGAGATGGTCAGAAGATCGTCCTTGCGGGTGGAGAGAGATTCCAGCCGCTCCTGCAAGGCCTCTTTCAGCCGCTCGAGCCGCTTGCGGGAGACCCGGTCCTCGTCTTCAACTTTGGTCAGCAGGTCCTCGTAGAGCTGCAGCTCGTCGTGGATCATCTGTTGTTCGAAGGCGGATGGCACGCCGATGAACCTGAACGCGGAGTGCGTGATGATGATCGCATCCCAGACAGCCGTCGCAGCCCGCGACAGGAAACGTTGACGCTTGTCTTTGGTGAAGTTGGTCTCATCGGCGACGAGGATGTTCGCCGAGGGATAGAGCGCCAGGAACTCGCGTGCCGCCTGTGCGAGGCAGTGGCCGGGAACGACCAGCATCGCCTTGGCGATCAGGCCCAACCTCCGCTGCTCCATGATGGCGGCTGCCATCGTCATCGTCTTGCCGGCACCCACGGCATGGGCGAGATAGGTGGAGCCGGAGGAGATGATCCGCCAGATGCCGCGTTTCTGATGCCCATAAAGAACGAAGGCGCCAGAGGCGCCGGGTAAATTCAGATGGGAGCCGTCGAATTTGCGCGGCGCGATGTTGTTGAAGCGGTCATTATAGACCCGCGCCAACCGGTCGGTGCGATCCGGGTCTGACCAGACCCAATTCTGGAACGCCTCCTTCATCCGCTGAAGTTTGTCACGGGCGGCTTCCGTGTCGACGACATTCAGCACCCGCCGCTCACCATCGGCGTCCTTCAATGTGTCGAATATCTGCGGCACGCGGCTGTTCAGCGCATCCGCCAATAGTTCGCCGGCATGGCGGCGGCTGGTCCCCCATTCCGATGTGCCGGCGGCGCTGTAACCAAGCTGACGAGCCTCGACCGTCCATGAACCAAGCTCGGGCATATGGTGGATCCTGATCTCGGCACCCATCGTTTCCTTGACGAAGGTCACAACGTCGGAGGCCGGAATCCAGGGCGCCCCGAGCCGAGCGGTAATATCCGACGGACGCAGATCGGCGGGCTGGACTTGCCTGAGTGCCACGACATTACGCTGGAAGACGGAATCAAGCGCAGCGGCAGCCTCCGCCGCCGCAAGCTTGGTGCGGACCGGACCGGAGAGATAGGCGTCCGAGGTCTGCCACGAACTGTCGGTCGGATCGCGGAAGATGGCATCACCCAGTTCGGCAATCACCGCCTCGGAGTCGCGGTGCAGGAGTTCGGCGATATGCTCGACGTCGACGCGGCCGCGCTCGTTGAGCACGACGGCCAGCGCATCCGCCGCGGACGTGATCACCGGGGCCGCGGGAGGTGAGATCACCCGTTCGGAGAAGATCGGACCGGGACGAGCGGTATCGGTTTCGAGATCATAATCCTCGATGGAGGCGACCAACCAGCAATCGGGATCGTCACGGAAGGGCTGAAGGTTCGGCTGCCGATGGGTCTCCTGCACCTCACCGGTCTCGGCGTCCTCCGAGATCGAAACCGTCGTGTGGTTGATCGGGCCGAAGTCGCGAACGAATGATGACCAGGCAATGCGGAGCCGTACCTGCAGATCCTTCCACGGGCGATCCTGCTCCTGAGCCTTCAGCACCTCGCGCACCGCATCCCGGACCGGGATCAGCTTGCCGATGACGCGGACATGCTTCTCTGGAATGCCATCGGCGGAACGGCCCTTGCGGACCTTGATCTGGACCGGCGCGCCATCGACTATCTGCATGAGGCCGTGCCGGGCGTCCATGAAGAAGCTGCCCTCGCGGGCCTTCACGTTTGTGGGCCGAAGATCGACGATCGCTCCGAGTTCGTCTTCCAGGTCGATGTCGATTTTGGTCGGCTCGCCGTCGTAACGGCCTTCCGGGAGGAGAGAGATGGCCGCGTTGAGCGCCGCTTCGAGATCGACGCTGGCGCGACCACGGCACGTATAGGTCTCGCCGAACGGACCGGAAGTCAGCGCGTGATCACCGAGCACGAAATCGGGGTGCTGTGCGAACCAGCGATTGACGCGGATCGCGCCCTCGTCTTGCGTTGCGGCACGCACCTCTTCCAGATCGAGCCAGGACAGATCGCCCTCCGGTTCGGCGACCTTGCGCTTGCGGAAGAACAGGATGTCGACAACAACATCCGTGCCGGCATCGCGGCGGAAGCTGCCTTCGGGCAGACGAATGGCCGCGATCAGGTCGGCCGATCTGGCGATATGCTCGCGGGCTGTCGCATCCGCCTTGTCCATCGTGCCGGAACTGGTGACGAAGGCCGCGAAGGCGCCGGGCTTCAGCAGATCAATGGACCTCGCGATGAAGTAGTCGTGCAGTCTGAGACCAAGTGACCGATATTGCCGGTCCGAACGCACGGTACGATCGGAAAACGGTGGATTGCCAATGGCGAGATCGTAGATCGGCGAGAGATCGGTGCGCGCGAAATCCCCTTCGATGATCCGGGCCTTCGGCTGCAGGAGCTTGACGATCCGCACTGTCACCGGATCGAGCTCGACGCCGGTGACATAGCTGCTGTCGCGATACGCCTTCGGCATCAGCGCTGGAAACAGGCCCGTGCCGATGCCGGGTTCCAGCACGCGACCACCGCGCCAGCCCATGCGCTGCAATCCTGACCAGATCGCCCGGATGATGAACTCCGGCGTGAAATGCGCATACTGCGTGCAACGCGACAGGCTGGAATAGTCGCTCTCCGAGACCGCACTTTCGAGCGACGAGCCGAGATCGTCCCAGCCCTCCCGAAAATCCACCTCGCCCGGACGGCGGAACATGCCGTTCGCCAGTTCGGAGGCGCCGAAGCCGGTGAAGCGGATCAACCGCTGCTGATGCTCGCGCGTGACCGGAATGTTGTGCCGCTCGATCTCGTTCGCGGTCAAAATGGCCGCCACACTCAATCTCGCGCGCTCTTTCCACGACGCAGCAAGGCCGCGATCCTCGCCGTCATCGAGGTAGAAGTTCGCACGATCGCCCTGCCGGCGTGGTGCTGACCTCTGGGGCAGCGCGATCGGTAGCGCCGGTGCGGGCGCCGGCGGCGTCGGATCGGGATCGTCGTCATTCGCAGGTTCGGGGGCCGTCTCGGGCGCAAAATCACCGAAGGCCGTGACGCCAAGGCCGACCCCCGACGACAGGGCTGTGTTCCCGAACATGTCGAGGGTGCCAGAAGGATCAAGTGAAAAAGGATCGTTGGGCATGAAAATGCTCTCCTTGGAAAAGGGGCGAGCGCCATCGTTCCGCTGGAGATGAGCCTCTGGGCGGGGCGGTCGCAAAGTTGTTGGAAGGGTGCGGCAAGCGCCGCGTCAGCGGCGGATCAGGCTGATGGATATGGACGTGTCGTCCATCACGATCCGCAGATGCGTCGCGTCGGGCTGAGCCGGGACGAGCTTTTCGAGTTCGACGGCGTCGATGAATTCGACCCCGTCATCGCCCCCGAAATATCGTCGCTTGTAATGCCAGTAATCCGGATTGGTCTTCGGATCGCACTCCTCGGCATAGATGACGAGCGGACGCTGTCCCTCGGCGAGTTGCCCGTTCGAGAGAACATATACGCTCTCGTCACCGACCAGCCACAGGCCGGCTCTGGCCTCGGCTTCAGGGGATATTCCCTGATACGGAAGGCGAAATCCGCCGTTTGCGGCCGCGTCGGCCCGACCGCGGGCGAGCACAGCGCCGATGTCGGTGAGGGAGAAGGTGAACATGCCGCTCTCCCTCACGCTGCGATCGCGTCGGGCAGGTAACGCAGATGGACCGGCAGCTTCGCCGCGACCTCCGCGTCGGTCAGATCCTCCAGCACCTTGAGCGTGGTGCCGCCTGGTCTGGCGAAGAACATCACCGTGCGCTTGCCACGATCATCCTCTGGCCAACGCTCGCCGGCATAGCCGCGATAGTCGTCAGCCGTGCTGCTCCAGATGTGCTCCAGACGCTCCTCGCGCGTCATCGCCCGGATAGGACGGGATTCACGCTCGATGATCGCCGTGCGCATGCGCTGGGGCGAGCCCTTGTCGGCGAGGTCGCAATAACCGTGGAAGTGCCGGATTCGCCCGTCGATCGACAGCGTGAAAAAGATGCTGGTGATCGAGCCGGTGAGGAATTCGCGCATGGCGAACATCTCACCCCGCATCCAGAGGGGCGGCAGGATCTCGAACATGTAATCGTGGCAAGCCTCCCCGATCTCGAACCATTCGCCGCGATAAAGCGCACTGTCGTCGCACTCCCATCGGTTCGGGCGCTGCGCATGACGGTCGAACATGCGGAACATCTGGCGGCGATCGGCGATGCCCTGATAGACTTTACGGATGGGAGAGAGGTTCATGAGCGGGCTCCTTTCAGCCTCGTCGGGCTGAAGCGCGGCTCATCTTTGCGATGACTCCATCTTCTCTTCAGCCCTTCCTGACCCCTCCCCCGCGGCCGCCTCTCCGTCCGGTCGGGTCAAGGGCCGGCTTCAGCCGGGCGAAGCTTCACCCTTGACGCGGTCGGCGGGCATGCGGCAGGCCTCCCCTACCCACCCTTCTTTCCTTTTCTTCTCCTTTTCTCTCCTGCAATGCGTCGTTCCAGTCCTCAGCCGGCGGCGTCAGGCGGAACCAGTCGCAGCCAGCATCTTCTGCGATATCGCGCAGGCGGCCGGCAAAGGCCTCGCCCTGACTGTTGGCATCCGTGGCGGCGACGAGCTGCGCGCCGGGGCGCGCGGCGAGCACGCGAACCGCGGCTTCTGTCGTCGGCGACCATCCCCCGCCTGTGCTGAGATAGAGGCTTCCCTCTCGCATTCCTTCGAACGCGGCCAGGCTCATGGCGTCGATCGCCGCCTCGGTGACGCAGAGGCGTGAGGCGTCGAGGGCGCCGAACCGGAACAGAACCTTTGACCCTCCTGTCGAGAAGCCACGCCAGTCGGGGCCGCGCTCCTCCCAGCCGGTGACGCCGCCATCGGCATCAACATGGGCGGCCCACATGCTGCCGTAGGGACCTTCCCGCAGGACGTTGTGACGGATGGCACCGCGGATGATGGCCTCCGACAGATATCTTTCCTCGCGCAGATAGCGCCACGTCATCGATCCCCGCCACGGTTTGCGGCGCTGTTCCCATCGTTCCGGAATGGAACCGTGCGGTGTGGAATCGCGAGTGGGAGGGGTCCAGACCGGCTGTTTCGGGGCGAAGCCGACCAATGAAGCGATTCGGCCCAAAGCTTCGACGAAGGATACGCTGTCGAGGTGCTCGACGAGGCTGAAGAGGTCGCCTTTCGCGTCGGACAGGGGATCGAACCAGCCCCTCCCCTCATGGATGACGATGACGATCTCCGCACTGCGTCGATACTTGATCGCCTTGCGGGTGCTCTCCTTTGCGTCGACCGCAAAGCCGGCCTGCTCAAGCACGACGGCGCAGGGAACACGATCCCGCAATTCCTCCAGTTCATTCTTCTTCATTTTCTGCCGGCGCTCTCGCGTCCGCCTTTCTTCCCGGATTCTTTATTCCCGCAATTTGCGGGACCGTTTCCGGCGGTCCGCGAAGAGCAAAGGGGGCAGGGGCGCGGCCGACAAGGTGCAGATCTGCACTTTGTCGAACTGGCCGTGCCAGCCGCGGCGAAGCTTCCCTTGCCGCCTGCCGCTCGCAAGCGGCACCTGAAAAAGGAGAGAGCCGGCTCAATGAGCCGGCCCGTATTCGAAGGGATCGAATTCGGCGATGGTCTCGACCTCACCCTCATCGAGTTCGTCGCTCGGGAGAACGCCGAACTCGTTTCCAGACCTGAAGAGCGTGACCGGGACCATCAGGGTGCGGGCGAGCGCGAAAGCGTGGCGTTGAGCGAGTGCAAGATCCTGTGCCATGTGAGAAACCTCCGTCCGGAGCGGGCCGATCCCGCTCGATGGCTCCTCGAAGGACCGGGAACGGTCGCGATCACCGCAAAGGCGAATGCCCAAGCGGCGGCAGCTTGCTAGCCGACCCCGACAGAGGGTTGATCGTCGGAGATCCGAACCTGGTCCAGGACGCCATCAATGAAGAGCGGGATTGGTTTGCTTCGGGCGGGCCAGGCGGTTTTCTGGCACGGGTCTTTCACCTGCACCACAGTTACCGCGTCAACTCGGCATTATTTCCGCCACGCACAGTGCAGGTGTTTAGCGGCGACCGGCGCTTTCCTGATCGGCAATCGCCTTGACGACCTCGACCGGACGTTTGCTCTCTTGCAGCAAACGATTGGCCGAAGCGGAGACTAAGCACGATCTTTAACCTTGTTGGACGTAGGTGGTCCGGTCGCGCCTTAGGGCCTGCGGCGGAATGATGTCGCGGGTTTGGAGCGGCGTCCGATAGTCCGAGCGGCGGTGAGTGCGACCAAAGCTACCAAAGAGGTGTAAATTTTTCAGTTGCGCACGGTCAACCTCAAAGATGGCGAAGCTGTTGGCGTCCTCCACAAGCACTTCATCTCCCCATGATACGCAAGCATGGTCGATCGCGGCATCGCGGTCGCGTACCAATCGGATGCTGTTGTCATTCCGGTCGAGCACTTGCCGATCTATACCCCGTTTCAAGATGACCCCGGAGAACTCCTCCAGGATGGAAAAGAAAAGGGGCTGTCCGACCGGAAGCGCAACGTCGGTCGTATAGGTCGGCTCGTCTCGGCCGGTGAAAAAGCGATTGCCTTCCGAGGTCAGATTGAGAAAATCGTATGTGAGCGCATCCTCGTCATCGCGATCCAGTAAAATTGGCTCCATCTCAAGCGGCACATTAAACTGCTGCTCAAGATACTGCATGCGGTGGCGTAGCGCGCCGGCCGCATATGGCGACAGCGGAATCGTGGCGCGTCATTTCCGATTTGGGATCGCGCCAGGCTGACAGCCAATTGAAGGAACCGTCAACGAAGATCCTTTCGTCGACAATGAGCGACTTATTGTGGGCTCCGCGCAATCGGTGAACGGTAACGCCCAAATCCCGGAGCATTCGAATGCCCTCGGCAAAAGACCGCTTGTATGTCTCGAACAAGTCCTCAACTTTGCAATTCTTGTCGACCTGCATCAGATTGAACTCATAGTCGGTGTAGAAATGTATCTCTGCCCTTCTTGCCGCGCCCATCAACTCCGTCCACATCGTCGCCAAGGCTCCGCCGGTGATCCACGGTGAAGAAATGATAACCTCGTGCTTGGCGCCTCGCAGACAGAACGCCAGAAATTGAGACAGTTGTTCCGCCCCGGCAACGAAGGTACTGGAACACTCGCAGGTGCAGTCGAAGAGGTTGTGCTGGCAGGCACGGCAATGGAAGTTTCGCGTCATCGGATCGATCTTTTACTCATTGGTGATAATCGGTTTGACCTAGCAACATCCCGTTGAAAAATGGCGAATATCCATGAGCTATCTGCTACCCCAAACATGTTCTCTTTGACCTGCTCTTCGATGGGTTCATGTCCCGGCAGGTAGCGCTTAAACCCTGATGACTGATCGCGTTCGAACATACCGACCTGGATTTTTTGCTCGGCTCCTTCCCCAAGGAAAATGGAAGGTCAGGCTGAACGTGTCGTTACCAGCAGCCGTGCAGCTCGATGTGAACGGCGCCCTCGATCTTCCTTGCCTGGATGTCATAGCAATTTCTGTCACCAAGGCATTGCTGTGGCACTCGGTTGAAGTCCGCTCGCGTAAAGGGATTCATACCCTATCGTGCCTCGGAGAAGAGGCAGCAACCCGGCTTGCGGCAAACCTTTACAGCTTCATCAACAGCCACCTCTTCGACCTGATCAGCTTTGACACCGACCGCTTGAGCGAGGTGGATACGAAACTACAGACTATCACCGAGGGTAACCGGCAATATCTGGCCCATGCCGACCTCGCCCGTGCGATTGCGGGCGTAACCGGTGAAGCCGCGGCCGCGCTTTCGCACCCTCTGTTCGACCCGGAACTGATGCCGGCCACCCTGAAAGCGGTGCTGCCCCGATCGCTCGCGTTCGTTACCGATCCGGACGTGCGCCACAGATATAATGACGCGTTTGTCTCAGCTGAGCTGTCGAGATACCGGTCGTTCTTTGACAATTTAGACGGCCGGTCCTTGTCCGATCAGCAACGCGAGGCATGCATTCGACTGGAGGACAACAATCTTCTTGTCGCCTCAGCGGGGTCGGGCAAGTCCGCAACCATGGTCGGCAAGGTCGCCTATGTCCTCGACAAGCAGCTCTATCGCCCTGAAGAGATTCTCGTCCTTGCCTTCAACAAGAGCGCCGCTGACGAGCTAGGCCGTGTGGACGGATTTGATCAAGATGAAGCCTGCGGCGATTGCGACGATGGAGGAGAAATTTTGTTTGGTCTTCTCGCATCGTAGCGCGACGCGCTTGAAGCGCTTGAGTTTTCCGACTGCTTGCTCGATGCGGGCGCGACCTTTGTAGAGCGCTTTGGGAAAGAACGTCGGCTTTGATTTTGCCGTTGAACGATAAGGAATGACGGGAACCGCACCCCGCCTTCTTGCGGCCTGCCGGTTAGCCTTGCTGTCGTAGCCCTTGTCGCCCATGGCGGCGCGGGGATCTACATCAGGGCCAAGGCCAAGCAGGATTGGAAAGTGTGGAGCGTCACCTTTCTCGCCCCCGGTCAGATCGAACGCGATGGGATGTCCGTCGAAATCGGTCTTCAGGTGGATTTTGGTCGAGAAGCCGCCTCGCGAGCGGCCAAGCGCTTGGCCATATTGCCCCCTTTTGCTCCTGCTGCCGAAACATGCGCGCGCACCACGGTGCTGTCGAACATCTGAACCAGATCGGCCGACGTGCTCAGGCTGGCAAGGTGCTCGAAGAAAATCTCAAAAACACCCGCCTTGCTCAATCGGGTGAGAGCGCTTCCAGACACTGTTCCAATGTCCATAGCGCTCCGGCAGACCGCGCCATGTGATATTGTTGACGGAGAAATAGTGCAGGGCCTCCAAAAACAGTCGGTCATCTCGACCCTTGTCGCCCCGCCGCGGAAGCGAGACGCGGAAAACCTCAAGTGCGACCGCCCAGTCCGCTTCTGTCATCTTCGTCAGCATCGCCGATCTCCTCTGAAACCGGCAACCCATGAATCATTCAAATACTGATTTGGGAATCTGGAGGGTTCTGTGAGGTC
>DPXQ01000036.1 GCA_003527225.1 Rhizobium sp.
GATAGGTGTTCATCGAGCGCTCGCCATCGTCGGTAACGAAGATCATGCTGCGGGCGGTCGGCGGAAAAGTGCCTTCCGGCTTCGTTTCGTAATGCACGCCCTGGGCGCGGATGTCGTGGGCGAAGATCTTGCCCAGTTGATCCTCTGCGACCTTGCCGAAATAGGCCGCCTTGCCGCCGAGGCTGGCGATGCCGGCAGCCGTGTTGCCCGCGCTGCCGCCCGACGCTTCCACCGCCGGCCCCATCAGGGCGTAGAGCTTTTCGGCGCGCTCGGCGTCGATCAGGTTCATCGCGCCCTTGGTAATGCCATTGTCGACGAGAAAGTCATCCTCGCAACGCGAGAGGATGTCGACGATGGCATTGCCGACTGTGAGAACATCGAACCTGCTCATGAATCCCGGATCTCCAATAGTTTGGGCTGCCTCGGTCATAGCTGTTTTTCCTCCGCAGAAAAGCGAAAACCTGCAGCCTAGGAGGAAATGCGTAGACGTCATTCCGTTGTCACGCAGACCGATTAGACAGGCCTCAAGTGACGACGGCATGAGCGCCTCACACGCAATGCCGTCCGCTCGGGACATGATTTGTCCCTTTTCAGGATCGCATCGACCACGGATGTACTGGCGATGTGAATTCTGGGCTCGACGGGATCGAGCAGGGAAAGCGGGGCAAGCCCCGCTTCTTTCGTTTGCGGGCCGTACTAACAATAATCAAAACGCACTGGCCGCCCGCCAGGCATCGCGGTAAGGCTTGGCCCCCCAACGCTTCCTCCCGAGAGCCATTCCGCACATGTATGCCATTGCCCAGGACGTCTTTCCGATCTTCATCCTTATCCTGTTCGGCTGGGGACTGGTGAAGACCAGGGTGCTGAATGCCGACATTGGCGACGGTCTCGGCGAGTTCGTATTCAAGGTAGCAGTGCCGGTCCTCCTCTTCCGGACGATCTCCCAGGCCGATTTCCACGGAGCATCGCCGTTCCGCCTGTGGATCGCCTATTTTTCCGGCGTCGCAATCACCTGGGCGGTCGGACACATCCTGGCGACCAGGATCTTTGGCCGCGACGCGCGGGTCGGTGTGCTGGCGGGGGTGTCGTCGGCATTCGCCAACAACATCTTCATCGGCCTGCCGCTGGTGGAGCGGACCGTCGGAAGCGACGGCATCGTCGCCGTGTCGATCCTGCTTGCCGTGCACCTGCCGCTGATGATGGTCATCGGTACGGTGCTGATGGAGCGCGCCGAGCACAAGGTCAACGGCGGCCAGGCCCGCGGGGTCCTCAATGTGCTTCGGCAAGTGGGTACCAATCTCCTGCGCAATCCGCTGGTGATCGGCCTTGCGGCGGGCCTCATCATGCATGTGAGCGGACTTGCGCTTCCCGGCGTCTTGGCGAGCGTCGTCGACCAGATCACCGCCATGGCGGCCCCGGCTGCCCTGATTTCGCTGGGCATGGCGCTCAACAAATATGGAATCCATGGCAATGTCCGGATCGCCGCCGTCATTGCCGCGCTGAAGCTCTTGCTGATGCCCGGCTGCGTCTGGCTCGCATGCAGGCTTCTCGGCTTGAGCGCCGATTGGACCGCGGCCCTGGTGCTCACCTCTTCGGTTCCCACCGGCATCAACGCCTGGCTGATCGCCAACCGCTTCGGTGTGGGACACGGGCTCGCCGCCTCGGCGATCTCGCTATCCACAGCGGTCGGCGTACTGAGCGTCACGCTTTGGGCCTGGATGCTGCAGTAAGCCGCCCCCACACACGGGGGCCAGAACGAAAAATGCCCGGCAAAGCCGGGCATAGTCCTCAATTCAATCTTTAAAGGCTGGAACTCAGTTGTTGGCAGCCGGTGCCGGAGCGGCATCCGCAGCAGGCGCCGCGTCGGTGGCGGGCGCTGCCGGGGCAGCTTCAGCAGGAGCGGCATCCGCAGCGGGAGCGGCAGGGGCCGCTTCGGTCGCTGCTGCATCGGCCGGTGCAGGTGCGGCCTCGGCCGGCGCAGCGGCGGCATCGGCAGCAGGCAGCGCAACCGGCGTATCGGCCAGCGTACGCAGATAGGCGATCAGATTGGCGCGTTCGTCTTCCTTCTTCAGACCTGCGAAGCCCATGGCGGTGCCGGGGATGAACTTCTTCGGGGCAGCCAGGAAGTGGCTCAGATTGTCATAGGTCCAGGTGACCGCGCCGCCCTGCGAGAACTCGGTCATCGCGGCCGAATAGCCGAAACCTTCATGCGATGCGACCGGACGCTCGACAATGCCGAAAAGGTTCGGGCCAACCTTGTTGGCGCCACCCTTGTCGGCGGTGTGACAGCTCACGCACTTCTTGAAGACTGCTTCGCCGGCAGCAGCGTCGGCGCTTGCCAGGAGCGTGGCAATCGGCGTCTCTGCGGCAGCGGCTGTATCAGCACCGGCTTCGCCTTCGGATGCAGCCTCGGCGACGATGGCGTAGCCTTCCTTCTCCGGAACCTCCGCGTGGAAAATGCCTTCCGACGTGATGGATACCGTCATCAGGACGAAAACGGTGCCAAGAAGAGCACCAACGCCCATGTTCACATATGAGTTCATCTGCAAACGCTCCCATGCAGCCGGCGGATCAGCAACCGGACGATCTTGAAATCGCGCGGAACCTATGTCTTTTGCTTGACAGTTGCAACACGATTGTGATCCCCAATTCGGGACTTTTTGACACTTTTCCTGCGTGATTTGAAGGGGCTGACCATGAATAAAGACGAATTGGGCAAGACCCTCGTGCTGATCCCGGCGCGCATGGCCTCGACCCGTCTGCCCGGCAAGCCCCTTGCCGACATCTGCGGCCTGCCGATGATCGTGCAGGTCGCCATGCGGGCGCGCGAGGCGAATGTCGGGCGGATCATTGTCGCCGTTGACGACGCCCGGGTATTCGAGGCGGTCGAGGCCGCGGGCTTTGAGGTTGTCATGACGCGCGCCGATCACCAGTCCGGCTCGGACCGCATCCACGAGGCGCTGACCAAGGCCGATCCGGATGGCGTCGTCGAGACCGTCATCAACGTCCAGGGCGACCTGCCGACGATCGAACCGGAGACCATCCGCGCCGCGCTGAGGCCGCTGGAGGATCCTTCCGTCGACATCGCGACACTGACCGTCGAGATCACCGACGAGGAGGAAAAGACCAATCCGAACGTCGTGAAGGTGGTCGGATCNNGGGCCGCTCTATCACCATATCGGTCTTTACGCCTATCGCCGCGCCGCGCTCGAACGCTTCGTCGCCCTTCAGCCCTCGCCGCTGGAAAAGCGCGAATCGCTGGAGCAGCTTCGGGCGCTTGAGGCCGGGATGCGGATCGACGTCGAGATCGTCAATTCGGTCCCGCTTGGCGTCGACACGCCCGCCGACCTCGAAAAAGCACGGCACATCCTCAGCCGCAAGGCCCAGTGAAGAACGGACATCCGATGACGACCAGAACCAACAGGATCGCCTTCCAGGGCGAGTTCGGCGCCAATTCAGACATGGCATGCCGCGACATGTTCCCGCAGATGGAGCCGCTCCCCTGCCCGACTTTCGAGGACGCCTTCGTTGCGGTGGAGAACGGCGAGGCGGATCTCGCCATGATCCCGATCGAAAACACCATTGCCGGCCGCGTCGCCGACATTCATTACCTGCTGCCGGAATCGCGGCTGCACATCATCGGCGAATATTTCATGCCGATCCGTTTCCAGCTGATGGTCCTGCCGGGGGTGTCGATCGACGAGATCCGCACGGTTCACAGCCATATCCATGCACTCGGCCAGTGCCGCAAGATCATGCGGGCGAACGGCTGGAAACCGGTGGTGGCCGGCGATACGGCGGGGGCCGCCAAGTTGGTGGCCGAACGCGGCGACCGGACGATGGGCGCGCTTGCGCCGCGCCTTGCAGCCGATCTCTACGGCCTCGACATCGTCGCCGAGAACGTCGAGGACACAGAGAACAACGTGACCCGTTTCGTCGTTCTGTCGCGCGAAGAGTCGATCGCCCAGCGTGTAAGCCCCGACGAGCTGATCGTCACCACCTTCGTCTTCAACGTGCGCAACATTCCAGCCGCGCTCTACAAGGCGATGGGCGGCTTTGCCACCAATGGCATCAACATGACGAAGCTCGAAAGCTACCAGATCGGCGGCAAGTTCGTGGCGACGCAGTTCTATGCCGACATCGAGGGCCATCCGGAGGATGCGCCGGTACGGCGAGCGCTGGAAGAGCTGCGGTTCTTCTCCGAAAAAGTTCGCATTCTCGGCGTCTACAAGGGACATCCGCTGCGCGGCAAGCTCGGCAGCTAAGGCCTCAGCGCTTCCAGTCGAGCCAATCGACGATCAGACGCCGGGCGATCGTCCCTTCGATCGGCAGGCTGAGGCCGTCGACCGGGCCGTGTTCGATCAGTTTCGTCGTTTCGGCGCGGCTGAACCAGCGGCAATCGGCAAGCTCGGCGGCATCCGCCTGGACGTCGAAGGAGATCGCCTCGGCAAAGCAGCCGATCATCAGTTGATGCGGCATCGGCCAGGGCTGCGAGGCATGATAGCGGACACGGCCGATCTCGATACCGGATTCCTCGCGCGTCTCGCGGCGCACCGCATTCTCGATCGTCTCGCCGGGCTCGACGAAGCCGGCGAGACTGGAATACATGCCCTCGGGAAAGCGGTGATTGCGGCCGAGCAGGCAGCGGTCGCGCTTTTCGTCGATCGCCAGCATGATCGCCACCGGATCGGTGCGGGGGAAGATCTCGTGAGCACAGGCCGTGCAGGCGCGTTTGTAGCCGCCGATACGGGTTTCCATCGCCGAGCCGCAGCGACCGCAAAAACGATTGTCGGCGTTCCACCGCAACAGGCTGAGCGCCTGGGCCGCCTCGCCCACCAGGTCCTCGCCGATCAGCCGGTCGCGAAATAGTGTGCGGGCATCGGCCGGCTTGTAATGGCTCGCAAGATCCTCGGCCGGGCAATGCACCGGAACAGCGATCCGCGGCTCGCCAGTCGGCTGGAAACCGAGCAAGACGGCATTGTCGAAATCGGGTGCCAGTTCCGCAAGCTCGTAAGGAGCAAAGAGCGGGTCGAGCACCTGGCCGTCGTGCTTCAATACGAGCTTTGCATCGCAAAAGGCGAGGATATGGGTGCCTTCCACCGCGAGCGCCTTTTCCAGCGACGTCTCGTCTCGATGCTCGCTGTCGCGGGCAAGGGCATTGCGGGAAAAGGCGGTCAGGTCGCTCGGCTCGGGATGCGGGCCATCGAAGTCGAATATCGATTTTTTCATGAGTGAATGGCTTCGAGTATCTTCTGCTGGAAAGTCCGTCGTTCGTCCTCGCCATAGGGCACGGCCGTTCCATGGCCCCAGACGGGCCCCGGCCAGTTGGCATCGCCCTCCTTGCGGGCGATGACATGGACATGCAATTGGCGGACGATGTTGCCGATCGCCGCGACATTGATCTTGGTCGCTCCCGTCGCGGATTTGAGCGCGGCTGCCACCGTGTTCTGCTCGAAGGTCAGGACGGCCTGGTCGAGCGGGGTCAGGTCGAAGACCTCGGAAACGCCGGGGCGCTTCGGCACCAGCACCAGCCAGGGCCAGCGGCTGTCATTGATCAGTCGCAACTCGCAAAGGCCCAGATGGACCAGCAAATCGCTGTCGCGCGCAAGCCGCTCGTCGAGTAGGAATTTGTCCAAGGCGTCCCTCCTGGCATTTTTCTCCCTCATAGCAGTTTTTTACCGGCTTGGCTTGCATTTGATCGCGTAATTGCCGATATGTGGCTCGGGAGGTTGGTGGTGGACGAGCCACTCGCCAACCGGGTCAGGTCCGGAAGGAAGCAGCCCTAACGAGCGCGGCACGGGTCATCGTGCCAGCCTCCCACCTTCCGTTTTATTTGGC
>DPXQ01000014.1 GCA_003527225.1 Rhizobium sp.
CCATGAACTTCGACTTTTCCCACTTCCCTGTCTGGGTCGAGGCGTCGGCGGCCGGAAGCTGACGAGCGACAGCGAACATCAGCGCGATCGCATGCTCGGCCGTGGTGATCGAATTGCCGAACGGGGTGTTCATGACGATGATGCCGCGGCGCGACGCGGCCGGGATATCGACATTATCGACGCCGATGCCGGCGCGGCCGATGACCTTGAGATTGGTCGCCGCCGCGATCAGCTTTTCCGTCGCCTTGGTGGCGGAGCGGATGGCGAGACCGTCATAGTTGCCGATGATCTCGAGGAGCTTTTCCTTGTCCTTGCCGAGCTTCGGCTGGAAATCGACTTCAACGCCGCGGTCACGAAAGATCTGGACGGCGGTTTCCGACAGTTCGTCGGATACGAGAACGCGAGGTGCCATGTCAGGCCTCCTTCAAAAGGTTTCGTGTCTGGTAAGGGAATACGGCTTCGCCTTGGCGGCGGAGCCGGAATTGTCTCAGGCCGCGGCCTTGGAAAGCGCGGCCCTCTGGGTCTGATAAGCCCAGGTAAGCCAGGGCATAAGCGCTTCCATGTCCTTGGTCTCGATCGTGGCACCGGCCCAGATCCTGAGGCCCGACGGGGCATCGCGATAGGCGCCGATGTCGAAGGCGACACCTTCCTTTTCGAGAAGGCCGACCATGCCCTTGGCGAATGCCGCCTGGCCGTCTGCGTCGAGCGCCAGCACTTGCCGGTCGACAATGGTCAGGCACACCGATGTGTTGGAACGGGTCTCGTCGACCTTCGCCAGATTGGCGAGCCAATCGGTCTTGGCGGCGAAATCGAAGATGACCTTGGCGTTGGCATCGGCGCGGGCGATCAGGGCCTTAAGGCCGCCGATGGACTTGGCCCAGAGGAGCGCGTCGATATAGTCCTCGACGCAGAGCATCGACGGAGTGTTGATGGTCTCTCCGGTGAAGATGCCTTCGATCAGCTTGCCGCCAGAGGTCATGCGGAAGATCTTCGGCAACGGCCAGGCAGGCGAATAGCTCAGCAACCGCTCAACAGCGCGCGGCGAGAGGATGAGCATGCCGTGGCCGCCCTCGCCGCCCAGCACCTTCTGCCAGGAGAAGGTGACGACGTCGAGCTTGGTGAAATCCATGGCTTGAGCGAAGGCCGCCGAGGTGGCGTCGCAAATCGTCAGGCCCTTGCGGTCGGCCGGAATGAAGTCGGCATTCGGGACGCGGACGCCCGAGGTGGTGCCGTTCCAGGTGAAGACAACGTCGCGGTCGAAATCGACCTGCTTGAGGTCGGGAAGCTCGCCATAGGGCGCTTCAAACTTGCGCACGTCCTTTAGCTTCAGCTGCTTGACGACGTCGGTGACCCAGCCGGCGCCGAAGCTTTCCCAGGCGAGCATGTCGACGCCGCGCTCACCGAGCAGCGACCAGAGCGCCATTTCGACGGCGCCGGTGTCGGAAGCGGGAACGATGCCGATGCGGTAATCCGCCGGAACGCCCAAAATTTCGCGGGTGAGATCGATGGCCTGCTTCAGCTTGGCTTTGCCGACCTTGGCACGGTGCGAGCGACCGAGCGGGGCATCGGAAAGCGCATCGAGCGACCAACCGGGGCGCTTCGAGCAAGGACCAGAAGAAAAATGAGAATTTGCCGGGCGCAATGCCGGCGCGGCGATATCTACCATTGTGCTACCCTTCCAGGTATATGGCCTCTCGTTGGGGAGAGGTGTCCCGCCGTCGTCGTTAGTCTTCCGTCATGTCTTAGTCAAGCGCCTTGTGTCGCGAACGGGAATATTTCTGCCGCAACCATGCACGGGCAGTGTTCACCGCGGATGGTGGGGACAGACCATCACCCGTCCGATGAGCATGAAAGGAAGCCCGCGAAGTCGTGGGTTACCAGAGTGTGACGCGCAAGCCGGCGCGGAATTCGTGGCGCGTCAGCCCGGCATCGCTTCCGCTGCTTCCGTTTGCGCCCTTGAACATGGCGCCGCCGGCGATATCGGAAAAGCGATAGCCGATATCGACCTTTACTCGGTCCGTGACATCGTAGCTCACACCCGCCATCAGCGCATAACTGAACCGCCAGCTGCTTTCGCCACCAAAGCGCTCGTCCGAGAAGTTCGCCCCCGTGCAGGCGGATGCGCCGTCGACACAAGAGACACTGGTGCCGAAGGTACCCCAGGAGACGTTTGTGGCGCCGATGCCAGCGCCGACATAGGGCGTGAACCCGGCAAGATTTGCGAGATCGACATAGCCGTTGGCCATGAGACCATAGGCGCGGAAATCGGCCTGCCCCCCATAAGAGCAGCCGGTTCCAGCCGGCGCAGGGGGCGAGCACGGTTGCGCCGAGCGGGCCGTGCCGGAAAAATCTCCCCGGAAGAATTCGCCCGTCAGGTCGGCCCGTAGCACATCGGTGAACTGATAGCCGATCCCCAATCCGCCAGAAAAGGGTTTGGAGAAGCGGGCATTGTCGAAGTCACCCGATGCAAGAGACGCTCCGCCGGCATCATTGAGGCTGTAGGAGGGCGTTTCGTTTCCAATCCATGGCGAATAGCCGAGATCGCCCCGGACATACCACCCGGTTCGCGAGGTGTCGCCGGCGATCGTCACCTCCGGCGCATTGGCGAGAAGTGACTCGTCTGCTGCGAGTGCTCGGCCGCCAATGGCGGCAAGGCATGCGACGGTGGCGAGTAGAACATTGGCCGGCTTCATTGCGACTTCCTGATCGGGCAATATGGAAGCCCGTATGATCATCATGCCGGCAACTATGCCGAGGACAGGTTAACCTGCGGTTAAGCATGTTCGTTAACCACGCGCGGGCACCCGCCTGAACGCAAAAGGGCCACCCGAAGATGACCCCAAGAAGCGATGGCGTGGCCGGGATAGCCCGACTACTGGAGCGAATAGCGAACCCCGAGCTTGATGTCGTGCGAGGTGATGTTCTTGAAGGTCATCGGTGCGGCGTCGACTGTGCCGTCATAAGACCTCAGCCTGCCTGTCTTTGCATCGCCGAGGTCAACAAAGGTATAGCCGAGATCGACGGTCAGACGATCACTGGCCTTGAATGCAAGACCCGCATGGAGCGCCCAGGCGAGATTCCAGGTCGACGCACTATCGGCATAGGCAACGCCCTGGGTCGGCACGTTGATGTCACGGAAACCGGAGATCGTATTGCGTGAGGCGCCGAGACCGGCGCCGATGTACGGCGTGATTCCGTGCCACTCACCTAGATCGACATAGGCGTTGGCCATGATCAGCCATTCGGATTTGGCACCGTCGTAGTCGTTTGTTCCATCCCAGACGGTACCCGTTGCTTCCGTGTGACCGTAACGATCAAGCGCCGAGAAATCCGCCTTGCCGCGATATTCGACGAAGGCATCCGCACGCAGATAGTTGTTGAACTGGTAGCCAAAGCCGAGCCCCGCCAGCGGCGCGCTGTTGAAACCGCCCTTGTCCAGAAATTCATGGATTTCCACGGCGCTGAACAGTTCGTGGTGAAGCCCGGAAAAGCGCTGGTTGCTCATCCCGAGATGTCCGCGCAAATAGCAGCCGGCACAGAAGGGCGGAGCTACCGGCGGCGGATCATAGTAAAGGTCCGCAGAGTTGGCGGAAGTACTTCCAAGAAGTATCGCTGCCATGCCAATCAATAGTTTCTTCATGTCCGTAACTCCACGCACGCCTTTCCGGTCTAGGCCATCGATGATGGATCATGAGCCGGTGCTTTGTGGAGCTTGTCAGAATGGGGTTAACATCCGATTAAGCTTGTTCTTTAACTGTATTTGTTAAGATACCACTGATATTCGCAAACGCTTTTCTCCCGAATCAGAAAAGGAAATGCCGGCCACAAGGGCCGGCATTCAGAGCACAAAAAACTGATTCGGATGAGCCGAAGCGTGATTGGGGCGTCAGCCGGCACGCCTGAATTGCGCGGCCGTTCCCCCTGCCGCAGCGGAAGCGTGGCTGGAGTGAGCAAGCGTGAACTGACCGAGCCTCTGATCCATCTCGACCGCCTCGGAGGCAAGACGATGGATTGCCGCCGTGGTTTCCTCGACCATCGCGGCGTTTTGCTGGGTCATCACATCGATCTGACCAACCGAGCTGTTGATCTCGACAAGGGTCTGAGCTTCCTCGCGGGTGGATTCCATGATCTCGCCGATCTGGCCGTTGATCGCCAATACGTGTGCGCCGATCCCGTTGAGCGCCGTCCCGGCCTTTTCCACCAGCGACACGCCGGTTGCCACCTCACCCGTCGATTTGGCGAGAAGACCGGCGATTTCCTTCGCGGCGGCCGACGAACGCTGCGCCAGTTCACGCACTTCCTGTGCCACCACTGCGAAGCCCTTGCCGCTCTCGCCGGCGCGAGCGGCTTCGACGCCGGCATTCAACGCAAGCAGATTGGTCTGGAAGGCAATTTCGTCGATCACCCCGATGATTTGGTTGATCTGCTGCGACGAGGTCTTGATCGCTTCCATGGCGGCGATCGTCTCACGCATGATGTGACCGGACAGCTCGGTATCATCCTTGGCATTACGGGAGATCCGTCCGGCGTCCTCAGCCCGCGCGATCTGGGTTTTGACCGCATCGGTGATCGCCTTGATGGCGCTGGCTGTTTCCGTGATCGCGGCCGCCTGGCGTTCGGTGCGGGCGGCAAGCTGGTCGGCGCCGGCCCGCATTTCTTCCGAACCTTCGCGCACGGCAACGGAGTTTCCACCGATTGCCGAAAGCGTCTGGCTGAGCGTCGAGAGCGCCTTGTTGAAATTCATCCGCAAGCCTTCGAGCTCCTGCGGGAAAGCCTGGGTGATCTGAAAGGCGAGATCGCCTCCCGCAAGACGGTCCAGACCCTCGTCGAGCGCCGTGACGACGGACTGCAGCGAGCGTGCTTCCGCATCCCTCTCTGCAAGCCGCTGTCGTCTTTCCGCCTCGGACTTTTCACGATTTTCCTCATTGAGCGCTTCGAGCCGCCGCTGCTCGATCAGGGCTGCGCGGAACCGCTCGAGCGAGCGGGCCATGGAGCCGATTTCGTCCTTGCGCTCTTGGTTGTCTACCACATGGTCCAACTTGCCGTTCGCGACATCCCCGGTCACAGACGAAAGCTTTGCCAGCGGCGCGAAGAGCCGGCGGGTCAGAATGCCGGTGGCAACGGTCATGACAGACAGGGCGGCAAGCGCGATTACCGTCAGTATCCCTGCGATCTCGAGAGAGCCGGCATTGAGTTCAGACAACTCGAGACTCTCAACGACCAGGAAGTCATGGTCCCCGAAGGACACCGGGCGCGCATAGGCCCGGGCATCGCTGTCGCCGCGCTCGAAATCGGAGATGACCGTATCCTTGCTCTGCCGGGCATCCGAAGCAAGATTGAAAGGGGCCGCGGAAATGTCGACGAGACGCCCATCGGCACCGAGGCTGATCCCGGTTCCATTCTCCGAGAGGATCGCCGACTGCTCGCTGCTGTTGCCGTCGATGCCCTTTGAGAGGATGCCGGAAACGGCGCCTTGCTTGAGCTGGAAGAGAATTGTTCCCTTGAAGGCCCCAAACTTGACCACGGGTACGGCAAAATAGATTTCCGGCGACGCGGGATCCGGCCCGATCGTGAGGCCCGAAAAACGGGTCGGCGCTGCATCGTCGACCGCCCCGGCGGCCGCTTCGGCGCTGCTTGCAACCGCGCGGCCGATCCCCGATTCCGCGAAGGGGCCGGTGGTGACGTTTTCCGCAAACGTCCTGTCCTTCTTGTAGGAATAGATGATATTGCCGCTCTGGTCGGCAATCAGCAGGTCGCGAAACTGCGTGTCCTTCAGATAGCCGGCGACCTCGGACTGCGTCTTCTCATGGGCGGAATAGTAAAAGCCGCTCGGGCCTTCCGGCTTCAGGAGTTTCTCTCGTTCATCGGCAGGGTTGGGGTTCTTCGCGACGAAGCTATCCTGCAGTTCTGCCCGCGCATCGCCCGAATTCTTGACGATTGTGTTCCACCCGCTTTTCAGCGATGTCACCGACTGCTGCAGACTTTCGATCTTAGCAATAGAGGTCGCCTGGTTTTCCAGCTGCGTCAGCTGCTCCGTCAGCATGTCGCCGCGAAAGGTCAGCGTGCTCTCCATCGACCGGTACATCTGTCGCTCGAAGATGCTGCTCGACGTGAAATAGGCAAGCACATTGAGGATGCCGACCGACAATGCGGTCAAGAGAAGAAATATGCCGATCACCTTGGAAGAGAGTGAATTGAACCGACTGAACATCACGATATCTCGCTTTTACGCATGCGCGCCTTCTGAAGAGAGCTGCGCAATTCCCCATATTGATCTGTCCGGCGGAAAGCCTCGACCTCCCCAAAAGCAGACTTCTGCCGAGTAGACAGAATACCTTTGGAAATCTTTGTTTAAGTCGGGGTTAAGATCGGCGGCCATATCTAGCGATACGTGCATGACCAGCGCAGAAACAACGGCAAGCTTGCCTTTTTGGCACCCTGGAGCGGGTCGTGCCTCAGTGGGCCGCCCGCATCAAACTCGCAAAACCGCTGAAGATTTCAACGGAACGGAGCCGCGCGTTTATATCGTGGATCGGCATGGAGATGATCAGTTCGTCCGCAGCGGTGGCCCTCAGAAAACTTTCAAGCGTCTCGCTGGCTGTCTCCGCGGAGCCCACTACGGCATAGCGAAGTGTGTGTTCGACACCGATCCTCTCGATATCCGTCCACACGCCCTCCATGCTATCGACCGGCCGTGGGAAAGGTCGGCGGACATTGCGGCGCAGATTGATGAACTGCTGCTGCGAGGAGGTGAACATATGCTGCGCATCGGCATCCGTATCCGCCGCAACTCCCATCACGCCGACCATGACATAGGGCCTGTCGAGTTGGGCGGAAGGCTGGAAGCGTTCGCGATAGATGGAAATCGCCTCCATCAGCGCGTCCGGCGCGAAGTGCGAAGCGAATGCATATGGCAGTCCCAGCGCGGCGGCGAGATGGGCGCTGTAGAGGCTGGAACCGAGCAGCCAGAGCGGCACGTTGCTGTTCGTTCCCGGAATCGCGAGAATGGGCTGATCCTCCCCGGGCGCGCCAAGCAGGCGCTGCAATTCTATGATATCGTGCGGAAAGCTTTCGGCGCCCGCTTCGAGATTGCGGCGAAGCGCCCGCGCTGTGCGCATGTCGGTTCCCGGAGCCCGACCGAGGCCCAGATCGACGCGGCCCGGAAAGAGCGCTTCCAGCGTGCCGAACTGCTCGGCTATCACGAGCGGCGAATGATTGGGCAGCATGACGCCACCCGAACCGACGCGAATCCTAGACGTTGCCGCCCCCACATGCGCGATGACGACAGAGGTTGCCGCACTCGCAATCCCTGGCATGCCGTGATGCTCGGCGAGCCAGAATCGGTTGTAGCCGCAGGCTTCCGCTTTCTCCGCCATCAACCGGGACGCCTCGAGCGCCTCTCCCACGGTATGACCTTCGGCGATCGGAGACAGGTCGAGGATCGAAAAAGGTATCATGGAGCAATCCTTCGGGCGCGTAGCCGGGTCATCGGAATACTCTATGTAGAAAGGTGCGAACCGATTACCAGTGCGAAATCCTGCCTATAGCAGGACGAGCGAGCGCCACGATGTTTTTGTTTTGTTCACATTTTGCTGGCACACCGGATGGAAAGCGGAATAGATTTAGTCATGCAAAACGCGATTCGCATTATCGGCATCGATCCGGGCCTCAGGCGCACTGGCTGGGGTGTCATCGAGACGCTCGGCAATTCCCTGCGCTTCGTCGCCTCCGGCACGGTAACGTCGGACGGCGACATGGATCTCGCCTCGCGCCTTTGCCAGTTGCATGACGGCCTCGCCGAGGTCGTCCACAGCTATCAGCCGCATGAGGCAGCCGTCGAACAGACCTTCGTCAACAAGGACGCGGTTGCGACCCTCAAGCTCGGCCAAGCCCGTGGCATCGCCATGCTGGTGCCGGCCCGCGCCGGGCTGCCGGTTGCCGAATACGCCCCGAACGCAGTGAAGAAGTCGGTGATCGGCGTCGGCCACGGCGAGAAGCAGCAGATCCACATGATGCTGAAAATCCTGATGCCCAGGGCTGAATTCAAGGGCAACGACGCGGCGGACGCACTGGCTATCGCCATCTGCCATGCCCACAATCGCGGCGGCGACCGGATGCGCAAGGTGCTGGCGACCGGCTGACGTCTTCCTGATATCCTCTCCCCTCAAACTCATCCCTGACGGACACTCCTCATGATCGGCAAGCTCAAAGGTACCATCGAGGAAATCGGCGAAGACCACGTTCTCGTCGATGTCCATGGCGTCTGTTACGTCGCCTTCTGTTCCTCGCGCACCTTGTCAAAGCTCGGCTCTGCCGGCGAGGCGGTGGTACTGTTCATCGAGACTTACGTCCGCGAGGACCAGTTGAAGCTCTTCGGCTTCATGACGGCGCTGGAGCGCGAATGGTTCAACCTGCTGCAGAGTGTACAGGGCGTAGGCGCCAAGGTGGCGCTCGCCGTTCTCTCGACGCTGACGCCGTCGGAACTCGCCAACGCCATCGCGCTTCAGGACAAGACATCCGTATCCCGTGCGCCGGGCGTCGGCCCCAAGGTCGCCGTGCGCATCGTCACCGAACTGAAGAACAAGGCGCCTGCCTTCGCCGGCGAAGTGTCGGGCACGATCGGACTGAAGCAGGAACTCGGCGAAGGCGTCGCCCCCGCGCCGGTCGCCGATGCCGTTTCGGCGCTGACCAATCTCGGCTACTCGCGCGAACAGGCGGCCAACGCCATCTCCGCAGCGTTGAAGAACGGCGGAGAAGGTGCCGACAGCGCCAAGCTGATCCGGCTCGGATTAAAGGAATTGTCGCGGTGATTGCCGCTTTCAGCAGCTTTACCCCTTGTGATAAATCTGTTCAAAGGCCATCGGGGCCGACGAGCCCCGCTGCCGCTATTGCCGTCGAAACGGAACATGCCTGATGAGTGAAGCCGATCGCCTGATTTCGCCCGACAAGCGCGGCGAGGACATCGACGCCACGCTGCGTCCGCAGTCGCTCGACGAGTTTACCGGCCAGGCCGAAGCTCGCGCCAACCTCAAGATCTTCATCGAGGCCGCGAAAAATCGCGGCGAAGCGCTCGATCATGTGCTCTTCGTCGGGCCGCCGGGGCTTGGAAAGACGACGCTCGCCCAGATCATGGCCAAGGAGCTCGGCGTCAACTTCCGCTCGACCTCCGGCCCGGTGATCGCCAAGGCGGGCGATCTGGCCGCCCTGCTCACCAATCTCGAAGAGCGCGACGTCCTCTTCATCGACGAGATCCACCGCCTGAACCCGGCGGTCGAGGAAATCCTCTATCCGGCGATGGAGGATTTCCAGCTCGACCTCATCATCGGCGAGGGCCCGGCCGCCCGTTCGGTCAAGATCGACCTGTCGAAATTTACTCTCGTCGCCGCAACCACCCGCCTCGGCTTGCTGACCACGCCGCTGCGCGACCGCTTCGGCATTCCGGTGCGGCTCAATTTCTACACCGTCGAGGAACTGGAACTGATCGTCAGGCGCGGCGCCCGGCTGATGGGCCTCGGCATGACCGATGAAGGCGCACGCGAGATCGCCAGACGCGCCCGTGGCACGCCGCGCATCGCCGGCAGGCTGCTCCGCCGGGTGCGCGATTTCACCGAGGTCGCCCGCGCCGATGCCGTCACCCGCGATATCGCCGACGAGGCGTTGACACGGCTGCTGGTCGACAACATGGGCCTCGACCAACTCGACAAGCGCTATCTCAACATGATCGCGGTGAATTTCGGCGGTGGCCCCGTCGGTATCGAAACAATCGCCGCCGGCCTCTCCGAGCCGCGCGACGCGATCGAGGACATCATCGAGCCCTATATGATCCAGCAGGGCTTCATCCAGCGCACACCGCGCGGACGCATTTTGACCGCCAATGCCTGGAAACATCTGGGCCTTCAGCCGCCCAAGGATCTCGAGGCCGCGCAATTCCGGCTGACGCTCGAGGACGACTAGGGAAATGAGTATCTTGTCGGATCCCACCCGCGTCTTTCGCAAGCTCGCCCGCAACAACGCACTGGCCAATTATCGGCTGCATGCCGCCTGCGCGCTCCTCAAGCCCGGCGAATTCGAAGCGCCGCGCACGAGCTTTTTCCCGTCGATCAGGGCGACGCTCAACCACATCCTGATCGTCGACTGGTTCTATGTCGATGCGCTGGAAGGCGGAACGCTCGGGCCGAAGGCGTGGGAAGTCGAGGAGCCCTTTCCCGATCTGGCGGAACTGACGCAGGCGCAGAAGGACGTCGATATCCGGTTGCTGGCACTTTGCGACCGGCTGACCGGTGAGAGCCTAGCCGAGACGGTTCAGGTCCATCGCGGCAACCGCATTCAGCTGGACCGCAGGGACGACATTCTGAGCCATTTGTTCCAGCACCAGACGCACCATCGCGGTCAGGCGCATGCCATGTTGGCCGGAACGAGCGTGAGGCCGCCGCAACTCGATGAGTTCATAGTGGCCGACGATGCGGCCGCCAGAACCGATGAAATCGCCGTCTTCGGCTGGTCTGAAGCCGATCTGATGCGTTGAACGGACGCGTCCCTGCGGGCACTCAGTTCTCAGCCAGGCACTTTATCGTATCCTCGAGCAGTGCCCGTCCGCCCGGCTTCCATCCGAGCGCGCGGATCTTGTCTGTTGCCATTTCTCCAACCGCACTCTTGTCCGCCGGGTCCGGCAGCGGATGCCGGCAGCCCGTCGCCCGCTGGTAAGTGGAGAGGATCTCCCGCCTGTCGGTGACGATGTCCGAGACATTGAAGGATTGACCGCTCACCTTCGAAGCCTCTGCTTCAAGCAACAGCCTGACGGCCTGGCCGACGTCGCGGCCATGCACCTCCGTAGCCGCGCGCGGAGCGACTGGTCGACCGGCGAGATAATCGGCAAGGAGATCGTCCCACTTGTTCGGCCGCAGATTGCCGTAGACGCCTGTGAGCCTGAGGCTCGCCCCCGCGAACCCGGGAGAGGAGAGATCGGCCAGAACCTGTTCGCCCATCAGTTTGATTTCGCCATAGAGCGTATCCGGTGAGAGGCGCAGGTCCTCCGAAAGGCAACTGTCCGCCCCCTGGCCGTCATAGACGGCGCGGCTTGAGAGAAACACGCACCGCCGAACCCCTGCCCGCTTGGCCGTTTCGAAAAGCTTCGCGGTTCCATCGAGGTTGAGGCGTCGGAAAGTGGCCGGATCGTCCCCTTCCCCGCCGCGATACATCCCCGGCAGATGATCGAAAGCCGCATGCACGAAGAAATAGGCATCGTCGAAGGCGTCGCTCTGGTCCACATCCGGATCGAGGACCAGAGGAGCAAAGCCAACAGGACGGGAGAAAGACTGCGGTGGTGGTTCGCGCCTTCCGCCGACCGTGACCGCATAACCGGCACCAAGCAGGTCCTCGACGATATAGCGACCGACGAGACCGGCTCCGCCGGATACGAGGACCTTCATGCGGCCTCCGTCTTGGCGGGGTTGGCAAGCGCGCCGATTTCGGGAATGCCCTCCCCCGAGTAATAGGCCTGCCAGAGGTCGATCAGCGGCTTCAGCGCCGCGGCCTTCGGGTGATCGATCTCCCAGGGCTTCTCGTACTGGTAATGAAGCACCGAGACGTTCTTCCACTCCCAGAGCTCGGGCAGATTGAACCACACATATTGCAGCATGTTCATGAAGACCGGCAGGCCATGCCAGTCGGGAAAGAAGCTTTCGAGGAATGTCTGGTCCGTACGCCGCCAGAACACGCCCGGCTGGTCGAGCGTTTTCAGCATCGCCTCGAAGGTGGCGAGCGAGGGTTGCGCGACGAACACGCCCGAATTCAGCCGATGAAAATCGGCGAGGCTCTCATAGACATTGGGCGCGGCGGAAAATTCCGGATAATCGAACAACTTGTCGATATTCTTCAGCACGATCGCATCGGCATCGATGAAAATGCACGCCTTGTAGTCGATCAGTTGCCAGAGCCGGAGCTTGCAGAAATTGTCGAGCGGCGAATGAAACGCCGGCTTGCGCCCCTTGGTGAAAGGGGCAGTCGCGTGGAGATTGCCCCGCGCATGTCGCTGATTGAAATCCTCCGACAACGGGAGATGCTCGACCTCCACCATCCGGCATCCGAGAGCTACGAGTGGATCCAGGGCCTCCGCATCGACCCCGCAGGTAAAGAGCACGACGATATCCGCGTGACTGCCGGTGAGGCCGATCGAGCGGGCGAGCGCCGTTGCGCCCATGGCATAGTCGGCATTGGTGACAAGCGTCACATAGGCATCCCGCGAGCCGGCCGTCGTGGCGGGGCGGATGCCCCGCAACATTTCACTCCCCATCATCATGACACGGATTTCAGCTTCTTGCCTTCCGGGTCGCGATTGAGCGTCTTGGCGATATCCTTTGTCCAGGCCGATACCGCAGGGACGCGCGAACGGTCGACGCGATAGGCGAACTTCTTCGCCACATCGACGATCTCCTCCAGCAACCCGCCCTCGAGCGTCGTCGGCGCGAGGCCGAGGCCGAGGAACTTCTCGTTCTTGACGATCAGGTCGTTTTCGGGGGCCTCCTTGCGCGGATTGGGAAGCCACGCGATCTCCGCACCGGACATCTTGGCGATCATCTCGGCAAGATCACGCACCCTGTGGGTTTCGGTCATCTGGTTGAAGATCTCGACTCGGGAACCGCCGGCTGGAGGATTGTTGAGCGCGATCTCGATGCAGCGCACGGAATCTTGGATGTGGATGAAGGCGCGCGTCTGGCCGCCGGTCCCGTGAACGGTCAGGGGATAGCCGATCGCCGCCTGTATCAGGAAGCGGTTGAGAACCGTGCCGTAATCGCCGTCGTAGTCGAAGCGGTTGACGAGTTGGGGATGACGGCGGGTCTGCTCAGTGTGGGTTCCCCAGACGATGCCCTGATGCAGGTCGGTGATCCGGAGACCGTCATTCTTGGCGTAGAACTGGAACAGAAGCTGATCCAGGCACTTCGTCATGTGGTAGATCGAGCCGGGATTGGCCGGATAGAGGATTTCCTGGGAAACCGTTTCCCCCTGGGTGGTCTCTATACCGACCGGAAGATAGCCTTCCGGAATCGCGGCGCCCACCGTCGAATAGCCATAGACGCCCATGGTTCCGAGATGAACGAGATGCGAATCGAGATTAAGCTCGACCAACGCGTTCAGCAGATTATGGGTCGCGTTGACATTGTTGTTGACCGTATAGTTCTTGTGGCGATCGCTCTTCATGGAGTAGGGAGCGGCGCGCTGTTCGGCGAAATGGATGATGGCGTCCGGACGGTACTCCGCCAACCAGTTCTTGAGCAGCTCATAGTCCTTGGCCAGATCGATCAAATGAAAATGGATGCGCCTTCCGGTTTCCGCATGCCAGATACGGGTACGCTCCTGGATCGAATCCATCGGCGTCAGCGATTGCACACCGAGTTCTGTATCGATCCACCGCCGGGACAGATTGTCGAGGATGTGAACATCGTGACCGGCATCGGAAAGATGCAGCGATGTGGGCCATCCGACAAATCCGTCACCACCCATAACTGCTATTTTCATGGAATCGTCTCCTGTGCCAGTTAAGCTCGAATTCTGATAATGCCGATTTGTGACAGAACTACAATGGTGGCGTAAGGGGTCTCCAATATCCCTGGCCTGCCGCGCGATCGCAAAGGATAACCGAATGAAAAACAAGCAGATTTCTATTTGCGGCGAGCTTTCGGACAACGGCCACAGGCTGCACCAGCGAGTCTATTATGAAGACACCGATTTTTCCGGCCTCGTCTACCACGCCCGCTATCTTCATTTTCTGGAGCGCGGCCGCACGGACTATCTCAGATGTCTCGGCGTGGAGCAGAGCGCCCTGCTCGGCATCGATGAAGAGGGCCTGGTCTTCGTGGTTCACAAGATGGAAATCGACTTCAAGAGTCCGGCGCGCATGGACGATATTCTCGAAATCGCGACCAGGACGACCAGGGCCGGCGGCGCCAAGATGGTGCTCGAACAGGAGATCCTTCGTGACGGGACTCAACTGATCGCTGCCAGAGTCGTGATTGCGGTCGTCAACCGCAACGGTCGTCCACGCCGACTTCCGGAAGGGCTTGCGCAGCAATTCCTGAACTCCAGTGCCACCTGAAAGTCGATCGGCCCTAACGCTCTCTTAACCATAATGATGTCTTACTGGCATTATGAGGATTTGTGCGCTGCACGCCTTCGTTTGACCAAAATTGAACGCAAAAAGGCAGTCTGGGAGCTTGAAGCGGATGGCGACCGGATATTTCTTTTACAGAAGCATTCTTGAACCGCCCGGTCTTGCGCCGGGCGTTTGGATTTCGGGGACAAGAGAGCAATGGAACAAGTAGGATTGGCCGCAACGACCGACGTGAGCCTTTGGTCGCTGTTCATCGAAGCAGGCTTTGTGGTGAAGCTCGTCATGCTCGGACTGATCGCGGCATCGGTCTGGACGTGGGCGATCGTCATCGACAAGATCATGAGCTACGCCAAGGCCCGGCGCCAGTTCGACCAGTTCGAACAGGTTTTCTGGTCCGGGCAATCGCTCGAAGAACTTTACCGGACACTTGCCGAGCGCTCCAATACCGGCCTCAGCGCGATCTTCGTCGCGGCGATGCGCGAGTGGAAGAAGTCGTTCGAACGCGGCGCCCGCTCTCCGATTGGTTTGCAGATGCGTATAGACCGGGCCATGGACGTAACGCTCGCCCGCGAGTCGGAACAGCTGGAGGGCCGGCTCGGATCGCTCGCGACCATCGGATCCTCCGCTCCCTTCGTCGGCCTCTTCGGCACGGTGGTCGGCATCATGACCTCGTTCCAGGCGATCGCCGGCTCGAAGTCCACCAACCTTGCGGTCGTCGCTCCCGGTATCGCCGAGGCGCTTCTGGCGACCGCCATCGGTCTGGTTGCGGCTATCCCAGCGGTTATCGCGTACAACAAGTTTTCCGGCGAGGCAGGGAAGCTGACGGCCCGCATGGAAGGCTTCGCCGACGAGTTTTCCGCCATTCTTTCGCGCCAGATCGATGAGAAGCTGCAGCCGCGTCAGGCTGCACAGTAAAACGAGTCGGCAACGGAGACGAATTGATGGCAATGTCAGTTGGATCGAATGGCGGAGGCGGCGGAGGCCGTCGCGGATCGCGTCGCGGCGGCGGCAAGCGCGCGCCGATGAGCGAAATCAACGTGACCCCGCTGGTCGACGTCATGCTGGTTCTCCTGATCATCTTCATGGTGGCCGCGCCGATGATGACAGTGGGCGTGCCCATCGACCTGCCCGAGACCCAGGCAAAGGCGATGAACGCCGATACGCAGCCGATCACCATCTCTGTCAATCCGGCTGGCGAAATCTATCTGCAGGAAACCCCGATCGCCATTGACGAGGTTGTTGCCAAGCTCGAGGCAATCGCCACCACGGGATACAACGAGCGCATCTATGTGCGCGGCGACACGGCTGCCGCCTACGGCACCGTAATGAAGGTCATGGCCCGGATTTCCTCTGCCGGGTTCAAGAATATCGGCCTGGTGACGCTACAAGAACAGGATAAGTGATTAGGCGCGATGAAAGGCAGTCTCGTCACATCGGCTATACTGCATGGCGTGGCGCTCGCGTGGGCGCTGCTATCCCTCGGCGCGCCCGCCTCGTTCGAGGTCGCTGACGTGGAAGCGCTCCCCGTCGACATCATTCCGATCGAGGAAATGACGCAGATCCAGCAGGGCGACAAGAACGCGCCCGTGCGCGAGAAGGCCGCCCCCGTCCCCACCAAGAAGCCGACCCCGGTCGACAATGCCGAAAACGTCGGCGACAACGAGATCGATATGAAGTCGCCGCCGACACCGGAAAAGAAGCCTCAGCAGACGGAGGTGGCGGCAGCGCCGGAAAAGGTCGAGAAGGTCCAACCGACCAAGGATACCGTATCAAACGATATCAAGCAGATCATCAAGGAAGAGACCTCCGCCGCTCCGTCGACCGAGGTGGCCAAGGCCGAACCGACCCCCGAGGTAAAGCCCGAGCCGACACCACAGGCAACTCCCGAGGCACCGCCCCAGGAGGCCGCACCGGAGGAAATCCCCCTCCCCGAGAACGTCCCCGTGCCGGTTGCCAAACCGAAACCGAAGCCCGCCGAGACAAAGCCCGCCGAGACCAAGCCGGCCGAAGCGCAGGCGGCCAAGGCCCCGGATCGCAAGCAGGACACCAAGACCGAGGAAACGGCCAAATCGAAGTCGACCAAGGAAAGCGACTTCAATGCCGACGAAGTAGCGGCGCTCCTCAACAAGACCGACGCGGCCGGCGGTGGTGCCAAGCGCACGACCGACGAGGCAGCCCTTGGAGGCAAGAAAACCACGAGCGGTACGAAGTTGAGCCAGAGCGAGATGGATGCGCTGCGCGGCCAGATCCAGAACAACTGGTCGATCATTCCCGGCATGGCGGATGCGACCGACGTTCGCATCCAGGTGAAGTTCCGGCTCGATGAATCCGGCGCCATCATCGGCGATCCGGAAGTTACGGCCAGCGGCGGTTCGCCTTCTGCCCAGCAGGTGCTGATGGGCGGCGCGCGGCGTGCGGTTCTAAAATCCTCCCCCTTCAAGAACCTCCCCAGGGACAAATATGACGCCTGGGAAGAGGTGATCGTCAATTTCGACCCCAGCGAACTGCTGTAAGAGCTGAAAGGCTTGAACCTTATGAGAAAACGCTCCTTCTTCCGTCTCCTGATCGTCATCGCCGGTCTGACCGGCGCCTTTGCGACACCGGCAAGCGCGGTAGTCGAGATCAATATCAACAAGGGCAACGTCGAGCCGCTCCCGATCGCGGTCAGTGATTTCGTCTCTTCCGACGACATCGGGGCCAGGATTTCCGCCGTGATCGAAGCCGATCTGAAGCGCTCCGGCCTTTTCGCTCCGGTCAACCGCGCTGCATTCATCGAGAAGATCTCCAATCCCGATCAGCCGCCCCGTTTCGAGGACTGGAAGGTTGTGAACGCGCAGGCCCTCGTCGTCGGGCGCATCAGCAAGGAAGGGGACGGCCGTCTGCGCGCCGAATTCCGCCTCTGGGATACCTTTGCCGGCCAGCAGATGACCGGTCAGCAGTTTTTCACCCAGCCGGAAAACTGGCGGCGCGTGGCCCATATCATCGCCGATGCGATCTATGAGCGCGTGACCGGCGAGAAGGGCTATTTCGACACCCGCGTCGTCTTCGTCTCGGAAAGCGGTTCGAAAGCTGACCGCAAGCGTCAGCTCGCCATCATGGACCAGGATGGCGAGAACGTCCGCATGCTGACCAATACGAACGATATCGTTCTGACGCCTCGTTTCTCGCCGAGCCGTCAGGAAGTCACTTACATGTCCTTCGAGGGCAACCAGCCGCGCGTCTATCTGCTGCAGCTGGAAACCGGGCAGCGCGAAGTGGTCGGGAACTTTCCCGGCATGACCTTCAGCCCGCGCTTCTCGCCCGACGGCCAGCGCGTGATCATGAGTCTCCAGCAGGGCGGCAATGCCAATATCTACACCATGGACCTGCGTTCGCGCACGACGACGCGGCTGACCAGCACGGCGGCGATCGATACCTCGCCGTCCTACTCCCCGGATGGCTCGCGTATCGTTTTCGAAAGCGACCGTGGCGGCCGCCAGCAGCTCTACGTCATGAATGCCGACGGCACCGGCCAGCAGCGCATTTCCTTCGGCGATGGTTCCTATTCGACGCCGGTCTGGTCACCGCGCGGCGATCTGATCGCTTTCACCAAGCAATCGGGCGGGAAGTTCTCGATCGGCGTCATGAAGACCGACGGTTCGGGCGAGCGCATCCTGACGACCGGCTTCCACAACGAGGGTCCGACCTGGGCTCCGAACGGTCGCGTGATCATGTTTTTCCGCCAGGCGGCCGGTGCCGGCGGACCGCAACTCTATTCGATCGACCTGACCGGCTACAACGAACAGCTCATCCGCACGCCGACCTACGCCTCCGACCCGGCCTGGTCGCCGCTCCTTGAATGAGGCGCAATTGCGCCTCTTTGTTGCCGCAAAGTCCTGTAAAGCAGCCACTTCTGGCGGTGAATTCACGCAAAATTAACCATGTTCCTTCGATGCCGGTTAACCCAGTATGGTTAGAGTCCGGCAACCTTAACGAATAAGATTCAAGGAGACCGGCGATGAGCCGCATTCACACTCCGGCCAAGAGCCGCATGCAGAAACTTGCGACCAATCCCGCAATCCTCGCGCTGGCGATGACGCTTGCGCTTGCCGGCTGCGCCTCGAAGAAGAACCTTCCCAACAGCGCCTCCGATCTCGGCCTCGGCGCGAACGGCGCAGCGACGCCGGGTTCGACGCAGGACTTCACGGTCAATGTCGGCGACCGGATCTTCTTCGATACCGATTCCACATCCATTCGCGCCGATGCGCAGCAGACGCTCGACCGCCAGGCCCAGTGGCTGCTGAAATATCCGCAATACCCGATCACCATCGAAGGCCATGCCGACGAACGCGGCACCCGCGAATACAACCTTGCGCTCGGCGCCCGCCGTGCCGCCACCACGCGTGACTATCTGGCGTCGCGTGGCGTTCCGGCAAACCGGATGAAGACCATTTCCTATGGCAAGGAACGTCCCGTCGCCGTCTGCGACGACATTTCCTGCTGGTCGCAGAACCGCCGCGCAGTTACCGTTCTCGGCGGCGGCGCGGGTCTCTGATCGCATCTATTTCCGATCAGTTTTGCAAGGCGGCTCCACCGGGGCCGCCTTCACGTTTTTCTCCACACTTTGGCCGAACTTCGGTTGCTTTTTACCGGCAATTGTAAAAATCTCCTGTTCGCGCCAAGCGGCGTGACGATCAATATGAAGACAGGACTTATGACATGAAGAAACTTGTCATGGCCGCAATGCTCGGGGCGGCATCGTTGGCCATCCTGCATGGAACTGCCAGTTCCATGCAGCTTGCCGCGCCCTTCGGTGCGGCAAATGCGCAAACGACTGCTCCTGCCCCGCGCGAACCGGTGCAGCTTGCCCAGGCCGCCGACCCCGCGATGCGCGTTCTCCAGCTGGAAGAAGAGCTTCGCAACCTGAACGGCCGGGTCGAGGAAATGAGCTTCCAGTTGCTGCAGATGCAGGAGCAGATGCGCAAGATCCAGGAAGACAACGAATTCCGCTTCCAGGAGTTGGAAAAGCCGGGAGCGAAGAAGAGTGGTGCGCTCGAAAAGCCGGTCCAGAGCGGCACGCAGCAGGATTCCGTTGCCCAGATCATCACTCAGCCGCCTTCGACCGGCACCGATCCCGGCAATGGACAGGCTGGAGCACCCGAACAGGTGCTCGGCTCCATCGAGCTCGATTCCAGCGGCATGCCGGTCTCCGCTACGCTCAACACAGATGCTGCCGGCGCCACCGCGCTGCCGGGCGTCGAGACAGGTGCAGAACCAAAGGTCGCGTCCCTCACCAGCGAAAGCGACGTCTACCAGTCCGCCTATGGACATGTTCTATCGGGCGACTACAAGCTGGCCGAGAACGAGTTCAGCGACTTCCTCACACGCTATCCCGACAGCGCGAAGATCGCGGACGCCAGTTTCTGGCTCGGTGAGGCCCAGTATTCGCAGGGCAAGTACAACGAGTCCGCCAAGACCTTCCTCAATGCGCATCAGGCTTACGGCACCTCGCCAAAGGCGCCCGAAATGCTCTTGAAGCTCGGCATGTCGCTTGCCGCGCTGGACAATACCGATACCGCCTGCGCAACGCTGCGCGAAGTCACCCGCCGCTACCCCAAGGCCTCGCGCGCGGTCGTGAGCAAGGTTGCGACCGAACAGAAGCGCCTTGGCTGCTGACGCGACCTGCCCGATGGCCGTGAATGCCGCCATTTCTCCCGAACTTGCCGCTACGGCGTTTCTAAACTCCCTGAAGAAGCCCTCCCGCCTTCTCGTAGCCATTTCCGGTGGAAGCGATTCGACCGGCCTGCTTGTTGCCCTTGATCGCGCATTGCGCCACGGCAACTTCTCTCATTCGCTGACCGCCGCGACCGTCGATCATGCCCTCCGCGCCGAATCCGCTGCAGAGGCCGAAAGCGTTGCGGATTTTTGCGCTCGGCTTGGTATTCCCCACGTCACCCGCCGCTGGCAGGACGAAAAGCCGGGGACCGGCCTTTCCGCCGCCGCTCGCGAGGCGCGCTACCACCTGCTTGTGCAGGCCGCCGGTGAACTTGACGCCGATCTCATCGTCACTGGCCATACCGCCGACGACCAGACCGAGACCATCGCCATGCGCTCCGCCCGCGCCGCCACGGCAAGCCACGGCCTGTCCGGCATGGCTCCCGCCACGCTCTATGAACGCAGCTTCTGGATCATGCGCCCCTTCCTCGGCGCCCGGCGCGCCGATATCCGTCGGTATCTCACAACGGGCGGCCACCGCTGGATCGATGACCCGAGCAACCTCGATCCGCACTACGAGCGGGTTCGAACGCGCGAGGCCCTGGCTGCGGCCGGCGCGACGCCGATCGGGCCCGACATGGGAGCGCGGCGTATGCATATGTCCGCCGAGGCCGCACATCTGCTTCAGCAGTATTGCCGGGTTCACGCGGGCACAGTCGTCCACCTCGACAGCGCGGCGCTCGATGCCGACGCGCAGGTTTTGCGCCATGCGCTTGCCGTCCTTCTGGCAGTCACCGGCGGGCGTCCCCACCTGCCGGGAAGCGATGCAATGGCGCAGGTCATGGCGTTCCTTGAACGAAAGGAAGACGGACGCATGACCGTCTCCCGGACCCTTGTCCAGAAGCGCAAGGATGGCATCTACCTGACGCGCGAACGCCGCGATATCTTGCCGCTGGCAGTCGCTCCCGGCCAAACCATCCTCTGGGACGGACGGTTCGTCATTCACAATCTCGGTGAACGCGAGTTGCGGATCGAGCCTGGATCCGCAATAGAGGGCATCGGGCCGCTTGAAGCCGTTCCCGAATCCATAGCGCGTCATGCCGCGCGCATCGCGCCGCATATGGTACCTCAGGAAAGCACGAAATCGCGAGGTCTAGACGACGCTCTCAGCGTCCGGATCGAACCGGCGCTTGCGCCCTTCGACCGCTTCCTGCCCGCTTTCGACCTCGAAATCGCCAATACCGTTGCCCGGTTATTCGGGCGGGAACCGTATCCCGCCTCGCCAATTTAGATGTTATTGACGGAAAACGCATCGAAACGCTCGCCTTGCCTTGGCAAGGGCGTGGCGCAACCCTATGTTACTGGATAATCATGTCGGCCGCAGACCGTGCGAGCCGCTTCTGTTCGGGGAGTTCAATGAACCCAAATTTTCGTAATTTCGCGCTTTGGGCCATAATTGCGCTGTTGCTGATCGCGCTTTTCAGCATGTTTCAGACAACGCCATCGCAGACCAGTTCGCGCGAGATACCGTATTCGCAGTTTCTGCGGGAGGTTGATGCCAGTCGTGTGCGCGACGTAACGGTCACCGGAAACCGTGTGATCGGCACCTATGTCGAAAACGGCACGGCGTTCCAGACCTATGCACCCGTCATCGACGACAATCTGCTTGAAAAGCTGCAGTCGAAGAACGTCATGATCGTGGCCCGCCCCGAAACGGACGGCTCCTCCGGGTTCCTGAGCTATGTCGGCACGCTCCTGCCCATGCTGCTGATCCTCGGCGTCTGGCTGTTCTTCATGCGCCAGATGCAGGGCGGTTCGCGCGGCGCGATGGGTTTCGGCAAGTCCAAGGCCAAGCTTTTGACCGAAGCGCATGGCCGCGTCACCTTCGAGGATGTCGCAGGCGTGGACGAAGCCAAGCAGGATCTCGAAGAGATCGTCGAATTCCTGCGCGACCCGCAGAAATTCCAGCGTCTAGGCGGTCGCATTCCCCGTGGCGTGCTGCTGGTCGGCCCTCCGGGTACCGGTAAGACACTCCTTGCCCGCGCCATTGCCGGCGAGGCCAACGTGCCCTTCTTCACCATTTCCGGTTCCGACTTCGTTGAAATGTTCGTCGGCGTGGGCGCCAGCCGCGTCCGCGACATGTTCGAACAGGCCAAGAAAAACGCGCCTTGCATCATCTTCATCGATGAAATCGACGCAGTCGGCCGCCATCGCGGCGCCGGCCTCGGCGGTGGCAATGATGAGCGCGAACAGACGCTCAACCAGTTGCTCGTCGAAATGGACGGCTTCGAGGCCAACGAAGGCATCATCCTGATCGCCGCGACCAACCGTCCCGACGTTCTCGATCCCGCGCTTCTGCGTCCGGGCCGTTTCGACCGCCAGGTCGTCGTTCCGAACCCGGATATCGTCGGTCGCGAGCGCATCCTCAAGGTTCATGCCCGCAACGTCCCGCTCGCACCGAACGTCGACCTGAAGGTCCTCGCACGCGGGACGCCAGGCTTCTCGGGCGCCGACCTGATGAACCTCGTGAACGAGGCGGCACTCATGGCCGCGCGGCGCAACAAGCGCGTCGTCACCATGGCCGAATTCGAGGACGCCAAGGACAAGATCATGATGGGTGCCGAGCGCCGCTCGTCCGCCATGACCGAGGCCGAAAAGAAGCTGACCGCCTACCACGAGGCCGGCCATGCGATCTGCGCCCTCAAGGTTGCCGTGGCCGATCCGCTGCACAAGGCCACCATCATCCCGCGCGGCCGTGCACTCGGCATGGTCATGCAGTTGCCTGAAGGCGACCGATATTCGATGAGCTACAAGTGGATGGTGTCGCGCCTTGCCATCATGATGGGTGGACGCGTTGCCGAAGAACTGACCTTCGGCAAGGAAAACATCACCTCGGGCGCTTCCTCGGACATCGAACAGGCAACCAAGCTTGCCCGCGCCATGGTCACCCAATGGGGCTTCTCCGACGTGCTCGGCCATGTCTCCTACGGTGAAAACCAGCAGGAGGTCTTCCTCGGCCATTCGGTCTCGCAGACCAGGAACGTCTCGGAATCGACCGCTCAGAAGATCGACAACGAAGTGCGCCGGCTGATCGACGAAGCCTACACCCAGGCGACGACGATCCTCACGGAGAACCACGACGGCTTCATCGCTATCGCAGAGGGCCTGCTGGAATACGAGACCCTCTCGGGCGACGAGATCAAGGCGCTGCTGCGCGGCGAAAAGCCGGCTCGCGACCTGGGCGACGATACGCCTCCGAGCCGTGGCTCGGCCGTACCGAGCGCAGGTACGAAGAAAGACGGCGCTCCGGGCACCAAGGGCGGCGAACCGGAAAGCGGACTGGAACCCCAGCCGCACTGAGCATCGGCACATCATGCCGCAAGGAGACCATCTGGCCCCAACGCCAGGTGGTCTTTTTGTGTTTGGTCACAGGATATAATCGCCTTTGACGCGAATTTACGTGCCGTAAATGATTTTTTGTGGCAAGAGCAGCCCGATATATGCCGCGCCTGCCTGTGACCGATTGATCGGCTGCGGGCGTGTATCTCGGGCGGGAGGCGGCAGCGAAAACCATTTCGGGAGAGCACATGACACGTCGCTATTTCGGTACGGACGGCATCCGCGGACAGTCCAACGTATTTCCAATGACGCCGGATCTCGCCATGCGCGTCGGCATTGCGGTCGGCACGATCTTTCGCCGCGGCCATCATCGCCATCGCGTGGTGATTGGCAAGGATACAAGGCTCTCCGGCTACATGCTCGAGAACGCCCTTGTTGCCGGTTTTACCGCGGCGGGCCTCGACGTCTTCCTGCTCGGGCCAATTCCAACGCCTGCCGTCGCTATGCTGACCCGTTCGCTGCGCGCGGATATCGGCGTCATGATCTCTGCCTCCCACAACCCCTTCGCCGACAACGGCATCAAGCTATTCGGACCGGACGGCTACAAGCTCTCCGACGAAATCGAACATGAGATCGAGGAGCTGCTCGATAAGGATATCTATTCGCAGCTCGCTCCCTCGCACGAGATCGGCCGAGCCAAGCGCGTCGAGGGCGACATTTACCGCTATATCGAATACGTCAAGCGAACCCTTCCGCGCGACGTCACGCTGCACGGATTGAGGATAGCGATCGACTGCGCCAATGGAGCGGCCTACAAGGTCGCCCCGGCTGCCCTTTGGGAGCTGGGCGCCGAGGTGATCACAATCGGCAACGAACCGAACGGCACCAATATCAATTTCGATTGTGGCTCGACCCACCCTTCCGCGCTACAGAAGAAGGTCCACGAGGTGCGCGCCGACATCGGCATCGCACTCGATGGCGATGCCGACCGCGTCATCATCATCGACGAGAACGGCGCCATCGTCGATGGCGACCAGCTGATGGCGGTGATTGCCGAAACCTGGGCAAACGACCGCACGCTGAAAGGCGACGGCATCGTCGCGACTGTGATGTCGAACCTCGGGCTCGAGCGCTTCCTCAACGGCAAGGGACTGTCCCTGGCACGCACCAAGGTCGGCGACCGCTACGTCGTCGAGCACATGCGCCGGCACGATTTCAATGTCGGAGGGGAGCAGTCCGGCCATATCGTTCTTTCCGATTTCGGCACGACCGGAGACGGCATCGTCGCCGCGCTGCAGATCCTGGCCAGCGTCAAGCGCACAGGCAAGACGGTCAGCGAGCTCTGCCACCGCTTCGATCCGGTGCCGCAACTCCTGCGCAATGTTCGCATTTCCGGCGGCAAGCCTCTCGAGGACAGCCACGTCAAGAAGGCAATCGCGGAGGCGGAAAACGAGCTTTCGAAAAACGGGCGCCTGGTCATCCGGCCATCCGGAACGGAGCCTCTGATCCGCGTCATGGCGGAGGGTGACGACCGCAGCCAGATCGAACGCATCGTCAACGATCTCGTCGGCGCCATTTCGAGCGTGCACACCGCCGCCGCCTGACCATTTGGCTGACCGCAACGAAAAGGCCCGGAGCGGTGAACGCTGCCGGGCCTTCTTGTCTGACTGAACCAGTGATCAGGCCGAAAGCTTGGCCATGACCTCGTCGGACACTTCGAAATTCGAATAGACGTTCTGCACGTCGTCATCGTCTTCGAGCGTGTCGATCAGCTTCATCAGCGACTGGGCTTTTTCTTCATCGACCGGAACGGTGTTTTGCGGCTTCCAGATCGCCTTGACGGTTTCGGCCTCGCCGAGGCTTGCCTCGAGCGTCTTGGAAACGTCGCCGATATCCTCGAAGCCGCAGATGATCGTGTGACCATCCTCATCGGTGGTGACATCCTCGGCGCCGGCCTCGATAGCTGCTTCCATCACCTTGTCGGCGTCGCCGACCGAAAGCTTGTAGGTGATTTCGCCAACGCGATCGAAGGAGAAGGAAACCGAACCGGTTTCGCCGAGCGCGCCGCCGGCCTTGGTAAAGGTCGAGCGCACGGAAGAGGCGGTACGATTTCGGTTGTCGGTCAGCGCCTCGACGATCACGGCGACGCCGCCCGGGCCATAGCCCTCGTAGCGGACTTCTTCGTAGTTCTCGCCCTCGGCACCGGACGCCTTCTTGATGGCGCGTTCGATGTTGTCCTTCGGCATCGACTGCGCCTTGGCGTTCTGGATCGCCAGCCGGAGGCGGGCGTTCATCGACGGGTCGGGCAGACCGGCCTTCGCGGCGACGGTAATTTCGCGCGCAAGCTTGGAGAACATTTTCGACCGCACGGAGTCCTGACGGCCCTTGCGGTGCATGATGTTTTTAAACTGTGAATGGCCAGCCATGGCACCCCTGATCACACTTATTGTTCGGAATGGCGCCTTATAAGAGCGATGACGGCGCTGTTCAAGAGCAAGGCGGGTAATTCGCCGTCCGCAATAGCTTCGCGGGCAATCCCACGAGGACAGACCCGGACGGCGACAAGGTTCGTCACGCGGCGGTCGAAACCGCCCCGTTGCCGATGAGCGAGCGGACAGCCAGTTCCTCGGCGGAAAACTCTGCGTTCGTGATTGCGCCGAATGCCGCCGCCGCCCGTTGCGTGCGAGCCGGTGCTTCGGCGAGCGCATCCGGACCGCTGAGACGGAAGGAAACCGCGGATAGCGGACCGAAGAGAAGCGCTCTTTCCAGCTCGGGCCAGGCCTGCACATCGGGCTCGACGCCGGCATTGCGGGCAAAGGTCAGGGCCGCAACATGCATCGGCATGGTAGGCGGACCGGCCCGCATGGCCTTGCTGCGCTGAAGCCCGTCCGCCATTTCAGGCTTCGAAGGCGCAGGACGGATACCGGCGAAACAATGGCTGATCCAGCGGGCCTGCAGTTCCAGCACCGGAAGATAGGGTCCGACGAGATCGTAGAGACCGAGGAAGGCGAGCCCGGGAAGCTCGGGATGAAAAGTATGGTCGTGCAAGTCGATATGCGCCTCGTCGAGACCAACGGCGGCAGCGATCTCGTCGCTGAGCCATGGCAGGGAAAGCCGGTAGCCGGTGCCGAAGATGATCCCGTCAGCATCGAAGGTCTCACCATTTTCGAACAGAACACGACGGCCATCGATGCGCTTGATCCAGGACGTCACATCGATACGTCCCTCGGCCACGGCGGGAAGGAACTGCTGCGACTGGGTAACACCGGCGGCGAATATGTTGTCATCGGGCGCCGGCGCGCCGAACTGGGCCGGATTTCCGGCGACACCAAGCGCCTTTGCCTTGAAACCGGCCGCGAGTTGTTCCGGCGAGGCGACTGCGCCAAGCAGCGCCGATGCACGATTGAACATCACATGCTCGGTCGGCACGCCGCAGATGAGCTTCGGCAGCACGTAGCGCTGGCGCCGATTGGTCACCGTCACATGGGCGGCCCCGCCATAGGCCAGTTCAGAGGCGATCTCCAATGCGCTGATCGAACAACCGGCAACGAGCACCTTGCGGCCCCGAAACCGCTCGACGCCATTGTACTGGGCCGCATGAATCGCGCCCAAGGTACCGCTGAAGCCGTCCAGTCCGGGAACGTCGGGGACGATCGGTGCATTGTGGCGACCGCTTGCGACGATCACCCTCTGGAAGATCTCCTGCCGCGCCCGTCCACCGGCGACCGAGCGCACGAGCCAGCTGTCGCCCAGTCCGCGCTCAAGCGACTCCACCCGCGTGGACAACCGCAGATGCGGCAGCAAGCCCAAGGTGAAAGCATAGCGCTCAAGATAATCCAGCATGTCGTCCTGCGTCACGTAAACCGGCGAACCGGGCGCGTGATCCAGGTCGGAAAATGCGGTCATGATGCGGCTGGTGTTCGTGCGCATCCCGGGCCATGTGGCGCTCGCGGCCGACGCCGAATTCCACTGGCCTCCGACCCGGGCGGAGGCTTCGAAGATGACCGGTTCGAAGCCGTGGGCGCGCAGCCATCGGCCCGCGACGAGACCGCCCGGCCCCGCGCCGATGACGGCGACGGCATTGTCCGGCATGATTGTTGACGGTTCGCTTTGCATTTGCTTGCTCCTTTGATGTGAGGAGCATCGCTATAGTCACGTCTGTCGGGCCTGTTTCCTAAAACCTTCCTAAGCGGAGAAACTCCGATCCTAAAACTTGCATAACTGCTGTATTGGGTAGTGAGAGCAATGGAACAAACTATGTTGGACGAAGACCTGACCGCTTTCATCGAAAGCCCGGTCATGCAGATTGTGGGAACGACGGGGCCTGTTCGCCGGCCCGCGATCGGGCGTGGCGTCGGCGCCTGGCGCTCCCGCGACCGAGGCTGCATCGACCTCGCCCTGTCGTCCTGGCAATGGCCCGAAACAATTGCCAACCTCCGGGAGAACGGCCGCATCGCCGTGACGTTTTCCCGACCGTCGGACTATGTCACCTATCAGTTGAAGGGAACCGCGGCGTTACGCCCGGCAGACGAGGAGGAGATCGAGCGATCCGCCCGCTACATAGTCGCTATCGTGTCGACGCTGATGCGGCTCGGCCTCGCCCCGGAAATCATCGCGCCATGGCTGACAAGTCGCGACGTGATCGTGGCTACGATCACGGTTTCGGCCGTCTACGTGCAGACACCCGGATCGAAGGCAGGCACGAAGCTGCGGAGCCCGGACCGATGAACTGGTCGCTTGCCGAACTGGAAGCCTGTTTCGAAGGTGTGATCCCCTCGATCATCTCGACCGCGGATGCCGATGGCATCCCCAATATCTCCTATCTCTCGCACGTCGCGATCGTCGATGACGAACATGTCGCGCTGTCGAACCAGTTCTTCGCCAAGACCGCCGCCAACATCCGGCTCAATCCGCAGGCGACGCTTCTCGTTGTCGATGGGCAGAACGGCGCCCAGTTCCGGCTGGAATTGCTCTTTGCCCATTCCATGGAAGACGGTCCCCTCTTCGAGCGCCTCTCCCTGCAGGTCAACGCCAGCAGCGCGCAGATCGGCATGAGCGAGGTGATGCGCCTGCGCCTCGTCGATGTCTTCCGGGTCCTGAGCATCGAGGCCGTCCCTTCACCCGTCAAAACACTGAAGCCGCGACAGCCGGAAAAAAGGCGACTCCAGGCGACGGACAGCATCGCCGACAGGATCGCGGCCGAGATTGATGCTGGTGGCATCGTTGACGCGACCCTGCAGGGCATCCGCGATCGTTTCGGCTTCGAGCATGGCCTGTTTCTGCATTGCTATAGCGAGCGGGGTCAAGTCGTGGCAATCGGAAGCATCGGATACGCGCCCTCGGGCATCGGCGCCGAGGTCCCCATCGGCGAAGGCCTCATCGGCGCGGCCGCGGCAAGCGGAAAGACCGTGAAGGTCAGCGACATGAGCCGCGTCAGGCGGTTCGGTTCTGCCATCCGCGGTTCCATGCGCGACGAGAACAGGACCCGTTCCATTCCCCTGCCCGGCATGCCCGGCGCAATGAGCCAGATAGCGGTGCCGCTGACGGTCCACGATGCGGTTGAGGGGGTGCTGTTCTTCGAGAGCGCCGAAAGACTGGCCTTCACGCGCGAGGACGAAGCCGCCCTTTCCATTATCGCCCGCCAGGCTGCCGTATCGCTGGCACTTTGCGAACGCCTGTCGCTCGAAGCGGAAGCCGCCGCTCGTCCGGGCAAGTCGCCCCCTGCCAGCGAGAACCTGATCGACATCGTTCACCATCGCTTCGATGACAGTGTCTTCGTCAACGGCGACTATGTCATCAAGGGCGTTGCCGGGCGCTTGTTGGTCTTCATGCTGGAGCAGCATCTGGAAAGCGCACGCCAGGAGTTCACCAACCGTGAAATCCGGTTGGACGCAAGCCTGCGCCTGCCGGATTTCAAGGACAATCTCGAAACGCGCCTGCTTTTGCTCCGGCGAAGACTTGAGGAAAAGGCGCTTCCCGTCCGCCTGCTGCGCTTGGGCAGAGGCAAGATCGGTCTTGATGTTCAGGGCGAAGTGCGTCTGGCACGGCAATAAATGGGGCCGCAGGCACACGCCCTGCCCCTTGCCGCCCGTTCAGACCCCGCTCAAGACGAGAATGAGCGGTTTCGTCGGCAGCGTGCGCATCGAAACCGTCACACCGGCACTGTCTGATATCTTCCAGTCAAAATCCGCCCCGAACATGGCGAGGAAGTTTTCGATCGGCGGACCACGCCGATGCATCGGCAGGATAAGGGCCGAGCGGAGGCGCTTGATCGTCCTGCTCATACTGTCGGCGCCCATGGTCAGCCCGCCGTCGACCGGCACCATGACGACATCCAGTCGTCCGATCTCGGCAAAATGGGCATCCGTCAGTTCATGATGCAGATGGCCGAGATGGCCAATGCACAGCCCGGCGACCTCGAAGATGAAGATGGAATTCCCGTTGGGCTCGAAACCACCGAAACTGCGGATATCGGTCGTCACGTTGCGGATATAGGCATCGCCGATCACGTGATGATGCTCGGCCTTTTCGCCCGGCATATCGTCCCAGCCATGCAGCACGTTCGCGATACCCGGATCGGGCGTCAACGTGAAATGGCTGGAATGCGCCTTGTTCATCGTCACCACGTCCGGCAGGCGCGGCGATCTCAGCCAGCCGTTATAGTCGGTCGCAATCGATATGCCTCTCGGCGTCTCGATCAGAAAAGTCGAATGTCCGAGATAGGAGATCGTCACCTCTTCATCAAGCGCGGCGAACTGCCGGGCCGACGCCTCCTCGTTGGGCTTGAAAGCCGCGAAAGTGGCAGCCGGCAGCTTTTCCGCGATCAGCTGACATTGGCTGACAGGCGGTCGCCCCTCTTCGGCAGACGAGAGAACCGGAAAGGCCAGGGAAACGAAAACAGCAAAGGCAAGTCCAGGCAGCATCGTGCCGCTCCCGCGCCGTCACATCTGATCGCAAGGATGCGGCAGGTGACAAGACGGGTAAAGAACAAATGCGCTGCCAAGCCTCACATTTTCGTCAACGTCCGTGCGTAGCCAGAAAGAGCTAGACCCAGAACTCCGGGATACTCTCCGCAAGCCGTGGCCCGATGCGAAGCGGTGCGATCTTTTCCGCAAGTCCGGTGCGGTCGGAGATCTCCACGCCGACGCCGCAGATGGTCGCCGGACCGTGCGCGGCCTCGAAGCGGCCCTTCGGCATCTTGGAAATGAAGCGGTTCAGCGGCTCTTCCTTCTCCATGCCGAGTGAACTGTCGTAGTCGCCGCACATGCCGGCATCCGACATATAGGCCGTGCCGCCGTTGAGGATCTGGTGGTCGGCGGTCGGCACATGGGTATGGGTGCCGACGACGAAGCTCGCGCGGCCGTCGACGAAGTGGCCAAAACACTGCTTTTCGCTGGTTGCCTCGGCATGGAAATCGAAGACGATGGCGTCTGCCTGCTCCTTCAGCGGGCAGGCGGCGAGGATCGTCTCGGCCGACTTGAAGGGATCGTCGAGTTCCGGGTGCATGAACACCCGGCCCATGATGTTGGCGACCAGAATGCGCGCGCCGTTGCGCGCATAAAAGAGCCCCGAGCCCTTGCCCGGCGTTCCGTTGGGATAGTTGGCCGGCCGGAGAAACTGGTCATGCCGCTCGCAGAAGCTGACTGCTTCCTTCTGGTCCCAGACGTGGTTGCCTGTCGTCACGACGTCGGCGCCAGCATTGATGGTTTCGAGATAGATTTCCTCGGTGATGCCGAAGCCGCCTGCGGCATTCTCGCCATTGACGATGACGAAATCGAGTTTCAGGTCGGAAATCAGACCCGGCAGGCGCTCCCAGACCGCAGTCCGCCCTGTCTTGCCAACCATGTCACCCAGAAAAAGCAGCCGCATTCCTATATCCAGTCATTGCCCGAATTGTCGCAAACCGCTTTCTGTCAGCACGGCTTCCAGCCCGATATCATGCGGTTCAAAGGGCACATGTGCCACTTCCTGGCAGTCGAATGCAATGCCGATCAGCCGGGGGTCAAGGCCTTTTTGCCTCAATCGGGCAATCGCGCGATCGTAGTGCCCTGCTCCGTAGCCGATCCGATGACCGCGAGCATCGAAGGCGGAAAGCGGAACGAGCAGAATTTCCGGATCGAGAACCGGAGCATCCGCGGCCGGTCCACGGGTTCCGAACCCCGTGTCTACCAGTTCCGCCCCGGCAACCAGTTCGCGAAACACGATCGTCTCCCGGTCAAGGACGACCGGCAGGCTGAGCCGCGCCCCACGCGCCTTCAATCGCGCCATCAGGGGGCGAATGTCGGCTTCCGATCTGATCGGCAGGAAACCCGCAATGATCGTGCCCGGAATGAAGTCGAGCGCATCGCCTGCATGCGCCGCCATGGCAAGGCTGTTTTCGATCCGCGTCTCGGCAGGGATCTTGTCCCGCGCCGCCAACCGCGCCTTGCGTATCTCGGCTTTTGTTAGCGCGTCGTCCGTCATCCTGTTTCTTTTCCTCGCCCGGCTGAATATTGGCCCGCGCACCTTAATGCCGCATGCGACGGGCGCAAGCGGCCCGGTGGAATGAAACGGTGATTAGCAGCACGGAAAATGGCTGATACGCCAGGGCCGCATCTCGTCTGGACGACCGGCGATGTCTTTTCACGAATCTGCGCTGATTGTGCAGCATTTTCGATTGCAGAAGACATCCACGACAATCGCAACTTTCATCACGAAACGATGATTTAATCTTCGACGATTAGATTTTCCACGACATCTCCCTCATTGGAAAGCTCGCCATGAAAATCTTCTCCCGTTTCGGCCTGGTCGGCACCGTCACAGCCACGACCATCATGATCCTCGTTGTGTCGCTCGCCGCCGTCGCCTTGGCCATTTCGAGCAGCATCACCGGTAGGATCGAGGAACAGGCGATCGCCAGCCAGGACACCAGCATGCGCACCGCCGCAACCCTTGTCGAACGTGACCTGGCGGGAACGAAGATCACCTGGGGCAAGGACGGCAATGTCGAACGCATCGTGGCCGACGCAGTCCCGGCCGAGTTTTCCTCACACGAGATGATCGACGCGATTGGCCGCATGACGGGACAGACGGCGACGATCTTCGCCTGGGATCCGGAAAGCAAGGATTTCTGGCGCAAGACGACCAACATCATCAAGCCGGACGGCAAGCGCGCGGTGGGAACCGCGCTCGGCCAGAAGGGTGCCGTCTATCCGGTCGTTACCCAGGGGAAGACCTATCGCGGCGAGGCCGTCATTCTCGACATCCCCTACTACACCATCTACCAGCCGATCTTCTCGTCCGCAGGCGACGTGATCGGCATTCTCTATGCCGGCGTGTGCGCCTCGGAAATCAACGGCATGGCCACGGAGATGGCATGGACGATCGGAATCACCGCTCTTCTGGCGCTTCTGGTGGCGGCAGGCATCATGACCCTGATCGCCCGCAAGATCCTGGGTTCTCTGCCGCGCCTGACGGCCGTTGCCGGCAATCTGGCCCAGGGACAGCTCGACCTCGCCGTTCCCCACCAGGATATGCAGAACGAAATCGGCGCGCTTGCCCGCTCGCTCGAGGTCTTCCGCGAAAGCGCCGTCCAAAAGGTCGAACTGGAGCGCAAGTCCGCCGAAAGCCAGTCGCTCGGAGAACAGGAGCGTGCAGCGCGCGAAGCCGACAAGGCTCATGAGGCACGCCAGACGCAAATGGCCGTCGATGCCCTCGCCAACGGTCTGCGCGCCCTCAGCGATGGTGACCTGACCATTCGCATCGATCAGCCGTTCACCTCCGGTCTCGACCAGCTTCGCGTCGACTTCAACAACTCGGTTGAAAAGCTCAACGCGACACTTTCGCAACTGCGCACCGAGACTCTGGGCGTCCAGGGCAACTCCAGCGAGATCCGCTCCGCCACCGACGACCTTTCTCGCCGGACCGAGCAGCAGGCCGCATCGCTCGAAGAGACCTCTGCCGCACTCGATGAAATCACCGCAGCGGTCAAAAGCGCATCGGCGCGCGCCGACGAAGCGACCGAATTGGCGGGGGCTACGCGCAAGAGCACGGAAAGTTCGAGCAAGGTCGTGTCCGACGCGGTCGACGCCATGGGCCGTATCGAAAACGCCTCGAACGAGATTTCGAAGATCATCAACGTGATCGACGAGATCGCTTTCCAGACGAACCTTCTGGCGCTGAATGCCGGTGTCGAGGCGGCGCGTGCGGGCGATGCCGGCAAGGGCTTCGCGGTTGTCGCCCAGGAAGTTCGCGAACTCGCCCAGCGCTCGGCGAACGCGGCCAAGGATATCAAGGCTCTGATCACCAAGTCCGGTGAGGAAGTATCGGGTGGCGTCCGGCTCGTGCGCGCGACGGGCCAGGCGCTGGAAGAAATCTCCGGCCAGGTGTCCCGCATCAACGACCATATCAACTCGATCGCGACGGCTGCACGCGAGCAGGCAACTGGCCTCCACGAAATCAGCAGTTCGGTCAACCAGATGGACCAGTTCACCCAGAAGAACGCCGCCATGGTCGAGGAAACGACAGCGGTCACCCACAAGCTGGCCGATAGCGCGTCCGCGCTCACAAGCCTCGTCGCGCAATTCCGCATGTCCGGAGCAGCCGCGCCCGCGCCGAGGGCATCGGTATCGCCCGCAGCCGCTGCCGCGCCTTCCGCGGCCCGCCGAGCCCCTGCCGTCTCTTCGCCAAAACCACGTCCGGCCGAGACGGCGACGCGTCCCGTCGCCTCGCCTGCCCGCAAGATGGTGAATTCGCTCGCCAAGGCCTTCACCTCCCCTGCCGCCGCAACATCCTCCGACGCCGACTGGGAAGAATTCTGAGACAATAAGCAGTCCCGCCGGGTGCCAGGCGCCCGGCGGGTACACATTTCAGCAGACAATTCTGTGAGTTGAGCCGCCCCGTGGCGCGGCGCTGACAATTGCTGGTCGCAGAGGTTGAGCCCGGACACTTTTGCGATAACATGCGGGCCTTATCGGTAGAGCTTCCGCGAGGTGTGCATGTTTCCGCTTTCCCATATGTTGAAATCCTTCATCCGCAAGGGCCAGTTGACCGTCATCGATGCCGACGGGAAACGACATGTCTTCGGCGGCCGGGAACCCGGCCCGCAGGTGACCATGCGGTTGACGGATCCCACGCTTTACCGCTCTCTGGTATTCAAGGCAGAACTGGTCGCCGGCGAAGCCTATATGGATGGCACCATGCGTTTCGAGGAAGGCTCGACGCTTCGCGACTTCCTGATGCTGTTCTCGATCAACCGCCTGTCGCTCGGATCCTATCCGATCCAGAAGATCCTGCGCGCCGTCAAGATGCGCTTCCGGAAAAGCCTGCAGTCGAATAAGAAGGGTGAGGCGCAGAAGAACGTGTCCCATCACTACGATCTCGGCAATGAGTTCTACAAACTCTTCCTCGACGACAACATGCTCTATTCCTGCGCCTATTTCCGCGAGCCGGGCGAAACGCTGGAACAGGCGCAACGCAACAAGCTGAGGCTTCTCGCCGCAAAGCTGAATCTGAAGCCCGGCATGAAGGTGCTCGATATCGGCTGCGGCTGGGGCGATCTTGCGCTCTATCTGGCAAAGCTGGAAGACGTCTCGGTCGTCGGCGTGACACTGTCGAAGGAGCAGCACGCGCTGGCAACCAAGCGCGCCGAGGATGCCGGCCTTGCCGGACGCGTCCGCTTCGAGCTGAAGGACTACCGCGATGTCGCGGAAACCTTCGACCGAATTGTCTCGGTCGGCATGTTCGAGCATGTCGGCGTGCAGCATTACGACGAGTTCTTCAAGAAGCTGAACGCCATGATGCCGGATGACGGTGTCGCGGTCATCCACTCGATCGGCCATATGAGCCCGCCCGGCATGACCAGCCCATGGCTGCGCAAATATATCTTTCCTGGCGGCTATTCGCCGGCCCTGTCGGAGGTCGTGGCCGTTACCGAGCAGAACAGTCTGTGGGTAACCGATATCGAGGTCCTGCGCATCCACTACGCCACCACGCTCGCCCATTGGGGCCGGCGTTTCGAGGCCAATCGCGACAAGGTCATCGCAATGTATGACGAGCGCTTCGCCCGTATGTGGGAATTCTATCTGACCAGCGCGGAAATGATGTTCCAGGCCGGCAGCCAGATGGTTTTCCACCTGCAGCTATCGCGCAAGCGCGATGGCGCCCCGATCGTCCGCGACTATGTCACCGATCGGCAGCGCGCCTATATCGAACGCGAAAAGGAACTGCATCTGGACGTCTGAGGGCGACTATTCGATCCTGCCATATGTCCTGACAAGATCGGCCATCGAGATTGCCTCCTCGGTACTCTCGGCGGTCAGACCGTCGGCAACGCCCCGGCGGTCCGGTTCGCCGCGATTCTGACTGACTTTCCATTTGCCCTCGATCCCGGTGACCTCCACCTCGATGCCGATGATCCCCTTGAGCTGGGCGGTAATGAAGTCGTCGGGCGCATCACCGACGGCCCACGGTATCATACGCTTGCCCTCATGGCCGTCGGTCAGCCTGCCCACCTGCGCCCTGATCCACTGACTATCCTCGATCACCCGGACGTTCCCTCTCACCTGGACGATGGCGTAATTCCAGGTGGGCACCACCTTGCCCGTCTCGCGCTTCGCCTCATACCAGGACGGGGTGATGTAGTGATCGGCGCCCTGAAAGACGATCAGCACCTCCGCGCCCTTGGCCAGCGCCCGCCATTGCGGATTGGCTTTCGCCATGTGCGCCTGAAGCGTGCCCAGCCCCTCGTCCGCTTTCGCCAACCGGAAGGGGATCGGATTGGCCATCAACCCGTCTTCTCCCGACGATATCAGAAGCCCGAGCGGATGAGCCCGGATCAGGGCGTGCTGCACGTCGAGACGATCCTCGCGAAAATGCGGCGGCTGGTACATGGTGGTTACGACCCTCAGGCAACACTCAATCTGGCGCCCATTTGGAGCAGCAACATGGGTACTCGTCAATGCCGCGGGCGACCGTTGCCGAATGGTCGTCCGGGGAGTACAAGAATGACCTGTTCCCCATCCATCCGGTAGCCCCCATGACCGCGCAGACCATCTTATGGTTCATCCCCGCCTGCTTCGCTCTCAACATGGCTTTCGGGCCAAACAACTTGCTGGCGCTCACGAATGCCATGCGCTCCGGGGTCGGCGTCGCCCTGTTGGCGTCGCTCGCCCGGATCGCCGCCTTCGCGATCATGATCGTTATCACCGCGCTCGGCCTCGGCGCGCTTCTGATCGCTTCGGAAATGGCCTTCTCGGCAATCAAGTGGGTGGGGGCAGCTTATCTCGTCTGGCTTGGGATCAAGATCCTCAGGGCCGGGGCACCGAGCATTGCCCGGCAGGACGAGACGAACTCCGCCCGCCCGGTAGCAAGCCTGGCAAGACAGGAATTCTGGGTCGCGATCGGCAATCCAAAGGCAATCCTGATCTTTACCGCCTTCTTCCCGCAGTTTCTCGACCCCGCCAACTATGCGGCAAGCTTTGCCCTTCTCGGCGCGATCTTTCTTGTGCTGGAATTGGGGGCGATCACCATCTATGCGCTGATCGGCAGCCGTCTTGGAAGACTCACGGCGAACGCCAGGACTTTCGCATGGATGAACCGCATGAGCGGCGGGGCGATGATCGCCTTCGGCGCCATGCTGGCCTTCGCGCGGCGACCGGCAATGTAAGGGTCAGACAGACGAGTGAAGAAAGCGCGATCCACGCAGCCGATGGTTTTGTACGATCCTGGGTGCCTACAAACGTAGGTGGGCGCCATATGTCCAGGCCCACGGGCCCGGCCAGGGACAGCTCCCTTTGGATCGAGTATGGCCCCAGGGATTGTGTTTCCTGTCGTGAGGCGCAGATCGCATTCCAGATATAGGGTCAAATCACGCGTAGCGCCAGTGGCGATGATGGACGCATGTCAATTTCAGCCGTCTTGCCGCGCGGTGCCGGACGGACGGGCCGTCAGCTTCTTGGTTATTCCGTTCAGCCGCTCGGTCAGTTCACCGATCGCGGCCGTCAGCAGTTCTTCCTTGTGCTGCGCACCGGCAGCAGCGCTGTCGCGCCCTTCCTTGAGGGTGGCCAGTTCCTTCTCCATGGTACCGACCTTGCGGTTGATTTCGGAGAGTTCGTCCATCACCATGATCCCGGCCATCACTGTGATTCTGAGATCGCCGATTTCGCCGAACTGCCCCTTAAGATGGGAAACATAACGGTCGAACTGGGTGGCGAGATCGATGAGATGCGCCTCCTGGCCCTCTTCGCAGGCCATGCGGTAGGCTTTCCCATCGATCGTCACCGTAATCTGTGCCATTCGTCTCCCCGCAAGCCTCGAAATCGCGCCCGTCTCCGCTCGGCCCCTATCGGTCGAGAACGGCCCTTATCGTCTCCATCGCCGTCACCAGCCGCCGCGACACTTCGCGATTGACCTCCTCGAGCCGGTTTGCCCGGAATTCCGACTGGTCGAGCTCCTGGGCAAGCCGGGCGCGGTCAGCATGCACCCGCTTGACCTCGCCTTCGACCTCGCTGCTTTCGCGCTGGACCTCGATGCGCATGTCGATGGCATTCTCCAGGCCGGAAATTGCCTGTCGCAAAGCGCTGAGCGCCACATCAACCCTGTTGTCTGTCGACATTTCGTTGTCCCGGCTTTCCAAAAAAGGTCACCGAATCGCCCTGAAGATCCGCTATCTTGAATGTGGACAGTATTCGCTTGAATTGCCGCCCGTCAATAAAACCAGCCCGGGGCCCACCCGCCTAAACTGTGGACGAGCCAACAAATACCGCCGCTCTTGGGCAGGACGGTGGCAATGCGCGGCATACAGGCAGACGGTTGAATTCTTGCCCGGGAAAAGTCCAGAATACCGCGGATTTGTTGACTCGCGCGATTCACCTGCTATGGATCAGCCGCCTTCAGACAGTCCGCGTCAGGTGCGGACATCCCTTGAGACCCGGAATAAGCGGAAAAGCGATGATCTCTCCCGAAAAACATAACCGGATGGCGAATGCGATCCGATTTCTGGCCATGGACGCAGTGGAAAAAGCCAATTCCGGCCATCCAGGCATGCCGATGGGGTGCGCCGATGTCGCGACCGTGCTTTTCACACGCTTCCTGAACTTCGATCCCAAGAACCCACTCTGGCCGGACCGCGACCGCTTTGTGCTGTCGGCCGGTCACGGTTCCATGCTCCTCTATGCCCTGCTCTATCTGACGGGTTATGAAGACATGACCATCGAGGACATCAAGCAGTTCCGCCAGATGGGCGCGAAGACTGCTGGACACCCCGAATACGGCCATGCCTCCGGCATCGAGACCACGACCGGCCCACTCGGTCAGGGCATTGCAAACGCCGTCGGTATGGCGATCGCCGAGAAAAAGCTCGCCAACGAGTTCGGCTCGGACCTGATGAACCATTACACCTATGCGCTCGCCGGCGACGGCTGCCTGATGGAGGGCATCAGCCAGGAGGCGATCTCGCTTGCCGGGCACCTCAAGCTCAACAAGCTGATCGTTCTATGGGACGACAACGGCATCTCGATCGACGGCGCGATCTCGCTTTCCGACTCGACCGACCAGCATGCGCGTTTCCGCGCCTCCGGCTGGAACACGCTCGCCGTCGACGGCCACGATCCGGAAGCCATTGCCTCAGCGATCGAAACGGCGCGTAACTCCGACAAGCCGACGATGATTGCCTGCAAGACCGTCATCGGCTTCGGTTCGCCCAACAAAGCCGGCACCCACAAGGTCCATGGCTCTCCGCTCGGCGCCGACGAAATCGCGGCTACCCGCAAGGCGCTCGGATGGGCCGAGGAAGCCTTTTCCGTTCCCGCCGACGTCCTCGACGCCTGGCGTATCGCCGGGCTTCGCTCCACCAAGACCTGCAAGGACTGGGAAGACCGGCTTGCCGCGAGCAATCCAGACAAGCGTGCGGAACTCACGCGCCGCTTCGCCGGTGACCTGCCCGGCAACTTCGATGCCACAATCGACGCCTACAAGAAGAAGCTCGCCGAAACCAAGCCGACGGTCGCCACCCGCAAGGCTTCGGAAGATGCGCTCGAGGTTATCAACGGCGTTCTCACCGAGACTCTCGGCGGCTCGGCCGACCTGACCGGCTCCAACAATACCAAGACGAGCCAGACGAAGTCGATCACGCCCGACGATTTCTCCGGCCGCTACATCCATTGGGGGATTCGCGAGCACGGCATGGCCGCAGCCATGAACGGTATCGCACTGCATGGCGGCCTGATCCCCTATTCGGGCGGCTTCCTGATATTCTCGGATTACTGCCGTCCGTCGATCCGCCTCGCCGCCCTGATGGGCATCCGTGTCATCCACGTGCTGACGCACGATTCCATCGGCCTTGGCGAAGACGGACCGACCCACCAGCCGGTCGAGCATATGGCAGCGCTCCGCGCCATCCCCAATCTGCTCGTCTTCCGTCCGGCCGATGCGACCGAAACTGCAGAGTGCTGGCAGATCGCGCTTGAAGAGAAGCATCGCCCCTCGGGAATTGCGCTCACCCGCCAGAACCTGGCACCGGCCCGCACCGACTACGACGAGAAGAACCTGTGCGCTTCCGGCGCCTATGAACTTCTGTCTGCAAGCGACGCCAAGGTTTCGATCTTTGCATCCGGTTCCGAAGTCGAGATCGCGCTCCAGGCTCATGCAATGCTGGCCCAGAAGGGAATTTCCGCCCGCGTTGTCTCCGTACCCTGCTTCGAACTCTTCTTCGAGCAGCCGGAAGCCTATCGCGCCGCCATCATCGGCACCTCGCCGGTCAAGGTGGCCGTCGAAGCCGGCATTCGTCAGGGATGGGACAGCTTCATCGGTTCCGACGGCATTTTTGTTGGTATGACGTCTTTCGGCGCCTCCGGCCCCTACAAGGAACTCTACAAACATTTCGGCATCACCGCAGAGGCGATCGTCGCCGCCGCGGAAGCCAAATTGGCATAAGTCAAATCGTCGCAGGGGGTTTTTCGAACGCCCTGCGATCCGATAACCTGAAGGTCTTTCTTTCAAGCGGGAGTGTATGCAATGACTGTGAAAGTTGCCATCAATGGCTTTGGCCGCATCGGCCGCAATGTACTGCGCGCAATCGTCGAATCCGGCCGTACCGATATCGAGGTCGTGGCGATCAACGACCTCGGCCCGGTCGAAACCAATGCCCACCTGCTTCGCTATGACAGCATCCATGGCAAGTTCCCGGCCGATGTAAAGGTCGAAGGCGACACCATCATCGTTGGTGGCGGCAAGCCGATCAAGGTTACCGCGATCAAGGATCCGGCAACCCTGCCGCACAAGGAACTCGGCGTCGACATCGCGATGGAATGCACCGGCATCTTCACCTCGCGCGACAAGGCCGCCCTGCATCTGACCGCCGGCGCCAAGCGCGTCATCGTCTCGGCTCCGGCTGACGGCGCCGACCTGACCGTCGTCTTCGGCGTCAACCACGACAAGCTGACCAAGGATCACCTGGTCATCTCCAACGCCTCCTGCACCACGAACTGCCTGGTTCCGGTGGTCAAGGTTCTGAACGACGCGATCGGCATCGATCATGGCTTCATGACGACGATCCACTCCTACACCGGCGACCAGCCGACGCTGGACACCATGCACAAGGATCTCTACCGCGCCCGTGCCGCTGCGCTCTCGATGATTCCGACCTCGACCGGGGCGGCCAAGGCCGTCGGTCTCGTCCTGCCGGAACTCAAGGGCAAGCTGGACGGCACCTCGATCCGCGTCCCGACCCCGAACGTCTCGGTCGTCGACTTCAAGTTCGTCGCCAAGAAGAATACGACCGTCCAGGAAGTGAACGACGCCATCAAGGCTGCTTCGAACGGCGCCCTGAAGGGCATCCTCGGTTACACCGAAGAACCGCTGGTCTCGCGTGACTTCAACCATGATTCGCACTCGTCGATCTTCGCCATCGACCAGACCAAGGTTCTCGAAGGCAACTTCGTCCGCATCCTGACCTGGTACGACAACGAATGGGGCTTCTCCAACCGTATGTCGGATACCGCGGTTGCCATGGGCAAGCTGCTCTAAATCGGCCGTCTCTCTGAGAGGCAATCAAATGCAGGCGGATCGGGAGACCGGTCCGCCTTTTCACTTTTTGAATTCCGCCCTACTCTGATCAAGATTGCAGACGAAAAGAACGGGACTCATTTGTCTCGCCTCGGCAGTTCTGCCCATTCAATCCAAAACAACGTCGCCGGCTTCCGATTTGCCGGGACGCAAGGCCGCCGTGATGTCGTTTTCGACGCGGCGCTGCTTTGGATATGGGGGTAGTATCCCAGTGCGAGGGTTTGCTTGCGAGAAGGGGAAAAGGATTGGACGCTTTCTATGCCGTGACGCTGGTCTCGACTGGGCTCGTTCTTCTCGCGGCCTTCTCCAGCCTTCTGGCTTTCCGCTTCGGCGCGCCGCTGCTTCTGCTCTTCCTGCTGATCGGTCTTCTCGCAGGCGTCGACGGGCTCGGTATCGATTTTTCCAACAACTCGCTGGCCTACATTGTCGGTTCGATTGCCCTTGCGATCATCCTGTTTGATTCGGGATACGGCACCTCGCTGCAATCCTTCAAGCTTTCGGCCCTTCCGGCGCTGACGGCCTCGACGGCGGGCGTGCTGATAACGGCAGTCCTCTTCGGAATGCTGGCCCATTTCCTGCTCGACTTCTCCTTCCTAGAAGGTCTCCTGCTCGGTTCGATCGTCGCCTCGACCGATGCGGCGGCCGTCTTCTTCCTGCTGCGCATAGGCGGGATCAACATCCGCGACCGGGTGCGCTCCACGCTGGAGGTCGAGTCGGGCACCAACGACCCGATGGCGATCTTTCTCACCATGGCGCTCGTTCAGCTGCTGTCCTCCGGCAAGGGCTATAGCGGCCTCGACCTCGAACTCATCCGCCTGTTCGTCGAACAAATGGGTCTTGGCCTCGCGCTCGGATTGATTGGCGGCGCGCTCATCACCTTCGTGCTGAGGCGGATTTCCGTCGAACGTGGCCTCGCCCCGATCTTCATGCTTGCCATGGCGCTGCTGGTCTTTTCCTACACGGGTGCGGTCGGTGGCAGCGGCTTCCTCGCGGTCTATGTGGCGGGCATCTATGCCGGCAGCCAGAAGATCCCCGCAGGCGCCGCCATCAGCCGCTTCCAGGATGGCATGACCTGGCTCTCCCAGATCATCATGTTCCTGGTGCTAGGCCTGCTCGCGACACCCTCCCAGTTTCCCTCCATCCTCGTTCCNNTGCTTCCCTTCGACTACACGCAGCGGGAGAACGCCTTCATCGCCTGGGTCGGCCTTCGTGGCGCCGTCTCGATCCTGCTCGCGATCCTGCCGATCCTCGGCAATCTCGAGAACGGCCAGCTCTATTTCAATACCGCCTTCATCGTGGTCATGATCTCGCTTCTGGTACAGGGCTGGACGATCAAACCGGTGGCGCGCAAGCTCGGGCTTATCATCCCGCCCCGCATCGGCGCTATCGACAAGGTGGAACTCGACCTGCCTGGCGCGGCCAATCATGAGCTTCTGGCCTACCGCGTCGTCGCAGACAGTCCCGTGCTGCGCGGAGAGCGTATCCCGCGCTGGGCCATGCCCTCGCTCGTCATCCGCGACGGCAAGTCGATGCGTTACCAGTACGCGGGCCGGCTGAGAGAGAACGACCAGGTCTATCTCTTCATCGCGCCGGGTTACTCCCGCCTGCTCGACCGTCTTTTCGCCAGCAGGGCGCCGGTCGCCGATGACGACAGCGAGTTCTTCGGCACCTTCGCCATCTCTCCCGCCACCCGTGTCGACGACCTCGACCAGGCCTATGGACCGCTGACGATCAATGAAGCCGACCGCGCCAGGACGATTGCCGAACTGATCGCGCAGCGCCTCGGCGGCAAGGCCGACTATGCCGACCGCGTGCGCCTCGGCACCATCGTGCTGATCGTCCGCGATCTCGACGAGATGGGACATATTGCCTCGGTCGGCGTCTCGCTCGAACCGGTGGCCCCGGCCACCAACCTGCCGATCTTCCTGAACATCCGCGAACTTGCGCATGCGATCCGCGACTATCTGCGCAGGAAGCGCGCCAAGGCCGGCGCCGGCGAAAAATGATCCGGGTCGCCTTGCGTCGCCGTTCAGGCGGTGTAAGGTCCCTCCCCGTCAGCCCCATTCCTGCAACTCCTTAACGACGGGTAACATCATGCCGGCTTTCAAGACACTCGACGACCTCACCGACATCGCGGGCAAGCGCGTGCTTGTGCGCGTCGACCTCAATGTACCCATGGCCGACGGCAAGGTCAGCGATGCAACCCGCATCGAACGCGTCGCGCCGACGATCAGGGAATTGTCGGAGAAAGGCGCCAAGGTCATCCTGCTTGCTCATTTCGGTCGTCCGAAGGGCGAACCGGTCGCCGAGATGTCCCTCGGGCTGATTGCCCCTGCCGTCGAGGAAGTCCTGGATCAGAGCGTCGCCTTCGCCTCCGATTGCATCGGCGCACCGGCCACGGATGCGATTGCCAAGATGAACAATGGCGACATCCTGCTGCTTGAAAACACCCGCT
>DPXQ01000127.1 GCA_003527225.1 Rhizobium sp.
CCGGCGTCGACATGCAGCGAGCGGTTGTCGAGATCGAGGTCGAAACGGCGGGTCATGCGGTCGAGGCTGAGCACGAGCTCTCCGCCGGTCGCATCCGGCGTCGAACCGGAGACGAGACCGGTATTGCCCGACTGCGGAACGATCGAAAGTCCCTCTCGAACGCAATAGGCGACGGCGGCCGAGACCTCTTCCGTTGTCGCCGGCCGCAGCACGAGGCCCGCCAGACCTTCGTCATAGCGGGCGCCCGTCTGATAGGCGACCATGGCGTCGGGCTCCTGAACGATGCCCTTGTCGCCGAGGATATCCTTAAGTGCCCGAATGTGCGTCTGATCGATCATCGTCGCGTCTTTACTCGGCTGCCTCGACGGCCGTCAGCATCTGGCGGCAATCGGCGATCGATGCCTGCTCGATGCCGGCATAGTGTTCGAATTCGTTCAGCACCTTGGCGCCGAGGTCAAGTTCGAAACGCTGCTGGTTGGGGCTGGCCACGAATTCCTGCGTGGCCTCGTCTCCGAGGTTGGACTGGAAGATGCCGGCGGCGCTGACCGGCAGGAAGTCCTCGTAGACGATCGGATCGAACTGCACGAGGCCTTCGGCGATCAGGGTCTCGAGGCTGGCATCGGTGTCGGCCTTTGCCTTGCGCCCCTTCTCGGTCAGCGAATAGGCGAAATAGCCGAGCCCTTCGGCGCGGATCTCTTCCCAGGTGTCGGGGAAGGGGGCGAAGGCCTCGGCCAGGGCCTTTTCGTATTCGGCGGCATTCGAACCGTCGGCGGCCGGGCGAACGATCTGGCGCGAGGTATTCAGCAGTTCGTCATAGAGGGCGCGACCCTTAGGGGTGAGCGCAATACCGCGTTGTTCGATCTCGCCGAAGCGGGCGGTGTGGGAGCCTTCCTTCCAGCTGCCGTCCTTGTCCTCGAACAGCACCGGTTCGTTCAGAGCCTTGAAAGATGTCTGGCGCAGCAGGACCGGGCACTTGCGGGTCGGCGGGCCTTCGACGACCGCCTTCGACGCGATGCCGTAGTCGGGCATGCGGGCCTGGACGAGGTCGATGTCGAGGGTGCGCGGCGTCAGGTGGTTGATGTGCGGGCCCTTGAACGAGACTACATCGGCGATCAGGCGGTGGGCCGCATGCAGGCGGGCGTACATGTCGGGGCTCACCAGCGCCTTGTCGTGCCAGCGGAAGGTCTCGAGCGCTTCGGTGACGAAACGCGAGGCATCGGCGCGGTCGAGGCCGCCGTCCCGTTCGGCCTTTTCGATGAGCTCGACTGCGCCGGGCGTGAAGATCTGGCGACTTGCAAGGGTCGCCTCGGCCTCGGCGCGCAGTGTCTCGTCGGCAATGAGGTCGAGGCGCAGCAGCGAGGTGAAGACGCGGAAGGGGTTCTTCTTCAGACTGGTTTCGCCGACCGGGCGGAACGCGGTCGAATGGACCGGCACGCAGGCGGTCGAGAGATCGTAATAGCCGACCGGATACATGCCCATGACGGCGAACAGGCGGCGCATCATGGCCAGTTCGGCCGGCGTTCCGAGGCGGATGGCGCCGTGACGTTCCTCGGTGATGCGATCGAGCGAATCGGTTTCTTCAAGGCGCTCGCGCAGCTTCGGGTCGGCGCCGAGCGTTTCCGCGTTCACCTTGGCCACCAGGTCCATCAGCGTGCCGTAGGCCGGAACCTCGGTGCGGTACATGGCGGACATGGCGGCGGAAAACATCGAGCGGATCTCGTCGCTCGGGATAAAACGGGTCTTGGTCATCGGAAGCATCCCAGATTACGGACAGGAGGATCAATCTGGGAGGCAGCTTATAATATGCTGCAGCGCCGAAGGATGCTGACGTTTGTCAATGAGTTCATGCGCCTAGCGAATGACCTCCCCCTGGTCTTGTCGTCTGATGTGACCATGACAGATTTCCGAGACTGGGCATTCCCGATCAAGGGGGCCTCTCGGGCCGTCGTCCTAGGGGGCGGGTTGAGCGACCAGCCAGAGCTCCAGGGCGGCGACGATGGAGAGGCGCAGACTGGCATTCTCGTCGAGGGCGCGGGAGAGTGACGGATCGTCGGGCTCGAAGCCGATTTCCGTCATCACGTCGGCGGTTGTCAGGCCGCGCTCCGCCATGATCGAGCGGATACGGACGACCGCGGACGGCAGCAGATAGCGTCCGCTGGCGATCGGAGGCACGTTGATGGATAGATCGGAGTCATCACCGGACATGCCGGCCGAGCGCAGCCAGGCGAGAAACTGGCAGCGTTCCTCGACCGTCGCCTTCGTCCACGAGTTCTGAAGCTTCTCCAGGCGCGTACGCTTCTGCTTGCTGGGCATGTCGGTTTCCGGCTCTGCGTCTCTCGGCCTCGTCTACCGCATCATCGCCGACCGCGCCATCGACAGACATGCAATCCGCAAGGTAGCGGCAGGCCGGGACGGCGAAGCGATGTGATCCGGCGGACCGGTCGTGCGTCTCCGCGCAATGCGCTGGCCGGATCGACTGGCTGTGGTGGGGCAAGTGGAACGGTCACGTTGTTTCGTGGCAGCGGGTGAGACGTCAATCAGCCTGCCCGGCCCTGTCCTATAGATGACAGCAGCCGCGTTCCGTCGCGGCTTGTGACAGAGATCGGGCCCAATTGAAACAGTCGAGATTGCCGCGGGCGCAGAAAACCGGTGCTGCAAGCGGGCGGTGCGGTCGCGCAAGGGTCTCTGCGGCCTGCTTCTTCAGCCGGCCTCGGTCGCCGGGAGGCGCATTCGTGCGAAGCATACCGAGTGTCGAGGCTCCCGGACGAAGCGACAGAGTGATCCGAAACCGCATGCGCCGCGTAATGACAACTCGATCTCAAAAACTGGATAGCAAGCGAGGACTGCAATGAGCGATGCAGAGAAGGACAGACCGGACGACAGCGACGCTGCCGATGTCGAAAAGCTGCAGTCCGA
>DPXQ01000050.1:0-1859 GCA_003527225.1 Rhizobium sp.
CTCTGGGCCCATCAGCGTCACTCTCTCCGTCGATGAGGTCCAAGCGGGAGAGAAGGTGGAAGCCGACATGGTATTCGCGATTGGTGAGAGCCTGCGCGTGGGATATTCAGGTTACTATCAGTGCGGCGGCTAGCGCGGCACGTGATTGCTTGAAGCACTCTAGCTGAAACGTGCAAACGCTGGAGGCGGGAGCGGCTTTCTGCAGCCCGCCTCCTGCGCTGTGCCGATCAGTGCGTCTCGTGCTTACCATGTTCCGCCTGAGCAGTGCGTGTCGTTGCTGCCTTGAAGACCTCGGTCCGCTCGTCTCCCTTGACGACCAGCTTGCCCACCAGGCCACGGGCTGCCCGTGACAGAGCATGGTCCACCAGCACGTACTCCCCCGGAACGTCCATCGTCATGTCGACCACCGCAGCTCCGCCGGGCGGAACCGTGATGGTCTGCACGTCGGTCAGCGGCTCCGTCGTCAGCGACGCGAGCTGATACACCTTGTCGAAGATTTCGCCGATCACGTGGAAGCTCGACGTCTTGTTGGGGCCGCCGACACCGAAGTAGATGCGAACAGTCTCGCCGACCTTTGCGGTCAACGCATTGTCGCCGGTCAGCGCATTGGCTGCACCGTTGAACACATAATATTCCGGCGTCTCGTCCATCAGCCTGTCCAGGCTCTCCGTCAGCTTGCCCTTCGTGCCATAGGCCTGCGCCGTATAAACCTCGCCTTGCATCACGTAGAATTCGCGGTCCACCGGAGGAAGACCACCTTCCGGTTCCACCAGGATCAGACCATACATGCCGTTGGCAATATGGTGGGCGGCCATCGGTACAGCGCAGTGGTAAACGTAAAGGCCCGGCTTCAGTGCTTTGAAGCTGAAGCCTTTCGTTTCTCCCGGTGCAGCGTCCGTCGCCTCCGCTCCGCCTCCCGGTCCCGTGACCGCATGGAAGTCCACGCTGTGGCGTTCACTGCTATCGGCAAGGTTGGTTAGTTCAACTTCGACGGTGTCGCCGACTCTTGCTCGGACGAAGGGGCCTGGAACCTTCCTGTTGAAGGTCCAGTAGTGGTAGGTCGCGCCGTCCGCCAGGCTGCCAGTAACTTCGACCGTGTCGAGCTTCACCTTGATCGTTTCCGGACCCCTCGCACCTACTGGCTGAGCAAGGTCTGTCGCCGCCCGTACGATATCGAGGGGAGCGGCAGCTGTCCCGTTCGCCGCCGGATGGTTGTGGGTGGCGTCGGCCAGCACCGGCATTGCCGTCGCCGACAGGAGTGCGACGACGACGGCGGCGCGGAAGAGTGTTCTACTGGTCATAATTCTGGTCCTGCTATTTATGTCTGCGTTGCCTATTATTGGACACTGCGTCCGTCGGAGCATCCTTGCGATGCCGCAAATAGAAGCTTCGCTCGCGTCTTCGTGATCGCCTGCAGGTGTCGGGTTCGAGCCTACGGCGTCTGCGGAGCGGGGCGGAAATGCGCAATCGCTCCGGCGGTCATCTTCGTCACGCACCAGTTGGCGTAGAACCCGCCCAGCAAGCGCCCCAGCAGCCTATCGGGGAGACGGGTGGGCAGGTTGTACTCGATCCTGACGTTCAGGCTGCATACCGATCTGGCGGGACTGATCCTGAATCCCATACGGTAGGAACCGATGACGAGGAGACGCACCGTTCCGCGCGTCTCCCAAGTCTTTGAGAGCGGAGGATGTCGTTCCGTCACGACTTCCTCCACGGAGAGCGCCCGGTCGAGTATCAGCCCCCTCATTCTAATGACAGAGCCGACGGCACGTCCTTCCGCTTCGTCAAAGTTGTACTTCATGGAAGCCCCCAGCATCATGACTGAGGGCTCTTCCATGTGCGCACCGAGGAAGGCCGGA
>DPXQ01000050.1:1940-4198 GCA_003527225.1 Rhizobium sp.
AACGTGCCCCCAGTGCTCACGAAGGATGTAGAACACCAGGATCAGGGCCAGGGATGCGCCCATCAGCAGGAGCGTGCGGTTGACCGTCATATCTTCATGCTCCTCAACCTGAGAGAGTTGGCGATCACACTGACCGAAGACAATGCCATTGCCGCCGCCGCGATGATCGGTGAGAGCAGCAGACCAAAGACAGGGTAGAGGACGCCCGCCGCGACAGGCACGCCTGCAGCATTGTAGATGAAGGCGAAGAAGAGGTTCTGCCTGATGTTGCTCATCGTGGCGCGGCTCATCTGCCGTGCCCGGACAATGCCCTGCAGGTCTCCCTTCAGGAGGGTGACGCCCGCGCTTTCGATGGCGACGTCGGTTCCCGTTCCCATAGCCACGCCGACATCGGCCGCCGCAAGCGCGGGAGCATCATTCACACCATCGCCCGCCATGGCGACGATCCTGCCTTCACTGCGCAGGCGCGAGACGATCTTGCTCTTGTCCTCGGGCAGGACTTCCGCCTCCACCTCGGTAATCCCGAGGCGTCGCGCGACTGCATGAGCAGTCGTCTTGTTGTCGCCCGTCAGCATCACGACCCGAACACCGTCTTCGACGAGCGCCTTTACCGCATCCGGTGTCGTCGGCTTGATGGGATCGGCGATAGCAAACAGACCGGCCAGCCTGCCATCGATGGCGGTGAATATGACGGTAGCGCCTTCGTTGCGCAGCTCTTCCGCCTTCGCGGTCATGGCGCTGACGTCGACACCCTCTTCCCCCATGATGCGGTGACTGCCGAGGATCAGCCGCTTTCCATCGACCGTCCCCGTCACTCCCTTGCCCACAGGGCTGTCGAAATCGATGGCATCTCCCAGGGCGATGCTACGCTCACCTGCCGCATTGACAATCGCGAGCGCCAGCGGATGTTCGCTTGAGCGTTCGACCGTGGCGGCCAGCCGCAGCAGCTCGTCTTCGGAGATGCCTTCCGCTGGTGCAATGGCCGTGACCTTGGGCCGTCCCTCTGTCAGGGTTCCGGTCTTGTCGACCACGAGCGTGTCGACCTTTTCGAAGCGCTCCAGTGCCTCCGCGTTCTTGATCAGTACGCCGAGACTAGCTCCCCGACCGACACCGACCATGATCGACATAGGTGTCGCAAGCCCCAGGGCACAGGGGCAGGCAATGATAAGAACGGCGACGGCTGCCACCAGGCCGTGGGCGAAGCGAGGCTCAGGCCCATAGATCATCCAGGCGGCAAAGGCGACGAGCGCAACCACAATGACGACCGGAACGAACCATCCCGAGACCTCATCTGCGAGGCGCTGGATGGGTGCGCGAGAGCGTTGGGCGTCCGCGACCATGCGAACAATCTGGGAGAGCATCGTGTCGCGTCCGACCTTGCCCGCCTCCATGATGAAGCCACCGGTCTGGTTCATGGTGCCGCCGATGAGCGTCGACCCGACCTCCTTGGTGACCGGCATCGACTCGCCGGTGATCATGGATTCGTCCACAGAGCTGCGGCCCTCCAGAAGCACACCATCAACAGGAACTTTCTCTCCCGGTCGAACCCGGAGGCGGTCGCCGACGGCCACGGCGTCAAGACCGACATCCTCGTCCGTCCCATCCGCAAGAACCCGACGCGCCGTCTTTGGTGCCAGATCGAGAAGCGCGCGGATCGCCCCGCCTGTCTGTTCGCGTGCCCTCAGTTCCAGAACCTGCCCGAGCAGGACCAGGACGGTGATGACGGCGGCCGCCTCGAAGTAGACGGCGACTGAACCTTCTTCCGCGCGGAACGTGTCGGGAAAGACGCCTGGCGCAACCGTTGCAACGACGCTGTAAATCCAGGCGGCACCCGTCCCCATCGCAATCAGGGTGAACATGTTCAAATGACGGGTCACCAGGGACTTCCAACCCCGTTCAAAGAACGGCCAGCCCGCCCAGAGGACAACCGGTGTCGCGAGTACCATCTGCAGCCAGTTCGACGTCTGTGGCCCCAGTATCATGTGGAGATTCGTGAGATGGCCACCCATCTCCAAGGCAAGGACCGGGATGCTGAGGACGAGGCCAATCCAGAACCGTCGGCTCATGTCCACCAGTTCCGGACTTGGACCCGTTCCCAGGGTCGCCACTTCCGGCTCCAGTGCCATGCCGCAGATCGGGCAGTTGCCGGGGCCGATCTGCCTCACCTGCGGATGCATCGGGCAGGTGTAGATGACGCCTTCCCCCAGCATGCCCGGAGGAGGTACTTGCTTCTCTGCCACCTGATGGTGGTGCTCATG
>DPXQ01000048.1 GCA_003527225.1 Rhizobium sp.
ATGGCCCGGGCGGCACGATAAAGGCAGAGCCCAAAGGCGATGGCACATACGTGGCGACCGCCCCCTGGCTGTCGCAGCCGGGCACCCATGATCTTGCCATCACCGTGATCGCCGGAGACCTGTTCGACGTTCTGACGCTTACGCTTGCCATCCCCCAGGCATCCGCAGGATCGGCGCCTGTCGCCGACGGGGGCGGACTTCTGATCGGCACGGCCTGGGCCCAGGAACTCGGCTCCAGGCTCCAGCGGCAAGACCTGACGTTGTGGGCGGTTGGCGGCGCCGGCGTTGTGATCGGCCTGGTGGTCTCGGCCGTGTTTCGGCGTCGCAAGAGCGCCACTCCGGCGGTCTTGGCAGCGATTCTCCTGTTTGGGGCTGGCTCGCCTGATGCGGAAGCGGCTGGTCCGGTTGGCGCCACCACGCGCGCCAACGAACGCGACATTGCCCAGCGGTTCGCCGATGGATCCGTTTTCGTGCCGAAGACCACGCAGCGCATCCTTGCCATACGCACGACCTTCACCGAACGTGCGACACATCCGGGAACGATCGAGCTGCCGGCACGCGTCATCCCCGATCCCAGCACTTCGGGCTACGTACAGGCTTCGGTTTCGGGAAGGCTTATGCCGCCTCCCGGCGGCTTTCCTCAACTTGGCGCCCGCGTCTCAGTGGGTGATGTGCTGGCGCTCGTGCAGCCGTCCATTGGTGCGGCCGACTTCACCAGCCAGCAGCAGCAAGCCCACGAGCTCGATCAGGAGATCATGCTGGTCGAGCGAAAGCTGCAACGCTTCGAGCGGCTTCAATCCGTGGTCGCGCGGGGCGAAATCGAGGACGCAAGGCTGGAGTTGCAGGGCCTTCGCGCGCGGCGCGCCAATCTCGAACAGGCGCCGACGGCAGCGGAGAAACTTACCGCGCCAGTCTCGGGCGTGATCGCTGCGGCACAGGCGGTGGCCGGACAGATCGCCGAGCCGAACACCGTCATCTTCCAGATCGTCGACCCCTCGCGGTACTGGGTGGAGGCCCTGAGCGTCGAAGCCCATTCGGTCGTGGGGACGGCCAGAGGCAAGTTCATGGACGGCCGGACGGCCTCGCTCACCTATCGCGGCAGTGGCCTTGCCGATCGCAATCAGGCGATCCCGATCCATTTCAGCGTCGAAGACAAGCCGGAAGGTGTCCGGGCAGGACAATTGCTGACGGTGCTGTCCTCTACGACAGATGAACGCGCCGGCATCGCTGTTCCGCGGACCAGCGTCCTTCGGGGATCGAACGGCCAGTCGCTCGTCTATGAGCACACCAATGCGGAGCGCTTCGTTCCGAGGGAGGTCCGCACGGAGCCGCTGGACGGGGACCGGCTTCTGATCGTGTCCGGAATCGAACCCGGCAAGCGCATCGTCACGCAGGGCGCCGAACTCCTGAACCAGATTCGTTGAGGCGCAGATGTTCAATTTTCTCGTCACGCAATCGCTGAAGAGCCGCCTATTCGTGCTGGCCATCGCCGCCGTCCTGATGATCTACGGCGCGTTCACCGTGACCCGCCTGCCGGTCGACGTTTTCCCAGACCTCAACCGGCCCACCGTCACCATCATGACGGAAGCCGAAGGCCTTGCGCCGGAGGAGGTCGAACAACTCGTCACCTATCCTCTCGAGGCCCAGATGAACGGCTTGCCGGGCGTGAGCCGCGTTCGCTCCACATCCGGCGTCGGTCTGTCGATCATCTATGTCGAATTCGACTGGGATACCGACATCTATCGCAACCGCCAGCAGATCGCGGAGCGTCTTTCCCTCGTCCAGCCGCAGCTTCCCGCCAATGTCGTTCCGCAGATGGGGCCGATAAACTCGATCATGGGCCAGGTCATGCTGATCGCCGTGACGGGTCCGGAAGGCGTCTCGCCGATGGAGTTGCGGGAGCTGGCGGATTTCACGGTCCGCCCGCGAATCCTGAGCATTCCCGGCGTTGCCCAGGTCATTCCGATCGGCGGCGAGGTTCGGCAATACAGGGTCTCTCCGAATTCGGCCGCCATGCGTGCGCTGGGCGTCTCCTTCGAACAGATCGAGCAGGCGCTTGCCCAGTTCGGATCGAACACGGGCGGGGGCTTCACCGACCAGTACAGCCGCGAGTTCCTGATCCGCAACGTGGGCCGCACGCAGAACATCGAGGATCTGGCAGGTGTCGTGGTCGCGACGGTCGAGGGGCAGCCTGTCCTGTTGCGCCAGGTCGCGGACGTGTCGTTTGCAGCGCGTCTGAAGCGAGGCGATGCCGGTTATCAGGGGCAGTCCGCCGTGATCGTCTCGGTGGAGAAGCAGCCGAACGTGGATACGGTTCAGCTCACCCGCGAAGTTGAAGCAGCACTCAGCGAGATCAGCGCGACCTTGCCCGAAGGCGTGAAAGCCGACCAGGTGCTCTTCAGGCAGGCCAACTTCATCGAAACCTCGATCAGCAACGTCCAGAAGGTCCTGGCCGAAGCGATCGTCGTGGTCGCCATCATCCTGTTCGCGTTCCTTCTGAACACGCGCACCACCGCGATCTCGTTGACAGCCATCCCCGTCTCCATTCTCGTCACGGCAATCGTCTTCCATCTGCTTGGGCTGTCGATCAACACGATGACCCTCGGGGGACTGGCGATCGCTATTGGCGAACTGGTCGACGACGCGGTCGTCGATGTCGAGAACATCTTTCGACGCCTGCGCGAGAACCGCGAGAAGGGCAATCCACGCACCGTCTTTGCGGTCGTGGTTTCCGCGAGCCAGGAAGTTCGTTCCGGCATCGTCTATGCCACGATGATCATCGTTCTCGTTTTCGTCCCACTCTTCGCCCTGTCCGGGATCGAAGGCCGGCTGTTTGCTCCCCTCGGCCAGGCCTATATCATCTCGATCCTGGCATCCCTCGTCGTATCGATCACCCTCACGCCAGTGATGGCCTATTACCTGCTGCCGGGCCTCAAGCGCCTCGACGAGCACGAGGGCGTCATCGTCCGCGTGCTGAAGAAGGCAAACCGGCAACTTCTGGACTGGTCCTTCGGCCACCCGAAGATCCTGATGACGACTGTACTGGCAGGTGTCATTGCCGCCGTGATGTTCGCGACCCAATTGCCACGGTCCTTCCTGCCGCCCTTCAACGAGGGCACGCTGACCATCAACATGCTTTTCAATCCGGGGATCTCGCTCGCGGAGAGCCATCGTGTCGGCCTGATCGCCGAGCGGTTGATCATGGAGGTCCCGGAAGTCGAGCAGGTCGGGCGCCGAACCGGCAGAGCGGAACTCGACGAGCATGCAGAAGGCGTCCATTCCTCGGAGATCGAGGTCGCGCTGACGGCCGATGGACGCTCAAAAGACGAGATCATCGCCGATATCCGATCGCGGCTTTCCGTGCTTCCCGTTGCGACGAATGTCGGGCAGCCCATCTCGCATCGTCTGGACCACATGCTCTCCGGGGTCCGCGCCCAGATCGCGCTAAAAATCTACGGCGAGGATCTCGATGCCATTCGTGGCTTTGCCGAGGAGTTTCGTGGCAAGCTCGACGAGATTTCGGGGATCGTTGACCTTCAGGTCGAAAAGCAGGTGCGCATTCCGCATCTCGAAGTCATCGTCGACTATCGGCGCGCTGCCCTTTACGGCGTCCAGCCCGCCAGCGTGACCGAGCAGCTCGAACGGCTTTCGAACGGAACCATCGTCTCCCGCATCGTCGACGGTAACAAGCGTTTCGATGTCGTGCTCCGGCTCGAGGACGAGACACGCAGCACGAAGGGTCTCGCCGATCTTCTGATCGAAACCCCTGTTGGCTGGATCCCCATCAGCCAGATTGCCGAGGTGCGGGAGACGGATGGCCCGAACCAGATCCTTCGGGAGAACGGCAAGCGCCGTGTGGTGGTGCTCGCCAACACGGATGGCGAAGCCGACATGGCGACCGTCATCGCCGAAATCCGAAGCGTGATCGCTGCCTCCACCCTGCCTCCCGGCTTCTTCGTAAACCTGGAGGGCACGTTCCAGGCACAGGAGGAATCGATGAGGACGATCGGGCTCCTTTCGATCCTTTCGCTTTCAATGGTGTTCGCGATCCTCTACTCTCGCTATCGCTCGGTGCTGTTCGTCTCGATCATCATGGCGAGCGTGCCTTTGGCGCTCATCGGGTCGGTAACGGCTCTTTGGATCGCGGGACAGCCGCTCTCGGTCGCATCCATGATTGGCTTCATCACCCTGACCGGCATATCGACACGCAACGGCATCCTGAAGATCAGTCACTACATCAATCTCGCAATCCAGGAAGACATGCCATTCGGGCGCGAACTGGTGGTGCGCGGGTCGCTGGAACGTCTCACCCCGGTCCTGATGACCGCCCTGTCCGCCGGCGTCGCCTTGGTTCCGTTGATGATCGATGCGACGGCGCCGGGCAAGGAGATCCTCCATCCGGTCGCCATAACGATCTTCGGCGGTCTGGTGACAGCGACCGTCCTCGACACGCTCCTCACGCCAACCCTGTTCCTGCGATACGGCCGCAAGCCCCTCGAGCGCCTTGTTGAACAGGCCCGTAGCCAGATCGAGCAGATAAATTCGCCGCGCGGCACGCCCGCCAGCGCAATCGAAGCCTTTTGATCCCACAAGGAGATTTCCCATGCGTCGCAGCCTTCTTGCCCTCTTTCTGATTGTTTCGATGGGCGCCTTTCCGGCCCATGCCCACGCTCCTAGCCCCGGACCCAATGGCGGTCTCAAGGTCGATGCGGGCGCCAATCACCATATCGAGCTGGTCGTCGCTGGCACGGAGAAGGTGAGCGTCTACCTCTTCGACGCGGCTGATCAGCCGGTGTCGGCGGCCGGTTACAGCGGAAACGCCATCCTGCTGATCGACGGAAGCCCGCAGCGCTTCGCGCTCACGCCAAGCGAAGGCAATCGTCTCATCGGCACCTCGCCCGCACCTGTCCCACAGGGTGTGAAAGGCGCCGTCCAGATCGCCGCCCCCGATGGCACCACGGCGCAGGCCAAGTTCTGATGTCGCGAAACGCCCCTCTCCGTGAAAAAGCTATCACAAATGCGCGAGCGGGGCGGCTCTTTGCGACACAGCAAGGATCAGGCGTCGAGCCTGGTCTTCAATGGACCTGATGATGAGGCTCCCTCAACCCCAGGACATCCACATGACCCGATATACGCTTGCTTCCTTGGCCTCCGCGCTTATCCTGTTTTCCACAACGGCACCGGTCTTGGCCGACGCGACCCACAATCACCCGGCGGAAAACGGAACAGCGGCGGCTCCCCTCGATATTGTACGGAAGGCGACCGATCTTGTCGCGCCGGTGAACCGGACTGGCCCCGAGACGATCAGGGTGAAGCTCGACACCGTCGAGGTGACGGGCAGGCTTGCGGACGGCGCGAGCTATCACTACTGGACGTTCAACAGGAAGGTACCGGGGCCGTTCGTTCGTGCGAGAGTGGGCGATACCATCGAGGTCGAGCTTGAGAACCTGGCCGACAGCAGTGAACGGCACAGCGTCGACTTCCATGCCGTGACAGGCCCCGGTGGTGGAGCAGTCGCGACCGACGCAGCTCCCGGCGAAACGAAAGGGTTCACCTTCAAGGCGCTGAAACCCGGGCTCTATGTCTACCACTGCGCGGTGTCCCTTGCCGCGCACCACATCGCCAACGGCATGTACGGCCTGATCCTCGTCGAACCGGAGCAGGGCCTTCCGCCCGTCGACCGGGAATTTTATGTGATGCAGGGCGAAATCTACACCGCGCAGCCTTTCGGCGCCAAGGGTAAGCTCACCGAGAGCCTGGACAGGCTGATGGACGAGACGCCGGAATACTACGTGTTCAACGGTGCGGCCAATGCGCTGACCGGCGACAATGCGCTGACGGCCAAGGTCGGCGAGACCATTCGCATCTATTTCGGCGTCGGCGGACCCAACAAGACGTCGAGCTTTCATGTGATCGGCGAGATCTTCGACAAAGCCTACCAACTGGCATCCCTGACGAGCGAGCCGCTAGGCGATGTGCAGACGATTTCCGTGCCGCCGGGCGGGGCGGCCGTGGTCGACCTGACCCTCGACGTTCCGGGCGAATACATGCTTGTCGACCATGCTCTGTCACGGGCAGCGCGTGGGCTGGTCGGCAAGCTGGTGGTCGAAGGACAGCAAGAGACGGGGTTGTTCGACGGCGTTTCGATCAAGAGCACCGAAGAGGAACACGGCGGGCACGGCTCGCACTGATCATTGCGGGGGAACGCGTGCCGGCAAAGCCAGCCGGCCGGGCGTTTCCGGTGGCACAGTTTCACGCGTCTCGCGTTTTACGATGCGATTAGAAGATTGAGACAGAATATACGAGGCCTTGGGCATGAGACGAAGGACATTTCTCTATCTGGCTGCCGCGGTGGCTGCCCTTCCAGGCACCGCCCTGGCATCAAGTTATGCCATGACGGTTCACAAGGATGCAGGCTGCGCATGCTGCGCTGCCTGGGCATCCGCCTTCAACAAGGCCGGATACGTGGTCAGCACCATCAACGAGCCAGATATGCAGGCAGTCAAGGCCGGTTTCGCGGTTCCGCCGGAACTATGGGGATGCCACACCGCCGAGATCGAGGGATACTATCTGGAAGGTCACGTGCCGCTGGAGGCTGTCGTACGGTTGCTGCGTGAGCGTCCTCCGCTTGCCGGCCTTGCCGTGGCGGGAATGCCGTCCGGCTCGCTGGGCATGGGCAATGACCCGGGTGCTGATTATGACGTCATCGCAGTCCCCCGCGACGGATCGAAGCCTTATGTCTATCTAGCGGTCAATCCCGGTTAAGAGACCTTCAGGTCTCACGCATGATCGTGTCCCAGGAAGTGGTGT
>DPXQ01000004.1 GCA_003527225.1 Rhizobium sp.
TTCTTCTGCTATTGCGACTTCGACCACTTCAAGCCGTTCAACGACCACTACGGCTTCCAGAGCGGCGACCACGCCATCTCGCTGTTCGCAGCCCTGCTCAGGCGCTATTTCTTCGCCGAGGGCGATTTCCTCGGCCATGTCGGTGGCGACGATTTCTTCATCGGCCTGCGCGACTGGACGCGCGAGGAACTCACCGAAATCCTCGATCGCCTTCTGTCCGATTTCCACGACGACGTGGTCGAGCTCTATTCCGAGGACGACCGTGCGGCGGGGCGCATCCGGGGCCAGGACCGCCACGGCCGCGACCGCGAATTCCCGCTGATGCGCTGCTCCATCGGCGTGCTCGAACTGCCGCGCGGGTTGGTGATCGACGACGTCAACCGCGTCTCCTCCGAGATCGCCGAGCTGAAGAAGAAGGCCAAGAGCAGCGACAGCGGCCTGGTGATAGACCTCTATTCGGGGCGCTAGGGGCACTGACGTGAGGCGCCGCAAACGGCCACCGCGTCAATGAGCCTCCTTTTCAGATCGCGGGCCATGTCCTATGTCGGAAGCATCCGGCGCGAGTGATAGGAGTTCCGCCATGCCGCTTCCCGTTTCCATGCGTTTCGTCGACCTGCCGTCCTTCGGCGCGGCCGAGGTCATGACCTTCGCGACCGGTCCGTTGCCGGCGCCGCGGCCCGGCGAAATCCTCGTCCGCGTCGAGGCCACCGGGGTCAACCGCCCGGATGTCGCCCAGCGTCAGGGCACCTATCCGGCCCCGAAGGATGCAAGCCCGGTGCTAGGCCTGGAGATTGCCGGCGAGGTGGTGGCGCTCGGTGAAGGGGTCACGGAATTTGCCGTCGGCGACAAGGTCTGCGCGCTCGCCAATGGCGGCGGCTATGCCGAATACTGCGTGGTTCCGGCCGGTCAGGCTCTGCCCTGGCCGAAGGGTTTTGACGCCGTGAAGGCCGCGGCCCTGCCGGAAACCTTCTTCACCGTCTGGGCCAATCTCTTCCAGATGGCGGGCCTGACCGAGGGCGAGACCGTGCTGATCCACGGCGGCACGTCGGGCATCGGCACCACCGCGATCCAGCTGGCCAAGGCCTTCGGTGCCGAAGTCTTCGCCACCGCCGGCTCGGACGAGAAATGCAGGGCCTGCACCGATCTCGGCGCGAAACGGGCGATCAACTACAGGACCGAGGATTTCGTCGACGTGATCAAGGCCGAGACGGACCGGCGTGGCGTCGATACCGTGCTCGACATGATCGGCGCCGCCTATTTCCAGAAGAACCTCTCCTGTCTCGCCAAGGACGGCTGCCTGTCGATCATCGCCTTCCTCGGCGGTGCCGTCGCCGACAAGGTCGACCTTACGCCCATCATGGTCAAGCGCCTGACCGTCACCGGCTCCACCATGCGCCCGCGCACAGCCGAGGAAAAACGCGGCATCCGCGACGAACTGGTCGCCGAGGTCTGGCCGTTGCTCGAAGCCGGCACCGTCGCCCCCGTCATCCACACCGTCCTGCCCTTCGACGACGTCGTCGAGGCCCACCGGCTGATGGAAAGCTCGCAGCATATCGGCAAGATCGTGATGACGCTGGGGTGAGGGCGGGCGGCGTCGCCATGGTCGCGGCGTTGCCCAATAGCGCAGATGGGGCAAGGCAGCTGACCGTATACGATCATTGCGGCGGCTCTGCATTCGGCCCCGAAGCGGCCTCCGTGTTGAACATTCAGACGCAGTCAATATTGTCGGGGTTCACACCGGGGAGCCTGATGTCGACGCGTTACATTCCAATTGACGTCTTCCAAAATTTCTCGTGCACTGGGATGGAGCTTTATGATCTTCGTCACAGTTACTTTGGCGAGGGCAAGGTTCTCACCGCATACTTCTCTCTTGCATTTGGTGACGATCTGCTGAAAGTTCACTTCAGCGACGCAGACATTGTGCGAGTCCAGGACGAACTTCTGCTTTCCATCGAAGAGTATGGCATCGAAGTTAGAGGCCTCAAGCCACGCCATTTTGCCTATCGCGTCGAAAATAGCCGCCTATTTCTCTCGCAAACCGAATTCTACCGAGATCTCAACCGTGATGCGGTGCACTACCGATTTGTTACGGGCGGTGCCTGCCTGGATGTTCTCACCACGTTTGAACACGTTTTTGCGCTGGTTCGGTACTTTCCCCGTGAATCCGAGCCAGGCGAATCTTGACCGTTGCACCTGCGGGGTGACCGCTCCTGGCGCGCAACTACCAACGCCGCGCCGCCGCCGACACGGTGGACCGAACCTCATCGTCAAGCGCCTTGTTTAAAGGAAGGATGAGAGCAATGTCTGAGTTCCTGCAGTTCGCGATAGACCAAAGCCCGCAACGCCTCACACGCGCGGACATCACGCGATGGGCGGGAGCGTGCAATGATTGGGACTTCTACAATAGTGCGGCACTGGAGATTGCGAAGGGGTACCACAGGGGCGAATTGAGCTAAACCTTCTGCGACGGCGTGATGAATGATCTTTGGGCCGGAGTGCAGGAAGGGTTCGGATCTGGCAAGAACGAGGTGCCGGAGCCGTTCTTCGAAATCTACGAGGCTTTCGACGCGGGGGAGTACCATCGCAAACACGACAAGACCGATGATCCCGTTGTCGAGTTCAGCAACCCTGCGATTGCCGAGCTGGCCATTCGCTTTAGCTTTTGAAGCTTTGGGAGCGATGCGCCGGGACAGTCTCTGGCGGTCAGCTTGTTCTAAACCCGCCTGAGAGGATTCCGGGCATTCACATTGAGAGGCTTGGCGCACCACGGGCAAAAGGCGATCACAATTCCTTCGGTCCGCTTTTCATTGGAGCCTATTGCGAACACGCCATGCGATTGGCCAATTAGAAAACCTGCCTTTGCACTCGCTGCATAGGCTATATGCACGCATGGGAAGTCATCAAGCCGTACTTCGTTCCTGATATCGACATACCACCAGATATCGGTCCAGATATCATCGGGATTACCTGCAAGCGCTTGTCGCACGCCGGCTGGCAAATGGACCAGGCCCGAAAAATCT
>DPXQ01000035.1:0-1148 GCA_003527225.1 Rhizobium sp.
GCTCGACAAAGGGCGCGACACACTCGTCAACGTCGATGCTTACGGAAAGGCGGTCCCATCGGCTCGCTACATGGGCGGCCGGGAATGGGAAATCATCACCCAGGACACGCCAAGTGTCGGCCGTGACGCGGAGATGGCTGCGGTCAACCATGTCATCGAACGGCAAGAAATGCTCCTGCCGAGCTTCGTATCCGGCACCGGCCCTTATCCCAGCGCGGAAGGCCGCTGGCATTCAGAGCCCTTGGCGGCTGAAGAGCGTCGGGCTGCGGCAGGACTATACCAGGCCCTGATGACGGCGACATGTCTTGAAATGATTGGTTCGCGAGGTCCGATTGTCGTCGAGGGGCCTTTTGTGATCAACGAAGTATTCCTGACGGCATTGCACACACTGACGAAAAGGCCGATCCATGCTTCGCTGGCCGATACGGGAACGGCGTTGGGCGCGAGCCTCCTGGCCGGGACCCGGCCGGCGGTACATCTGCGTCGTGTTTCAGATAAGCTTGCGGGTCTGCCGGATTATGCCGAAAGGTGGCGTGATGCTGCCAGGTCTTGACGGGAAGCCTGATTGACCATGCGATGTCGATTTGCTCCCCCCGGCTCCCGGCCGGCAGACAGGCTGTTGTCCTTCGGGCTGACGCTGCAGGGCGGCGGTGAGTGAAAGGCTGTGCCGCAGGGCCGTGCGCTTCGGCGGCCATTGGCAGTGAGCGCCGAGATACCGGGTCTCGCTGTCGGCGCCGGATAGCCCCCGTCGATCACTCCACCTGGAGCGGCCACCCAGCATCCTGCATCAGGTGATCCCATGGGAGACGCTTGAGTATATGCTCCGCCCGACCATCAACCGAAGCGAGTCGAGCGTCGCCAGATAGACGAGGTGCCATGCTGAATGATCGCATACGCGAACTCCTGATCGATCAGGCCAGGACGGGGAGACCGATAACCTATAAGGAACTTGCAAGTCGTCTCGGTCTGGTTCCGCCACAGACGATCCATCGAGTGACGCAGGCGCTTGAAACCCTCATGGCGGAGGATGTTGCGGCCGCCCGACCCTTGCTGGCCACACTGTGCGTAAGCAGGTCGAACACGAATATGCCCGCAAGGGGATTTTTCGCATTGGCTGAGATGCTGGGCGTCTTTTCGGGTGATCCTGA
>DPXQ01000035.1:1194-1963 GCA_003527225.1 Rhizobium sp.
AGCCAAACGCACCAAGCTGTTCAGAAAAACGGTCACATCCTCTCCTGGAGATCAGGCCTGGAGACCTTGCGGAAATCCGCCCAAGTGGCCGCAGGTCCGGGCGGCGATCTTGCGTCCCTCTTCCAGGCAAGTGCTCAAATCCAGGCCGGTGAGATAAGCGGAGAGAAAGCCGGCGATGAAACTGTCGCCGGCACCGGTTGTGTCCACGATCTCGATGGGCTCGATCCCTACAGTCACTCGGGAGTTGCCGTTCATGGCCGAGGCGCCCTTTGCGCCGCGGGTGACGACGCCGAGCCGCGCGCCCTCGGCGATCAGGCGGGCCAACATGGTCTCGGCTCTCGCATCATCCTCGCCCGCCGAGCCGAAGGCGACGGCAAGCCCCGCGACACCGAGATTGGCCGGATCGGTATTGACCGTGACGTCCTGGGAGACGCTCACCCCAGCGGCCGCCAGTTCTTTCCGCAATGCCCCGCCGTCGTCAATCCAGCCGAGATGGACATGATCCATGCCCTTCAAGACGGCCAGCTCCTCGGGAGTGGGCCAGTAGCCGGCGCAGACGCCGAAATCCTCGAACGCAAAGACGCGTTCGCCAGAGGGCAGAATGTCGATGTCGGTGAAGGCTGTATGTCCGGGTTTCTGCTGGACGTTTTCAATGCGTACACCGTTTGCAGCCAGTCCATCGATCGTTCGTTGGCCGTTGGCATCTTTTCCGACGGCGCCGAAATAGTGGGATTCGTGGCCCAGAAGCGCGAGCTGGACGGCGACGTTG
>DPXQ01000035.1:2024-4941 GCA_003527225.1 Rhizobium sp.
GGATGATTGCGCATTACCTCGAGATGGGCGCTGATGCGCTCAAGCACGGTTGCCAGCAGAACAGGGGAAATGAGCGCCCGGACTTCGGCCGAAATGCCCGGGAGATCGAACTCGGCCGTGTCCAGCACCGTCATCTTGTCGGTGTAGCCTGGTGCGAAATTCTCCACCCGTTCGGCGAGCGGGCGCAGCGCGTCCTCGCCCTTGAACAGGATGAGGCTGACATTCTTCTCGATCAGTTCCAACGTCCCATGGAAGAAGTCGGAGGCATGAACGGGGCGGGTGCGAATCCACTGCATCTCCTCCAGGATGCACATTCCGTAATAGAAGGCTTCCGGCCAGACGTTCCCCGCGCCGGTGATGATGTGATAGTCGGCAGCGGCGAGGCGCTTGGCAAAGTCTTCTGCCTTCGGTTCGAAGGCCCGCTTGACCTCGAGCAGCAGTGCGGGAAGACGCTCCAGCTCGGCGGCGATCTCCGCATAGTTGGCGATCTCGCCATGGTGGCGCAGAATGGCAAGCGCGATGAACAGGGACTGCAGATAGAAGGATTCGCAGGAGGTATCGTCTTCGGCAAAGTTGACGAAGGTATGGTCTCCACCCTGGCCGAGCGGCGTCTCGGCATGGCCGACCAGCGTGATCACGCTCGCGCCGATCTCTTTCATCCGTGCGAGCAGTGCCACGCTTTCCTTCGTCGTGCCCGAAAGGGAGGGCATGACCACGATCGACCTCTTCGTCAGGTTGGCCGAGCCGGTGAGGATGAGTTCCGCCGGCATATCGATGAAGGTGGGGAAGCGTGACCGGCGCTGCAGAAGCTGCGCCGCTGGCTGCATCAGGATCGCCGCGCCGCCCGTTCCGAGGAAGAAGATGTTTTCGGCTCCGGCCGAAAGGCAGTCGCAAATCACGCGGTCGAGACGTTCGCGCAGTGCCACTGCGCCGCCCTGGATCCTCAGGAAACGTTGCTCGTCAAAATTCAGCATGGTCGGTTCTCCAATCCGTGAAGGCAAAAGCTGTCNNCGCCTATGTAACGCCCTTAGCAGTCGCTTGACCTCCCGTCCTTTGTCAGACAAGAACGGGGCGAGACAGATTGCGAGGCTACCTTGGACGAACCGATCCGTGATTCCCGAACCCTGGTGATCCAGTTGCGCGACCGGATCGCCGAACTCATCCGCCAGGACGGTCTTCGGCCCGGCGACAAGCTGCCGACGGAAGCCCAACTGACCCAGAGGTTCCACATTTCGCGCCCGGCTCTCAGGGAAGCGCTGAAGCTGCTCGAGCAGGACGACATCATCTATGTGGAGCACGGCCGTGGCCGCTTCGTTTCGGCCATGTCGGCAGTCCAGGTGGATCGTCCGATCACCGTCTTCGAAAGCGTCACCGACATGGCCAGGCACTATGGCTACAAGCCGGTGAACAAGGTTCTGTCGATCTGCGAGGAGAACCCGCCCGCGCTGGTGGCGGAAAAGCTCCGGCTGGAGGCCGATGCGCGGGTGATCCGTATCGAGCGGCTGCGGCTGCACGAGGACGAGCCGATCCTCTATTGCATCGACTATGTGCCGCGCGCCATCATCCCGACCAAGCTTTACGACATCGACTGGAGCGGTTCGCTCCTGAACCTTCTCGAGCAATACCGCAATCGCCCGCGCATGTCGGCCGCGACCGTATCCTCCGTCATGCTGCCGGACGAGGCGGTCCACCGGCACGATCTTCGCGATTTCGGGCCGGCCCTGCTGATTGCCGAGACCTGCTTCAACGCGGCCGGCGAGCCGGTGAACTACGCGCTCGACTATCACCGCGGCAGCCATTTCACCTTCAGCCTCGTGCGCAAGTAGCGGTTCAGTGCAGCAGCTGGCTGAGAAAGAGGCTGGCGCGCTCGGTTCGCGGCCGCGCGAAGAACTCGGCGGGCGGTGCCTCCTCGATAATGCTCCCACGATCCATGAAGATCACCCGGTTCGCCACCTCGCGGGCAAAACCCATCTCGTGCGTGACGCAGACCATGGTCATGCCCTCGGTCGCCAGTGACACCATGGTGTCGAGCACTTCCTTGACCATTTCCGGGTCGAGCGCGGATGTCGGCTCATCGAACAGCATGACCTTGGGGTTCATGCACAGGGCCCGCGCGATCGCAACGCGTTGCTGTTGACCGCCCGACAACTGACCCGGATACTTGTCCGCCTGTTCGGGAATCCGCACGCGTTCGAGAAAATGCATGGCGATCCGGCGGGCCTCGGCTTTCGGCATCTTCTTCACCCACATCGGCGCCAGAATGCAGTTCTCGAGGATCGTCAGGTGCGGAAAGAGATTGAACTGCTGGAAAACCATGCCGACGTCGCGGCGGACGAGGTCGGCCTTCTTCTCGTCGCCGTCGAGCTCGACCCCGCCGACGGTGATCCGTCCCTCCTGGTGGGCCTCAAGCCGATTGACGCAGCGGATCAAGGTCGATTTGCCCGAACCGGATGGGCCGCAGATCACCACACGCTCGCCGCGGTCGATGGCCAGATTGATGTCGTTCAAGGCATGAAAGGTGCCGTACCACTTGTGTACGGCTTCAAGCATGATCTCTAGGGGCATTTCCGCCGGTTTGGTCATGGATATCTCCTCAAGCTCATTTGAGAACCAGCCAGCCGGAGACGATGATGACAGCGGCTCCGGCCAGGGTGTGGATTTCGATCGGGGCGGCAAAGAGAAGGGCGCCGTAGAGGCATCCCCAGATGATCTGGCTGTACTGGAAAGGGGCAACCAGCGAGGCTTGCGCGATCCGGAAGGCGCGGATCAACAGAGCGTGGCCGCCGAGAAGCAGCATGCCGCCCGCCGCCATCAGGGCGGCATCTGGCGGTCGCACCGGTGACAGGCCCTGATGGATTAATGTGGCTGTCAGCGCGAGCGGTATCAGGACAACGAACAGCGACGCCATGAGCGCCTC
>DPXQ01000115.1:0-501 GCA_003527225.1 Rhizobium sp.
CTCGGTCTTCTGAACGTGCCCGGCATCGTCATGTCGATCTTCATCGGCCTTCTGTTGATCGTCACCATCGCGCTGCCGATCATCGGCCGGCGCATCAAGCAGGCGAGGTCAGCGAAATGAGTGAACTGGAACGGCATGCCTTCAAGATGAAGCTCAATCCCGGCATGGAAGCGGAATACAGGAAGCGCCATGACGAGATCTGGCCGGAACTGGTCGACCTGCTGCACCAGGCCGGGGTCAGCGACTACACCATCCACCTCGACCGCGAGACCAATATCCTGTTCGGCGTCCTGACCCGTCCGAAGGATCACACGATGGCGAGCCTGCCGGAACATCCGGTGATGAAGCGCTGGTGGGCGCACATGGCCGATATCATGGAGAGCAATCCGGACAATTCCCCGGTTGCCACGGATCTCGTGCCGGTGTTCCATCTGCCATGACTGCCGCGCACCACGCCCGCGTCGCCGTCATCGACATCGGCAAGACCAATGCCAAGGTGGT
>DPXQ01000115.1:522-3151 GCA_003527225.1 Rhizobium sp.
CGACCCACGGGGCGAGCGCCGCACTACTCGATGCGCAGGGACGTCTTGCCCTGCCGGTGCTCGATTATGAGTTCGAATATCCTGAAGCCATCCGCGATGCCTATGACCGGCTTCGCCCGGATTTTGCCGAGACCTGCTCGCCGCGGCTTTCCGGCGGGCTCAATCTCGGTGCGCAACTGCATTTCCAGAAGACCGCTTTTCCCGACTATTTCGGCCGGGTGGCGACCATCCTCACCTATCCGCAATACTGGGCCTTCCGCCTGACCGGCGTCGTCGCCAACGAGGCGACGTCGCTTGGTTGCCACACCGATCTCTGGCTGCCGGGCGGGGGGACCTATTCTCCGCTGGTCGACCGGCTCGACATTCGCTCCCGCATGGCGCCGGTGCGCCCGGCCTTCGATGCGCTCGGGCTGTTGTTGCCTGACATCTGCGACCGCATCGGCCTGACGAAGCCCGTGCCGGTTTTTTGCGGCATCCACGATTCCAACGCCTCGCTGCTGCCGCATCTGATGCGCCGTGAGGCGCCCTTTGCCGTCGTTTCGACCGGGACATGGGTGGTGTGTTTTGCCGTCGGTGGCAAACTTTCCGGGCTCGATCCGAGCCGTGACACGCTCGCCAATGTCGACGCCTTTGGCCGTGCCGTGCCCTCGGCGCGGTTCATGGGCGGTAGGGAGTACGAGATTTTGACCGACGGGCTGGAGCCTGCGACGGACGACGCGCTGGCAGAGGTTCTTGGAGCCGTCATTGCGCGTTCGGTCATGGTGATGCCCAATGTGGCGGCGGGCTCGGGCCCCTATCCGGGACGCAGGATGGAATGGCTGGGAACTGCGCAGTCGGATGCCGAGCGCCGCGTCGCTGCCTCGCTCTATGCGGCGATGATGACCGCGACCTGTCTCGACTTGATCGGCAATCGCGGCCCGATCGTGGTGGAGGGGCCCTTTGCCGCCAACGCGATCTATCTGCGGGCGCTGGCCACGGCGGCGGGACGCGAGGTCATCGTCATGCCGGGCGGTGCTCCGACGGGAACTGCGCAAGGGGCGGGCCTGCTCACGGGCATTAGGCTTCAGCCGGGCGAGGAGCGCTCGATCCTGGCCGATCCGGCGCTCGAGGCCTATTGCCGGCAGTGGCGAGACGCAGTTCAATCTGACTGACGCAACTCAATCTTTGCGGGGCCAGCCCCCGACGCACGAAGGCCCGGGACGGTCGTCCCGGGCCTTCGTGCGTCGGGGGCTGGCTTTAGTGGCGGCCGAGCCAGGTGTCGATTTCGCGTTCGGCTTCTTCTTCGGTCTTGCCGTAGGCTTCCTGGATCTTGCCGGAGAGCTGCTTGCGGTTGCCGGCGATCACGTCCATGTCGTCACCGGTGAGCTTGCCCCACTGAACCTGAGCCTTGCCCTTGAACTGCTCCCAATTGCCTTCAATCTGATTCCAGTTCATGTCGAACTCCTTTTGGTTTGTCTCGGTAGAGGCTGTTGTCCTCGCCTCAACAACGCGACGGGCGCCGCTTGGTTCCGCCCCTTCATGCTTCGACAAGTGATGGCGTGAAGCGCCGGACATGGAAGTACGGGGGGGCGGCACCGTGTGCCGGTAAGGGCGGGGTAGGTGCCTTGCGTGCTATTGGCGCAAAGCCTACAAAATGAGGAACCGATCGGCGGTTGGGACGTTTTCAGCACGAAGCAGATCACAAGGAGATGACTGATGGCCACTGTATCCATGGCGGACAAGGCGAAGGCAAAGGCAGACAGCCTGATCGACGAAGCGGAAATCGCGACCAGCGCAAACGCCTCCGACATCCAGGCCGAGCTTGAGAACCTGCGTCGCGACATCGCCGCGCTGACGCAGACCGTCGCCTCCTTCGGCACGGGCAAGCTGAAGGAAGCCAGCAATCGTGCGAGCCAGCTTGGTGCGGAAGCAGCGGACGCTTCCGCCCAGTATGTGGAAAGCGCGCGCAGCACCCTGATCTCGGCCGAGCAGGACCTGGAGGCGCACATCCGCAACAAGCCGCTGCAGTCGATCGCCATCGCGGCCGGTATCGGCTTCCTGGCCGCCCTGCTGAGCCGGCGCTGATCGATGCGCGGACTGCTGGAGCAGATTGCCGTGCTGGCGCTGGGCAATGTCGCGACGACCGCCGTCGAGGTAAAGCGCAAGACGATAGGCGGGCTGATCGCGACTATCTTCCTGCTGACCGCCTATGTGGCGCTGGTGATGGCACTCGCCTTCTATGTCGCGGCGGAAGCGGGGCCGGTGGCGGCATCGCTCGTCGTGGCGGCGTCGGCCATGGCCGCTGCCTTGGTCGTGCTGGCGGTCGTGGCGGTCCTCAACCGGCAGACCGAACGCCTGATGCTGGAGCGACAGGCTGCGATGGCGGCGCGCGGTCCCGATCCGCTGACGGCGCGGCTGGTGGCCGAATTGCCGGGAATGATGCGGGAGAGCCCGATCGTCACGACGCTGATGGTGAGCAGCTTGGTCTATGTACTGGCGCGCAGCAGGGGATTTGGGCGACGGCCTCGCGATCGGAGCTGACGGCTCTCGCTGAGATTATGAGCACGGGCAGGAAGACAAAAATCTGGTGCGGACCCGGTTCAGTCTTTCTCGCCGCGCTCGGCCTTGTCGAGGCGTTCGAGCAGATCCA
>DPXQ01000163.1:0-12877 GCA_003527225.1 Rhizobium sp.
TGGCGGACACGATCAACAAGAAGCTTTGATTCCAGGATCAACCAGGACATGGGGCCGGCTGTATGTCCGGCCCCGTTCCTGGCGGCGCAAGTGCCTGGCACGGCCGGGTGATGCAATAATGTCTCGAGAGCATTGCGCTAATCGACGCGAAGGTGGTATTTTTGGGGTAATAACAACAGATTTTGAGGATTTTTAATAGCGCAATGAAACAAAGTAGAGACATTTCTGTTGATGACGTTAAATATATAGAATTTACGGGAAGACTTCTAATTATAGCATTAATATTTGCCTCTTTTTCTGCAGTATTAACTATTTTACTTAAATTAAATATTTTGACAAATTTTCTTTTATTTCTATGGCCGCCAAATTATGTGCTGATGTCAACGATGAGTACTCAGTACCTTAAATATAGTGGGTCATATGTTGTTACGATAAACTCAACCTTCAGCTTAGTATTGTTTGTTTGGTTTCTAGTATCGTATTATTTTAGATTGTTTTATCGCACCGAGATGTATTCAGGACGTATTGTCAGAATTTTGGCAATTGTTTCCATCGGATCATTTCTTGCTCCATGTACAGGGTTCTCAGCGGTTGGGGGTATGTTTAGTTTCTCTGAGAACCATTTTCTCTGGTTTACAGTCGCCAAGGGATTGTTATTTGTAATTGGTTTCTATGTTTGCATATTCCTTTTGTTCTATTTTCTGCTTAACGGTATTCGTTTAAAATCGATGGGGGGCAGGTAATGTGGCCGACCATTCGAGGAATGGTAGAAGCACAGCCGAAAGCATTCCGAAAACGCAACCTAGCCTGCGGGCGCGGCTATCGCCGCGAGATCGAGGAAACGGTGACGCGGATCGAGAAAATCGAAACCGCGCTGGAACCGAAGTTCCATGAGCATTTCGTCTATGCAATGGCCCTGCCGAACAAGGTCGACAGCTTCCCAAAGCTTTCATCGGTCGTCACGCTCCCCGAGCGCAAGGGCAATGTCGATGGCGAAGGTGGAGAAGGCGGCGGACGGCGGCGGAGAAGAAGCCGGGAGTAGCGGTACGGAGCCCTCGTCGTCCGACGCGTCATGAGGCTGTCGTATGCGTCATCCCGGACTTGATCCGGGATGGGGCCGAGCAAGTCCTTGCGCGGAATACGCTCTCCAACGGGACCAGGGCTTAAGTTCCGATCGCCCAAATTATCGGTTTAACAAAAATCGTAGAAAGCTGGAATCCAGTCCCCCATGCGATGGTCCACAGTCCCCTTTTCGCCGCACGTGATGCTCTTAGAAGGTTTTGCACAGCAGGCAGCTTCAAATTCTCCTCACGATTGGCACTAGCAAAGCGGGAAACTCCAATGCCAATCGCATCATCTTCATTCAGTACGACCGCACTCGCTGTGATGCCAGCCCCAACAACAGTTAAAAGTAGCCCAAACGCTAATAGCACATCTGATCCAACTGTAAGTATTGTTTCACTCACGACAACCTCCACGATCAACTTTACCAAGTGAGACTGATTTACAATAGCGTCCGCGGCGCCAATGGTGCAAAGGGCAGATGCAAACCCCAATAGTGTGGAGCCGCGGTTTGTAATATAAAGTCCCACGTCATGTGGTGCCTTACCTGTCCACTGGGTTGGATCCCAGAGCATCGCAACATTGGCAGAGCTTTCGTAGTTCGAGGAATGCATTGACCAATTCATCCACGCGAAAAAGCCAGATAGCATCGCCAGTAATAGCCCGATTAAGAACCACCAAACAGCAGCAGCATAGGCAGATAGTAATTCCGGCTGGTCAGCAACATCGCCCAAAAACGTAAATAGGCCGAAAAGCGCGCCACCGTGTAAAATGAAAAGGCTTCCTAGGAGCCACCGTCCGTACTCCGCCGAGACAGCAAACGTCGCTCGTTGGCTCTCCTTCAGATCGTTGTAGACAACGGTTGCGCACTGTTGCCTATCAAGCATCAGTTGCTTTGGTGTTTGTTGCTGCTCCGTCATTTGCCTGTCACCTAGAGAACAATTTTGAATCGCGGCATCAGTAAAAGGATGACCGAAGCGTTGCGCAATTTCCACAACCAAATGACGTGTGAAATTTACCTTTTCCAAATAGCGTTCGCCATTGGGCTACAATAAGGAAGTTTAATTTCTAGGCTCTCTCAACGTGGCCATAATGCCGGGAAACCTAATAATCACCAGTCACGCCGCCATGCCGATCATGTCGGAAAAGGCAAAGCGCACGCTGTCGGCGACAGCCAGCGCCGTTTCGCTGCATTGGCCATTTGTCAGCAACCGGACTTCGAAGCTGCCGAGGTCGGGCAATCCCTGTTTGGCGCCCAGCGCCACCATGTCGTCCGTCAGATAACTGCGGGGCAGCGGAGCGATCGCCAGGTCCGCGATGACCGCCGCGCGCTGCGCCATGGTGTGTGCGCTGAGATAGGCGATGCGATAGGTCCGCTTCTCCTTGTCGAGACGCGAAAGCGCATCCGCCCGCCAGCAGCAACCGTCTTCCCAGATCGACACCGGCAAGGGATCGCGCAGATGCGCCGTGCCGCATTTGGCGCCCGCCCAGACCAACTGTTCCTTGTAGATGACCTCACCCTCGATCGAGACCGTTCCAGGGGCGCAGTTGACGAGCGTCAGATCGAGCCGCTGCTCCTGTAGCCGCCGCCGGAGCGCGCCGCTGCTGTCGACCGTCAGGTCCACCATGATCTGCGGGTAGATTTCCGCAAAGCGCTTGAGAATGGTCGGCATGAAGCGTTCGCCGATATCGTCCGGCGCACCGAGCCGCACCACGCCCTTCATGTCGGGCATGCGGAAGCGGCCGACCGCCTCGTTGGAAAGCGCCAGCATCCGCCGCGCATAGGGCAGAAGCACTTCGCCGCCCTCCGTCAGCCTGACCGAACGCGCGTCGCGCAGGAAGAGCACGGCGCTCAGCTGCTCCTCGAGCTTCTTGATCTGCATCGAGACGGCCGACGGCGTGCGGAAGACCGCGTCGGCGGCGGAGGTGAAGCTGCCGGTTTCGGCAATCGCGACAAAGGTCCGCAGCACGTCATTGTCGAGCAGCGGCAGGGGTTGGCGGATCGTTACGGTCACGGATTGCTCCATCAATATAATTGAACATTAAGAAGATATCATTTCGTTTGATTGAATGTCAATCGAGGATCAAACTCCATCATACAGTCGCAACCGCAGGAGGAAACCATGAATATCGGGGATATTTCACACGTCGCCGGCAGGCTGAACATCGCCAATCCGCTACGTCGGATGTTGTCGCGCCGCCGCCGCCGCCGGGCCATCCGCGATCTGCAATCGATGCCGCTCCATCTCCAGCGCGATATCGGCTGGCCCGATCTGATCGCATCCGCGCCGGGCCGACACCGGACGGAAGGTGTTGTTCATCACGAACTGTGATGGCTTAGATGAAGAACATTCGTTTGATTGATGAGCAGGCAGCGCGCATAACGACAGTGCACCCACCGCAAAAGTCGCAAAGGATATCGCCATGACACTGGCAACTTTTGACACGACAGACAGCCGGGTTTCTCGCCGGCATGTGACAATTTCTGAAGTCTTCCGGCCCTTGTCGGCGGCAGCAGGCCGGGTGAACCGGTGGCATCGACGCCGCCTCGATGAACGCGCGATGGAGGCCATGCCCTTCGATCTGCGCAAGGATCTGGGCTGGCCGGCGGCCCCGGATGGCGAGGCGCGTGGCCGATCAGCGTGATTGCGACATGCGGGACCTTCGCCTGTCCGTTGCAGGAAGTCCCGGGGACGCGACGCGGTTCCCGGGGCGCGGACGGTTTCGCCCGCAATTTCAGTATTATGTGCGTATTTGCTCAAGTTCGCGCCGCACTTGCCTTCCTGACGTATCCGGACTGACTTATAAATGTCGCGATTCTGCTGCTTACATCATGATGGTGCCGCTTTTATCCATGCGCCTGTCGCTTTAAGGATATCCGGGCTGCATTTTCCAAGCGAGGAATGTTGTAGTCGCGGAACATGGGTTTCCATCATGAGCAAGACGCCGTCCAAGAAACGTTCGCTGGTTTTCTTTCTGGTTCCGCAGTTCACTCTCCTGCCCTTTGCCGGCGCGGTCGAGACCCTGCGGATTGCCAACCGCATGCTCGGTTATGAGGCATACGAATGGCGGATCGCCTCTGCCGACGGCGAGAGGGTCACGTCATCGAGCGGCATCGGCATCGAGGTGAATTCCTCGCTGGCCGACGAACGGCGCTACCTCTCCGGGGAAGGCCGCCCGAGCATGGTGCTGGTCTGCTCCGGCATCGATGTCGAGAAATTCAGCAACAAGTCGGTGAATGCCTGGCTGCGCGAGGCCTATAACCGCGGTGCGGCGATCGGCAGCCTGTGCACCGGCGCCCATGTTCTGGCCCAGGCCGGCCTGCTGAACGGCAAGCGCTGCGCCATCCATTGGGAAAACCTCCCCGGTTTCGCCGAGGCCTTTCCCCGCGCCGAGGTCTATGCCGATCTCTATGAGGTCGACGGCAATCTCTATACCTGCGCCGGCGGCACCGCCTCGCTCGACATGATGCTGAACCTGATCGGTCAGGATTTTGGCGAAGGCCTCGTCAACCGGGTCTGCGAACAGCATCTGACGGACCGTGTGCGCAGCGCCAATGACCGGCAGCGCCTTCCCTTGCGCGCGCGCCTCGGCGTGCAGAACTCCAAGGTCCTGTCGATCATCGAGCTGATGGAGAGCAATCTCGCCGAGCCGCTGTCGCTGCTGGAGATCGCCGACGATGCCGATCTCTCGCGCCGCCAGATCGAGCGCCTGTTCCGTCAGGAGATGGGTCGCTCACCGGCCCGCTACTATCTCGAGATCCGGCTCGACCGCGCCCGTCACCTGCTCGTCCAGTCCTCCATGCCCGTGGTCGAGGTCGCGGTCGCCTGCGGTTTCGTGTCCGCCTCGCATTTCTCCAAATGCTATCGCGAGGTCTACAATCGCTCGCCGCAGCAGGAGCGCGCCGAGCGCAAGCTGGCAGGTTCCGGCAATCGCACTGCTGTCATGGCCTGATGCGGCCTCAGCCGTAGAGGCTGTAGAAGAAACGCGCGGATACCGTAAGCAGGAATATCCCGAAGCCGACTTCGAGCTGACGCTTGCTCATCGCATGCGCTATGCGTGCGCCGATCGGGGCCATGAGAAGCGTGACCGGGATGATCAGCGCAACCGCGATCCAATTGACGAACCCGGTCGAAAACGGCGGCAGGAGAGCATCGCCCCATCCCGCCCAGATATAGCCCAGGAGCCCCGGCAGCGATATCAGCACGCCGACAGCGGATGACGTCGCGATCGCCTGATGAATCGGGCGGCCGTAAAGCGTCATGAAGGTGTTGTTCAGCACGCCGCCGCCGATGCCCATGAGGCCCGACAACACGCCGATCCCGGTGCCGACGGCGAAACGGGCCGGTTCGCCCGGCAGTTCATTGCCGAGATGCCAGTGCGAGCGGTTGGCGATCATCCGGAAGGCCAGGAGCAGCGCAAACACCGCGAAGATGCCTCGCAGCGCCTCGCTGGAGGCCTTGGCGGCGATCACCGTGGCGAGGATGGCCCCGAGCGGGACGGCAATGATCCAGTCCTTGAGCAGTTGGGTATCCACGGCGCCGCGCTGCCGATGCGCGGCGAACGACCGGATCGAGGTCGGAACGATGACGGCAATCGAGGTGCCGACCGCAAGATGCATTCGCACGGCATCGTCGATGCCGACCAGGGGAAAGATCTGGTAGAAAACCGGAACCAGTATCGCGCCTCCGCCAATCCCGAAGACGCCGGCGAGAAGCCCGGCGACGGCGCCGGCAAGCGCCAGCAGTCCGGCAAACATGATCAGTTCTGTCAGCGGTGGCATGGGTGCTGTCTCTCCGTCGGCCGGAGCGCGCGGAAAATCCCGCCTTCCCGCCCCGCTTACCAATTGGAGACGGTTCTATCCGATTGGATCGCGCTGGCAAGGTTTGCAGGTGCTGATGCGGTACGCCACCCCGGTTTTTCCTCAACGGTCCGACCCCGAATTGGCCGGAAGTGCTCTAGTTGCTGGCGTCGTCGACAGCTGCCGCCGTTTTCGGCGGCAATATCAGCGGCACCGGATTGTCCGTTCCGATGCCGTCCACCACCGGCTGGCTGGTAGTGTCCTCGGGAATCGTAATCGGGCCGCTGGCGGCGCTCGCGGGCGCCGGCGCGGCAGCCATCTGCCCTTCGTTCCCGACGCCCAGGCCTTCATCGATGTTAATGCCTTCGGAGGGAATGACATATTCGGCCGATGCCTCGGTTGGTCCCGTTTCGGCCGACAGCGCAGCCTCCCCGCCATCGAACCCTTGCGCGCCATTTTCCGCATTGCCGTCGAGCGGCGGATCGGCCGAAGGAGCGGCAGTGTTCACACCGGCCAGATTGGGCGTGTCGAGATAGTCGATCGCCTGCATGGCACCATTCTGGGGGGCGGGATCGCGCGAATAGGCACTCGTCCTGTCGACGCGGCCGAGAAGCTCGCGCCCTGCCCGCTTGCTGCCGACCGGCCCCTCCAGCACCAGGTCCGAAGAGACGCTGCCGATTTCGGCCGGCGGCACCAGCCGGTCCGCCGAGCAACCGGCGAGCGTCGTCCCGGAGGCCAGGACCAGCGCCGAACGCTGCAGAAAGGATACGAACGCCATACCAAACACCACTCTGCCGCCGCCGGATAGCCGGCAAATTACTCAACTTTTAGCCGAAAGCCGTAAATGTTTCGTTGCACGCTGCCGAGAGCGTCCTCCGGTCCCGATGCGCGTTGGTTCTCCGAGGCTCCCGCATCGTGGGCATTCCCAGGACAAAGAAAAGCCGCCGGAGAGTGTCCCCGGCGGCTCGTTTCGTCCCTATTCTGGTCGCTCAGGCGGCGTGGCGATGCCTGACCGGACCACCCGCGCTGGGCTGCAGGCGAAGCTGCGACAGCAGCGAACGCAGATGACGGCTTTCCTCGGCCAGCGTCTGTCCGGCGGCCGAGGTCTCCTCGACCATGGCGGCGTTCTGCTGGGTCATCTGGTCCATGTGGTTCACCGAGGTGTTGATCTCGTGCAGGCCGGTCGCCTGTTCCCGCGCCGCGGTGGCGATGGTGTTCACGTGCTCGTTGACCTGGTTCACCAGCTTTTCGATCTCGACCAGCGCTTCTCCGGTCGAGCGGACAAGGGCGACGCCGCTTTCGACTTCAGTTGCGGAGGCGCTGATGAGCGTCTTGATCTCCTTGGCCGCGTTGGCCGAGCGCTGGGCAAGTTCGCGCACTTCCTGGGCAACCACCGCAAACCCGCGGCCCGCCTCGCCGGCGCGGGCCGCCTCGACGCCCGCATTGAGCGCAAGCAGGTTGGTCTGGAACGCGATCTCGTCGATCACCGTGATGATCTGGTTGATCTTGTTCGAGGAGCTTTCGATGCGGCCCATGGCATCGACCGCATCGCGGACGATCTCGCCGGACCGGTTGGCGCTGCGCTTGGTTTCCGACACCATGTCGCGGGCTTCGTTGGCGCGCTCGGCTGCCGTGCGGACCGTGGCGGTGATCTCGTCGAGCGCGGCGGCGGTTTCCTCCAGTGCGGCGGCCTGCTGCTCGGTCCGGCGCGACAGGTTGTTGGTCGCCTCGCTGATCCCGCCGGCGCTGTCGCTGACGACGTCGCTGGTCTGGTTGATGGCCGAGATCACACCGGAAAGTGCGTCCACCGCGGTGTTGAAGTCGTGCCGCAGCTTTTCATAGTCTTCGCCGATTTCGTCGACATAGGCGGTCAGGTCGCCGTTCGCGAGACGTTCGAGAGCATTGCCGATCTGCTGGATGGCATGGTTCTGACGCTCGGAGGCGTCACGAAGGACTTCCTCGTTGCCACGCCGTTCCGCATCGATGCGACGCTGCTGCTCGGCTTCCCGTCCCCGCAGCGAAATCCGCTCGCGGACGGAATCGCGCAGGACCAGCAGGGCGTCGGCCATTCCGCCGATTTCGTCCTTGCGTCCGGCATCGACGATTTCAGTATCGACCTTCTCCTCGGCAATATCCCCCATCGCTGCCTTCAGGCGGGAAATCGGAGCAACGACGCTTCTGACGACCGCATAGGCGCAAGCCAGAATGACGAGGAAGCTCACGGCGAAAATCGAGGCGTACCACATCAGGTCGCGCTGGAAGATCGCTGCGAGGTCGTCGGCATAGACGCCGGTACCCACAACCCAGCCCCAGGGCGCGAAGCCGACGACATGCGAGAACTTCTGGACCGGTGCCTCGAAGCCGGGCTTCGGCCAGTAATAATCGACGAAGCCTTCCTTCTGTTCCTTTGCCACCCGCGCGAATTCGGAGAAGATCCGCTTGCCGTTCGGATCCTCGAATGCCGAGAGATCCTTGCCGTTCAGTTCCGGCTTGATCGGATGCATGATCATCCGGGCCTGCATGTCGTTTACCCAGAGATAGCCGTCCGTGCCGTAGCGCATGGCGCTGACGGCTTCGAGCGCCTTGGCCTGCGCCTCGTCCTTGGTGATGCCGCCGGACTGTTCGAGCTTGTAGTATTTCTCGAAGATGGAAAGCGCCGTATGGTCGATCGACGCTAGGCCCGCCCGACGCTCGTTCGCCAGCGAATCATAGGAGTGGAACAGGCTGAAAGTAAGCGTGGCGACAAGGACGCCGAGCGCCAGCGCGACGAGGCCATAAAGCCTCACGGATATGTTGAAATTCCTCATGGGTACCCCTTCCCGGTTCTGATTGTGACAGGAATACCGGTGAGATTCGGAAAATTAGTAAATTTAGCCCTGCCAGAAATATCAGGTAAAAAATAGTAGTAACCCCTCAAAAATCGAGGGGTTCGGACGCAGGACTGCCTGTTGCCACCCGGGGCGATATTCCATAGTTTCCCCGTCGAGGAAGGGATCGTTCCCAAGCTCCTCGCCCCCTCTGTAGTCCAATCAGGATCGATGCATATGACCGGTACACCTTCACCGCGCGGCGAACTCACCCTTCGGACATTGGCCATGCCTGGCGACGCCAATGCAGCCGGGGATATCTTCGGCGGATGGGTGATGGCCCAGATGGACCTTGCCTGCGGCATCCGTGCTGCGGAGCGCGCGCGGGGCCGCGTCGTGACGGCCGCGGTTCAGGAAATGGCGTTCGCCATGCCGGTCAAGATCGGCGACACGCTCTGCGTCTATACGGACATCGCAAAGGTCGGCCGCACCTCGATCACCCTTTCGGTCGAGGTCTGGGCCCAGCGGTACCTCACCCACACGATGGAGAAGGTCACCGCCGCGACATTCGTCATGGTGGCGCTCGACGCGGAAGGCAAACCGACACCCGTTCCGGCGGAGTAGTCAAGGGTTAGGCGCGAAATATCAGCGCCGCGCCGATGGCGATCAGCGCAAAACCGGCGGCGTGGTTCCAGGTCAGGGCTTCCTTCAGCCAGAAAACCGAGAATCCGGAAAACACCAGAAGCGTGATGACCTCCTGGATCGTCTTGAGCTGCGCGGCGGAATAGACCTGCGCGCCAATCCGATTGGCTGGAACAGCAAGGCAATACTCGAAGAAGGCGATGCCCCAGCTGACGAGGATCGCGGCGAAGATGGCTGTGTGGCGAAATTTCAGGTGGCCATACCAGGCAAAGGTCATGAACACGTTGGAGAGCGAGAGTAGCAGGATCGGCCAGATGGCCGCCGGGTTGAGTATCTGTGGCATGGGGCACCGGATTGGTCTGGAGTGTTGGCGCTGCCCTCGGCAAGTTCGATGATGCGTGGTGGCTGCACGCCCCGAATCTGCCGGGCATCAACGCACATTCACCCAAGCCGGGACAAATGCCAAACATCCTGATGGCCCCGGCGCACTGCCAACCTCGCCGCAGTCCGTCGGACCATCGTCCCCGTAACGGTAAATAAACCCTTCCCCGCGCCTCCGGCATCGCTCGTACAATTCTCGCAGTGTGCCGTTAAATGAATTTTATCAATATCGGATGATGCTGAAATTCAGGCACATTACTTTGACGATATTGCGAGAATTTGAGAATTTGAGAATCTAGGCGGAAGAAAATTTTGGATTACGAGATAGAGCCCACCGCGTCCGGACACATGGCCGGAATCAGGCAATCCCAGGCACGTCTGATCCTGTCCAGCCATTCTTCGACGCTGCTGTTCAGCGGCCTTATCGCCTTGTCGGCTGCGTTTGTCGCGACGATCAATCACGGCCCTTCGAAAAGTGTCGCCGCATGGGCGACCGTCGTGCTGCTCACCCTCGGGTTTCGTGTCCTTGCATCTCGCGGCCTCGTGTTCAACCGTATCGCCGAAACACGGCCGGACGATGCGTTGACCTTGCTGTCCTTCGGGGCATTTCTCTCCGGGCTGGCCTGGGCGGCATTGCCCTTCTGCGTCGACGGTTTCGATGGCGCCGGCGCGGATGCGCCTCTGCTCCTGATCATGGTCGGCACATCGGCCGGCTCGATCATCAAGGGCATGGGGTATAGCCAGGTGTCGCTGGCCTTTTCGACGCCGATGCTCTTTTCCATCGTCGTTTCGCTTCTGTGGATGGGAGATGCCGTCGCCTTCCTGCTGGCCATCAACGTCATCGGCCTGATGATCGTTCTCTATCGCCACAGCCTTTCCGCCGAACGGGTCTTCGTCGCCAACGAGATGGCCAAGCTCGAAGCGACGGCTCTGGCGCAGTCCCTTTCCCACGCCAATGAGGACATTCTCCAGAAGAACGACCGTCTGGAGGTACTCGCCAATTGCGATACGATTACCGGCCTTGCGAACCGCATGCATTTCAATGGCAGGCTTGCGGGTGATATTGCCCGCGCCGTCACGCTCGGTGAGCCGGTCGCTCTCCTGCTCATCGACCTTGATCGCTTCAAATCGATAAACGATTCCCTCGGTCACAGCGCCGGTGATGCCGTTCTGCGGGAGATCGGCGGGCGTCTGAGGCGCACGATCGGAGGCGAAGGCCTGATCGCCCGTCTCGGCGGCGACGAGTTCGGCGTGATCCTGTGCGGTACGGACGCCCGGGGGCGCGCCCTTGCCCATGCCGAGCGCCTGCAGAAAGCAAGCCGCCAGCCGATTTCCGTCGGTGGCACCGCGTCCGTTGTCAGCCTGAGCATGGGGCTTGCCTCCTTTCCCGCCCAGGCGTCCAGCGCCGAGGACCTCATGGCCTGCGCCGACATGGCGCTCTACGAAGCGAAGGATACGGGCCGCCGCCGGATAAGGGAGTTCGATCCGGGATTGAAAGCCCTGATCGAACGTCAGCGCGCCATTGAACAGGAGCTGGAACAGGCAATCCGCGACGGCGCCATCGAGACATGGTTCCAGCCGCAGCTTTGCCTGCGCAGCCGGCAGGTCACCGGATTCGAGGCCCTTGTGCGGTGGTTTCACCCCCGCTTCGGCGCCATCTCTCCACCTGAGATCGTGCAGGCGGCGCAGTCCATGCATCTGGCCGATGCCCTCACCCTCCATATCGCCAACGCCGTCTGCGGTCTGATCACCCGCCTGCCGGCGCTGGGATTGCCGGAGGCGACCGTTGCGCTCAATATTTCGCCGCGCGAATTCTCGCTCTATTCCGTCGCCGACCTGCTGGAACGCGTGACCGCCGCGCATGGCATCAACCCGACGCGCCTCGAGATCGAAATCACCGAGGAGGCCATCCTCGACACCGAGGGCGCCGGCGAACAGCTCACGCGCCTGGAAAACGCCGGCTACAAGCTCGCGGTCGATGATTTCGGCATGGGCCACTCCTCGCTCGCCTACCTGATCAGCCTCAAGATCGACCGGCTGAAGATCGATCGCAGCTTCGTCACCGGCGTCGCCGAAACCCGCACCAACCAGAACCTCATCGCCGCCCTGGTCGGGCTCGGCCATGCCTTGTCGCTCGATATCGTCGTCGAGGGTGTGGAAACCGAGGAGGACGCGGACGTGCTGCGCATGCTCGGCTGCGGCGTCGCCCAGGGCTACCTCTTCGCCCGCCCCATGCCGATCGAGGCATTGCTCGACTGGATTGGTGCAGACCGCCACGAGGACGGCGAGGCATGCAAGGCGGTCGCGTGACGCGCCATCCTTCGGCGTTTCCCTTTTGTACTCATTTATTCCGGGCATCCCCTTCCCTTTCCGGATGAGTTTCGCCATATTCGCCGCATGGCAAAAGCACCGAAAAATCCCGCCGCCCGTCCGGGCGAAGCCCGGCAAGGGCAAGCGCCCGTCGCGGATAATTCCGCGCCCCGCATGGAGGCCAGCCCGCAGGGCGATGCGGCCGTGAATGCAAAGAAGGGTTTTGAAGAAGCGCCGCAAGCGCCGTTCGAAGGTGCGCCTCTCGCGGGAAGCGTCGCCGACTGGGTGAAGCAGCTCGAGGCCGAGGCGGAAGCCTCCACGGTCGAGACGCAGCGCGAGATCGCTTCCAAGGCCGGCAAGCATCGCAAGAAGATCGAGATCGAGGCGCGCAGGCAGTCCGAAAAGGTGGCGATGGCGAAGACCTCCCGCGGCACCTCCATGGGCGGCTCGTCCGATCCGGCGACCCGTGCCCGCGCCGGCCTCAATCCGGTCGCCGGCATGGACACCTCGCTCGAGGAGGCGCAAAGCCTCGCGCCGGGCGCCGTCACCGCCACCGTCGAGGCGCTTTCGGAGCTGATCGAAAGCGGCAATCCGCTGTTCAAGGACGGCCAGATCTGGACGCCGCACCGCCCCGCCCGCCCGGAGAAATCCGAAGGCGGCATCGCCATCCGCATGGTCTCCCACTACGAGCCCGCCGGCGACCAGCCGACCGCCATCAAGGACCTCGTCGAGGGCCTGCAAAACGACGACCGCACCCAGGTGCTCCTCGGCGTCACCGGTTCGGGCAAGACCTTCACCATGGCCAAGGTGATCGAGGCCACCCAGCGCCCGGCCCTGATCCTCGCCCCGAACAAGACGCTCGCCGCCCAGCTCT
>DPXQ01000163.1:12940-44285 GCA_003527225.1 Rhizobium sp.
GCCGCCACCCGCGCCATCCTCGAGCGCGACGACTGCATCATCGTCGCCTCCGTCTCCTGCATCTACGGTATCGGCTCGGTCGAGACCTATACCGCCATGACCTTCCAGATGTCGGTCGGCGACCGCCTCGACCAGCGCCAGCTGCTCGCCGACCTCGTCGCCCAGCAGTACAAGCGCCAGGACATCAACTTCACCCGCGGCTCCTTCCGCGTACGCGGCGATACCATCGAGATCTTCCCCGCCCACCTGGAGGATGCCGCCTGGCGCATCTCCATGTTCGGCGACGAGATCGACGCGATCACCGAGTTCGATCCGCTGACCGGCCAGAAGACCGGCGACATGAAGTCGGTGAAGATCTACGCCAACTCCCACTATGTCACGCCCCGCCCCACCCTCAACGGCGCCATCAAGTCGATCAAGGACGAGCTCAAGGTCCGCCTCGCCGAGCTGGAGAAGGCCGGCCGCCTCCTGGAGGCCCAGCGGCTGGAGCAGCGCACCCGCTACGACGTCGAGATGATGGAGGCGACCGGCTCCTGCGCCGGCATCGAGAACTATTCGCGCTACCTGACCGGCCGCCGCCCCGGCGAACCGCCGCCGACGCTGTTCGAATACATCCCCGACAACGCGCTCCTCTTCATCGACGAGAGCCACGTCACCATCCCGCAGATCGGCGGCATGTATCGCGGCGACTTCCGCCGCAAGGCAACGCTTGCCGAATACGGCTTCCGCCTGCCCTCCTGCATGGACAACCGGCCGCTGCGCTTCGAGGAATGGGACGCCATGCGCCCGGATACCGTCGCCGTTTCGGCCACGCCCGGCAACTGGGAGATGGAGCAGGCCGGCGGCGTCTTCGCCGAACAGGTCATCCGCCCGACCGGCCTCATCGACCCGCCGGTCGAGGTCCGCCCGGCCCGCTCCCAGGTCGACGACGTGCTCGGCGAGATCCGCGAGACGGCGCTGAAGGGTTACCGCACCCTGGTCACCGTGCTGACCAAGCGCATGGCCGAAGACCTCACCGAATATCTCCACGAGCAGGGCGTGCGCGTCCGCTACATGCACAGTGACATCGACACGCTGGAGCGCATCGAGATCATCCGCGACCTGCGGCTGGGCGCCTTCGACGTGCTGGTCGGCATCAACCTGTTGCGCGAGGGCCTCGACATTCCCGNNCAAGGAAGGTTTCCTGCGCTCGGAAACCTCGCTCGTCCAGACCATCGGCCGCGCGGCGCGAAACGTCGACGGCAAGGTCATCCTCTATGCCGACAACATCACCGGCTCCATGCAGCGCGCCATGGACGAGACCTCGCGCCGCCGCGAGAAGCAGGTGGCCTACAACACCGAGCACGGCATCACGCCGGAATCGGTCAAGGCCCATATTTCCGACATTCTCGACTCGGTCTACGAGCGCGACCATGTCCGCGCCGATATCTCCGGCGTCTCCGGCAAGGGCTTCGCCGATGGCGGCCATCTCGTCGGCGGCAATCTCCAGGCGCACCTCAACGCGCTGGAAAAGCAGATGCGCGACGCCGCCGCCGACCTCGATTTCGAGACCGCCGCGCGGCTCCGCGACGAGATCAAGCGCCTCAAGGCCGTCGAACTCGCGGCGATGGACGATCCGATCGCGCGGCAAGAGGCAAAGACGCTGGAAGGCGCTGGCAATGGCAAGAGCGGCAAGCGGGGCGGAAGCCGCGAGTCGATCTCCCCCCGCGTGGGGGGTGAGGAGCGGTCGGCGAAGCCGGGCAATCGATCCGGTGAATCGATTGCAGTGACAAACGGCGGCAGCCCAGAGGGGGGCACGTCCCCCTCGGACGTCGGCGATTTACCCCCCTCTGCCCCTATCGGGGCATCTCCCCCACAAGGGGGGAGATCACCCGACACCTCCTACTTCGCCAAACCCACCCTCGACGACATGGGGCCGGGCACCGACATGGCGCGCCCCTTGCGCGAGGGCGAGCCGAGGGTGTCGCTGTCGGGCCGCTCGAAAACCGGCCGTCCGCGCTCCGAGGGCCAGGAGTCCGGCCGCTCGCTCTTCCGCAAGAACACCCTCGACGAAATGACGGTCGGCCGCACCGAAAAGCCCGTAACGGGAAAACTGCCGGACAAGCCCGATCTGGAAACCGGAGCGAAGCGCAGCGGGCAAGCGTCCGCCGAAGGCTCGGCCGGCCCCCGCGAGTCGATCTCCCCCCGTGTGGGGGAGATGCCCGGCAGGGCAGAGGGGGGTAGCCCCACAGACCCCCGCCCGATCATCCGCGCCAGACCCGGCGCCGGTTCCTACGAGGACCCGGCTGACGGCAAGCGCAAGGCAAGGACCAAGGGGAAAACGGGACGGCCGGGGCGGTGACGTAAGCCGTTATACTCTTACCAAGCATTGTTGAAGCGAATTACGCGGGTCCCCATATATGGCTTACCGCTGACGAGACGAACTCGTCGGTGATCACACCTCGCTTCAGTTGAGTTCTAAGTAATCGATGAAGCCAGTCCTTCCCGACGATACTTCCATCCACGCCATACTCTGCTATCAGCGCAAAGGAAAATACTTCCTCAAGATCATGAAAATTGCTAGAATCCGCCAAATCAAATTTTAAATCTGCGTATATCGCCAATACTTTTGGAAGTGAATCTCGCCAGTAACGTCCAGATCCGTTCCTAGAGTCCATCTTTTCGAGAACATTACACAAAAAACGTGAATCATCGCATTTTTTGTTATTAATTATCTTGCGAACGCTAGGTATGACATCAGAGGAACGGTTCGTTGACCGGTATATCCGAATAGCATACAGACAGCGGCTCCAATTGCTCACATTCGATACGAACTCAGGGGTGAACTTCAATCTAAATGCTAGTTCAACAACACCAAAAATATCGGAAGTACTTACAAGATGAAAATCCAGACTAGTATGTTTCGTTGGAATAAGGGAGCCCCAAGAGTCGCGTGATGTATCAGCCGGATCCAGATCACGGTCAATTATTCCCTTGAGATTGGGGACACGCTTTTGTTGCAAGTCATGACACAGACGAATTACGCGTTCTCTGGCGCCGCCGATGTTGTCTACTTCAATGGTGTCGATTTCAATTTCTGTTTCGGCATAAATTGAAGAACCAAACGGCAAATGCCCGTCTGTCAAAGTTACAAGTACGAATTTATCCACTACGCCTTCGACAATTGCATCCTGCAGGTTTGGCTTCAATTGATACAGCTTCAGAAGTTCACTCGCCTTACGCTTAGGAAGCATTTCCAAGCTCCACCACGTTAACCGATGTATTATTCAGAATTTCAAGTGAGTGACTAGCAAATATATATTGAACCGGCGAGAGAATCGAAAGTCTCTTCAACGAAGACGCAAACTCTCTTTGCCAGAGAACATTTAAAGACAATTCTGGCTCGTCGATTAAGATGATACATGGCGTGTTCTGAGCCAGAAAAATACTTGCAAGAATCGTAAAAAGCTGCCGCTCGCCCGATGAAAGCCAATCGAAATTAACCGGCTCACCGGTAAGCGATGAAGAAATATAAAATCCCTGGCGAACATCAAAATTAAAAATTTTGCCAGTATAGAATCTATTTAGTTCAGTTATAAATGATCGAATACGATCAACCATAACCTTCGCGGCATCTATTCTAGTACGCTGAGCGTTTAAGAATAGCTCGATCACAAGCGCAATGTTGTTTAGGTTTTCACCAGAAACATTTCGAAGTGCCTCGGTGTATTGTGAAATGTCAATATGCGGCATAACGCCAAATTGGGTAGCATCTGCGAGAGACTTTTCTAGCTGCTCCAGCTGTTCAATCAACTGTTCGACGGTCTGGTATTTATCGGCACGTTGATCATCAATCGACATGGAGTTAATTAGCTCCAGATAGACATGGTTTGAATTCTTTTGCGCAAACAGACCGCTCTCAATCACCTGCGATTGGAAGCTACTTGAGATTGCTTTCGAGATTTCGGCTACTGAAAGAGGTGCGCCATCGTCACTTTTAGCACTCATCCTCCTTCGCCTGCCAGCTGGGTCGATGAACTCCACCCACTCCTCGCTGCTAACAGACTCAGTTCTCTTAAATAGGACTGAGTTTGTTTTATACTTGCGTCTATCGGACATAAAGAATAGATTTAGATTTAAGTTCGATAAATATTCGCGGTATCGATCTACCTGCTGACCCGGATTACTATCTCGAACAGCGCAGTCTTCGTTTGCTACAATATTAAATTTAGCGGACTTTGAATCGAAACAACAGGTAGCTCTGTAGGTACCTGTTAGTCCTCTGATTTTTTCAATTTCAATGTATTCCTCTTCGGAAAATGAAATATTTATGCGCTTGAATGGGGTTTGCGACACCCAGGATTTAGAACCCGCAGCCTCCGGCGTCAAAATATTATAGAGGAGCTGAAGAACAGTTGTTTTTCCAGCGCCGTTCAGTCCGTAGATAACGTTGATGTCAGCGCCATCAGAAGTGCTACCATCTGAAAAATTCAGAACGTAATCCGCATGACCGAATAGAGACTGAATTACCACGCGTTTTATTAGTAGTGCAGTTTTTTTCATATTCATCCTCCGATTCCCACAGGAATACAGCATTGGATTGCATTTTCATATGGAAACTCGCGCGTATGTTACACGCTAAATTTGAACAGCAGAGACATCCCCCGAAAGAAATAAGAGATGCTCCTTTTCAGGCCTCCCGTCCCGCAGCTCTAGCCTCGCCCCTCCGACCCCGGCTACGTCTGACTGCACGATATCAGGTTAGGCGGCGCCAGGGCCGGGACAAAGTCCGATCGCAGGCAACGCCCAGCCCCGCAGTAATGGGCTCCTTCCGAACGCCCCGCACCCCCACCTGCCCCCGTCTCAACCTGCCCCCTACCCCCCGCCGCTCCCGATGTCCGCTCTGGCTGGAAATGCTCTAATATACTGCCGTGGTAATCATCCGTTCATCACCCTTGCGCCATAAGGAGAGCGGAACCGCGAAAGCGAGTCGCAAACGGCTGCCAGGCACACAAGACAGGAGAGATGGATGGCACTTGTCGGCTTCAAGAACACCCACAACCAGGATGTTTACGTCAACCCGGACCAAGTGCTCTACATCACCCACTTCGAGGAGGGTGTGACGATCATCGCCATGGCGGTGACGGCGGCGGGCGGCAAGCCGGCCAGCGTCTATGTGCGCGGCAGCGTCGAGCTGGTGCGCTCCAAGCTCGACGGCAGGGGCAGGAACACGTCGGCTTCGGTCGCCGCCCTGGAGCCGGCAGCCACCGCCTGAGGCCCCTACTCCGCCGCTTCGGCTTCGGCCTTGCCCACGCTCTCGACCAACTCCAGCTCGTAGGAATAGCCCTCGATCATGGTATAGGCCTGCTCGATCGCCTCGATCTGCGTCTCGGCGGTCTTGATGGCGTCGGCGATGGATTGCGAGCGGGCGCGCAGCATCGAGCCGAGCACGTCCGCGCCGGGCCGCCGGCCCAGCCGGTCCATGTGCTTGCGCACGCGGTTGCGGTGGCGCTCCAGTTCGAGAATGTGGAAGCGGGCCTTCAGGATGTCGTCGGTCAGCTTGCGGCGAAGCGCCGCCACGGGATCGAAGCTGCCGGGCTCGCGCTCGTCGAGGATGATCTCGTTGACCAGCGTCTCCAGGATCATCAGCCCCTTGAGGTCGAGCGCGTCGGCCAGCTGGGGATCATAGCCGGTGTCGTCATAGACCTTGCGGCGCACCGGGTCGCAGAGCAGCTCGTAGGAGGCGGTCACCTTGCCGAAGGCGTCGGCGTCGCCGCCGCCGTCGGGATGCGCGGTCTTGGCCAGCTTCCGATAGGCCCGCTTGACGGCCGCCGCGTCGGCGTCACGCTCCAGTCCGAGCATCGCATAGGGATCGATCAACTGCGCACCTGTCCTCGCTGCTTCGCATAGCCAGCCCGCTCTTTCCCTAGCCCCTGAACGCGGCGGCATCAAGCGCCGGTCGATGCGCAGGCAGTCCTTTTCCCCCGTCATGCCGGACCTGTCCACGCTGGCCGATGCGGAGGCAATCCCTCCCTCCGTCATGCCGGACTTGATCCGGCATCCAGCGGCGCGATGTCCATCGCGCAGGAGACTCTTACTGCGCCGCAGACGCGGCGCTGCTGGACCCCGGATCGAGTCCGGGGTGACGGGGCCTTTGATGCCGCCCCCTCAAAGATCCGCAGGCGGCTGGTTTGCGACCGAAGCAGGCATAACTCAGCCGTTATTGAAATATCACGTTTAGACCGCAAGCGGACCGCCGGCTAGGGGCCTTTCCTTGCCAAAATCGCCCAAATATGGTGAATGTTAAACGGCGTTTTCCCAATGGAATCAACAAAACCACTGCAAAATCTTTTTACCCCTTTTCGCCCGGCGCTATAATACCCGCGTTCCGTTTTCGGATACACCGGCTGTGCGTGGCCGGCGAAACGGAACCGGCGCTTGGAGGTTCGGGCAAACGCAGGTCCGGCCCCCAGGGGTCCGCGGAAACTGGTCTCCCTCCGGTGTCGCGGAGCGGACAGGGCAAGGTGACGGATCCGCCTTGCCGTGCTCCCTCCAGCATCATGCACCGGACGTGCCTGTGAGGCACACATGGCGGCGCGCCTGTCGGTCCTGACAAGGGAAACGGCGGCGACGAAAACTGGCCGGGCCGGCAGGATTTGCCGGCAAACTGGGCGGAGCTTTCAGCCGGATGCGCATCCGGCCGGAATTTCCGGGGCAACCGGCGGGAAACCGTCCGGTCGGCCAGCCGAGGCAGAGAGACCGAAGTCGCGGGCAAAAACCGCCGAACGGGGCGCTGAGAGGTGTCACCTAAAACAACATAACGAGGCAGCTTTCAGCGCCCCGTCCGAACTTCCCCTCATGCCACGGCGGCAAAACCGCGCGTGAACGAAACCGTGTGCCTTCCCAATGGCGCCCTCCGCCAGGGGAGGATCTATGACCGCGAAACAAGGAGAATGCCCATGCCGATGACGACCGATCCGAAAGCCATCCTCGACTATACGCTGGCGCGGCATAGCGCGGCCGTGCTGGACCTGCCGGAGCTGGTCTGTCTGCACCGTGACTGCCGTCGCGCCCATGACTGCCGCTACCTCATTGCGGGCGATCCGCCGAGCCCGGATTGCCTCGACCTGCTGACGCCCGAGGATCGCGTGCGTTTCGATGCCTTCCTGGACGTCGTGCACGCCATGATCCCGCACGGACCGGCGGCCATGGCGGACCACCGCGAGGCCCGCGAGATGCAACGGGCAGCATGCGACGTATTGCAGGCGGTCTTCACCCAGTATCCGGAGGATCGGCGCTCGATCCGCCTCTGGCGGCGCCAATTAGATCGGATTCTGCTAAAAAAAGAACAAGTACCCCCGAATTCTTAAGGGATTCAGGTGCTTGTCAAATCGGCGGCGGCGTTTTACTTTCACCTGCACTTGCCTTTCGTGGTGATTTATGTACGGATGTGCCGTTCGGGTATTTTTGATCCCGGAGACTGAACTGATGAATAAGACCGCTTTCGTGGTACTGGGGGCCTTCTCCCGATGGTAGACGTTCATTCCCGATATCGTGACTTCTCGACTGGCTCTTCCATATTGAAGGGCGAAACCGTCCCGCATCCGGGCTCCGGGCGCGGGAGACACTTACTGAACTAGGGAAAAGGACTTATCCCATGGCCACCAAAGGCACTGTAAAATTCTTCAACCAGGACAAGGGTTTTGGCTTCATCACCCCGGAAGGCGGCGCGAAGGACGTTTTCGTGCACATTTCCGCCCTGCAGGCTTCCGGCATCCAGTCGCTCCACGACGGTCAGGAAGTGACCTTCGACACCGAGCCGGATCGCATGGGCAAGGGCCCGAAGGCCGTCAACATCCGCGCCGACTGATCCGCTCGCCGGTTCTCAAGCGTTTACCGGTTCACCCCGGGATTTACGGCGTCTCCTTCGAGGCGCCGTTTTTCATTTTCCGCCGCTTCGCCCCCGCTCAGGCCCGGGGACCGGCCTCGATATCGACGGCGGCGAATGCGGCCGCGATCACCTCCGGCCCGGCGCCCGCCTTCGTCGCATCGGCCGAGAGGATCTGCCGGAAGCGCCTGGCCCCGGCATAACCCTGGAACAGCCCGACCATGTGCCGCGTGACATGGATCAGCCGCCCGCCGCTTGCGATATGCCGCCCGGCATGGGCCATCATCGCGTCGCGCACCGCATCCCAGTCCGTCGCCCGTTCCGGCTCGCCGTAGATCCGGGCGTCCACCTCGGCCAGCAGCGTCGCATTGTGGTAGGCCGCCCGTCCCAGCATCACCCCGTCCATGACCTTCAGATGCGCCTCCGCCTCGTCGAGCGTGTGGATGCCGCCGTTGATGCCGAGGAACACCGTCGGGTTTTCCCGCTTCATCGCATGCACGAGATCGTAGTCGAGCGGCGGCACGTCGCGGTTCTCCTTGGGGCTCAGACCCTGCAGCCAGGCCTTGCGGGCGTGAACCCAGATCGCATCCGCTCCCGCGCCCGCCATCCGGGCGAGAAAGTCCGGCAGCACCGTCTCCGGCTCCTGGTCGTCGACTCCGATCCGGCATTTCACCGTCACCGGCACCGTCGCCACCGCCTTCATCGCCGTCACGCATCGCTCCACCGTCTGCGGTTCGCGCATCAGGCAGGCGCCGAAGGTTCCCGATTGCACCCGGTCCGACGGGCAACCGACATTCAGATTGATCTCGTCATAGCCGTATTCGGCCGCGATCCTGACCGCCTCCGCGAGCTTGTCCGGATCCGATCCGCCAAGCTGCAATGCGACGGGATGCTCGGCCGGATCGTAGCCCAGAAGCCTCTCGCGCTGTCCGTGGATGATCGCATCGGCCACCACCATCTCGGTATAGAGCAGTGCCCGGTTCGTCAGCTGCCGGTGGAGGAAACGGCAATGCCGGTCCGTCCAGTCGATCATCGGAGCGACTGCGAATATCTTCGTTCCCGGTGCGTAGAGCGGTGCCTGTGTCATCGCCGGTCAGATAGACCGCCTGTCGCCTCTCCGCAAGTCCGGCGGGCTCGGCGGTCGCTCCTCAGAGCAGGCCGAGTTCGGCCAGTTCGCGCTTCAGGTCTTCCGGCATGGCTTCCAGGTCGGCGCCCGATGCTCCCAGGTCGCGGGGTGCGGCATCCGGCTCGAGATAGCGCCAGCCCTGGAACGGACGGCGGGGTGCGGGTACGGTTTCGATCACTTCCGGCCCGAGGACCAGCTCGCAACGGCTGATCCCGTCGCCGCCGGTGAAGGTGACGATGTCGAGGAGCTTCTGGCGCGCCGCCACCTGTCCCTTGATGATCCAGTAGAGCGACCCGCCGTCGAGCAGTTCCTCGGCGCGTTTGGGCTGCATGCGCGTCACATGCGAGCTGTGCGGCTCGAGCCCGGCGGCGATCGCCGTCAGCGAGCGTTCGGCGACCCATTGCCTGAGGTCGTCGAGGGAATCCGCCCCCACGCAGAGTTTGATCAGATGCAGTGCCATGGTGATCGTGATAGCCCTTTGCGGGGATCGGTCAAGTCCCGCGCTTTCCGCTCCTCGGTCTCAGCATTCCACGACGTTCACAGCGAGGCCGCCGAGCGAGGTTTCCTTGTATTTCTCGCTCATGTCGTTGCCGGTCTGGCGCATGGTCTCGATGCAGGCGTCGAGCGGCACGAAATGTTCGCCGTCCCCCTTGAGCGCCAGTGAAGCGGCGGTCACCGCCTTGACGGCGCCGAGCGCGTTGCGTTCGATGCAGGGTACCTGGACGAGACCCGCGACCGGATCGCAGGTCATGCCGAGATGATGCTCAAGCGCAATTTCGGCGGCATTCTCGATCTGCTCGGGCGAGCCGCCCATGACGGCGGCAAGTCCCGCAGCCGCCATCGCGGACGCGGACCCCACCTCGCCCTGACAGCCGACTTCCGCGCCGGAGATCGAAGCATTGTGCTTGATGATCCCGCCGATGGCGGCAGCCGTCAGCAGATAGTCGCGAATACCGTCGCGGTCGGCATCGGGGTGAAAATGCTGGTAGTAACGGATCGTCGCCGGCACGACGCCGGCAGCGCCGTTGGTGGGCGCGGTCACCACCCTGCCGCCCGCCGCATTCTCTTCGTTGACCGCCATGGCATAGACGGAAAGCCAGTCGTTCGCCAGCAGCGGATTGGCGCGATTGCTGCGCCACTCCTCCTGCAGCTTCTCGTGGATCGTGCGCGCCCGGCGCCTGACGTTCAGCCCGCCGGGCAAGCGGCCTTCCTGGCGTAGGCCACGATCGATGCATCCGCTCATAGCCTCCCAGAGGCGGTCGAGACCGGCATCGAGGGTCGCCCGGTCCATCGTGGCTTCCTCATTGGCCCGCTTCATCTGCGCGATCGTCAGACCGGAGCTGCGCGCCATGTCCAGCATCTGCCTGGCCGTGGCGAATGGATAAGGCACGTTGGCAGACGGCGCCGCCTTCCTGCTCGCCTGCATCGCCTGCAGTTCGGTATCGGTGACTACGAACCCGCCGCCGATGGAATAGTAGACCACCGTCAGCAGTACGCGGCCATCGCGGTCAAGCGCGGAAAAGCGCATCCCGTTCGCGTGCCCCGGCAGCGGTGCCTTCTTGTCGTAAACGAGATCGTCACCGGGGCGGAAGTGATACGCAGGATGTCCGGGCGGGGTCACGCGACCGCTCTGCTCGACCGCGGCCACGATGTCGTCCATCCGGTCCGGATCGACGCTGTCGGGCTCCTCCCCCATCAAACCGATGATCACCGCACGGCCGGTGCCGTGGCCGATGCCGGTATAGGCAAGCGATCCGTGCAGACTGACCTTCAGTGCCGCGACGGCCGCACCGGTCGGGCGGGGCCAGTCGTCGGACAAGATCAGGTCGAGGAAGCGCCTGGCGGCGGTCATGGGCCCCATCGTATGGGAGCTCGACGGGCCGATCCCAATCTTGAAGACATCGAAGACCGAAAGAAACATGAATGATCGTCCCTGCATGCGCGATGAATCAGAAAGCTAGATTAGCATGCTTCACAAGCATGGTGGGCAACCGACATCCGTTATGATCGCCGCGACATGAAAGTCGCCAGCGGAAACGAAAACAGCGCGGCCGTTTCCGGACCGCGCTGCGAAACTTGCGACCTTGAAAGGTCAGATGGTTCCGAAAAGATAGGCTAAGAACAAGATGCCGGCAAATCCCACCAGGGCACGCAGGGTTACACCCCAGCAAGACTTCTGGATGCTGTTTTCCATTCTGACTCCGATTAAATCGCCTATGGCGAAAAGCCGTCCCCCGACCGCTTTCCTTGGGCAAGGATCTATTGAAAAACGAAACGTTTCGCAACGGCAAAAATGGCAAAACGGTGACGCCTTGCGCATGGGAGCCATACGGCCACTGCATGGATGATCGAAGATTCAAAGGCTTGGGACCCATATTAGAACACGGAAAAACAAGTGGAAAACGCCTCAATTTGACCCAAACCATTACGAAAGTCCAAATCGCTTGTCTGCCGTCCGCCCCCGGGCTTAAGGTTTCCGGAGCGACGAACAGGGATTCGCAATGACGGTCATCGATTTCACGGCACTTTTGCTCTTCCTTGTTCTCTGGATTGTTTTCTCGTGGCTCACCAGCGGTGCGAAAATTCTGAGCCGTCCGAGCCTGACGCAGACCATGGCGGAGCGCCGGCGGGAATGGATCCGCAACTCGCTGAAGCGTGATCTGAAGATGATCGATACGCAGATCCTGGCCGGGCTGCAGAACGGCACCGCCTTCTTTGCCTCGACCTCGATTTTTGCGATCGGCGGCTGTTTCGCGCTTTTGGGTGCAACGGAACAGGTTGATGCGGTGATCCGGGATCTGCCCCTCTTCATGTACGGCGACCGCACGGCCCTCGAAGTCAAGGTCTTCGGCCTCATCGCGATCTTCGGCTATTCCTTCTTCAAGTTCGGCTGGTCCTACAGGCTGTTCAATTACTGCACGATTCTGTTCGGCACCCTGCCGATGTCCGCGGAAGCGCAACAAGACCCCGTGGCAACGGACCGGCTTGCCGAGCGGGTGATCCGCATGAACATCATCGCCGCAAAGCACTTCAATGCCGGTCTGAGGGCGATTTTTCTGTCGATAGGTTACCTCGGCTGGTTCGTAAGCCCTTATGTCTTCATGGCGACGTCGGTTATCATCTTCTTCGTTCTGATCCGCCGCCAGTTTTTCTCCGATGCACGTCTCGCCCTGATGAACGATGCGGCGCCATGAAAAGGACTCGATTGAACGCTGTGGCATGAGCAGTTGAAGCGCGCGACCGCGCGCTGGAAATCTCACACACGAAGGATGGATCGTGACGCCACTCCCCGAAAGCGAAGTCCCACCGGCAAAGCCGATGAGGATCGGCATTCTGGACACCGCACGGGGTGTCGCACTGCTCGCCATGGCATCCTATCACTTCACCTGGGATCTCGAATTCTTCGGCTATCTCGACCCCGGAACGGCCACCCAGGGCCTTTGGAAATTATACGCCCGCGCAATCGCCAGCAGCTTCATCTTCATGGCGGGTGTCAGCCTGGTCCTGGCGCATTATCCCACGCTGAGGCTGCAATCCTTCTTCCGGAGATTGGCTATGGTGGTGGCGGCCGCAATAGCCATCACCGTCGCAACTGCGATCGCGACGCCACAGGGCATGGTTTTCTTCGGGATCCTGCACAATATTGCCGCCGCAAGCCTGATCGGCCTCCTCTTTCTCAGACTGCCGCCGGCGCTTACCATTCTGGCGGCAGTATCGGCGATCACCCTGCCGAGCATCTACAGGTCGGACATCTTCGATGCTCCCTACCTACTCTGGATCGGCTTGTCGCAACACCTGCCGCACTCCAACGACTACGTGCCAGTCCTGCCGTGGATCGGCGCGTTCCTGTTCGGCATGGCCGCCGCACGCATCGCCCGGTCAGCAGGCTGGTTCGGAACTCTCGCCTCATTGCCGCCCGGACCGGCGATCCTTCGCTGGGGCGGGCGCCACAGCCTGCTCGTCTACCTTCTGCACCAGCCGCTGTTGATTGCTGTGGTTTATTTGACTTCGATCATTGCACCGCCACAAAAGGCTGATCCAATCCAGTCCTACTTGCAGAGCTGCGAGACTGCCTGCCGCAACGAAGGTTCGCAAGCGGCGATATGCAGCCGCTTCTGCGCCTGCACCATGGACAAGTTGATGGAACAGTCACTGTTTGAACCGCTCCAGTCTGGCGCAATCCAGCCGGATCAGGATGAGCGTGTGTTGCAGCTTGCCCGTGAATGTACCGCAGTCAGCCAATGACAGGACATGATCATGAACGCCTATCGACTGAAGCCGCTAAAATACCCGTGGCCGCCCCTGCTCTACGGACTTGCCATCGCCGCCGCGCTATTGCTTGAGCGTTATGTCGGCCTCCTGCCGTCCGTGCCCAGCGATGGATATCTGTTCTGGATTATCGGCGGCCTTCTGGTCGTCATCGCCCTGACGCTCGACGTATGGGCGATCAGGACCCTTCTCTTGAGCCACACGACAGTCATGCCCAATCGCTGCGCGCAGCGACTGGTCACAAACGGTCCGTTCCGCCTCACGAGAAATCCGATCTATCTCGGCTACACGCTGATGACGATCGCCTTCGGTTTTCTCACCGGCAACAGCTGGTTCTTCGTTGCGGCCGCGGTTGCGGCCGTGGTCACCACCATGGTCGCCATCCGATGCGAGGAAATGCATCTGCTCGCTCGCTTCGGCATCGACTTCGAACGTTACTGCCAGCAGACCCGCCGCTGGATCTGAACGGGAATCAGGTCCCGACGCCGATCTCGACCATCCGCGTGAGGCAGGCCTCCTCGGCGTGGTCGAGTTCCGCAAGCGTCTCGTCGATGTCCTTGCGCTTCTGCCGGAGTTCGTCGCGCTTCTCATCGATGCGCTTCATCATCAGCTTCAGCTGACCGATCTCACCGGGCGGTTCCTTGTAGACGTGGATAATTTCCCGGATTTCGGCTACAGTAAATCCGATACGTCGGCCGCGCAGGATTTCCTGCAGCAATCGCCGGTCGGCAGCACGGTAAAGGCGCGTACGTCCCCGACGCTCGGGATGTAGCAGACCCTCGTCCTCGTAGAACCTGAGGGTGCGGGTAGATACCCCGAACTCGCGCGTCAATTCTGTTATACTGTAATACTTCTTCACTGCCGTTCCGATTCAATTTGGAACAGCCATGATATTGACTTTTACGTAATAGTCAATTTAACGCCCTGCCGGGCGCTGGTTCACGATCGGAACCACCAGGTCGCAAGTCCCAGAAACGCGAAGAAGCCTGTGATATCGGTCACCGTGGTGACGAAAACCGCAGAGGCGACCGCAGGGTCCGTACCGATCCGATCGAGAAACAGCGGAATGAGAATGCCTGCGATTGCTGCCGCGAACATGTTGATCAGCATGGCGGTCGCGATAATGCCGCCGATATCCGCATCCTGGAACCAAAAGCCCGCGACGACACCGATCAGGACGCCGAAGATCATGCCGTTCAATAGGCCGACGCCGGCTTCGCGACGCACGACGCGCCAGGCATTGTGGATATCGAGATCGCGCGTCGCGAGAGCCCGGACGGTCACGGTCATGGTCTGCGATCCCGCATTTCCGCCCATGCCAGCGACGATCGGCATCAGCACGGCGAGCGCGACGATCTGTTCGATTGTCGCCGCGAACAGGGAAATGACCGAGGCCGCAAGTATTGCCGTCAGCAGGTTTACCAGCAGCCAAGGCACGCGGGACTTGGACGTCTCCGGGATCGTGTCAGACAGTTCTTCGTCACCGACACCGCCAAGACGCATCAGGTCTTCTTCGGCTTCCTCCTGGATAACGTCGACAACGTCGTCGATGGTCAGCACACCAACCAGACGGCCATTCTCGTCAACGACGGCCGCCGAGAGAAGGTCATATTGCTCGAAGACCTGCGCGGCCTCTTCCTGGTCCATCTCGGCGGGAATGGGGTGGCTGGTCTCGCGCATGATCGTTTCGACCTTCGCCTGCCTCTTGGTGCGCAGGATGCGGTCAAGATCGACGGTGCCGAGGAGCTTGAAGGTCGGGTCGATGACGAAGATCTGGGTGAAACTTTCCGGCAGGTCCTCTTCGTCGCGCATGTAGTCGATCGTCTGGCCGACCGTCCAGAACGGCGGGACCGCGACGAATTCGGTCTGCATGCGCCGGCCGGCGGAGCTTTCGGGATAGTCGAGCGCGCGGCGCAGCCGCACCCGCTCGGTAAACGGCAACTGGGCGAGAATCTCCTCCCGATCCTCGTGATCGAGATCCTCCAGAATGTAGACCGCGTCGTCCGAATCGAGATCGCCGATAGCCGTGGCAATCTGCTGGTTGGACATCTGTTCGACGATCTGGAGGCGGATTGCCTCGTCGACCTCGGTCAACGCGGTAAGATCGAAGTCGTCGCCGAGAAGGCGGACGAGCGCAAGCCGCTGATCGGGTTGTATCGCCTCGATCAGGTCGCCGAGTTCGGACTCGTGCAGACGCGCCACGTGCTGGCGCAGGTAGAGGAGGTCGCGGTCGGCTATCGCTGCGCCGACAAGGGCCAGGAAATCGGAACGGATCGAGCCGTCTTCCGCGTAGATATCGGCGGAAGCGTCATCCTGTGTGCTGTGAACGAGGATGTCTTCGCCGGTATCCGTCATGCTTGCGTCCCTGCCTTCGATTTCGTTACGCCCTGCGTATCCCGGTTGCCATGGAGAATGGCGTCAAAAACCACATTGTCAACAACCGTGGACGGATATCGTTCCAGCCCAGTGTGCAAATGCGAACACGGCCTGCTAACCTATTGTTGGAAGAAGGTCGAGCCAGGTTTTTCATCGCCCGCGGGATTGTCCGGCCTGAAGGCGACAGGAACGCAAATGCGGCCTTGAAGACACACAAGGAAGGCATGTCGTGACACCGAAACCTCTGGTCTATTATCCCGATCCGGCACTGAAGACACCCTGCATTCCTGTCGACGTCTTTGATCAGTCTCTACGAACACTCGCCGACGACCTCTACGACACCATGCGCGCCGCACCCGGTGTCGGAATCACTGCTGCCCATGTAGGGATGCCCGTTCGCCTCGTCGTGCTCGACTTGCCCGAAATCGGCGGGCGGCGCGTCTATGCCAATCCGGAGATTCTTTCGGCCTCGGACGAGCTGATGAGCCATACCGAGGGAAGCGTATCCATGCCCGGCGCCACCGAAACCGTCACGCGGCCGCGCGCAATCACGCTTCGCTACCGGGATCTCGACGGAACGGCGCACGAGGAGCAGTTGGACGGCTTTCCGGCCATCTGCATGCAGCATGAGATCGACCAGCTGGACGGGAAATTCTGGATACAGCGCCTGTCGAAGCTGAAGCGCGACCGGCTGGTCCGGAAATGGGAGAAATCGCGGCGCTAGGGTTCAGGGCGGTGTCGCCCACGCGGCCTCCGTGCCGGTTAACTGTCGGACAGATATAAAAAAACCCGGCCGAAGCCGGGTTGATTTTGGTGCGGTCGAGAAGACTCGAACTTCCACGGGTTGCCCCACAGCGACCTCAACGCTGCGCGTCTACCAATTCCGCCACGACCGCATCGTGGTAGGCGCCGAATTGCTCCGGCGGGGCTGCATGTAGCAAAAGCATTCCGGGTGCACAAGGCCACCATGACAGATTTTTGATAAATCCCGAGGCAGTGAAAAACCTCTGCGAAAGACAGGCCGGAAAACCCGCTCTTGAAGTGAAAAAGCATTCTTGCCAAGTAAGGGAAAAGGATGGCCCCGACATGCAGCGCACCGACATCGAGACGAATATGTTCCCCTCGACCGGCTCCCCGCCGGTACGCTGGCGAATCTCCGAAGGGCTCGTTCCCTATGAGGAGGCGGTCGCCGCCATGGAGGCGGAAGTCGCCGCCATTGCCGAAGGGCGCGCCGACGAACTGGTCTGGCTGCTGGAACATCCGCCGCTCTATACCGCGGGCACCAGCGCCGATCCGGTCGACCTGATCGACCCGGACCGCTTTCCGGTCTTCGCCACGGGCCGCGGGGGTGAATACACCTATCACGGCCCCGGACAGCGCGTCGCCTATGTGATGCTGGACCTGAAGCGCCGGCGGCAGGATGTCCGCGCCTATGTCGCGGCGCTGGAAGAGGTGATCATCCGCACGCTTGATTCGATGAACGTGCGCGGCGAGCGGCGCGAGGATCGCGTCGGCGTCTGGGTCCGCCGGCCGGAAAAGCCGCTCTTGCCCGACGGCTCCATGGCCGAGGACAAGATCGCCGCGCTCGGCATCCGGCTTCGGCGCTGGGTGAGCTTTCACGGATTGGCGATCAACGTCGATCCGGACCTTGCGCATTTTTCGGGTATCGTTCCTTGCGGAATCAGCGCCTACGGGGTCACCAGCCTCGTCGATCTCGGCCTGCCTGTGATGATGACCGATGTCGATATCCGGCTTCGTGATGCGTTCGAGCAGGTTTTCGGCGACACCGTTTCCGAAACCCCGGCCTAGGGCCGACCGAGCGGTCACGGACGGCGTCACCGGCGCTTGCACTGGTCAGCCCCGCATGCTTGATGAGGTCTTTGCCCGAAGCGCGGATCGCCATGACAGAACCCAAGACGAGCAGCCAGCAGAATCCGCTCCAGGGCATGGCGCTGATGGCCGGCTGCATGCTGATTCTGCCGGCCATGGATGCGATCGCCAAATACATGGCGACATTCGAGGGCATGTCGCCGGGCCAGGTGACCTTCTACCGCTTCTTCTTCCAGATGGTCTGCACGCTTCCGGTTCTCTTCCTGCTGCAGGGCTGGCGGGCGCTATCGGCAAGGCGGCCCTATCTGAACCTGCTGCGCGGCGCGCTGCACGGCGCGGCCAGCCTGATGTTCTTCATTGCGGTCAAATACATGCCGCTGGCGGACGTCTTCGCGATCTATTTCGTCGAACCCTTCATCCTGACCGCGCTTTCAGCGCTGTTTCTCGGCGACACTGTCGGATGGCGCCGCTGGCTTGCCATCGTCATCGGCTTCGGCGGGGCGATGATCGTCATCCAGCCGAGCTACGAAATCTTCGGACTGACGGCACTGCTGCCGGTCGCCTGCGCCTTCCTCTTCGCGCTCTACATGTTTCTCAACCGGGCGCTCGGAGATGCCGATACGCCGATGACCATGCAGACCATGGCCGGCCTCGGCGGCACGCTCTTCATGGGTCTGGCGCTCGCCGCCGGCAGCAATCTGGGCGAGGCCGATTTCCGGTTCTCGCTTCCGGTCTCGTGGCTCGGGCTCGGCCTGCTCGTGCTTCTCGGCTCGATTTCCGGCTATATCCATCTCCTGGTCGTACGCGCCTTTCGCCTTGCGCCTCTCTCTGTGCTGGCGCCCTTCCAGTATTTCGAGATCATCGCCGCAACCGTCCTTGGCTATGCGCTCTTCGGGGACTTTCCGACACCCTCGAAATGGCTCGGCATCCTCATCATCGTCGCCTCGGGCCTGTTCATCCTGTGGCGGGAGCACAAGCGCGCAAGAAGCGTTGCCTTTTAGGCAATTCGATTACGCGGGCTTAACCGTTCTTGTTGGCGATTTCGCAATGGTCGATGCGCTAGAGTCCAGCCCAGTTTCATGATGAAACAGGGACAAAAGATGAGCGAGTTCCGTCTCTCTTTTCCGGCATGTGTCGTCGCCGGGAAGAACGGTCTAACGGCCGAAGATACCGTATTGCTGCGCAAATTTACCTTTCCGGACGGGGTGCGATCCCCCGACGACGTGGTGACAATTCTTGCGCTGAACCAGATCTGCCCCGAGAAATGCGAGGAATGGAACACCTACTTCGTAGAGTCGCTCACGCACTATATCGTCCATCACTGCTATCCGAGCGGAACGCTCGACGAGATCAATGTCGCGTGGATCGAATCCGTTTTCGCGACGGGCGGAATCATCTGGTCGGCGATGGAGCTGGAACTGATCCTCCATGTGATCGAAATCTCGCCCCATGTGCCACCGGCCCTGACGGTGCTCGCGCTCGATCAGTTGCAGCACGCGCTTGCTGGCGGAGATGGCGCATATCGGTCGATTCGCGGTTGCCGGGACAACGGCGTGACCGAATTCGATCTGCGCTACATCCGCCGGGTCCTGCGTCACGCCTTCGATCGAAACGGCCTTCGTCTGATGGAAAGAGAAGTCGACGCCATTCGGCGAATCGACGCTGCCACGGCTCCCGGAGCAAGCCATCCGGACTGGCACGATCTGGTGGCAGCGGCTGATTGCGGCACAGACCGCGAATCGGCGCAATCGGCAGAAAAACCCACGCGTTGGCTGCGGGTGCCGGATACCTTTTTCCTCGACGAAGACATGTCGCCTGGCCCGTCTGCGGACATGTCACCGTGCATATCCGCTCAGCCAGCCGGATAACCGGTACGGACGACAGTGCTGGAGAGCGATGTCTGCACAAAGACTTGAATAATCGCGTATCGGGCGGTCTGCGACCTTGAGACTGTTGGCCGACACGTGCAAGAGTCGCCCCGACAAAAGTTCACGAGGGAGATAAGACACCATGGATGTTCGCGCCGCTGTCGCCGTTCAGGCCGGTAAACCGCTCGAAATCATGACCGTGCAGCTCGAGGGCCCGAAGGCGGGCGAAGTGCTGATCGAGGTCAAGGCCACCGGTATCTGCCACACCGACGACTTCACCCTGTCCGGTGCAGACCCGGAAGGCCTTTTCCCGGCGATCCTCGGCCATGAGGGCGCGGGCATCGTCGTCGATGTCGGGCCGGGCGTGACGTCGGTAAGAAAGGGTGACCATGTGATCCCGCTCTACACGCCGGAATGCCGCGAATGCTATTCCTGCCTGTCGCGCAAGACGAATCTCTGCACCGCGATCCGCTCGACGCAAGGGCAAGGCGTGATGCCGGACGGTACATCGCGCTTCTCGATCGGCAAGGACAAGATCCACCACTACATGGGATGCTCGACCTTCGCCAATTACACGGTTCTCCCCGAAATTGCCGTCGCCAAGGTCAATCCCGACGCTCCCTTCGACAAGATCTGCTACATCGGCTGCGGCGTCACGACAGGCATCGGGGCCGTCATCAATACCGCCAAGGTGGAGATCGGCGCGACCGCAATCGTCTTCGGGCTCGGCGGCATCGGCCTCAATGTGCTCCAGGGGCTCCGGCTTGCCGGTGCCGACATGATCATCGGCGTCGACTTGAACAATGACAAGAAGGAATGGGGCGAACGTTTTGGAATGACACACTTTGTCAATCCGAAGGAAGTCGGCGAGGACATCGTTCCCTACCTCGTCAACATGACCAAACGAGGCGCCGACCACATCGGCGGGGCGGACTACACATTCGATTGCACCGGAAACACCAAGGTCATGCGCCAGGCGCTGGAAGCCTCGCATCGCGGCTGGGGCAAGTCCGTCGTCATCGGCGTCGCCGGAGCCGGGCAGGAAATCTCCACCCGGCCCTTCCAGCTCGTGACTGGCCGTTCCTGGATGGGCACCGCCTTCGGCGGCGCGCGCGGTCGCACCGATGTACCGAAGATCGTCGACTGGTACATGGACGGCAAGATCCAGATCGATCCGATGATCACCCACACCATGCCGCTCGAGGACATCAACAAGGGCTTCGAACTGATGCATTCCGGCGAAAGCATTCGTAGCGTCGTTCTGTACTGATCTGGTGCCGGCATCGGCATGGAAGGAAGGCACATTAAACCGTGATCTATGTCGATGCCGATGCATGCCCGGTCAAGCCGGAGATATTGAAAGTTGCCGAACGGCACGGCTTCGAGGTTACGTTCGTCGCCAATTCCGGCTTGCGGCCGTCGCGCGACCCCATGGTGAAAAACGTCATCGTGTCCAATGGCTTCGATGCCGCAGATGACTGGATCGCCGAGCGTTCTGGCCCGGGCGACATCGTCGTGACGGCTGATGTGCCGCTGGCCGGGCGCTGCGTCGCGACCGGTGCCATGGTCACGGGACCGACGGGCCGGATTTTCGATCAGTCGAATATCGGCATGGCGACCGCGATGCGTGATCTCGGAGCCCATCTGCGGGAGACGGGAGAAAGCAAGGGCTACAATGCCGCCTTCTCGCCCCGCGACCGCTCGCAGTTCCTCGAGACCTTTGACAGGCTTTGCCGGCGCGTGAAAAAGTGACTCCGTCAGATCTGCAACGGCGAAGGATCGAGGGCCGGTAAGCATGGGCAGTCTTCTCAATCGTCTGATCGCCCACCGGCATGGGCCGTTCCTGGCGGCGCTCGCCGGCGCGCTCCTGTCCGGGGGTATGGCCGTTTTCCTAACGCCTGCATTTTCCGCGGAAATCGCCGCCGTCACCTTTTTCATTATCTACCTCTGCCTGATATGCCTGCGCCTGCCGGAACTGACGGCGGACTATCTGAAACGCCACGCCGAGAGCGCCGACGAACCAGCGCCGGTGATCATCGCGGTGACCGTGCTCGCCGTGACCGTCTCGGTGATCGCCCTGTTTCTCGCGCTCAACCGACAGGGCGGCACCGGCGCTGTCGAACTCGTCCTGGCCTTCGCATCCGTGGTCCTGGGCTGGCTGACGATCCATACGATGGCGGCGATCCACTACGCGCATCTTTACTGGCGACCCGAGGCAACCGAGCTTGCCGAGAGAAAGCGCCACAAGGGTGGTCTGGATTTTCCGGAGACGCCCGCCCCTTGCGGATACGACTTTCTCTACTTCTCATTCGTGATTGGCATGACGGCGCAGACCTCCGATACGGCAGTGACGACGACGGCAATGCGGCGCCTGAACCTGCTGCATTCGGTCATATCCTATTTTTTCAATACGGTGCTGGTGGCCGCCGCTGTAAACGCAGCGGTGTCGCTGGCTGGCTGAAACCATGAGAACAAGGAAACACACATGAAGATCCTGTCGCAAAATACCGCTTTCGGCGGCATGCAGGGCGTTTTCGCCCACGAGTCCGACGCCTGCAAATGCGAGATGACCTTCGCGGTTTTCGTGCCGCCCCAGGCGATCAAGGAGCGGCGGCCGGTTCTCTGGTATCTGTCGGGCCTCACCTGCACCCATGCCAATGTCATGGAAAAAGGCGAATACCGGCGCATGGCCGCCGAACTCGGCCTCATCATCGTTTGCCCGGATACCAGCCCGCGCGGCAATGACGTTCCCGACGAACTCACCAACTGGAAGATGGGCAAGGGCGCGGGCATGTATCTCAATGCCACGGAAATGCCCTGGGCCGAGAACTATCACATGTATACCTATGTCACAGAGGAGCTGCCGGCACTGGTTGCCGAGCATTTCAAGGTCGACATGGACCGGCAGGGCATCTTCGGCCATTCGATGGGCGGGCATGGCGCCATGACCATTGCATTGAAACACCCGGACCGCTTCAAGAGCTGCTCGGCCTTCGCACCCATCGTCGAACCGTCGACGGCGGACTGGACCGTCGACGCCTTCGAGAAATATCTCGGTTCCGACAAGGCGAAGTGGCGGCAATACGATGCCTGCGCGCTGGTCGAGGACGGCGCACGCTTCCCCGAATTCCTGGTGGACCAGGGCAAGGCCGACAGCTTCCTCGAAACCGGCCTGAAGCCCTGGCTGTTCGAGGAGGTCGTCAAGGGGACCGATATCGGGCTGACGCTCCGGATGCACGAGCGCTACGACCACTCCTACTACTTCATCTCGACCTTCATGGACGATCACCTGAGGTGGCACGCCGAGCGGTTGGGGTAGTTCATAGGAGGTGCATCAACCTGGCTTGCGAGAGCTGACCTAAGCTCCTTTTCTTTGTCTTGTGCGCGAGGCGCGCGCAATTTATGATTGAAGCGCTAGGTTGGGGGGAACGATTATGCTGAAAGTTGCCGTCGTATTGTGCATCACAGTTGCTGCGTTCGCATCCGTCTTCATGGCGCCTGGCGCCGCCAAAGCGGCTTCTGAACTTGAACTGCTGTTGCGGAGCAATGAAGAAGCAAGAAAATCATACGGCGAATGCGTCAGTCTCTATCAGTTAGCAGATACGACGAAGTTCGAGAAACCGGAGAAAGACAAGCTAACCACGTGTTTGGCAACGTTTGGCGAATACATACTCAAATATCCAAACTACCTTGCGTCTCAACCTCGACCGGACCACTTGATGGAGCGCTACGATTTGTTTTACAAAGACGCAATAGTAAAGGGGTAGGCAGTTCGTGTTCGAGCAGGACTCCTACAATCTCTGGACACTGGCTGCATCGGCGGCATGTATTGTATTCGCAACATCCTTCGCTTTCGCGACAGTCACTTACGTGGCTCAGTGTCGATGGCGCACACGTAGACGCAATCCGTCAGGACTAATAATGCAGTTCTTGGTGATCGCGTTACCGCTGGGGCTTGTTGGAGCTACCACGGGTTATCTTGTCGGACTTAGTCGGGTTCCGGCCGTTACTGCCCTGCTGCCTGCCCTGCTGTCCTTTAGCAGTGCCGTCTTTCTGCTCGCCTTCTCGCTCAAGTCCCCTCGCAAGGTCCCGATTATTGGAAGTGCAATAGTCGTTTTCTCCCTATGCATCTTTAGTGGCATCCTCATCGGTGCTGGCAATCGCGAGCAAGGCCGCGTCGCGCGCCTAAAGATGCTATCAGAGCAAGAACTCCGCATTCGAACTTACCGAGAAAATCGTAACCTGCCAGCGGATTTTCCGATTTGGGCGCTCACCGGCGAAGGCATATTCAAGTAAACATTAGTTGAGGCCGATCGCCTCACCCCCGCCGATAGACGAAGCGTTCGAAATCCGCCGGCTTTGCCCGGCCGCTGGTGTCGAAGGCGAACATGCCGGCAAAGGCGCCGGTGAACGAACCGTGCTCGCCGCGCCCGCCCTCGTCCGAAATCACGCCGGCGTCGAGCACCGGGCCGATTGGCTGCCAATTCCCCTCGCTGGCCCCTTCCCTGCCCCCCTCGCGGACCGGACGCCAGAAGAACTGCAGCTCGTTGTCGGCCACTTCCATGGCGAGATCGATCGGGCCGGTGGGCACGGCCACGCCATGGCTCGCCGGAAAGCTTAGTCGGCTATCGGGATAGTCGCCGGGACATGAAAGGATCGTCACGACCCGGCCGAGCTTCTCGTGCAGGGTCACGCCGAGCGCGTGCAGCTTGTGACGATTGTAGTAGTGGGTGAGCCCCGCGACCTGCTGATAGGTGTCCGGCGTAAACTCGATTCGGGTTTCCGCCCGGAACCGGTGATCCTCCTGACGGCGCGCCACGAGGGATTGTTCAAACCAGGAGCCGATGCTCTCGCGGCCGTAGAGTCGCAAGTGGCCCGGCCGGGCTGCAAGGCTGAACAGGCGATCAGGCTCGGGCGTTCTCAGCCACTGGAATTCCGGCGGCAGCGCGGTGCTGTCGAAATCGCGCTGGATTACCTCGGGGCGCTCGATCCGCTCCACGGGCCTTGGCGGCGCGACTTCGACCGACGGAACCAGGCCGCCGCCCTCGAGATAGAGCCAGCCGTCGTCCTTCCACACGCATTTCTGGATCGCGGTCTCGCGCCCCAATGTGCAGCGGCGCCCGGGCGCAAGCGGCCGGCCGCAAAGATGGGTATGATAGGCCTCGCCTCGGGGTGTTTCGACATATTGGCCATGGCCGGCGCGCTGGAGCGGTGCGTCGGGATGATCCTTGGACGTGATCAGATGGGTCTGCGGATGCAGTTTATAAGGCCCGTCGATGGTGCTCGAGCGCGCCATAGTGACGGCATGGCCGTAGCCGGTGCCACCCTCGGCGGTCGTCAGATAGTACCAGCCATTGCGCTTGAAGAGATGCGGCCCCTCGACAAGGCCGAGCGGACTTCCGGGAAAGATGTTCTTCACCGGCCCGATGAGCTTCTTGGTTGCAGGGTCCCATTCCTGCAACAGGATGCCGTCAAAAGCCGGATGCTTGGGCGACCCGCCATAGCTTTCCGAACGGTGGTTCCATTGCATGTTGAGGAACCATTTGCGCCCGTCTTCATCGTGGAAGAGCGACGGATCGAAACCCGATGAATTGACATATACCGGATCGCTCCATTCGCCCTCGATCGTCGGCGAGGTGACGATATAGTTGTGCGCGTCCTTGAAGTTTCCGTCGAAGCGCCTGACGTCGGTATAGACGAGCCAGAAGAGACCGTCCGCATAAGACAGGCACGGCGCCCAGATGCCGCAGCTATCGGGATTGCCGCGCATGTCGAGCTGGGCCTTGCGCTCCAGCGGACGGCGCACCAGCGTCCAGTTGACCAGATCGCGCGAATGGTGGATCTGCACGCCCGGATACCATTCGAATGTGGAGGTGGCGATGTAATAGTCCTCGCCGACCCGGCAGATCGAGGGGTCCGGGTTGAAGCCCGGCAGGATGGGGTTCTGGATCATGCGCAATCGTATCCTCCCTTTGCGACTGCCCCTCATCCGCCTGCCGGCACCTTCTCCCCGTTTTGACGGGGAGAAGGGACAAGCGGCACCGCCTCAGTCCCCTCTCCCCGCTTGTGGGGCGAGGGTTAGGGTGAGGGGCGATCTCGTTTACTTCGTCTTGCGCGCCGGTCCCTTCCGCTCGGCCGACGCCGCCCAGAGGTTGATGTCGGCGTCCTTCGCGTAGATGTCGATCTCGGCCAGTTCCTCGGCCGTGAAATCGGGATTCTCCAGCGCCTTGACGCAATCCTCGACCTGACCTGGCCTGGACGCCCCGATCAGCGCCGTGGTGATCCGCCCGCCGCGCAACACCCAGGCAAGCGCCATCTGCGCAAGGGTTTGGCCCCGGCGTTCGGCGATCGCATTGAGCTTGCGGATGTTTTCGATGTTCCGCTCGTTCAGGAAATCGGGATTGAGCGATTTGTGCTGCGCCGCCCGGCTCTCCTCGGGAATGCCGCCCAGGTATTTCGCGGTCAGCATGCCCTGTGCAAGCGGCGAGAAGACGATGGAGCCGATGCCCAGTTCCTCGAGCGTATCGATCAGGCCATCCTCCTCGATCCAGCGGTTGATCATCGAATAGCTCGGCTGGTGGATGAGGCATGGCGTGCCGAGATCCTTCAGGATCGCCGCGGCCTCGCGGGTGCGCTTCGAATTGTAGGAGGAGATGCCGACATAAAGCGCCCTGCCCGAGCGCACGATCTGATCGAGCGCGCCGCAGGTTTCCTCAAGCGGCGTGTCCGGATCGAAACGGTGGGAATAGAAGATATCCACATAATCGAGGCCCATGCGCTTCAGGCTCTGGTCGCACGACGCGATGAGGTATTTGCGGCTGCCCCATTCCCCATACGGACCGGGCCACATGCCGTAGCCCGCCTTGGACGATATGATCAGCTCGTCGCGATAACCGGCAAGATCGGTCTTCAGGATCTCGCCGAAGGCGAGTTCCGCGCTGCCGCCCGGCGGTCCGTAATTGTTGGCGAGATCGAAATGCGTGATCCCCAGGTCGAAGGCCTTGCGGACAATCGCCTGTTTGGTCGCATGCGGCGTGTCATCGCCGAAATTATGCCAGAGCCCCAGCGAAATTGCCGGCAATTTCAATCCGCTCCGGCCACAGCGATTGTACTTCATCCGCTCATAGCGGTTTTCCGACGGCTGCCACTGCATGATCTTCTCCATTCCGTTCGATAGGTGCGGGCCCATCTATGCCCGCCCCCATTGACTGACGCAACCGGCTCATTTGAGCAGTGCCCGCGCCTCTTTTATCCCGAGCGCGGCCGGCTGGGTGCATGTCGTCGAAAGCGTGACGAATTCCCCGATCTCGCCGGACTTCAGGATCGCCGTCATCACGTCGACACCGTGGAGCGCACGATCGAGCGAACAGCGCGCTTCGCGGCCTTCGAGGATGGCGACCGCCATGTCGGCGAGCCCCGCCGTCCGGTAATTGGCCCGGGGTCCGTTGGCGTGGTCCTGATTGTCGATGCCGAAGGGATGCTCCCAGGTCTCCAGCGGCTGGATATCCTTGTTGCGCCCGGAGGCCTCGACGACACCGCCGAAGAAATTCGGGTCCGGCACGAAGAGAGAGCCTTCCGTGCCGTAGAGCTCCATGTTGGCGTGGCGGTGCGACCAGACATCCCAGCTCGCCGACAGCGTGATCGTCGCGCCGTTCTGGAACTCCAGAAGCGCATGGATATTGGTCGGCGTCTTCACCGGGATCACCTCGCCCTCGCGCGGCTGGCTGGTGATCGTGCGAGTCTCAGACGCCATGGACGTCAGCGCAGCGACCCGCTTTACCGGGCCGATGAGGTTGATGAGGTTGGCGATGTAATAGGGGCCGAGATCGAGGACCGGACCACCGCCGGGCAGGAAGAAGAAATCGGGATTGGGATGCCACATCTCCATGCCCGGGCTCATGACGTGACAGGTGCCCGACGTGACGCGGCCGATGCCGCCCTCGTCGATATATTTGCGCGCCAGCTGGTGCGATCCGCCGAGGAAGGTGTCCGGCGCGCAGCCGACCGACAACCCCTTTTCCTTCGAGAGCTTCCGCAAGTCCTCGCCCGCCTCGAGACTGAGAACCAGAGGCTTTTCGGAATAGACATGCTTGCCGGCCTCGAGGATGCGTCTCGAGACCGCGTAATGGGCGTCCGGGATCGTCAGATTGACGATGATGTCGAGCTCGTCATTGGCCAGCAGTTCGTCCATCGGCTGCGCCTTGACGCCGTATTCTTCCGCCCTGAGTTCGGCGGCGTTCATGTTGAGATCGGTGCAGGCGAGCACCTTGAGCCCCTTGAAGAGCGGAGCGAGGGAAAAATAGGTGGTCGAGATATTGCCGCATCCGATGATGCCGACGCCGAGTTCGCGTGCCATTGTGGGTTCCGGATTCTGGAGTGAAATCAGTAACTGTTGAAGGAAGCGATCGAGCGGTCGATCAGCCGGCCGATGTCGTTCGGATTGTCGTGCTCGACGATGAAGTGGCGAACGTCATACGCCTTCAGCGCCGTTATCAGGCCTTTCCAGTCGACTGTGCCGTGACCGACATCGGCCCAGCCATCCTCGTCCCTGTTCTCGCCGGCAGGCGCGATATCCTTGACATGCACGGCGCTGATACGCTTGCCGTAGCTATCGACCCAGGCAAAGGGATCGGCGCCGCCACGGATGATCCACGCAATGTCCGCCTCCCAGGAAAGATCCGGACCGCCCGCGAAGATCTGTTCCTGCGGCGTGGATTCGTCATCGAGGGTGGTGAACTCGAAGTCATGATTGTGCCAGCCGAACGTCAGTCCGGCGTCACGGAATGGCTTGCCTGCCTCCTGCAACCTCTGGCCGAAGGCGAACCAGCCGGCCGCGTCGCGCGGGCGCAGGTTCGCCATCAGATGCGGGCAGTAGATCGCCTCGATCCCGAGTGTCCTGGCGATATTCAGCGCGCGCGCGGGGTCTCCCTCCAGGAGGTCGAGGCCGAAATGCCCGGTCGGCATCGTCAGTCCGTTGCGGTCGAGATCGGTCCGCAAAGCCTTGAGACCATCCTCATCCAGTGCCGCATACATCGCACCGTAGCCTTCGACCTCAGTGTAGCCGGCCTTGGCAAGCAAGGGGAATATCTGCGTGAACGGTTGGAAATTGCGTGCGCTGTAAAGCTGGAAACCAAGCCTGGTCATGTCGTTTCCTCCTTGTGTTCTGACGCATCCGCCGGATCGCAGTGTCCGGCATTACGTTTCTGGTTGACCGCGCCTCAGACCACCGCCTGGCAGGCGTGAAGGTCGTAGGTCCGGAATTGCGGGATGGCGCCGCCCGTGAGCGGAGATGCCGGCGTGAAGGTAATCCGTCGGCTTTCGCCGGCGTGAAGGTCGAAGGCATTGTCGGAATAGCGGCCGGGACAATCGCTCTCGATCATGACGAAGAGTGCGAGCCCGGCCGCGCAAATGAGCAGTTCAACGGAACCGTCATCGAGCGCGGCCGTCGACACATCGAGGTTTGCAGGCAGCAGATCGAGCGCCTTGTAAGTGCCGTGGACATAATGCCCCTCGCCGCTCATGCCATTGGACGCGATGAAACTCCAGGCTAGCAGGCAGCCGGCCGGGATCTCGCTGGCCTCGATCGTCAGCAGCGTCCCCGCCCTGTCCGGCTCGCAGATGGCGTTGGCCGTCTTCAGCGGAATGCGATCGCCGCCAAGGTTCAGCGCAAAAAGGTTCATATCGATGCCAACCGACTCCGGTGTGTCGTTGACCATGGAAAGCACGATCCGGCTGCCGTCCTCCGATGGAATAGCGGCGACCGCGACCGGTTGAAAGAAACGCCGCGCCATGTAGTGCAGCGCCTTCCAGCTGCCGCCATAGTCAAGGCTCGACCAGGAGGCGACCGGCCATGTGTCGTTCAATTGCCAATAAAGCGTACCCATGCAATGGGGTTTCAGCGAGCGCCAGTATTCGACCGCCGTGCTGATCGCCAGACCCTGCTGGATCTGGCTCAGATAGACGAAATTGGCGAAGTCCCTGGGAAAGCGGAAACAGCGGAACATGGTGCCTGCGATCCGCTCGTTGCCGCCGGCATTCTTCTGATGCAGCTCGATCACAGGCGCGGCGATGTTCATGTCGCCCTTGTCGGCAAAGGTCTCGATCACCGGCATCGAGGTGTAGGACTGGAAGCCGAATTCCGAGCAGAAGCGCGGCTTCACTGAACGGTAGTTGTCGAAGGACTTGTTCTCGTGCCAGACCGACCAGTAATGCATGTCGCCGGAGCCGTCGGCATGCCAGGCGTCACCGTAGTCGAGATAGCCCGACGCCGGGCTCGATGGCCACCAGAGAGCTTGCGGCGCGGCCTTCTTCAGCCCCTGCTCGATCGTCCGGTTCAGCCGGTCATAGGCGACGAGGTAGCGGTCCCGGTTGTCGCGGCTTTCCTGGAACCAGGTGAGCGCGCCGACCAGTTCGTTGTCGCCGCACCAGAGCGCGATCGACGGGTGCGAAGACAGGCGACGGACCTGATAGTCGACTTCGGCCGCGACATTCTCGAGAAAGTCCTCGGTGCAGGGATAGAGGTTGCAGGCGAACATGAAGTCCTGCCAGACCATCAGGCCGAGCCGGTCGCACAGGTCGTAGAAATAGTCCTGCTCGTAGAACCCGCCGCCCCAGACGCGGATCATGTTCATGTGGGCAGCGACCGCCGAATTGAGCAGGTCCTCCGTCTTGTCCCGACTGGTGCGGGAAAACAGCGCGTCGGCCGGGATCCAGTTGGCGCCACGGCAGAAGATTTCCCGGCCGTTGACCCGAAACGCGAAGCGCGAACCGGCCTCGTCCGGGTCGGTAATGAGGGCAATGGTGCGCAGGCCGATCCGGCGGGTCAGCGTTTCGCCCGGAATGTCGGCGGACAGCGTGTAGAGCGCCTGCTCGCCGCTGCCGGCCGGCCACCAGAGGCGCGGCCTGTCGATGTGGAAGACGTGGGCGATCACGGTCTCGCCGGCGGGAATGCCGCAATCGAGGCGCTCGCGCACACCGTCGAATTCGAAATGCACAGGCACGACGCTCGGCTCGAAGGCATGGAGGGTGAGCTTCACATGCAGGTCGACGCTGCCGTCGTCGTGATGGACCTGCTCGGTTTCGAGATGCTCTATCCGTGCTGGATCGAGCTTCTTCAGCGCAACGGTGCCGTAGAGGCCGAGCGGCGCCACCGCAATGTTCCAGTCCCAGCCGAAATGGCACTGCGGCTTGCGCAGCATGTTGCCGTTGGCGATCGGCGAATTATTGGTCGAATAGGGAATGTAGAAGGGCTGGCGCGCCTGGCGCTCGGCACCGGCAGCAATGCTCGAATGGATCAGGATGCGAATGGTGTTCTCGCCCGGCTGGAGTGCCGCCGAGACGTCCGGCCGATAGCGCCGGAAGCAGTTGTCGGCGGAGAGCACCGGCACGTCGTTGACGAAGACCACGGCGACCGTGTCGAGATAGTCGATGTCTAGGTACCAGCTGCCGTCGGCGTGATCGAGAGAGAAGGAGCGCTCCAGCGTCCAGTCCCGCTCCGCCACCCACTGCACCGCCTCCTCGTTGCGGCCGAAATAGGGGTCGGGGATGATGCCGGCGGCCTGAAGCGCCGAGTGCACGTCGCCCGGCAGCGTCATCGCCGCGTCGTGTTCGCCACCGGCGGAGGAAAGCCGCCAAGTACCGGAGAGGTCGATGGTCTTGGGTGTGTCGGAAGCGTTCGTCATGGGTCAATCCAGATCATTCATTTCGAAGCAAGAGCGCCCCCCTCTGGCCTGCCGGCCATCTCCCCCACAAGGGGGGAGATCGATGTGCGGTGGGCGCCTCGCTCACAGAAGCGCTTGTGCCGTCTGCGGCGCTAGCCCCAAAATCGTTTAGTGGAGCGAGCAGCAAACGCGGATGGAGGCCTGAGCGTCCCGGCAGCAGACGGAGGGCAAGGCGCGTCCGTCCTGCCGATCTCCCCCCTTGTGGGGGAGATGGCCGGCAGGCCAGAGGGGGGTGACACCAAATGACAACCGCTCATCAAAGCCGCTCCTCCGTCTCGGCATCGAACAG
>DPXQ01000163.1:44291-58679 GCA_003527225.1 Rhizobium sp.
AGGTTGTCGGCCCCCATCGGCTCCTCGATGTCGACCACGGCTTCGTGGGCTTCTGCGCCGGCGGGCACCTCGTCGTCGATCAGGACGTGTTCGGGGCGAACCCCGAGCACAACCTTGCGGCCGGCAGCGAGCGGGCCGGCGGGCTCGTAACCGTCGAGGAAGAAATCGACGCCGTTGGTGGTGAAGACCAGGCCGTTTGCCCGCTCGACCAGTTCGCCGCGCAGGAAGTTCATTGACGGCGAGCCTATGAAGCCGGCGACGAACAGGTTCTTCGGTCTGTTGTAGATGACCATCGGGTCATCGAGCTGCTGGATCACGCCGCTCTTCATGATGGCGATGCGGTCGGCCAGCGTCAGCGCCTCGATCTGGTCGTGGGTGACGTAGATCATCGTGTTCTTCAGGGAATGGTGCAGTCTCTTGATTTCGACGCGCAATTCCGAGCGCAGCTTGGCGTCGAGATTGGACAACGGCTCATCGAACAGGAAGACGTCGACGTCGCGCACCAGCGCCCGGCCGATTGCGACGCGCTGGCGCTGGCCGCCGGAGAGCTCGGCCGGCTTGCGCTTCAGCAAAGGCTCGATCTGCAGGATCTCGGCGGCGCGCGCCACCTTCTCGCGGATCTTGTCGTCCGGCACCTTGGCGACCTTGAGGCCGAAGGACAGGTTCTTCTCCACCGTCATCTGCGGATAGAGCGCGTAGGACTGGAACACCATGCCGATGCCGCGATCCTTGGGCTCTTCCCAGGTGACGTTGCGCTCCTTGATGAAGATCTGCCCGTCGGTCGGCTCCAGCAGTCCCGCGATGCAATTGAGAAGCGTCGACTTTCCGCAGCCGGACGAGCCGAGCAGGACGAGGAATTCCCCATCGCGAATGTCGAGGTTCAGGTCCTTTAGTACGGTGACCGCGCCGAACGAGAGCGAGAGATCCCTGATCGATACACTGTTGGACATAGGCACTTAACCCTTCACTGCGCCAGCGGCGATGCCCCGGACGAAGAGACGACCGGAGATGAAATAGACGATGAGCGGAACCGCGCCGGTCAGAAGCGTCGCGGCCATGTTGACATTGTATTCCTTCACCCCCTGGACGGAGTTGACGATGTTGTTGAGCTGGACGGTCATCGGATAGGTGTCGGGTCGCGTGAACACGACGCCGAACAGGAAGTCATTCCAGATGCCGGTGATCTGGATGATCATCGCGACGACGAAGATCGGAAGCGACATCGGCAGCATGATCCGGAGATAGATCTGCCAGAACCCCGCCCCGTCGATGCGCGCCGCCTTGAAGAGCTCCACCGGCAGCGACGAGAAGTAGTTGCGGAACAGCAGCGTCAGGATCGGCATGCCGAAAATGGTGTGGACGATGACGAGGCCGGTGAGCGTGCCGTAGACGCCGAGTTCGCGCAGCGCGATCACCACCGGATAGATCATCACCTGATAGGGGATGAAGGCGCCGATGATCAGGATGGAGAAGAAGACTTCGGAGCCCTTGAAGCGCCAGTTGGCAAGCGAATAGCCGCTGACCGAGGCGACGAAGATCGAAATGACCACCGACGGCACCAGGATGCGCACCGAGTTCCAGAACCCCCGCGAAAGGCCGTCGCAGTTGAGGCCGGTGCAGGCCTCTGACCAGGCCTTGACCCAGGGCTCGAAGGTGATCTCCATCGGCGGCGAGAAGATATTGCCCATCCGCACTTCCGGCATGCCCTTCAGCGAGGTCACCACCATCACGTAGAGCGGCAGCAGGTAATAGAGCGCCGCGACGATGAGCGTCCCGTAGAGGATGATGTTGCGGCGCGATAGCCTCCGCCGCGGACGGCGGCCGCGCGGGCCAGAAACCTCGGACGCGACGGCGTCGAAACCCGCGCCAACGGTGTTGAGTGTCGAGACGTTAGCCACGCTTCTTCCCTCCGAACTCGAGATAGGCCCAAGGGATGATGATGATCCCGACGGTCAGCAGCATCATGGTGGACGCGGCGAAACCCTGGCCGAGGTTCTGGGCCTGAAACATGTAATCGTAGACGTATTTTGCGGGCACTTCCGACGCATTGCCGGGGCCGCCGCTGGTCTGTGCCACGACGAGGTCGTAGACCTTGACGATGCCGCTCGCGATGATGACAAGCGTGGTGATGAAGACAGGGCGCATCATCGGGATGACGATGAAGAGATAGGTCCGCCACATCGGTATGCCGTCGACCCGCGCCGCCTTCCAGATGTCCTCGTCAATCCCGCGCAGGCCGGCGAGCATGAGGCACATCACGAGCCCCGTTCCCTGCCACAGGCCGGCGATGAGGATACCGTAGATGACAATGTCGGCATTGTAGAGTGGATCGAAGCGGAAGCTTTCCCATCCGAGCGATCGCACGATACCTTCGACGCCGAATTCCGGGTTGAGGATCCACTGCCAGACGAGGCCGGTGACGATGAAGGAGAGCGCAAAGGGATAGAGAAAAATGGTGCGGAACGCATTCTCGAACCGGATCTTCTGGTCCATCAGGGCGGCGAGCAGGAAACCGATCACGAGGCTGAAGATCAGCGACAGGATGCCGTAGATCGCCAGATTCTGGATCGAGATGATCCAGCGTGACGTATTCCACAGGCGTTCGTACTGATCGAAGCCGACGAACGACAGGCGCGGCAGGAGTTTCGAGTTGGTGAAGGAATAGACAACGGTCCAGACCGAGCCCCCGAAGAAAATTCCGACGGCGATCAGGATCATCGGGATGGAGGCAATCTTCGAATTGAGATTGCGGAAAAGCTGGCTGGGGCGTTTGGCAGGTGCGTGACCTGTCATATCGGTTCCTCCTCGAGCGCTTCATCGCAGAAACGCGCAGACATGGGGTCAAAGCCGGCGCCGGCGAAACGTGCGGCAAGCGACATGCACATCCGGCCGGAACCCGCCTGGGACGCCGGCCGGACGCAGTCACTTCGGATCAGTCGGCCGAGGATATGATCGCGGCAAAACGCTCCTGCGCCACTTCCGGAGTCATCGAGGTGCCCGCGAAGAACTCCGTCAGCAGATCTTCCTTCTGCTTCTGGCTGTCGGCGGAGAGTGCCTGGTCGGTGCTGGTCAGCGCATTGCCCTTCGCAACGATTTCCAGACCCTTCTTCATGCAGTCGTTGGCGGCCGCCAGATCGACGTCGCCACGAACCGGAAGCGAGCCCTTTTTCAGGTTGAAGGCGACCTGCGTCGCCGGCTCCAGCATCGACTGGGCAAGCACGTCCTGGGCCTTCGACTTTTCTTCGTCCTTGAGGACCGGGAAGTAGAAGGCGTCGCCGCCGGTGGTGATGTAGGGGCTGATGCCAAGACCCGGCAGGCAGCTGTAGTCCTTGCCAGCCACCTGACCCGCGACCTGGAACTCGCCCTGCGCCCAGTCGCCCATGACCTGACCGCCGGCCTTGCCGGTGATCACCAGGTTGGTCGCCTGGTTCCAGTCCTGGACATTGCTGCCAGCGGCAAGTTCACGAGCCTGGGCAGCTGCCTCAAAAACCTTCGCCATTTCAGGGCCGGCGGCGACGTCCGCGTCCTTCTTGACATAGACGGCCTCATAGATGTCCTTGCCGCCGAGCGTGAGCACGAGCGTATCGAAAAGACCGCCCGACTGCCAGGCCTGGCCACCGAGGGCAAGCGGCTGGAGGCCGGCTTCACGCAGCTTCGGTGCTGCCGCGACGAACTCATGCCAGTCCTTCGGAACCGGCACGCCCGCCTTCTCGAAGGCGGCGTTCGACAGCCACAGCCACTGCCAGGAATGGATGTTGATCGGTGCGCAGTAGATCCTGCCGTCGATAGTGCAGCTGTCGAGCAGAGACGACGGCTTGATGACTTCCTTCCAATTGCCCGCTTCCGCGACCGCGGTCAGGTCGCGCATCAGGCCGGCCTCGACCAGTTCCTGGGCCTGGCGGCCGTGGTTGAACTGTGTCGCGGCCATCGGATCGCCGCCGGTGATGCGGCTGATCATGATCGGTCGGGCGGTGCTGCCACCGCCTGCGATGGCGCCGTCCACCCACTTGTTGCCGGTGGCATCGAATGCCTTGGCGAGTTCAGCGACCGCTGCCGCCTCGCCGCCCGAGGTCCACCAATGGGTGACTTCGAGATCCGTGGCATTGGCTGCACCGAACGGAAATATGACGCTTGCGGCCAAAGCTGCCGCTACGCTACGAAAATTCATGAGTGTCCTCCCTCACTGAAACGTTGCCGTAAAAACGTAATCCAATCGATTTGAGCACGCAACCGGCTGCGACGATTAATTTTGTCTTAAGCGAATATTCTATTCCAGATTGCATTCGGCGGTCATGGGTATGGAACCGCCCCCGGCATTGTCATTGCGCCGCAAAAGCCGAGATTCCCGCAAATATTTCTGTATCATAGTGTCAATTAAGCGAATTCTAGACCGAACCGACGGTATACAGGCTTTCGCATATGCGGAAATTTTGCCCCGAACTACGAATTCGACCAGCGGTGGCACGCGTCTAGATTTTATCGACGAAAGCACTCGACAAAACCACTGCAACGATACAGATTTGAGCGTCCGGTCCTATACCAATTGACCGGCGGGATCGTTTGCAGCGCAATGAATGGTGACTATACTAACGATCATCGTAAGTGGCGGGGAACGTATGAAAGACGACAAGGCGGAGGACATTCCAGGTTCGGCGGCCTCGGCGAAAGAGCGGCCTACCCTGAAGACGATCGCGTTCATGACGGGGCTCGGCATTACCACGGTATCGCGGGCGCTGAAAGATGCGCCCGATATCGGGGCCGAAACGAAGAAGCGCGTACGCATGGTCGCACACCAGCTCGGATACCAGCCGAACCGCGCTGGCGTCAGGCTGAGGACGGGCAAGACCAATGTCATAGCGCTCGTTCTGAGCGTTTCGGAAGAGGTGATGGGTCTCACGACGAATCTCGTCTATGGCATCTCGGAAGTTCTAGACGGTACCTCATACCATCTGGTCGTCACGCCGCATTTTCACAGCAACGACCCGATGGTGCCCATCCGCTATATCCTCGACACCGGGTCGGCCGATGGCGTGATCATCTCGCGTACCGAACCGAACGACCCCAGGGTCCGCCTGATGACGGAAAGACACATGCCGTTCGCCACCCATGGGCGCACGTCCATGGGGATCGTCCACCCTTATCACGACTTCGACAACGAGACTTTTTCCCGTCAGGCCGTGGAAAGGCTGGCATCGCGCGGCCGGCGGCGCATCGCGATCCTGCAGCCGCCATCGCATCTGACTTTCTGCTCCCATATCCGCGCCGGCTTTGAGCGGGGCCTGAAGGCGAACGGATGCGAGGAGGTACCGGTCCGCGAGGTGGACATCGATTCCAGACTGCCGGTCATCCGGGATTCGATCGAGGCCTTGATGCGCGGCCCCGATGCACCGGATGGCATAATCTCATGCAGCGGCAATGCGACGATTGCAGCGATTGCCGGGATCGAGGCGGCAGGCAAGAAGATCGGCGTCGATGTCGACATGGTGTCGAAACAGTCGAGCGAGATCCTCAACTGGATTCGACCTGACATCATCACCATGACCGAGGACATCCGCCAGGCGGGCCGCGAACTCGCAAAGGCCGTGATCGGATGCATCGACGGCGTCAGCCCGGAAAAGCTTCAGAGCATCAGCTCTCCGTCCTGGTCCGAGCCTGCCTGATCACGGCACGTCGGAACGGCGTCTCATACTTCCCCGCTGCCCCAGGGGCCATGCGGCCTGACCACGCCATCGATACGCTGAAACCCATGCGCGCCGAAGAAATCGCGTTGCGCCTGGATGAGGTTCGCCGTGCCGCGCGCCTGACGATAGGCGTCGAAATAGGAAAGCGCCGAGGAAAGGGCTGGAACCGGCAATCCTGCGGTGACGGCGGCGGCAACGACGCGACGCAGCGACGGCAGGGACAAGTGGACCATCTCGGAGAAGGCCGGGGTCACGATCAGATTGGCCGCATCCGGCATCGCGGTGAAGGCGCGCATGATATCATCGAGGAATTGCGAACGGATGATGCATCCGGCTCGCCATATCCGGGCGATCGTGGGCATCGGCAACGACCATCCAAATTCCCGGCTCGCCGCCGCCATGACCGCGAAGCCCTGCGCATAGGCCGCGATCTTGGCGGCAAAGAGCGCAAGTTCCAGATCCGCTTCGAGAGCATGACCCGCCGGCAGCTTGAATGCCTGGCGTTCGGCCGCGAAAATCGTTTCGGCCGCCTCGCGTTCGGCTTTCATGGCCGACAGGCTGCGCGCCGCAACAGCCGCTTCGATGGCGGTCGCCGGGACACCCATCTGCTGCGCCTCGATCGCCGACCACCTGCCCGTACCCTTCTGGCCCGCCATGTCGACAATCATGTCGACCATCGGCATTCCGGTCAGCGGATCCTTGGCAGCAAGGACCTTCTCCGTGATCTCGATGAGGTAGGAATTGAGCCGGCCCTTGTTCCAGCCGCCGAAGATGGCACCGATTTCCGGCGCTGACATGCCGAGGCCGTCCCGAAGGATGCCGTAGATCTCGGCGATCATCTGCATATCGGCATATTCGATACCGTTGTGGATCGTCTTGACGAAGTGGCCGGCGCCATCCGTTCCGAGCCATGCACAACAGGCCACGCCCTCATACCTGGCCGCAATCGAAGTGAACACCTTCTCGACCCGGGCATAGGATTCCGGCGATCCTCCGACCATGATCGAAGGACCATGGCGCGCGCCCTCCTCGCCGCCCGAGACCCCCATGCCGATGAAGGTCAGGCCGGTGTCCTTTAGTCGCTCGAAGCGAGCCATGGTATCGCGGAAATTGGCGTTTCCTGCATCGATCATGATATCGCCGGACGAAAGAAAAGGCATGAGCGCGTCGATCTGCTGGTCGACGGCCTCACCGGCCTTGATCATGATGATGATCGGCCGCGGCGGGCGAATAGCAGCGACGAAGGCCTCGATCGTCTCACAGCCGATGATGTTGCGGCCAAGCGCGCCGGCTTCGCCCAGGAATTCGTGGGTGCGCGAGGAGGTGCGGTTGAACACCGCGATACGGCTGCCCTTTTCCGCGATGTTGAGAGCCAGGTTCGAACCCATGACTCCGAGGCCGATCAAGCCGATTTCCGCAAGTTCAGTCATGTGCACCCCGACGCCTTGAAAATATGAGGAGCACTTTGTGGCATTCCGCAACGTTGACGACAAGCCGCCAGATATTCACGGCAATCAAAATTCCGTCGGCAGTCTCAGTCGTCCGGCTTGTCGTCGTCGTCGTTGAGCACCCGCCATGCCGCACCGTCGAGATCGTCGTACTGGCCGCTCTTCAGCGACCAGAGGAAAGCGAAGAGCCCGAGTCCGCCGAGGAAGAGGGCGATCGGGATCAGGTAGATCAGCATGTTCATGAGGCGAGCCTTGCATTCGACGCGGCAAAGCTGCCGCCCGCCACCGGCTGATCGCTGCCTGCATCATCCTTCAGAGCGAGCCGGTTGAGCCGCAGCGCATTGACGACGACGACGATGGACGAGGTCGACATCGCGACGGCCGCAATCAGCGGCGTCGCATAGCCGAGGATGGCGATCGGAACGGCAATAATGTTGTAGCCGATCGCCAGCGCGAAGTTCTCGCGGATGAGGCGACCGGCCCGGCGCGACGCCTCAATGGCAAAGGCGACCGAATCGAGGTTCTGCCGCATGAAGACGAAGTCCGCCGCCTGACGGCCGATATCGGCGGCGGTCGCGGGCGCGATCGACACATGGGCTGCGGCAAGCGCTGGCGCATCGTTGATACCGTCTCCGACCATCAGCAGCTTGTGGCCTTCCGCCTGAACCTTGGCGCAGAATTCTGCCTTGTCGCGCGGCGCGAGCTCGGCCTTCCAGTTGTCGATGCCAAGGCGCTTGGCGAGCTCGGCAACGACGCTGGTGCGGTCGCCCGACAGAATGCCGACCGAGAATCCCTCACCCTTCAGCAACGCGATTGCCTTTTCAGCGCCGAGCCGCAGGGTGTCTTCGAAACGGAAAGCCTGGAGTTCGCGGCCGTCGAGCGACAGCACGACCTCGGAATAGGCGTGATCACCCACCTCTTCGGAGGCCGCAGCGCAGGCGAACTTGCGGCTGCCGAGCCGATAGATGCCTTCCGCAGCCTCGGCTTCGATACCGGCGCCGGGAATTTCCCGAACGGAATCGATCATGCTCACTGGTACGGTTGCCGCGCGCCACAGCGCCTGCGACAGCGGATGGCGCGAATGCTGGGCAAGGCCTGCGGCAATCGCGAAGGCCTTGGCGTCGATCGAGGCGGCATCGATGAGCCGCGGCTTGCCAAGGGTCAGCGTACCGGTCTTGTCGAAGGCGACCGAGTCGATCTCGGCCAGCCGCTCCATGGCGGAACCGTCCTTGACCATGATGCCCGCCTTGAACAGGCGGCCGGCCGCGACGACTTGCACCACCGGCACGGCAAGTCCGAGCGCGCAGGGGCACGTGATGATCAGTACCGCCACGGCAACCAGCAGCGCATGCTTCCAGTCGCCGTTGTAAAAGCCCCACGCAAAGAAGGTGACGAGCGCAGTCAGGTGCACCGCTGGTGCATAGAATTGCGCTGCACGGTCGGCGATCCGGCGATAGCGCGCGCGACCGCCTTCGGCTGCTTCCATCAGGTTCATCACCTCGGCAATGAAGGAGTTCTTCGCGGTCGCGGTCGCTTCGATCACCAGAGAACCGGTGAGGTTCAGCGTACCGGCCTGCACGGCATCGCCGACGGCGACCTGCTGGGGAGCGCTTTCGCCATTGATGATCGACACATCCATGTCACTGGCGCCCGAGACGATAACGCTATCGACCGGGATACGGTCACCGGCAGCGACCGCTATCCTGTCGCCCACGCGCACTTCTTCCAGCGCCCGGTACTCGCGCGAGCCATCCTCGCCGACGACCATGGCACCGCGCGGGGAGAGCCGCGCCAATCCGCTGATCGCCGAGCGGGCGCGATCGCGCATGATGTGGTCGAGGGTGCGACCGATCAGCAGGAAGAACAGCAGCGAGACGGTCGCGTCGAAATAGGCCTGTTCCCCGTGATGGAGCGTTTCCCACAGCGAGATGAAATAGGAAAGCGTGATGCCGATCGCGATCGGCACATCCATGTTGCTCCGGCCATGGCGAAGGGCATTCCAGGCGGATAGATAGAAGAAGCGTCCGGCATAGATCAACGCAGGCGCTGCTATCATCGCCGAGATCCAGTGGAACATGTCGCGCGTCGAAGCGTCAGCCCCGGACCACACCGAAACCGAAAGCAACATGATGTTGGCCGCAGCGAAACCGGACACGGCAACCGCCCGGATCAGCTGGTTGCGCAAGGCGTCGGAGGCCTCCTCCGCCGCGGTGAACAGATGCGATTCATAGCCGGTCGCGGCAATGGCGCGGGCGAACTCGACCGGATCGGTCACCGCCTCCCCGATTTTGTCCTTCCAGACGACCGAGACGCGCTTGGTCGAGAGATTGACCCTGGCGCGCTCCACCTCAGGCCGGGCTCTGAGTGCCCGCTCGATCGTGCTGATGCAGGTGCCGCAATGCACGGCGGGAACGCTGAGGTCGGTCTGCAAGAGCCCTCCCCCCAAATCCCGGCTCGCGAGCCTGAGCTCTTCCGCCGTCGGAAGGGCATGGCCCGCACGCTCCATGTCGAGCGCACCTTCGGTTCCGGCCGCGCAGCAACTCATTTCGGCGCTCCGTGAACTGCAATGCGGTTGGCCTCGTGCATGATCGTCTTGCCATCTTTCACCGCAATGACCTCGACGATCCAGAACCCGGGCAATACGGAATGTGTGGCGCTGTAGCGGCCGGCACCATCAGCTGCCAGGTCAGCAATGAAATCCTGATGCTCTCCGACCGGGCGCTTGAAATGCGCTGTCACCTTGTCCGCCAATACGGGCTGGTTGCCGGGAAGGGTCAGCTTATAGTGGATCTTCTCGTCCTTGACCTCGAGCGTTCCCTTGATCCCGGTCGCCAGCATCTCGCGGATCGCCGCCGCCTTCCCGTTGAATTGCTGGCTGGCGACATAGGTATTGGGGACAACGAGACCGCTCCATGTGGCGGTCGCGTAATAGGCCATGACCATGTTCACGGTGATGATGGTGCCAAAGAATAGCACCAGCACACCGAACATGTGCCGCCCCGTGAAAACAAAGCCGGACTTCTCGCCGCTCACGCTCATTTTCTCACTCCGGGTCCATTGAATACGGCCTTGTAGCTATCCGTCTCATCGCCGTTTTCGTCCTTCGCGATGAAGTGGAAGTGCTCGGAATCCCAAGCAACCGCACTGCCGGGAAGTGTCACGAAGATCTTAAGCGTGGTGACTTCATCCGGCTCGACCGACACCGTGAAGGAGCGACGCGGTTCCTCGGATACGCCGTTGATCTGCATCGTAGCATCCGCCAATCCATCGATCGACAGAATGATATTGCGCGGCTGCGGGATCATATTCAAGAGACGAACGGTATATCCGTTGCGTATCGAGCCGTCCGACTCCAGCACATATTGCGGATTGCGGTCGTGCAGCACGTTGAGCTCGAGCCTGTCGCGGCCAAGCAGCGCCACCATGAGACCGATGCCGACCGCTGTCCAGACACCCATGTAGAGCAGCGTGCGCGGGCGGAAAATGATGCGCCAGTCGAAATGACGGATCTTGTCGCTGAAGCTTCCATCCGGATTGTGGACATTCCCCGGCTGGATCGAGGTCGTGCCGTTGTTTGTCGCCAGCGCCATGTTCGACTGGTATTCGTCCAGCGTCGCATAGGCGATCAGACCGCGCGGTTTGCCGATCTTGTCCATGACCCCGTCGCAGGCATCGATGCACAACGCGCAGGTAATGCACTCGAGTTGCTGTCCGTCTCGGATGTCGATGCCCATGGGGCAGACGGCCACGCAGGCGTTGCAGTCGACACAATCGCCGATGACATCTCCCGCCGCGGCTGCTTTCTTCGCATGACGCGAACGCGGCTCGCCACGCCAGTCGTTGTAGGTAACGACCAGCGAGTTCTCGTCGAGCATCGCCGCCTGGATGCGTGGCCAGGGGCACATGTAAATGCAGACCTGTTCCCGCATGATGCCGCCAAACAGATAGGTCGTGGCCGTGAGGACCGCGACGGTCATGTAAGCAACCGGCGCGGCGTAACCGGTGACGAAATCCATCGCAAGGGTCGGCGCATCGGCGAAATAGAAGATCCACGCACCACCGGTCATGACGGAGATCGCCAACCAGATCGCATGTTTGGACACACGTTTGAAGATCTTATCGAACGTCCACGGCGCGGTCTCGAGCTTCATGCGCGCGTTGCGGTCCCCTTCGATCGCCCGTTCGACGACGAGGAACAGATCGACCCAGACCGTCTGCGGACAGGTATAGCCGCACCATGCACGGCCAACGGCGGAAGTAATCAGGAACAGCCCGAATCCGGCCATGACCAGCAACCCGGCTACGAAGAAGAATTCCTGGGGCCAGATCTCGATGAAGAAGAAATAGAACCGCCGGTGGGCAAGGTCGATCAGGACCGCCTGGTCGGGGGCGAACTCACCCCTATCCCATCTGAGCCACGGGGTCAGATAATAGATGCCGAGCGTGACGAGCATCACCAGCCATTTGAACTGCCGGAAACGACCCGAGGCCCGCTTCGGAAAGATCTTCTGGCGCGCCACATAAAGCGGTTGCCGCACCTTGGCGGACATGATCGGCTCCGCCTCAAGGCGTTCGACCTCGTCGAAGGCTTCTGGCTTGCTCTTGTCTACGGGAAGATTCATGACTCGGACCTCGTGTTTTGGCGTTCCTTTTCCCATTTAGTGGTGGGCGCCGCCTTGACTTATATCAAGCAGCGTCGAACCGCCGCAACGCACAACGGCACCGGCAAATGGCGGCAAAACGCCACGTAATCTCGTGTAATCTTAGGCCTTTCATAACAAAAGAAAAACCACGCCCGCAGGCGTGGTTCCGAAACGCTCTAGACCGAGACTACTCCCCGGCGGCCGCATGTCGCGACCGCCGAGAAAATGACCTTGCCTTACTCGCCGCCGCCCAGCGAATGGACGAACACGGTAAGTTCCTTGACCGTGGTGTCGCCAAGGCGGGCGCTCCAGGCCGGCATGACACCATGCTTGGGCTGGGCGACCTGCTGGGCAATACCCTGCTCGCCCTGAGCCTTCAACCAGATCGCATCTGCCAGGTTGGGCGCGCCGAACTCGCGCAAGCCTTTGGCATCCTCGCCATGGCAGGCCACGCAGTTCTCCGCAAAGACCTGCTTGCCAGGCTCGACGAGGGCCGGGTCGGACGGTGTGTTGGTCAGACTCCAGACATAGGCGGCAACCTGCTTGATCTGCTCCGGCTGCAGGATGTCGACGAAAGCCGGCATCTCGGATACGCGGGTGTCAGGATCGACGTCATAGCGAATGCCGTGGGCAAGCGTGGTATGGATCGATTCCAGATCCCCGCCCCAAAGCCAGTCGTCGTCATTGAGGTTGGGATATCCCGGGCCGCCGGCAGCACCCGAACCGTGGCAAGGAGAGCAGTTGACCTTGAATGCTGCCGCGCCGCCCGAGATTGCGAACTGGGCGAGCTCCTTGTCAGCGACGATCTCGTTCAGAGGCAGGGCGGCGATCTTCTCGAGATAGACCGACTGGGCCGCCTTGGCATCACTGAGTTCGGCAGCGACCTGGGCACGGCTTGAATAGCCAAGCAGGCCCTTGGTGTTTGAGGTCAGAAGCGGCCAGGCCGGATAGGCGATCGTATAGCCAATGGCCCAGACTATGCAGGCATAGAAGGTCCAGACCCACCAGCGCGGCATCGGGTTGTTCAGTTCGCGGATTCCGTCCCACTCATGGCCGGTGGTCTCGACGCCACTGATTTCGTCAATATGTTTCTCAGACATCGATTAGTCCTCCTTGAGAGGGATGCGTGCCGCCTCGTCAGCCGATTTCTTGCCGCCGGGCCGGAATGTGAAGAGGATTACGCCGACGAAGAACAAGGCCATGGCGAGCAAGGCCCAGCTGTCAGCGAAATGGCGCATGGCTGTATAAGTTTCCATCGCCTCTCTCCTCAACGATATCCGGTTGCATCGTCATAGGTGGTGAAATCGACCAGCGTGCCGAGCATCTGCAGATAGGCGACGAGTGCGTCCATCTCCGTCAGTTCGACCGGATTGCCGTCGAAATCGCCGACCTTGGCCTTCGGATAGCGTGCCAGCAGAGCTGTCGTATCCGCATTCGGATCAGCCTGAGCGGCGAGATCGGCCGCCGCATTCTCGATCATCTCGTCGCTGTAAGGCACGCCCACGGTCCGGTTCGCCTTAAGATCCATGCTGACATCGGCGATCTTGAGTGGTGTCGTCTTCAGGAACGAGTAGCTGGGCATTACCGATTCAGGAACCACGTCGCGCGGTTCCGTCAGATGCTGCACATGCCACTCGTTGGAGTACCGGTCGCCGACGCGGGCGAGATCGGGGCCTGTACGCTTCGAACCCCACTGGAACGGATGGTCGTACATCGATTCCGCAGCCAGCGAGTAGTGACCGTAGCGTTCCACTTCGTCGCGGAACGGACGGATCATCTGGCTGTGACAGACATAGCAGCCTTCGCGAACGTAGATGTTGCGCCCGGCAAGCTCCAGCGGCGAGTAGGGCCGCATGCCTTCCACCTTTTCGATGGTGTTCTCGAGATAGAAGAGCGGTGCGATTTCCACGATGCCGCCGATGGTGACTACCAGCAGCGATCCGACGAACAGAAGGCTCGCGTTCTTCTCGAGGATTTGGTGTTTATCAAGAATAGACATGGAAGCCTTCCTTCTTATTCTGCCGGCTGCACAGCGGCGGGCACGACGGAACCGGGGATCGGAGCCTCCTGCCGTTCATAGCCGAGGATCGTCATCGCGACATTGTAGGCCATGATGATGCCACCGGTGAGGTACATGGCACCGCCGACTGCGCGCAGCACGAAGTACGGGAACATGGCGGCGACCGATTCGGCGAACGAATAGACCAGGAAGCCCTGCTCGTCGTATTCACGCCACATCAGGCCCTGCTGGATACCGGCAACCCACATGACGGCGGCGTAGAGCACGATGCCGAGGGTGGCGAGCCAGAAGTGCCAGTTCACGAGCCGCAACGAATAGAGACGGTTGCGGTTCCACAGCTTCGGCGTCAGGTAGTAGACGGCACCGAAGGTGATCATGCCGACCCAGCCGAGAGCGCCGGAATGCACGTGACCAATGGTCCAGTCGGTGTAGTGGCTGAGCGAGTTGACAGCCTTGATCGACATCATCGGACCTTCGAAGGTCGACATGCCGTAGAAGGCGATGGCGATGACCATCATGCGGATAATCGGATCGGTACGGATCTTGTCCCATGCGCCCGAAAGCGTCATCAGGCCGTTGATCATGCCACCCCAGGA
>DPXQ01000162.1 GCA_003527225.1 Rhizobium sp.
TTGACGATGCCCATGTCCATGCCCGCCTGGATGGCGTGGTAGAGGAACACCGCATGCATCGCCTCGCGCACCGGCTCGTTGCCGCGGAAAGAGAAGGAGAGATTGGAAACGCCGCCGGAAATATGCACCAGCGGCATCTTCTGGCGGATGGTGCGGGTTGCCTCGATGAAATCGACGCCGTAATTGTCGTGCTCCTCGATCCCTGTCGCCACGGCGAAGACGTTCGGATCGAAGATGATGTCTTCCGGCGAGAAACCGGCTTTCTCTGTGAGTAGCTTGTAGGCCCGCTCGCAAATCTCGACCTTGCGCTGGTAGGTATCGGCCTGCCCCTGCTCATCGAAAGCCATGACGACGACGGCGGCGCCGTAATTGCGTACCAGCTGCGCTTGGGCGAGGAATTTCTCCTCCCCTTCCTTGAGCGAGATCGAGTTGACCACGGGCTTGCCCTGTACGCATTTGAGGCCCGCCTCGATGATCTCGAACTTCGAGGAGTCGATCATGACAGGTACACGCGCGATATCCGGTTCGGCGGCAATCAGGTTCAGGAACTCGACCATCGCGCGCTGGGAATCGATCAGCCCCTCGTCCATGTTGATGTCGATGATCTGGGCACCGTTTTCGACCTGGTCCCGGGCAACGACGAGAGCGGCCGTATAGTCGCCAGCCGTGATCAGCTTGCGGAATTTGGCAGAACCCGTGACGTTCGTCCGCTCACCGACATTGACGAAGGGAATGTCCTTGGTCAGCACGAAGGGCTCAAGACCGGAAAGCGACATGAACGGCCGGTGTTCCGGAACCTGACGGGGCTTGCTGCCAGCGACCGCTTCCGCAATGGCCTTGATATGCCCGGGCGTAGAGCCGCAACAGCCGCCGACGACATTGACCAGCCCGTCACGGGCAAAGCCCCCGATCTGGCGCGCCATGTCCTCCGGGCTCTCGTCATACTGGCCGAATTCGTTCGGCAAGCCCGCATTGGGATAGGCACAGATGAACGTGTCGGCGACGCTGGAAAGCTCCTGCAAATGCGGGCGCATGGCGTCCGCGCCGAGCGCGCAGTTGAGGCCGACCGTGAACGGCCGCGCATGACGCACGGAGTACCAGAAGGCCGACGGCGTCTGGCCGGAGAGCGTCCGGCCGGAAAGATCGGTGATCGTTCCGGAAATCATCACCGGCAGGCGGATGCCTTTGGCGGCAAAGCGCTCCTCGCAGGCGAAGATCGCCGCCTTGGCGTTCAGGGTGTCGAAAATCGTTTCGATCAGAATGATATCGGCGCCGCCGTCAATCAGCCCGTCGATCTGCTCGGCGTAGGCAATTCTCAGATCGTCGAAACTGACGGCCCGGTAGCCGGGATTGTTGACGTCCGGCGAGATCGAGGCGGTGCGGTTGGTCGGGCCGATGGCGCCGGCGACAAACCGGCGCTTGCCATCCTCCCGCTCGGCACGCAGCGCCGCACGCCGCGCCAGACCTGCTCCGTCGCGGTTGAGGTCATAGACGGCACCTTCCATCTGGTAGTCGGCCTGGGCGATGCGCGTGGACGAGAAAGTGTTGGTCTCGAGAATATCGGCGCCCGCCATGGCGTAGCGATAGTGGATTTCCTCGATCGAGTTCGGCTGGGTCAGGATCAGGAGGTCGTTGTTGCCCTTCTGATGACAGGCGCATCCCTGAAAGCGATCGCCTCGAAACTGTTCCTCATCCAGCCCCAGGCCTTGGATTTGCGTGCCCATGGCGCCGTCGAGAACAAGGATCCGTTCCCGCGCAGCCTTGGCAAGGGCCGCCGCGATTTCGTTGCCATCGCGCTTAGCGACCTCCGCTCCAAACAGTGCATCGAGCATGGACGAACTCCCTTGTTCCAATCGCGACACTCCGAGATCACATAAAGATATCTTTATGTCAACATGCGGTTCGCATTTTCGACGCCTATGGCCATCTTCCGATGTTTCCTGCAAGTTCATCGATGACAATAACAGGCACCGCCGCTATAGAATTCAACCGATTAGATGCATTGCATCGATGGAGGAAGCCATGGTCGAGACCACCCCGCGCGCCGGACTGCCCTACAAATGGGCCAATCGTCCGTATCACCGCAAATGGCTTCTCGACCAAGTGGATGGCCTCTTCGGCTTCTTTCAGTTCGCGAGCCTGAATCCGAAGGGCGGCTTCTTCGATCTCAGTCGTGAAGGCAAGACGCTTCTGACCGACAACCCGGTTCGCGGAATTCATGCCGCGGCGCGAATGGTCCATTGTTTTTCGATCGGCGAACTCCTTGGCCGCCCCGCCTCCGCCGACATTGTCGATCACGGTATGGACATTCTCTGGAACCGCCATCGTGACCGGAAGAATGGCGGCTATTTCTGGCAGGTCGATGACAATGGGCCAGTAGATTCGAGCAAGCAGGGTTATGGCCATGCCTTCGTGCTGCTCGCCGCCTCCTCCGCCAAGGTCATAGGTCATCCGCTCGCCGAGGCCATGCTGGAAGACATCAGTGAAATCATCGACACGAGGTTCTGGGAAGACCAGCATGGGGCCATCGCGGAGGAATTTTCCGCCGACTGGTCACCTGTCCGCGGCTATCGCGGCCAGAACTCCAACATGCATCTGACGGAGGCGCTGATGGCCGCGTTCGAAGTGACCGGGGAACGCCATTACCTCACCAAGGCCGAGCGGATCGCCGATCTTCTGATCCGACGCCGCGCCGCCGAATATGGCTACCGGGTTCCGGAGCACTTCGACGAGCAATGGGTGCTCGACAAGAACTACTACCACGAAAACGAAATGTTCCGTCCCTCGGGGACCACGCCCGGCCACTGGCTCGAGTGGGCCCGCCTCGTGCTTCAGCTCTGGGCGCTCGGTGGCAAGCGCCACGACTGGATGCCTGAGGCTGCCCGCTGCCTCTTTTTTCAGTCCATGTCGCTCGGCTGGGACAAGGAAAAAGGCGGCTTCTTCTATACCCTCGATTGGGAAAATGTGCCTGCCAAGCGTTCGAAGCTCTGGTGGCCGCTTTGCGAGGGGGCCGGCGCCGCGCATTTCCTCGGCGAGCATGTGCCGAGCGATTTTCATGAGGAAAGCTACCGCAAGATCTGGAGCTTCGTGGCACGGAACAGCATGGACCCCGAATATGGCGGCTGGCATGAGGAACTCACCGAAGACCTGATGCCTGCCAATACGCTCTTCCCCGGCAAGGGCGATATCTATCACGCGTTGCAGGCCTGCCTGATTCCCCTCTTTCCGGCCACCGGAAGCCTGACCAAGGTGATCGTGGAAGCCGGCGCGCGGCTCTGATACCTTGCGGCCCGCCGCCGGTCCCCGCGTCAATAGCCCGGCATCGGCAGCGGCGCCTGCGGGTTCATCCGGAACCAGTCGATGTCGCGCTGGACGGCGCCCAGCTGATACTCAATATCATCGGCATCGCGGCGCGCCCGGCGCATGTCGCGATCCAGCTGATCGATCTCGTCGCGCAGGGAACGACGTTTCAGGTCGTCGGCGGTATTCTTCATTTCCTCGTAGAGACGGTCGATTTCCATCTCCTTGACGCTGATATCGGAGAGCAGCGAATTCATCCGCGAGCGCAGCTCATAGGATTTGCGGCCAAGGCCATAGCCGCGCATGAAGGCCGGCTCGGTCTCCGGCGGGCAGACATTATGGTAGCCGTCGCCGGCTTCGCCATGGGTCAACCCGCTCAAAGGAGTGCAATAGCGCTGGATACCCCCGCGGTAGCCTTCGTACCACTTGGTCTGGTCGGGCACGATCTTGACCCGCGCGCAGGATTTGACGTGGTTCGCGAAGCGTTCCTGCGGGTCGAAGCCCGCCGCGCCATCCGTGTCGCCGATGACTTGCCAGTCGGCCGCCACGCATTCCTCTTTCGACAAAGAATTACACGACGCCAGAGACACCAGAACGACCATCATGGTCAGCAATGGAACGAAACGCATTTAACCCTCCCCCAGGGCGCAGTTGGACCCCGCCGTTATAAGCGTATTTTCGCCGAGCGGCCTAGTGCCTCATCGGCCTATTCTGGTGTGATCCCCAAGGAGAAGCGGCGGGGCCCTCCAATTTCAATTTTCCCGCGCCTCGACCAGCGTTCCGTCGCTCACCATGTCGCTCGGATGCAGAATGACGCGATCCCCTTCGGCAAGGCCGCCGGTGAGTTCCGCCACCTCGTCGTTCATGTGGCCGATCTCGACCGGCACCTGCTTTGCCCGGCCGTCGCGGATGGCGAACAGGCTCCATTGCCGGCCGTCGCGGAACAGCGCGCTGATCGGCACCTGAAGCGTATCATCGCTCTGCCAGAGCGTAAGGCGCGCATAGACACGGAAGCCGTGACCGAGGCGAGGATCCTTTTCCTCCAGATCGAGCACGAGGTTGACCCGCTGCTCCTCGATACCGAGCGCCGAGACCTTGGTGAAACCGGCCGGATCAATCCGCCGGACCGTGGCGGAAAGCGCCTTGTCGCCACCCCAGTCATAGATCTCCGCTTTCGAGCCGGGAGCAATTCGCACAGCATCGGAGGACAGCAGGTCGACGGTGATCTCAAGATCGGACGGGTCGCCGATCTCCGCAATCTTTGTGCCGACCGCCACCGGCTGCTCGCTTCTGGCGAAGACCGAAAGAACAACCCCGTCGACGGGAGCGGTCAGATAGACGCAGCAGTTGCTGTCAGGCTTCCTGTTTGGATCGTTCGGCTGAATGAGCCGGGCATTGGCGCTGGCGAGCTCTGCCTTGCGCAACTCGATTGCCGCCTCGGCCGAGGAGATCTGCGCGTCCAGGACCTCGACGTCGGTGCTGGCCTTCTGTAGTGAACTCTGGGCAATGACGTTCGTCTTTGCCAACGCCCGCGCCCGCTCCAGATTGTCGCGCGCGAGATTGAGATCCGAGTGCAGGCGCTTCAGGTCGATCTCGGCCATGGCGACGGCCGCCTGCGCCGCATCCCGTGCCGCAACGAGTTCGGCTTGGCTGCGGCTGTCGATCAGTGGCGGGTCGAGTGGATGGATCGCCGCGACGACCGTCACATTGGCCTTCACATGGTCGCCCTCATCAAGCAGGGTACGGGCGAGATGTCCAGCAATCGGCGCCGAGACGGCGTAGACGTCACGCACCCGCGTCACCCCTTCCTGCGAAACGGTGACGCGCATCGGCCCACGCGTCACCGCACCGACATCGATTAGCTGTGGCTTCTCCCTCAGCGCATAAGCGAACCCGGCGACGATTGCGCCGATCGCCAGAGCACCAATGGCCCGTTTGATCCATTTCCCCTGCATGAGGTTTACTCCCTGGATTTCAATACGGCGATGAGATCGAGTTCGTTGATACGCCGGCGCACGATCAGCGCCGAGGCCAGCGATGCTCCGAGAACCACGAGACTCGCCACCGCGAATGTGGATGCATTGATGAAGAAGGGTATGCGGAAGAGGTCGCTCTCGATCCCCTCGACGACGAGCCTGGCGAAGGAATAGCCGAGCAGCCAGCCGAGCGGCTGGGCCGCCAGGATGACGGTGGCCAGTTCGGTCATGAGTACACTGGAGACCTCCGCTGGGGTAAAGCCGAGCACCCGCAGGCTGGCCAGTTCGCGCGCCCGTTCGGATAGCTGGATGCGCGCCGAATTGTAGATGAGGCCGAAGGCGACGATCACGGCCAGCGTCGTATAGACGATCTGGATCATGACGATGTTTTCCTCGATAGTCGCCCGGAAACGCTCGCGCGACAGACCGATCAGCATGACGAAGGCGAGCGCCGGCGTATTCTTCACCTCGGCAAACAAGGCATCCTTTTGCAGCGCGTCGAGCGCAACCCGCGCGCCGGAAATGCGTCGGCCGTCGCCGACCAGACGATGCAGTGCCTCGATATGCATGTAAGCGTCGATGCCGACCAGACTCTGGCTGATACCGGTTACCGGAACCATCACCCTCCGGTGGTCGCGCTCGACAAGCTCCACCTCCACCAGATCGCCGACCCTGACACCCAGCGCCTCGGCGACGCGCCCGATCAGGAGAATGCCGTTGGGCGGCGGCGGGATTGGTCGCATGTCGGCATCCATGATCCGGCCGAGGTCCGTCTTCTCCTCTACGCCGAAGATCGTCAGGTCTTTTTCGTTGTGGCGGTTGCGCAGCGTCACCGAGATGGCACGAAACGGCTCGGCGCGCATCACGCCCGGCAACTGCCGCACGGAATCGAGCGCCGCGATCGGCCGGTCCTGGTCGAAATACAAGCTGGCGTCCTGCCGCTCCATGCGGAAGAAGATCTCGTCGACCATGTAGCCGATGGCATCGGCCGAAAACATCGAGACGACCAGCAGCGCGACGGAAAAGGAGACACCGAGCGAGGTCAGGAAGGCGCGCACGGGCGCACGGATGATCTGGCGAAAGGCCATGATGGTCAATTGCGAGATGAACTTCGGCCCGCGCGAGTGGCCCTTGAACAGCGAGCGGAAGCGAAGCGGCGCTGGCGGCTGCATGGCAACGGCGGCCGGCAGCACGACGACAGCCCAGATCGCCCGGATCGCCCCGGCAAAGGCGGCGGCGACGCAGATCCCCGCCGAAATCGCATAAAGATCGAAGCTCTCACGGAAGATCAGGAAGGGGAACGAGAAGAAACGCGCGTAGAGCTTGGTCAGTTCGCGCCCGGTCCAGATTCCCGCCAGGAACCCGATCGCGACGCCGATCAAGGCAATGACGATGGTCAGCCTGAGATAGTGCCAGGCCACCTCGGTCTCGCGATAGCCGAGCGCCTTCAAGAGCCCGATCTGCTCGCGCTCCAGCGTGATCAGCCGCGTCAGGATCATGTTGACCAGAAAGGCGGCGACGAACAGGAAGATCGGCGGAATGACCGCCGCCATCGCCCGGAGCTCATCCAGCTCGTTGGCGAGAAAGGTATCGGAGATCTGGTCCTTGCGCAGATAGGCACCGCGCCCGCCATACTGCTCAAGCAGGTTGTCGACGGCCGCCTTGGCAGCATCCAGATTAGTTCCGCGCAGTGTCGAGAGCACGACATTGTTGAAGGCATCGCCCATGTCAAAAATGCCTTCGAGGGCCTTGCGTGACATATAGAAGACGCCGAAACGCCGTGGGTCCGGCACCATGTCGCCCGGACCGATCGTGTAGATATATTCCGGCGACAGCACGATGCCCGTGACGGTCAGCATCTGCTTGCGCCCGTTCATGACGGCGGCGAACCGGCTGCCCTCGGTCAGGCGATGCGCCTTGGCGAAGCTTTCGAGCACCGCCGCCTCGTCGGCCCGCCCCGGTTCCGGCAGGCGCCCGCTGCGAATGTAGAGGCGATTGACGCCCGGCTGCCCGCTGTCCGGCAGGGATACGGCTACGCCCGTCGCCGGCTCGGCCATGCCCTCGATGTCGAGCAGTACATATTTGACGATCCGAAGCTCCAGCCCGCCGATCCCTTCGATCGCCGCGATCCGGTCACGCAGGTGAAGCGGCGCGCGATTGGCCTCCGCGAAGAGATTGGCGAAGCGATAGCGCTCGTAGAAGACATCGCGCGTCTCCTCGAGCGAGCGGTAGGAGCCGATGGCGATGATGATCGTCGCAACGCCGCAGGCCATGACCAGCGCCACGGCGAGCACCTGGGCCCAGAGCCGGAGCAGGTCGCGGTAGAGCTTGCGGTCGAGCATCGACATGGCGCTACCAGCTCACGGCCGAGGGAGGCAACCGGACGGCGTTGGTCGACGCTTCCTCAATCCGGCCGTCGCGGAAGGAGAAGACCCGGTGCGCGATCTGCCGGATGGCGGCATTGTGGGTGATGATCGCCATCGTGGTGTTGAACTCCGCATTGACGCGGCACAGCACTTCGAGAACGAGCACCCCGGTCTTGGAATCGAGCGCCCCGGTCGGCTCGTCGCAAAGCAGCACGTCGGGGCGCTTGACGATGGCGCGGGCGATCGCCACGCGCTGCTGCTCGCCGCCGGAAAGCTGCGCGGGGAAGTGATCCATGCGGTCCTTCAGTCCAACCATCTCCAGCGCCTCGCCCGGATCCATGGGGTTTGCCGCGATCTCTGTCACAAGCGCAACGTTCTCGTAGGCAGTCAGGCTCGGAATGAGATTGTAGAATTGGAAGACGAAGCCGACGTGATCGCGGCGGAACTGCGTGAGCTGCCTTTCGCTGAAGCCCGTCAGCTCATGGTCAGCGCAACGAACGCTCCCCGAAGTCGCCCGGTCGAGTCCGCCCATGATATTGAGTAGCGTTGACTTTCCGCTGCCCGAAGGTCCAAGCAGCACAGCCATTTCGCCCTGCTCCAGGGTGAGATCAACCCCACGCAGCGCCCAGACCTCGACGTCGCCGGTCTGATATGTCTTGGTCACGTTTTCGACCATGAAGAGTGATTGCGCCATGATTCACCATATACGAACACGGCCGACGATATGGCAACCATGCGGCCCACACTTTGACCGTCGTCAATGCAGTCGATATCCGGATGCTGATCCTGCAGGAAGCGCGCGCATTGCACAACCACGATGGAGCAAACGCCGGCCGCGGGCCCCCCATGAACAGCTTCGCGCAAGCTTCGCGTTTTAGCGCTCCCTTGCAGACAAGAGGCTTTATGGGCATACTCTCAAATGCAAGGACTGCCCATCGTGCTGACTGATCATGAGGATCTGTAAATGGCGTATGATTGGAGTGGCGTGCGTACCAGGCGTATCCGCTGGCTGAAGCTGGCAGCAGTAGCGATCGTCGGCCTGTTCATTGTGTCGGCCCCCGTGCTGGCCCTTACCTGACAATTGATCGCATCAGCCGGCCACGGCGAGCCGGATGCTGTCATATGCGCATATCGAAGCCCGGGGCCATCGGGCGGATTTGCCGCGTGAACGAGCGGCGATCGCGACCGCAAAACATCCACAGCTATGATATTGAATTAAAAGGGAAATGGGGCCCGGAAGGCCTGCCGAATTCGAACAAAATCAGCCGCTTAACCCTGTGTGGGACGAGCCCCCCATAGAATTCAGCTGTTTAGCAAAGCCGCGTCCCACTTTTCCGGACGCCCGTTCGTCGTTTCCGAGACTGTTTCTCTGCCTGGGAGGCGCGCACAAGCTCGGTACCTCGCCGCCTGCGCCACATCAGCTCCCTTTGAAAACCCAGTCAGTCTTCGGGGCTTATTCCTGGCCGCGATTGCTACTAGTGTCTACGCCCCTATTACCGTTCTCGCCTTCCAGAGGATCATCAGGACATGCTTACAAAAGGCCGTTTGCTGCTTCTGATCTTCTTGGCCTTCGTCACTTATTTGATTTTTTGTCGCGTTTTTTGCCTTTCCCGACGTCACGATACGCTATCGCATCGATGCTGACTTCGAATTTAATGGCAAGCCCGCCAAAGCATCTGCGGTATGGGAGGTTACATATCAATCGCACCCGACCATGGGCGGCAGATGGCAAGGCATAACGACCAGCATGAACACCGATGCAGCGGTGGCTAGGCTGGCCAATGCGGGCTTTCTGTTCGTTCGCGTCGACGGGCCCGATCTCAATTATTATCGTTACAATATTAAAGAGTGGAACCACCCCAACTCCATTCCGCTCAGACTTCTCGGTCTTGAACGAGCGGGAGACCTCGATACGATCGAAGCGTTACGACAGGCCGCCTCGGAACGCCGATCGATGTCCTTTGGCTTGGACCTCTTGCCCAGGATCTGGATCTTGCCAGACCCAAGCGATCCAACAACGCTTTACGAACCCAAAGTCTGCGATCAGGCAGCACAGTGCCCGCTCAAATTCGTAGGAGGAACGATCACGTTCGTCAGGGACCGCGATACGTTTGACATAACCTCCGTTTTTCCTTGGCTTGCAATCCGCCAGGACCTGTGGACGAGGGCGCAAATCGAAAACCGCTCCCCCCGGGAGAATTATCCCGCCACCTATATGTTTACGAGGAGAACTCGATGATTTCTGTACAGGACGCAGCGCTTCTCTCATTGAAGGCCTCCGGCAAAAGCACGGACGCCGCGTAATGTGACGCGGCGCCCGATACATCCTTGGCAATCTCTGCCAGATCGCTGCCAGTTCGTCAGTCTCCGCCGAATTCGGCCTTGAAGGTGGCAAAGTCGATCTGCAGGCCGTTGAGGATCGCGCTCCAGTTGCGTGTGAGCCCGGCCTGCGCGACGGCGGCGGCGATCTCGGCGTCGGTTGCACCCATCTGCCTGGCGAACTTGGTGTCGAGCCAGACGCAGTACCGGCACGGGATCTGGGCCGCGACCGCGATATTGATCAGCGACTTGGTCTTCGGGTCGAGCGCCGAGGATTCGTCGATCTCCAGCCCCTTGGTCATGGCCCAGGCGCCGGCGATGCCGTTCTTGGGATAGGCCTTCATGAAGCCCGGCAACACGCCGTAGGTGGCTTCGATATCCTTGTAGGTTTCCTCCACGGAGGGCAGTTCTGCGGCGACAGCAAGGGCCGTCATCGAGAGCAATGCGGCGGCCGCGACGGCCGCCAGTCTGGTGGTCATGGTCATGTCAGTCTCTTTTCTGGTTTCATGAATTCGGGGCGGTTAGCGCGTCATCCATCCTGCCCCGGCGGACGGTCGCGTACCGGTAGGCGCCATCAGGCACCGACGTGGAATCCTTGGCTGTTACCGAAAGGTGTCCCGGTCGGCTTGACGCTCACGCGCGGGCCGGAGGCCGATATCGCGCATCAGATAGCTATCCAGCCCTTCCAGCTCGACGAGGTCGAGGCCGGTCCGGTCGGGCTTGCCGCGCCCGAGCCAGCTGCCGATCAGACGCAGCAGTCCGCCGCGTCCGCGAGTGCGGATCGTTGTCATGGTCGTTTCCTTTTTGTTGATGGCGCCCGTCAGGCGCTCAGCATTGTTTCCGACAAGCAGGCCTCGCAGATCGCCGCGATATGCCGGTGGTCGGTGCCGCAGCAGCCGCCGAGCACGCGCACATGCGGCATCTGCCGGGTGAGTTCACGGTAGCGCCGACCGAGATCGGCCGGATCGCCATCGTCCAGCGTCTCAGATTCGTCGAGTTCGGCGTGACTCAACGTCGAGGCGTTGGCACGAATGCCGCCGATACGCTTCAGCCACGTCTCGCCGGTGGCGACCGCCGTCGCGAAATGGCTGGGGTGGGCGCAGTTGATCATGTAGTAGTGCGGATAGTTCCCGGTCGCCGCGTCCACGGCTTCGATCGCTTGTCTCAGCGTCCCGCCGGTGATCAGTCTGCCGTCGGTCTCCACGGTGAACGAGATCACGCAGGGCATGGCCAGCCGCTGGGCGGCGCGGGCGATGCCGATTGCCTCGTCGACATTTGTGAGCGTGAAGGCCGTCACCATGTCGGCATCGGTGCCGGCAAAGGTTTCGATCTGTTCGGCGTGATAGGCCTCGGCCTCATCGGCCGTCATCCGCCCAGCCTTGTAGCCATCGCCGCGCGGACCGATGGCGCCGCTGATGACCATCGGCGCGCCGGGTTTTTGGTACAGCGCCCGAAGGTCCGCCAGCAGCTCAATGGCATCCTCGTTGACCGCTCGCAGTGCCTCAGCGGAATAACCAAGCTTGTCGCCCCAGTCGGCGCTCGCACGCCAGGTCGGCGTATCGAGGACGAAGCCGGAGCCGTGGCGCGCGGCAATGTCGAGGTAACGTCGGTAGTAGTCCTCGGTCTGCTTGCGCCCCTCCGGCGTCGCAAGGAGCACGAACGAAGCAAAATGAGGAAGGTCTACGCCTTCGTGAAAGATCAGCGTCGTCTCGATCCCCCCATCGGTGAGGAACGCTCCGCCTTTCAGCTGTGGCAAGTCGTGTCTGTAGATTGTCGTCATGTTGTCCATCCCAGTTCGTTGGTTCGCTCGCCTCGCTTGGCCAGCGCTACGCCGGGATTCTTGCCGTCTGGACTGTTTTGAAACTAGAAGACTTGCGGTATACTGTTAATTGAAGGCAGTATTCTTCTTTTAAATCAGATATTTGTTATCCAACTGAGCCAGCAAGCGTGGGAATTCGATAAGCCAAAGCGCTTTAAAACCATACCAACGGTACAGGAGATCACCATGCGCAAGGGCGAGGAAACGCGCGGCCGGATCCTGGATGTGGCCGAGGCCGCCGTTCTGGCGAAGGGTTTCGGCGCCACCTCGATCGAGGAACTGATCACCGAGACCGGCATTACCAAAAGCGGCTTCTTCTACCATTTCAGAGACAAGAACGAACTCGCCAAGGCATTGCTCAATCGCTACATCGAGACGGACGAGCGAATATACGACGACATCTTCGGCCGCGCCCGCGAATTGATGGACGATCCGCTGCAATCCTTCCTGCTGGGGCTGAAGCTTCTGGCGGAACTGCTGTCGGACCTGCCGAACGGTCATCCGGGCTGCCTGGTGGCGACCAGCTGCTACTACGAGCGCCTGTTCGATCGCGAGATACAGGACATCAACCGGCAAGCGGTGTTGCGTTGGCGGATACGGTTTCGCGGCATGATCCAGCAGATCATCGAGGTTTACCCGCCGCGCGAGCCCGTCGATGTCGACCGGCTCGCCGACATGGTCTCGACCGTGCTTGAAGGCGGGATTGTAATGTCGAAGGCATTGAAGGAGCCGGATACGCTGGCAAGCCAGCTGCTCGTGTTCAGGACGTTCATCAAGCTGCTGTTCCACCCCCCGCCGCAGAGCTGAACACGGCATGACCAGTCGGGGAGAAGACGTTGCAAATACCCGAAAACGGGTGCAAGCACGTTGGCTATGCACGTGTGGATCTCATCCGAGCGCACGGATGATGCTGACCTGGGCTGGGAGAACCTCACCAGCGACACGACAGCGTGTAGGCCGGAAAAGGTGTCAGGTCGCGATGCCGAATCTCTCAGCCTGCCAATCACCGATGAACTTCGCGAAGCGCTGCACACGATCCACGCACGACCATCCGACATTCCCGATCCTGGCAGAGGCGGAGCCACGGAACAACGGTTGCCGGCAATCTTCGGCTGGTCTGATTCCAAGATGGCACAGCACTACATCAAGGCCGCGTAGTCGAAGAGCATCGACGACGCCAGTTTCGAGCGCCGCGAGACCTACTTGGCCGACAGAAACGTCCCACTTTCCGAGCGTCGGAAGGCCAGTGAGACAAAAAGGAGAAAAAACAATGGAAAAACAACACCCCAAGTTAGGGATGGTGGGCCCGGAGGGACTCGAACCCCCAACCAAGCGGTTATGAGCCGCCGGCTCTAACCATTGAGCTACAGGCCCTGCCCGGCGTTACCGCCCACGGCGCGGGCAATGGCACCCGCGACGCAGGGTTCGCTCTAGCTCAAATCGTCAAATGCCACAAGCCATTGCCGTATTCGCTACACAATCAATCGCCATGAAGCTAATCAAAGGGATGTCTCACCGGAGGAACGTGTCACATGAATAGCCCTCACTTGCCGATCCTGGCGCTCTTTGGCTTCGCGGCCGCTGCCGCCCTTTCCCCCGCGCCGGCCATGGCCGCGGAGGCAGAGCTTCGCGAAGCGACGATCATCGTTTCCGGCGAAGGCGAGGCTGTCTTGGCCCCGGACCTCGCCATCCTCTCCCTGAGCGTGTTGCGGGAAGCGCCCACGGCGGGCGAGGCGCTCGCTGCCAACAGCGAAGCCATGGCTGGCGTGATCGCCGACCTCAAGGCCGCCGGCGTTGAAGCCCGCGACCTGCAAACCAGCAATTTCTCAATCTCACCGCGATATCGCGACAGCGACGACGACGATAAGATCATGGAACCGGAAATCATCGGTTATTCCGTCACCAATGGCCTGACGGTTCGTGTACGTGACCTCTCCAAGCTCGGCGGGATCATCGACCGCTCGGTGACGCTCGGGGTGAACCAGGGCGGCAATATCGTCTTCACGAACGACAAGCCGGAGGCCGCGATCAACGATGCGCGCAAAACCGCAGCAGCCGACGCAATCTCCAAGGCCAAGACGCTTGCTGACGCCGCGGGGGTAAAGCTCGGCCGCGTGGTCGAGATGAGCGAGAACTTTGCTCGCCCGATGGCGCAGCCGCTCTATCGCGTGGCAATGGCCAAGGAAATGTCGGCTCCCGCACCGATCGAAAGTGGCGAAAACAGCTACAGCGTCACGGTCAACGTCACCTTCGCGATTGAGCAATAGAACCACACGACAAAATCGCCGCCCCTTGCAGGGCGGCGGTTCTTCAGTCTGGATTTCTCAGATGCTCAATACCGGATGACAGGGCAGCCGCGCACATTGGCGAAGACCATACGGTCGAAATCTCCGTGACGGAAGCCGGCGACGACGACACGGCGCGGCGTGATATTATAGATCCGCGCGCGGCGCAGGCCATTCCAGCGCGCCTTTTCGACGGCGTGGCCCGGTGCGCAAGCGCGGGGGCGGCGAAACTCACGGTGGTCACGCCAATCGTCGCGGCGGCGGTCGTAGCGGGGACCGTCGCCGGGGCCACCGATATAAATTCCGAAATCGAACTCGGGACCGGCGGCCGCAGCCGAGGTTACGGGAATTGCGCCGAAGGCGATAAGGGCGGCCAGGCCTGCCTTTGCGAAAATGTTGGTCATGTCTCTCTCCTTAGCTGTCGTGGAATTGGAAACGTTCATTCCCGCTGTCCTGAGCGATTGAGGAGAGGGTAATCGTGCCCGCCTGAACGAAGGCAAAATCGCCCGTTCAGTTTTCATTCATCTTGGCAATTTCCATTATCTATTTGTTTTGTATAAATAATAATCTCTACTGCGATCTAGCATGAGAGATGCAGGACAATCTCACGCCGATGCGGGCGGTCACGGTGTTCGAACAGATAAAGCCCCTGCCATGTTCCAAGCAGCGGCTTGCCCTTGCTCACCGGAATCGAAATTGACACCTGCATCAACGCCGCCTTGATGTGTGCCGGCATATCATCCGGTCCTTCCGCGTCGTGGGTAATCCAACCCATGGACGGATCGGAGGCCGGCGGTACGATCCGGCGAAAAAAGGCGGTGAGGTCGCGCTGAACGGACGGATCGGCATTTTCCTGCACGAGGAGGGAGCAGGATGTATGACGGACGAACACCGAGAGCAGCCCCTCGCCATGACAATTGGCAGTAAATGCCCGGGCTTCATCGGTGAACTCATAGAGCCCCTGCCCCCTGGTCTGGATCGTCAATATGGTCTGGGTCATCAATGCTCCGGTTGCAGGTCATCGGATCTGGTAAAAGACACGCACATCGACAGCGGTAGCGACGACCGGATTTCAACATGGAAGACACATCCCCGTCTAGGCGTGGCTCCTGGCCCACGATAGTCTTCGCGCATCGGGCACGAGAGGAGCATACGATGACCACCGACACCAGTCTGATCGATATTCTGGACGCACAGGAAAGAGCCCTGGTCTTCCCCGCGTTCAACGAGGATACAGCGCTGGAGATCGGCGATCGACTTGTCCGGGCAGCGCGACTGGATCAGGCCCCGGTCGTCATCAATATCCGCACGCCCGACCGCGTTCTCTTTCACGCCGCCCTGACGGGATCATCGCCCGACAACGACCATTGGGCCCGGCGCAAAAGCAACGTCACGCTGCGCCTGCACAAGTCGTCCATGCGGGTGGGTGAAAGCTACCGGATGAAGGGGCGCGTACTCGGCCCCGAATTCGGTTTCGATCCTCTCGACTACGCGTGCCATGGCGGCAGTTTTCCCGTGCGCGTCGTCGGTACGGGGGTCGTCGCCGCGATCACGGTGTCCGGCCTCGCCTCCGAAGAGGATCACGCGATGATCGTAAAGGTTCTGGAAGCCTATCTCGCCTGAAGCGGACCTTACAGCGGCGTCGACAAATAGAGGCTGATGCGCAGGAAGAGCGCATCGTCGCGCTCGAAAACGATGACGCCGGGAAGCGAGACAGAGCTGCCGCGTGGGTCATCCTCACCGTCGGCGGGCTTTTGCTCGGCTTTGACCGTCACATCGGCAGCGCCCCGTGAGCCCGTATCGTCAACCATGATGACGGCATCAGCGAAGCGTATGTCATGGCGCATCAGGAAGGCGGCCAGGGTGTCGCGAAGCGATTGCGCGCCGATCACCCGGCTGCCGTCCGGCATGTCAAGGGCGGCATCTTCTCCGACAAAACGCATGAAGGCGGGAAAATCGCGTTGATTGAGGGCCGTCAGGCTCTCGGCTATCTGCGTCCTCAAAGGCATGACCGGCATCGCTGATCCTCCATGGCTGTCACGGGGACGTAGGGCACACAACCGGAGCCGGCAAGGGCACGTTGGGACTTACCACTGCCGCAGGTCTAGTCCGTCGGCAGGAGTATCCGCGCGGCGGCCTCCACGACTGCGGGCGTGATCGCCTTCAACGCCGGCTGAACGGAGCGGCTCCAATGCCAGTAAAGCGGAACGTCGAAGGGGCGGTCCGGCAGCAGCGCGATAAGCCTGCCCTCCGCGATCAGATCGCGCACCAGCGCCTCGGGATTCATACCCCAGGCGACCCCGGCAAGAGTAGCGTCGACGAACGCCTGCGACGATGGCAGCCAATGGGTGGGGGGAAAAACAGGTTCTCCGAACACGGAGGCGATCCAGCGGCCCTGCAGCATGTCCTTGGCATTGAAGGTCAGGCACGGCGCGGCGGCAAGTGCCGCCAGCGTTACCCCGTCGGCAAACCATTGCCTCATGAAACCGGGGCTTGCAGTCGCGATATAGCGCAGCGAGCCCAGCGCACGGCTGTCACATCCCTGAACCGCGCCGGAAAAGCCGCTGACGGCGGCTCGCACTTCGCCGCGGCGAAGCCAGTCCGCGCTGTGGTCCTGGTCATCGAGGACAAGATCGAAGAGACAATTCTCGACCGCCGCCATCGCCGGCACGAACCAGGTGGCAAGACTGTCGGCATTGACCGCTACTCGAATGCTGGGCCGGCCGCCAGACGCATCCTGCACGCCCATCTCGGCGTTGAGTGCGTGCTCGAGGAGCGCCACCTCCTCGGCATGACGAAAGAGCCGCTGACCGGCCGGCGTCGCGATGCAAGGCTGCCCACGAACGACCAGCACCGCACCGACGCGCTCCTCGATCAGCTTCACCCGTTGGGAAACGGCCGAAGAGGTCAGGCCGAGATGACGGGCTGCCCTTTCGAAACTGCCCGTGCGAATGACGGCCGCCACAGCCTCGAGCTGAGCGTAATCGAACATGATCAGTATTCCTAATCCTATCTCAGATTATTTAATTTCTCTCACTCGGAACGATGCGATAGTCAAAGACCGATTGGAAGGGATCGATATGTTCGCTGCTGCTTTCTCCGGATTCTTTTTAGGTCTCAGCCTGATCGTCGCTATCGGCGCACAGAACGCGTTCGTGCTGCGTCAGGGGCTGAAAGGGCAGCATGTGTTCTGGATCTGCCTGACCTGCGCCGCATCGGACGCAGTCCTGATTGCGGCGGGTGTCAGCGGGTTTCGCGGGACAACCACCGCCCTCCCTTTGCTGGAACCAGTGCTGCTCTACGGTGGCGTGATCTTCCTTGCCCTATACGGATTGCGCAGCTTCCGCGCAGCACTCACTGGCAATGCCGTGCTCAACCCGGCCGATGCGAGCGCGCTGGGCCTTGGGGCCGCGCTCGCCACCTGCCTTGCGCTCACCTGGCTAAACCCGCATGTCTATCTTGATACTGTCCTGCTACTCGGCTCGATCTCGTCACAATATGCAGGAAGTGAAACGGCCTTCGGCCTCGGCGCGACCCTCGCCTCGTTCCTGTTCTTCTTCTCGCTCGGCTATGGCGCGGGGCTCTTGCGTCCGCTCTTTGCCCGCCCCTCGGCCTGGCGGGTGCTGGACGGAGCGATCGCACTCATCATGTGGACGATCGCTGGCCGGCTGGCCTGGATGGGGTAGTCCGCAGCCGATCGGAGATGGGCGGCGTTAAACAACCGCTGCAGGTCTGGAAAGAACCGGCTCGCCCGGCCTCATCCTCTCTCAGAATGCCGGGAAGCCACGGCGCTCCCACTCGCTTTTCGGGATGGGATCGCCGATATGGAAGGCAAACGACACGACCTTGGTGACGTCCTCATCGACCTCGCAACGGAAGCTCAATTCGTACCATTGCGAACTTGTCCGGAATGCTGCCTCGCGGATATCCAGAACCGTGCCCTGCTCGAGCGTGAAAGACGGCAGGAGTACGGGTCGGTATTGCGGCCCCGCATGGCGCAATTGCTCCCGCAGCTCCGTCAGGCAGAGCTGGTCGGCACGCTCCGAACGCGACAGACTGGCCATCGCCGTCATGGCAAATGGATCGTCCGTCACGGACCGCGAAAACAGCGTCCTGACTTCCGCGAGGTCAGAAGACGGGCGGGCTTCGGCCGCCTCGGCAGGCTGGGTTGCCGGCTCCGACGGAGGTTTGACCTGCGAAAGCTCGATGCTTGTCTCGCTGGACGATTCCGCGCCGGCAATTCCTTTGTCCGGAGCGCCGGGATTTGCTATGGTGACCTCTGGAAGATCGATGTCGTCCGGTAGCGGACTGCCCGGCGGTTCGTCTGCAGCCGACGGCTTCTCCGCCACTGTTTCCGAAGGCTTGGCCTCCTCCGGTTGCGGTTTGGTCTCAGGCGGCGGCTTGGCAGCCTCTTGGCTGGCATCGCCGTTCGTATCCTGTTTCGGGCCGCGGTCCTTCTCGCCAAACTCGAACACGGGACGCAGGACCGGCAAGGGCACCGGTTGCCCCTCCCCTTGAGATGGTGGCGGCGGCGGTTCCGCCGGCGCGGGCGGCTCTTCGGCCTTTGCTTCTTCGGCCTTGGCTTCTTCGGGTGTTGGCGGCTCCTCGGCCTTTGCTTTTTCCTCCGGCTTCTTTTCTTCCGGCGGTGGCACGAGTTCAACCGTCACGGTCTCCTCCGGCTGGGGCTGCGGAAGCAGTTCCGGTAGCTTCACCAGAAAGACCGCAAGCACGGCAAGGTGGAGCGCGACGGAAGCCGCCACGGCCCCGCCCAACTTTCCCCAGCGCTTTGCCGATGTCTTTTCCATGCCGATGAACTGGACCCTCTGACGTCCTGGGTGATGTGGCCCCAAATAGCGGCGGCATCAAGGGAGAAATGCGAGATCGACGCAGCATGCGGGCAGTGGGCAAAAGAAAACCCGGCGGGATCGCTCCGGCCGGGTTTCGTTTTCAGCTTACTTACAATCAGTCACCTGAAGCCAAACTCGTTCTTCAATATCAGAAACAAGTTCTCTGCTCCTTCTCGATCCAACTGTATGGTCTGGCTCTTCTTGCCGGGAATCTCCCGCTCAGCAGAACCATAGGTATCGATCTGGACGACCCGTTTGTCGTCGATCCCGAAAACTGAATACGTAGCAACAATCTCCTTGTGTAGAGAATTGCGTTCCATAGGCTTTTGTTCAAATCGACGAACCAAGGCCATCTTAGCTATCCAGGAACGAACGCAGCTTTCTGGAGCGGCTCGGATGCTTCAGCTTGCGCAATGCCTTCGCCTCGATCTGGCGGATACGTTCGCGGGTAACCGAAAACTGCTGGCCGACTTCTTCAAGGGTATGGTCGGTGTTCATGCCGATGCCGAAACGCATGCGCAGCACACGCTCTTCACGCGGGGTGAGCGAGGCGAGAACGCGGGTCGTCGTCTCGCGCAGGTTCGCCTGGATGGCAGCGTCGATCGGCAGCAGCGCGTTCTTGTCCTCGATGAAATCGCCGAGATGCGAGTCTTCTTCGTCACCCACCGGAGTTTCGAGCGAGATCGGCTCCTTGGCGATCTTCAGGACCTTGCGGACCTTTTCGAGCGGCATGGCGAGCTTCTCGGCCAGTTCTTCCGGCGTCGGCT
>DPXQ01000079.1 GCA_003527225.1 Rhizobium sp.
GCCAAACGCCTCCACGCGTGACCGCAATCGAATAAGATCATACCAAGCTGACATTTGCCTGACATCGCCGGCGCTCTTGCCTCGAGCGATGGGGCTGAAGGAAAAGCATACGCCGAACTATTGCAGCCGCAAGACTTCGTTCCACCGGCTGATGAGGCGCGCGCGCTTCACCTGGTCGAGATAGACCATCAGGCCGGGACTGACCGGGACAGGCCTGAGCTGCTTGCCGAGCTGCTCCTGCAGCGTGGTCGCGGTGTTCTCGCCGGCGACATCCGGGCTGACGGCGGCGATCTGAAGCTGTCGTGCCATGATCGTCTGGCCTTCGCGCGACATGAAGAATTCGAGATAGGCCCGTCCGAGGTCGGGCGAGGCGGCTGCCTGCGGCACGAGGCCGATGCGCGACATGACGACTGTGTAGTCCTTCGGCAGCACGATGCCGAGGTCGGGATGGCGCGAGGCCCAGTCGGCGGCGTAGGAGCCGAGGATGTTGTAGCCGAGCACGAAGCGGCCGTCGGCGATGCGCTCGAGGATGGCGGAACTGGTCGAGTAGAGCTTGACCCCGGCGGCCCCCATTGTCTGGATCACCGACCAGATGTCTCCGAATTGTTCCTGGTCGCGCGCCATGAACAGGAAGCCGACGCCGGAGCGCTCGATGTCATAGGTGCCGATGCGTCCATAGACGGCATTACCCTGGCGCTTCAGGTATTCGACGAATTCCGCACGGGTTGCCGGCGGTTTCTCCTTTGTGAAACTCGGCTTGTGGTAGACGAAGACGGCCGGCTCGAAGGTCAGCGCATAGGCCGTGTTGCGCCAGTTGGCCCAGGCCGGCCAGCGCGCGCTCATCGGCAGGTCGCTGCGCTGGGCATAACCATCGTTGGACAGTTTCACCTGCAGATCCATGGCGGATGAAAAAGCGAAGTCGGCGGTGCGGGCGCCGCTGTCCGTTTCCTTGACGATCCGGTCATAGATCTCGCCGGTCAGCATGTCCTCATAGCGCACCGCGACATCCGGATGGGCCTCCTGAAAGGCTTCGATCATCGGCTGGGCGACCGGCTCGTCGAGGGAGGAGTAGACGACAAGGGTGCGCGCCTCGGCGTTTCCCGAGCGTGCAGGAAAGAGCGTGGTGCTGGCCTGCGCGGTAAAGGGCAGGCCGAGAATGAGGGCGATCGTCAGGACAAAGGTGCGCATAATCTCATAATGCCGTGGCCGGCAGGCGTTCACAAGCCGCGGGGTCCCCGCTAGAGTGGTTCGGAGGGGGACGAACTTGCGCATACTTCTGGTCGAGGACAATGAGACGCTGGCGGACGGGCTGTCCTCGATCCTGCGTGGCAGCGGCTATGCGGTGGACGTGGTGCGTGACGGCGCGTCTGCGGATGCGGTCACCGCGACCGAGAGCTTCGATCTCGTCATCCTCGATCTGAACCTGCCGGAAATGGGTGGCCTTCAGGTGCTGCGCGCCATGCGGGCGCGCCAGGACAAGGCGGCCGTGCTGATCCTGACGGCGCGCGGCACGACGGAGGAGCGCGTCAAGGGGCTGGATCTCGGCGCCGACGACTATATGACGAAGCCCTTCGACGTCAGCGAGCTCGAGGCGCGGGTGCGCGTGCTCTTGCGCCGGCGGGCCGGGCTGCATTCCTCGTCGGTGCAATACGGCAATGTGTCCCTCGATCTCACTTCCCGCACCTTTTCCGCCGATGGCGTGCTGATCGACCTGCCGGCGCGCGAACTCGGGATTCTTGAAGTGTTGTTCATGCGGGCCGGCAAGGTGGTGCCCAAGGATGCGATCATCCAGTCGCTGGCCGGCTTCGACGATGACCTCAGCCCGAATGCCATCGAGCAATATGTCAGCCGCCTGCGCAAGCGGCTCGGGTTCTTTGGGCTGACCGTGCGTACGGCGCGCGGGATCGGCTATTATCTCGACAAGGCGGCGGAACCGGCATGACCGCCGATGTCTACTCGCTGCGAAGGCGGTTGCTGGGCTGGCTTCTGCTGGCGACCGCGGTCCTCGGCATCGTCGCTCTGGTCGATACCTATCGCGAGGCGGTCCGCACGGCCGACACGGCTTCCGACCGAGTGCTTGCCGGTTCGGCCATGGCGATTGCCGAGCGGGTGATCGTCTCCGAGGACGGGACGCTCGAGGTCGACATTCCCTATGTGGCGCTGGAGATGCTGACATCGGCGGCGCAGGACCGGGTATTCTATCGCGTCGACGGGCCGCCCGGCAGTTTCATCACCGGTTACCAGAACCTGCCGACCTTCGCCGACCTCGGCGGTCAGTCGTCCTTCTATACCGATGCCATCTTCCGGGGGGAGCCGATCCGGGTTGCGGTGCTGCAGCGCTCCGCCTCGACCGGCATCAATTCCGTGCCCTTCTCGGTGACGGTCGCCGAAACGACCATCGCCCGCCAGCAGCTGGCGCAGGCGATCCTCTTGCGTTCGGCCGCCCGCCTCGCGCTGATGATCGGCGGCGCGGGCGCGATCGTGTGGATCGCCGTCACCTATTCGCTGCGGCCGCTCTATCGCCTCGGCGAAGCGATTGCCGAGCGCAATCCCGACGACCTCCACCCGATCGAGCAATCCGTGCCGACCGAAGTCCAGGGGCTGGTCGAGACCGTGAATTCCTTCATGATCCGCCTCGGTTCGGCGCTCGATGCGCTGCGGAACTTCACCGGAAATGCCAGCCACCAGCTGCGCACGCCGCTGGCGATCATCCGCACCCAGCTGGCGCTGTCCGCCCGGGCCGCGACGCTGGAGGAGGCGAGGGCCGCGGCGCTGAAGGGCGACCGAGCCGTCGGCCACGCCGAGCATGTGCTGGCGCAGTTGCTGCTGATGGCAAAGATCGATGCAGCCGGTTCGGATCATACCCCCCCGGTTTCTAAGATCGATCTTGTCCAGCTGGCGCAGGAGGTTACGGCCGACAACGTGCCGAAGGCCACCCAGGCGGGCATCGACCTCGGTTTCGAAGGGGAGGGGAGCGCCTTCGTCCTTGCCGAACCGCTGCTGATCGGCGAACTGCTCGGCAACCTGATCTCCAATGCGATCGCCTATGCCGGATCGCCGGCCGAGGTCACCGTGCGCGTCCGGGCCGCCGCCGAGGGCATCTGCCTCGAAGTGGAGGACGACGGGCCGGGCATTCCGCCGGAAAAGCTCACTTCGGTGCGGCAACGCTTTTCGCGCGGCGACAAGGGCGAGGGGGCCGGCCTCGGCCTGCCGATCGTCGAGGAAATCGCCCGCCTCTTCGCCGGGCGTCTCGATCTCGCCCAGGGTTCGAACGGCCGGGGCCTCAAGGCCAGCGTGACCTTTCCGCCGCCAGAAGCCGCGGGCTGATCCTGGCGCCCTATTTCAGGAACGCGCGGAAGCGTCCGAGCGAGAAGAGGAAAAGCACCGTCCCGATCCCGGTCAGCCAGAGG
>DPXQ01000160.1 GCA_003527225.1 Rhizobium sp.
TGCTGCCGCTGCAGGTGCTGTCCGGCGGGCTTACGCCGCGCGAGAGCATGCCGGAGGTCATCCAGCTGATCATGAACTTTGCGCCCAACACGCACTTCATCGCCATGGCGCAGTCGATCCTGTTCCGCGGCGCCGGCATGGACGTCGTATGGCCGGATTTCCTCTGGCTGACGGGGATCGGGACGGTGCTTTTCCTCTTCTCGCTCGGACGCTTCCGCGCCTTCCTGAAATAGGACGCCGGGATCAGCCCGCGGCTTCTGGCGCCGGAAAGGTCACGCTGGCCTTGAGGCCCCGGCCGTTCGAACCCTGGGCGAGATCGAGACGCCCGGCAAAGAGGCGGGCGATTTCCTCGACGATCGGCAGGCCGAGGCCGGCACCCTCGCCCTTGTCGCCGCGCGAAAAGCGTTGCCGCACCGCGGTGAGCTTTTCCGGCGGAATGCCCGGCCCGTCGTCCTCCACTTCGAGGCAGATGCCCTCGGCGGCGGCCCGGACGCGCACGGTGACCTCGGCCGCCGATCCGGCATAGGCGATCGCATTGGAGATCAGGTTGCCGAGCAGTTCGCCGATCAGCAGCGGTTCGGCAAGGACGAAGGCGCTCCCCTCCCCTTCGAAACCGAGGTCGATGCCCGCCTGAGTGGCCTTCGGCACGTTGTCGGCCGTAACCTCCTGCGCCAGCTGGACAAGATCGATCTTAGAAACCGGGGGGGTATGATCCGAACCGGCTGCATCGATCTTTGCCATCAGCAGCAACTGCGCCAGCACATGCTCCGCGTGGCCGACGGCGCGGTCGCCCTTCAGCGCCGCGGCCCTCGCCTCCTCCAGCGTCGCGGCCCGGGCGGACAGCGCCAGCTGGGTGCGGATGATGGCGAGCGGCGTGCGCAGCTGGTGGCTGGCATTTCCGGTGAAGTTCCGCAGCGCATCGAGCGCCGAACCGAGGCGGATCATGAAGGAGTTGACGGTCTCGACCAGCCCCTGGACTTCGGTCGGCACGGATTGCTCGATCGGGTGGAGGTCGTCGGGATTGCGCTCGGCAATAGCTTCGCCGAGGCGATAGAGCGGCCGCAGCGAATAGGTGACGGCGATCCACACGATCGCGCCCGCGCCGCCGATCATCAGCGCGAGGCGGGCGGCCGAACGCAAGAGGATCGCCTGCGCCAGCTGCTGGCGGGCGATGGTGGTTTCGGCGACCGTCACCGAGAAGGGCACGGAATTGATGCCGGTCGAGGCGGAGCGCTGCAGCACCGCAACCCGGATCGGCTCGCCCCGGAAGATCGCATCGGTATAGAAGGACGACTGACCGCCGAGGTCGGCGAAGGTCGGCAGGTTCTGGTAACCGGTGATGAAACTGCCGGGCGGCCCGTCGACGCGATAGAATACCCGGTCCTGCGCCGCCGATGTCAGCATCTCCAGCGCCACATAGGGAATGTCGACCTCGAGCGTCCCGTCCTCGGAGACGATCACCCGCTCGGCAATCGCCATGGCCGAACCGGCAAGCACTCGGTCGGAAACCGTGTCGGCCGTGCGGACCGCCTCGCGATAGGTATCGACCAGAGCGACGATGCCGAGGACCGCGGTCGCCAGCAGAAGCCAGCCCAGCAACCGCCTTCGCAGCGAGTAGACATCGGCGGTCATGCCGGTTCCGCCGCCTTGTCAAGATAATAGCCGATCCCGCGCGCCGTACGCACGGTCAGCCCAAAGGGCCCGAGCCGCTTGCGCAGGCGGCTGACATATTGCTCGATGGCATTCGGGCTGAGGTCATCGTCGAAGCCGGCCAGCGACTGGATGATCGCATCCTTGGGCACCACCTTGCCGGCCCGCATGAACAACACTTCAAGAATCCCAAGTTCGCGCGCCGGCAGGTCGATCAGCACGCCATCGGCGGAAAAGGTGCGGGAAGTGAGATCGAGGGACACATTGCCGTATTGCACCGACGAGGAATGCAGCCCGGCCCGCCGGCGCAAGAGCACGCGCACCCGCGCCTCGAGCTCGCTGACGTCGAAGGGCTTCGTCATATAGTCGTCGGCGCCGAGATCCAGCCCCTTGACGCGCTCCTCCGTCGTGCCGCGCGCCGTCAGGATCAGCACGGCCGCCTTGTCCTGGCGCGCCCGCATGGCGCGCAGCACCTGAAGGCCACCCATTTCCGGCAGGTTCAGATCGAGGATGACGAGATCGAAGCTTTCGGTCGCGGTGACGGCATCCGCAGACGCGCCGTCACGCACCACGTCCACCGCATAGCCGCTGCCACGCAGGATCGAGGACAGCCCGTCCGCCAGCGTCTCATTGTCCTCGACCAGAAGTATGCGCAAGTTCGTCCCCCTCCGAACCACTCTAGCGGGGACCCCGCGGCTTGTGAACGCCTGCCGGCCACGGCATTATGAGATTATGCGCACCTTTGTCCTGACGATCGCCCTCATTCTCGGCCTGCCCTTTGCCGCGCAGGCCAGCACCACGCTCTTTCCTGCACGCTCGGGAAACGCCGAGGCGCGCACCCTTGTCGTCTACTCCTCCCTCGACGAGCCGGTCGCCCAGCC
>DPXQ01000152.1 GCA_003527225.1 Rhizobium sp.
TGCGTCGCCTCATGGCTGAGGACGGCTGCATACCCGGCAGCATCGCGAAACGCCTCAAAGGGCGGCATCTGGATATAGTCCATAACCGGCGAATAGTAAGCCTGATTGCCGCCGTGCCGGATGACTGCGCCCGTCGCCTTGAAGAAGCACTCGGCGCTCTTGATGCGCTCGACGGGATCCCGCACCTTGGCTGGCGGGGCATAATAGGTGTCAGGCAAACCATCGATCTGCTCGATATTGAACACCGAATAGGCTTTCAGGAATGGGATTTCCCGATCGACATCATCGCCGTTTTCATCGGCCACGGATTTGGTGAACCGGCTGGCAAAGACGACCGTCGAGCCCGTTTCGCCCTTGCGCACGACACCGCCCAGCTCAAGCGCCTGTTTGAAGGTCATCCACATGGAGGATGTATAGCCCCGCGAGACCTGCTCCGACCACAAAAGGAGCACATTCATACCGGAATAGGGCAGTCCGTTGTGGCGTACCGGTCGAGCAATCCGGCCACTGGTGTTGGCGGCGCTCCATGGCTTCATCCAGGGGCGCACGCCCTGTTCGAGATCCTCAACGATCCTGTCGGTAATGCGCGTGTAGATGTCGATGCGGTGCGCTTCCGTTTTCCTGGCCATGACTTCTTCTCCTTTTCTGAAGACCGCGCCTGTCGCGGTCCGTCACGGAGGTCCGAAGCCAGGAGCCGGAGGCCGAGCCCATGCACCGGAACGGCCGCAACAGCGTGGAGGACGGCAAAGCCGTTGCATGGGCGCCCGGCTCCTGCAGGACCGCCGAGCGGGACGGACCGCGACAGGCACGTCTCCAGCTTTCCCTCTCGACACAAAAAAAGGCCGGCGCAGTCGGGCGCCAGCCTCTGATCAAGAAGAAAGGGCGGGGTTACCCCCGCCGGCGACATCAACCGAAGGCCGCCATCTGAGCTTCGGCCGCCTTTCGATCGAGCGATGCGCCGGGGTTCTCGACCGGCCGGTCGAAGGGCTTCCAGGTTTCGCCGACAACCTGTTCGTAGGCGGCCACTGCTCCCTCGGCCGCCATCCGCAGCGCATGGGACTGGACACCCATGTCGGCCGCGAACTCCCGCTTGCGCTGGGCGCCGCTGTCATAGCCGACCGGACCGTCGAGATCCTCGTCGCGGGCATCATTGGATGCCTTGGCGGTTGCGTCGCGCGCCTCAGTGACGGCGCGGGAGTAGAACTGTCCGGCACCATGCGCTGATCCGACGAAGGCCCCGACGATCCGTTGCAGATGGATCTGCATGGCCTTTTCGCCTAGGCCTTCGGAGAGACTTTCGGCGGTCTCGACGATCAGCCGCTCATGCAGGCTGCGGATGCCATCGCTGTCGACGATAGCCGTGCCGAAGCTTTCGGCGATTTTTTGCGCCTGGATGGCGTCGGGGCAGGAGAGGCGGACCATTTCAAGAGTGGTTCCGCGGCGCGATTGCGCCGACCGGGCGGTGGAGCGATTGGAGGTGGCGGGGTTGGCCATGTCTGTTCCTTCCGTGGCTGCCGAAGCGGTTCCGGCCCGTGCCGGTCTGCCCTTCGATGCGGGCACTCAAGAACCGGCAAAGGACGGGCGGCTTCACAGGTCCGATCCGACTGAGCCAGCAGGGCAGGTTTGCGGGCCAGCAGGTCTTGACCTGAGCAGACCGCGAGCCTGCCCTCGCGCAGAGAGGTTGGATCGGCCGCTCCGCGGCGCGCCAGCGGCCTTGAAACGACCGGCCACCGGTTCAGACCGCAACGAAAAGAAGGGCAGTCCAGCACGGGTCCGATATCAGACGCACGCCGACGAGGGACGACATGGCCAAGCCCACCACCCTGGGAGATGTCGTGGCCGCAAGATGACCAGATGCCATCCAGTGCACAGCCCATTCGAGGTCACCTATCCCGCCACCGACGAAGCAGGCGCATCACCGCAATGCTCGAGCGCGTCGATCATCTGCTCCTGAAACGCCAACAGATGTCCGAGCGTGTCGAGTTCGGCCCAACGTTCGAAGGCCACGCGATCAGCCAGGTCTTGAGGATAGAGCCGGAACCCTGATCTGCGTCGCGCCCGACTCCGGACTTTCACGGTGATCGCTTGCCGGCCGGCGTGGGCTGCAATCTGCCGATTCAGACAATCGAGATGCTGCAGGGTCTCACGCCGGGCGCCGATTGCCTTGTCCAGCGGCTTTGGAGCGAGGATGTCAATCATGACCCATCCTCCCGACCTCGCCAGCCGATGAAGGAGGACGGCCCATGATATTCGGCATGACGGTTGGGATCGATGACAAAGCCGAACCGGCTGCGCCCGGCATACTCGTCGCTCGGGATCAGGAAGCGACGCTCATCCTTGTCTGCTCGCCCGTGCCCACCGACGACCGCCATGACCTCGGTCATGCCGGGGTGCTGATCGGAGAAGATTGCAGATATGACGACATGATCTGCCGCATGGCGCCGATCAAACGCGCGGCGATCTTTGACCCAGCTTTCGCCCTCGGTCAGCTCGGCGCCGTGGATCGCCTCCCATTCATCAGGCCAGGTATTGCGGATGGTCTTTTCTGCCGCGGCCCGCTCGTAGCCGGTGAACAGCTCCGGAAAGCTGAGCGCCACGATCGCCCATTCGCAATCCTCCTCGTACCAGGGGGTGACTTTGCGCAGCAACGAATGGACTTTGCTATTGCGGTCGGCGGAGAGGTGAAAGCCGCCATGGCCGGCCGTGCTATGGGCGATGACGCCCTCGGCATAGATGACCGCCATCTGCGAACCGCCCCAGGGCGTGCTCGCCGATATGCGCGTCTGCACGCGGTTAAGCTTGGCCAGATCGCGGTTGTGCCCAGCCGTCTCAGCAACGCGCCTCCGGAACTCGGCCTCATTGGCCAGCCGGCCGTCGTGCCCGATGAAATCGGCGCACGTCAGCTCAGCGAGCGGCCGGCGCACGAAGACGGCACTCGCGAGAAAAGCAAAGCCGCTTGGCGACATGACCATGGCGAGGACCAAGTCATCGATGCGGGCAACGGGAATTCCGTCCGCGCCTGTGGCAAACTCCACCCCCAAAAGATCGGGGGTGGGTGTCGCCGAGCTTGACTTGAGGGCGCCGGTCATGCGGCCGCCCTCTGATCGAAATCCTGGTCGTGGCCATCGGCGACCTCGGCGTCGTGCGGATCGTCCGGAATCACATCCTCTTCTACCGGCCCCTCATGCTCTTCAGCCGAGGCGCCAACATTACCGTCTTCGTCATCTTGGGAGCCCGTACCGATGACATCGGTGGCGGCGCCTGCACGAATCCAGTCGAGCAGCTCGTCGGTCGGCGGCGCGAAGCGACCAGACGGATGGACGAAGTGCTCGCTTGCAAAGTGCTCGACGAGCGCTGCGCGGGTTTCGCGCACCTTATGGCGTGGCTGGATCGACGCCTCGACGCAGGACGCCTCGAGTGCCTGGCGCGAAAGGCACAAGAGGAAGTCTTCCGAGCCCATGTTTGGCAGGAATTCATCAGCGCCGATCGCCTCCCCTGCGATGCGCGCGACCATGCCGCTGTTCGACATGCCCCGGCGGCAAGACAGAGCATCGATGAGGACCGAGCGAACGGCAACGCGTAGCGTGTCCTGATCGAAGGCGAGCTTGCCATGCTCATCGAACAAGCCGACCGCATGTCGCGAGAAGCGCTTGCCGCCATAGAAGGTCCCGTCCGCGCCGGAGTCCACACGGACGTTCTGACCGGCGAAGGCCAGCACCATCAGCGCCATCAGCATGTCATCCTCGATTGGAGCGCGGCCGAGCGCGTCGTGCAGCGCGGCCGTGCGGAAATCGCCGATCATGTCGTGGCCCTTCTGGGTCACATCGGATCGGACCTTCGGCGCGGCGTTGGCGTCAGCGTCATCACCGCCACCGACAGAGCCGTCACCAGCACTGCTAATTGGCTTCGCCGCCTCGGGCATGCGATAATAGACCGTCTGCACCTTGCCGTCGCGATCGAGATACATCGCCGCGTTGTCTGACTTGGACGGCTTGCAGTAGACTTGAGACGCCTTCCTCGGCAGTTCCGGCTGGCCCCAGCTGTTCACGTCGACGATTGCACCCTTCTTCGGCAGATTGTTTGTCATCCATTCATGCTGGGCACCAAGAAATCCCTCGACATTGGTGGTGTAGCGGCCGTCCTGATCAGCCGGCGCGAAGAGATCCTCGACCCATTCGATGCCGTAGGCCTGGGCGAGTTCGTCGCCAAAACTCGCATCTTTGGCGTACATGCGCTTCTTGGTCAGCGCATTGGCAATCTGCCACCAGGGCGCGGTATCACCCTTCTTAGGTTTGTGGGCTTTCCAGACCTCCTTCTGGTCGACCTGGCCGGCGGCCGCGATGACGCGCAACTGCTGCTCGGACGGCATATCGCCCAGGGCCATCTGTTCGAGCATGGCCGCCAGGACATTGGCGAGCAGGCGCAGCTTGCGAATCTGGCGGACGGGGAGGGCTAGAGCGACAGCAATCGCTTCCTCGGTCCAGCCGAGAGCCACGAGCCGCTCGATACCGCGCCATTGGTCGACGGGGTTGAGGGCCTCGCGCACGCTATTTTCGACCATGGACCGCATCGCGCCGTTATCGTTGGCCGCATCCACAACCAGGATTTCGATTTCTTCGAGGCCGGCGGCGATCGCGAGCCGAACGCGGCGATGGCCCGCGTCGATGATGTAGCCGTTGCCACCATCGGCTTCAGGCGCGACGACCGGCGGCTGGACGATGCCGACCGCCTTGATCGTCGCGAGCATCAGCGCATCTGCCTGCGGCGACGACTTCGTCTGGCGCATCCGGTCAGGATTTTCCTTGAGCGCGCGCGGGTCAACCTTCATTATCTGCATTGGATTTGTCCTTGTCTAGAGGGTTCCGGACCGGCGCCTTGCCAGCCCTTCCTGTCTTCATTTTTTCGCGAAGACACCTCCCGAACCGCCGATCGGCCGCACTGACGCAACGGCGACCGAGCATCCCTGCTGCGAAGAACTAGCGGGGCTTACAGCCCTGCGAAGGACGAGTGGCCGGGATTGCGCAGGTGGCGGTTGAGCGAGGCGGCGACAGGAGGACCGATCGGCGACCGGTTCAACTTCCTGCTTTTCTTCCTCAATCCCACCTTCCAGTTCGAGCTAACGCTCGAAGATGAGACTGCTAGCGGCGGCCATACTTCGACGAAGGGACTAGGTTCGGCGCCTGAGCAGGGCCAGACCATCGGCTAGCATGCGCTTCAGGATCGGCTTCCTGCTTTCCGGTTCAGCAGGGGCGGCTTCGGCGCTACGAACAGCAGCAGGCGGTGGACCGGCGGCCTCGGAACGTGAAGGCGGAGAGGGCTCCTCGACGACGGCGGCGACAACGACATGCGTAATTGTCGTCTCATCCGATTTCACCGAAACGGTGACCTGTCCGCCGGAGCGAAGGCGATCGACGCCCGTTTGAGCGGCCTCCTGCTCGTCTCGAGCTTCGACCAGCGATGTCTGCGTCACCAGAAAAAATGGCATGTGTCCCTGCGATGTGTTCTACTGCAGATCTCATCCGCTTAGCGGTTGCGGTCAAGATGCAGCACCTCCTCAGCGGCGCCTCCGATACAAAAAAGGCGCTCAACCCGTGTATGTGGAACGGCCCGCGGTGCAAGGTGCTCTTCAGTCGATTTCACCACATGGGAACGGTGCGGTCATATGTCCGGCCTACTTGTGCGGTCATGACCGCTGGCCTCGATGAAGTCCGCGAAACGGGTGGCTGGATCAAGGGGGCGCGCTTTGTGCGCGTCACGGGTTTCGGCCTGTCCTGCTTCGGGATTTCGTCCCGTGGTTCATCGTCTGTTATGCACCCTACCTGCCGGCGGTTGCCGGGCAGCTCGTCTCGGCGGTCCTGCGCTTATACGGCGGCAGATCCTACCTCAATTCCTATTGGGTCTCGATAAACTCCACCTCTGGTCAACAATGCCCAGATCATCCGGGCGATCTTATTGGCCAGCGCCACCGCTACGACCTTGAACGGACGCCGCGTAAGCATGTTCTTCAGCCACGGCCAAACTCGGTCGCGATACTGCACATGACGTAGCACCGATGCCGCCCCCGTCGTCAGTAATGATCGTAGTACCGGATTGCCCATCTTCGATATTCGCCCCAACCGTTCTTTGCCACCGCTGGAATGCGCTTTCGGAGTTAGCCCGATCCAGGCCGCAAAGTGCCGAGCAGATTTGAAGCCGGCGGGATCAGGAACGAAAGCCTTTACGGCCAAGGCGATAATTGCGCCAACGCCAGGGATGGTCGCGAGGCGCCGCATCTCATCATCCTGCTTGGCTTGGATGACGATCTCACGTTCGAGTTTGTCGATCTGTGTGGCGAGCATCTCGATCTGATTGATAATTTCGGTCAGGGCAAAGCGCGCAGCCGGAGGCAGTCGAGTATCCTCTTCATCCCGGATGATAGGCGCCAGTGCTTTCACGTTGGCGATTCCGGTCGGAGCGATGATACCCAACTCTCCCATATGGGCGCGCAACGCGTTGATCGCTTGGGTTCGCTGACGCACGAGCAGCGCCCGCGTTCTGAGGACCATCACCGCTGCCTGCTGCTCTGCAGTCTTGACCGGCACGAACCGCATCGTCTTTCGCGTCACCGCTTCAGCAATTGCCTCCGCATCAGCGGCGTCGGTCTTGCCGCGCTTGACGAACGGCTTGACGTATTGGGGCGGCAGCAATCTGACGTCGTGCCCGAAGGCCGAGATCTCCCGCGCCCAGTGGTGCGCACTCGAACATGCCTCCATACCCACCAGGCACGGTGGCAGTCTTTCGAAGAAGCGCAGCACTTCAGCACGGCGTAGCTTTCGGTTGAACAGCGGCGTCCCGTCGACGTCCGCGCCAAAAGCTTGGAAAACGTGCTTCGCCAAGTCCAGTCCAATAGTGGTAACATCTTTCACGGAACGGTCCCTCCTTGTGGCGTTTGCGATAACGACCACGTTAGCACTTTGATGCTGTCGGAGCGGGCCGTTCCACCTCATCAAGGGGAGCGCCTTCTTCTGTATGCCGGGACAAGATCAAACACCGCCGCGATTGCAGCGAGAAGGACATCGGCTCATCGGGGAGTGATGCTCAGATCTTGTTGACGAAAGGCAGTTTCAAGTCGTGATTCAACTTACCGCCTGATAGATCTCTAAGCCTATCAGAATGGCGGTAAAACGACATGAGCACAGATCCCGAGGCCCGGAGAGCGATCGCGCAACGCGCCATTGATCGCGCGAAAGCGCGTGGGACGCCGATCGACACGGATCCTGCCTTCCTTGCCTTACTGGAGGAATGGATCGGGGGAGAAATCGACATGAAGGCCATGCGCTTACGATACCTTGAAATGACCGCTCTACGAGCTGCCGAGCGGCGGGGCTCGCGCAATAGCCTCTCCGGCATAAACCCTTCGGAAACATCGTACGAGGTGACCGAAGATTAAAAAAATGGGCCTGCGGAAAACCGCGGCCCATGAAGTGTGGAGATCTAAAACCTCCAGAGGGGAACAGCTGCTGCGACGGAACTGGGAGGTGACCGTCATGTGCATTAGCTGAGCGTACCATGCCCGAATTTTGACCAGATGGAAAACATTTATTGTGCAACGCAGCTATGCAGCTGCCCGACAGTCACGTTGTTCAGACCTTCCGCAAGCTGAGCGTCGATTGCCCTCAACTTCAGCCGCTTTTCCTTGAGGTCGTCTGCGAACGCAAAAGCGCCTCCGTCGCGGGACCGGTAGGACACCAATCGCCGCTCGGCCTCTTCGAGCCGCCGGCGATACTGGTTCTGTTCTACATCGAAGCCGCTGAGAGCGTGTTCCAGGCGTGATAGGGCGCCGAGCGGTGTGACCGTCACCGCCAGATCGATCTCGTAGTCGGCGCCGGTGCGCTGTAGCAGCGTCTCATAACGATAACCATCGCCTTTGCCGAAGCGCTCACCGTCATAGACAAGATCGAAGCCACCGATCGTGGCGAGATGAACCTCGCCCTCGTGCTGAAGTTGGAGAAGAGTAAGAATCTCCTTCATCAACGCGCGGCCAGCCTCCTTGCGTTCGGTATGGTTCTGGCCGAGCACGGTCATGCTGAAGGCGTCGCCTGAGGTGGGCTGGAGCCGTTCAATGTCCTGGCCGATCTCGCCTAGGCGTCGGTTCGAAACCTCAATCTCACGCTCGGCATCGCGCATCTGTCGGCGGACGGCATACTGATCGTCTTCGTGCGCGGCCCGTAGCCGTTCGAGCCTGGCAATATCGGCTTCGAGGCCAGCCTTCTGCATCAGCCGCGCGTCGCCGGAGGCGATAGCCTTTGCCATGGCGAATTGGTTGGCGGCACCTTCACCGATGTCTTCGAGCCGGCGGATTGAGGTATCTCCCGACAAGGCGGCGGCGATGAAGCGCGCCTTGCGCTCATTGTTCTGCCACATGCTGGCGTCGAGCGAACCCTCGGTGGCATAGGCGAAGATATCGACCTCGTCGTGCTGATTGCCCTGACGAACAATCCGGCCCTCACGCTGTTCGATCTGCGATGGCAGCCATGGCACATCGAGATGATGGAGCGCCTTCAGGCGAAGCTGGGCATTGACCCCGGTCCCCATCGTCTCCGACGAGCCGATCAGGAAGCGCACCTTTCCGGCGCGGACATCGCCGAACAGCCGCTGCTTCGCCTCCGTCTTCTTGTGATCCTGCATAAAGGCAATCTCAGAGGCGGGGACGCCGAGCCGAATCAGCTCGTCGCGAATGAAGCGATAGGCAGAGAAGCCGCGCGATGTCTCGACGTTGATCGTGCCGAGGTCGGAAAAGATCATCTGGGCGGCACCTGGCAGCTCGAACTCCTTGCCATCGGGGCGCCGATAGATGGCGCCACCGGTTTCCTGCCAAATCCTGTAGGCATTGCGGATAAGCAGATTGAGCTTGTTGTCTTCCTCGTTCTCAGTCCCCGGTATGACAAAGCGCAGGTCGATCGCGGCGTGGCGGCCGTCTGTGATGACCGAGAGCAGTATATCGTCGCCGGGCTTTGCCGGCCCTTCGCGCTTCTCGATCGCTTTGATCCTTGTGTCGAGCATCTGCTGATAGGTCTTGAACAGCGCCGTCGGCTTAGCCGTTAGGATCTGACGGCGCCCGGTCGAGATATCAGGCACCTTCACATACTGGCGGAGATCGTCTGGCCTGACGACATCGGCAAACGACCGAAACATGGCAATCAGCTCGGGGACGTTGACGAAGGAGGCAAAGCGGCTCACCGGCTTGTATTTGCCGGATGGCTGGATTTCGATTTCCGTTGTCGTGTCACCGAAGCACGAGGCCCAGGCGTCGAACTCGTGCAGCCCGCGCTCGGCAAGGGCGGCATGGCCAAGCAGCCGCTGGATCGAAAACATCTCGCCAAGCGTGTTGGTGATCGGCGTGCCGGAGGCGAGCACCAGCGCCCGGCCGGGGTTCTTCGTTTCGATGTAGCGGGACTTCACGTAAAGGTCCCAGGCGCGCTGCGAGCCGTTCGGGTCGATGCCCTTGAGCGTCGACATATTGGTGGCAAAGAATAGCTTTCGGAACTCCTGCGCCTCGTCGACGACGATCTGGTCGACGCCGATTTCAGAGAGGGTAAGAAGATCGTCCTTGCGGGTGGCGAGTCCCTCCAGACGCTCTTGCAATCCTTCTTTCAGCCGCTCGAGGCGCTTGCGCGAGACGCGATCCTCGCTGTCGACTTTGCAAGCCAAATCCTCATAGAGCTGCAACTCATCCTGGATCATCGCCTGCTCAAAGGTGGAGGGAACCGCGATGAAGCGGAAGGCTGAGTGGGTGATGATGATCGCATCCCAGGTCGCGGTCGCCGCTCGGCTGAGGAACCGTGCGCGCTTGTCCTTCGTAAAATTGGTCTCGTCGGCAACCAGAATGCGGGCATTCGGATAGAGCGCCAGGAACTCGCGGGCCGCCTGCGCCAAGCAATGGCCGGGCACGACCAACATCGCCTTGGCGATCAGGCCGAGCCGGCGCTGTTCCATAATGGCGGCCGCCATGGTCATCGTCTTGCCGGCACCGACGGCATGGGCGAGATAGGTGGAACCATCGGCGATGATCCGCCAAATACCGCGCTTCTGATGCCCATAAAGAACGAAGGCGCCAGAGGCGCCGGGAAGTTTGAGATGGGACCCGTCGAATTTGCGCGGCGCGATGTTGTTGAAGCGATCGTTGTAATCGCGAGCCAGTCGATCGGTGCGATCCGGATCGGTCCAGACCCAGTCCTGAAAAGCCTGCTTGATCCTCTGCAGCTTGTCGCGCGCGGCCTCGGTATCGACGACGTTGAGGACCCGGCGCTCGCCGTCGACATCCTTGATCACGTCGAAGATCTGGGGAACACGGCTGTTCAAGGCATCGGCGAGAAGTTCGCCGGCATCGCGGCGGCTCGTGCCCCATTCCGACGTGCCGGAGGCACTGTAACCGAGCTGACGGGCCTCCACCGTCCAGGAACCAAGCTCCGGCATATGGTGAATGCGGATATCGGCCTCCATCTTTTCCCTCACGAAGGCCACGACATCGGCGGCCGGAATCCATGGGGCGCCGAGACGGGCGGTGATGTCTGAAGGCCGAAGATCGGCCGGCTGCACGTCAGTCAAAGCGCGGACATTGCGCTCGTAGGTCGGATCGAGTTCGGCCGCAGCCTGCGCCGCTGCGAGCTTGGTGCGGACAGCGCCAGAGAGATATCCGTCAGCCGTCTTCCACGATCCATCGGCGGGATCGCGGAAGACGGCGTCGCCCAGCTCGTCGATTACCACCGCCGGATCGCTGTGCAGTAGTTCGGCGATATGCTCGATATCGACATGGCCGCGTTCGTTCAGCACTACGGCTAGCGCATCCGCAGGAGATGTGATGGTCGGCGCCGCCGGCGGTGCAATCACGCGTTCGGAAAAAATCGGGCCAGGCTTTGCCGTATCTGTCTCCAGATCGTAATCCTCAATCGAGGCGACCAACCAGCAATCCGGGTCATCCCGGAAGGGTGCAAGGTTGGGTTGGCGATGGGTCTCCCTGACCTCACCGGTTTCTATATCTTCCTGGATAGAGACGGTGGTATGGTTGACCGGCCCGAACTCGCGCACGAAGCTCGACCAGGCGATACGCAGCCTGACCTGAAGGTCGCGCCAGGGACGGTCGGTTTCCTGCGCCTTTAACACCTCCCGCACCGCATCGCGGATCGGGATGAGTTTGCTGATGATCCGGACGTGCTTTTCCGGGATACCATCCCCGGTGCGGCCCTTGCGGACCGTAACCGGCACGGCTGATCCGTCGAGCATCTGCATCAGACCATTCGCCCGGTCGAGAAAGAAGCTGCCTTCGCGAACAGACCCACCCTTCGGCTGCAGCTCGACAATCTCATCGAGTTCATCCTCCAGATCGATGTCGATCGGCGTCGGTTCGCCGTCGTAGAGATCGGTGGGTAGGAGATCGATCGCAGAGGCGAGTGCGGCTTCGAGATCTTCGCCATCACGGGGCCGGCATGTGTAGGTCTCGCCGAACGGGCCGGAAGTCAGGGCGTGTATGCCGAGCACGAAGTCCGGATGTCGACCAAACCAACGATTGACCCTGATGGCGTCTTCGTCGTCGGTGGCCGGCCTGACATCATCGACATCAAGCCATAGCTGATCTCCTTCCCGCTCCCCGAGCTTTCGCTTGCGGAAGAAGAGGATGTCGACGCCGACATCCGTGCCTGCGTCACGGCGGAAGCTGCCTTCGGGCAGACGGATCGCGGCGATCAGATCGGTGGATTTGGCGATATGCTCTCGCGCGGCTGGGTCGGCCTTGTCCATCGTTCCGTGCGAGGTGACGAAGGCAGCGAGCGCGCCGGGCTTGAGCAGATCAATCGAACGAGCAATAAAATAGTCGTGCAGCCGAAGCCCGAGCGACCGATAAGCGCGGTCAGAGCGGACGGTGCGATCGGAGAAGGGCGGATTGCCGATCGCGAGATCGTAGATCGGCGCCAGATCCGTGCGCGCGAAGTCGCTATTGATGATCCGAGCCTTTGGCTGCAGCAGGCCGACGATACGGGCGGTGACTGGATCGAGCTCGATCCCTGTGATAGAGGCGGCATCGCGAAAGTGCTCCGGCATCAGGGCCGGGAACAAACCCGTGCCGATCCCCGGCTCCAGCACCCGGCCGCCGCGCCACCCGAGTTTTGCAATCCCGGCCCATATCGCCCTGATGATGAATTCTGGCGTGAAATGCGCATATTGGGTGCAACGCGCGAGCGACGAATACTCCGCTTCGGATACGGCAGTTTCGAGCGAGGAGCCAAGCTCGTCCCAGCCCTGCCTGAAATCGACCTCTCCGGGCCGGCGGAACATGCTGTTAGCCAACTCACCGGCGCCGAAGCCGGTGTAGCGAATGAGCTGCGCCTGCTCCTTACGTGTTGCCGGCCGGTCCTGCTTGGCAATGCCGTCGGCGATGAGGATCGCCGCAACGTTCGCGCGGGCGCGATCTTTCCAGGTGGGGCCCAACGTGCGGTCGCCATCAAGATAGAAGTTTGCCCGAAACCCTGCTCGCCGAACAGGCGCGGCAATGACAGGGAGGGCAGGGGCCGATGCGGGCGGAGTGGGATCCGGCTCGTCATCATTGGCAGCATACGGAGGGAAACTGCCAAACGCGGTCACACCAAGCCCAAGGCCGGAAGACAGTGCAGAGCTGCCGAACATGTCGAAGGTATAGGGATCATTGCTCATGAAATTCTCCTTTGGAAAGCGGGCGTGCGAAATCGACCCGTCGAGGGTCCGACGAGTTTCAGCGCTCGGATTGTGGGGACTGGTTCTGGCTTAGGCCGCCAAGACCGTGGGGAGGTGGCGCAGATGAACCGGCAGCTTGGCCGCGATTTCGTCGTCGGTCAGCGTGCAGAGCAGCTTCAGGAAGGTGCCTTCCTTGCCGCCATAGAGCATGACCGTGCGATGGCCCTGCATCGGCTTTGGCCAGCGGGGACCGGCATAACCGCGATAGTCGTCCGCGGTGGTGCTCCAGATATGTTCGAGCCGTTCCTCTCGGCTCATCGCCCGAACCGGCCGGGTTTCGCGATCAAGGATCGCCGAGCGCATCGCCTCGACTGAGTTCGGATCGGATAGGTCGCAGTATGTGTGGAAATAGCGGACGGCGTCATCGATCCGAATCGCATAGAAGACCGAGGTTACGGAACCGGTCATGAACTCGCGCATCGCAAAGATCGGTCCACGCATCCACAGCGGCGGCAGAATGTCGAGCATATAGGAGTAGGAGGTCTCATCGATTTCGAACCATTCGCCGGCATAGGTACCGGACTGATTGCCGCCAAAACGGTCTGGGCGCTTGGCGTGCCGATCGAACATGCGGAACATGTCGGTGCGCTTGGCCATACCCTGAAACACTTTGCGGGGGAGGGATATCGAGGTCATCAGCTTAATCCTTTTGGGGTTTTGGGACCGAAGGCAGCACTGTCGTTTCGACCTCACTATCCTCTTCAGTCCTTCATGACCCCTCCCGATCAGCCGGCCTCGTGTCCGGCCGGGTCAAGGGCCGGCACATGCCGGGCGAAGCCTCCCTTGACGTGGCCGGCGCGCATGCGGCAGGCCTCATCCTCTTCTCCATTTTCCTTTCCTGTCTCTCCTTCTCTCTGTTTTTCAAGACCTCGTTCCAATCATCCGCCGAAGGTCGAAGGCGCTGCCAATTGCAGCCGGACGCCTCGGCGAGCGCACGCAAACGCGCTGCGTAGATGTCTCCTTGGGAATTGCTATCTGTCGCGGCCACCAGTGTCAGCCCCGGCCGGAGGGCGAGTTCGCAGAGCGCTGCATCTGTCGCCGGTGACCACCCGCCGCCTGTACTGAGATAGAGCGTGCCCTCGCGTGAACCCTCGAGCGCTGCGAGGCTCATCGCGTCGATCGCGGCCTCGGTGACGCAAATGCGGTTGGCATCACTCGGACCCAATCGGAACAGAAGCTTCGATCCCCTGGTCGAAAATCCGCGCCATTCGGGTCCGCGTTCTTCCCAGCCGACCACTCGGCCATGGCCATCAACATGCGCCGCCCACATGCTGCCGAAAGGTCCTTCCCGCAGGATGTCTACCCGAATGGCCTGCCGGATTATGGCAGACGGGATCAAGCGCTGCCAAGATAGATAGCGCCACGCGCCCGATCCGGGCGAAGGCGAGCGCCGGCATCGCCAACGGTCAGCAATGGCCTCGTCTGACACTGCAGACCGCGACGGACGCCATTCCGGCCGGGAAAGCTGAAACCCAACCACCGCTGCGACAGCGTCCACGGCGGCCGGGAACGCCGTCTTTTCCAGAAACATCGCGAGGCCGAAGACGTCACCCTTCTCGTCATTCAGCGGATCGAACCAGCCCCGTCCGTCATGGGTCACGATAATGATGCCGCCAGCATGCCGGTATTTGACGGCGCGACGCGTGCTTTCTTTCAGATCGAGTTCGTATCCGGCCTGCTCCAGTAGGGCTTCACACCTGACCCTGGCGCGCAGCGCCTCTAATCCTTCTCGTTTCATGTCTTCTTCGGCCGCATCGCGGCCGCCCCTTCTTCGTTCCCGCAATCTGCGGGCCACCTCTGTCCCGCCGCGAAGAGCGGAGGGGGCAAGGGCGCAGTGCGCAACTGACAAAAGTTGCAGCTAGGCGCTGCGGTAAAGCTTCCCTTGCGGCCGACAGGTCGCCAGCGGAAGGACATGCGGGTCTCAATGAGACCCGCAGGGGAGATACTCATGCTTATGCTCACCTCCGCATAAGCATGAATATGCGCCGTGGTGACTTATGGTCACCTCATGCTCAAACGCCCTGTCTGGCAGGGCATTTCCGCTTTTCAACTGCACATAATCGGCTCGCTGAGCCGCAGTCCTCAGCGTCGGGCAGCGAAACGAAGGCAACCTGGCAATTGCAACTCTCAACAGAACAGGAGAACGCAATTGCCGACCCCACTACACCTCCGTCTTCGAACCGAAGACCCCGGAAACATTCTGTCGCCGCTCGCCCGGATGGTCCAAGACCATTGTGAGCGCCGTGGTTATGAGGCCGCGCGCCGGCGCCAGTACACCGCCGTCGTCCTCCACTTTGGCTATTGGCTGGCCGACCGTGATGTCGCCATGGACAGT
>DPXQ01000086.1 GCA_003527225.1 Rhizobium sp.
GCAATGAGCTCTTCGCGGGCACGGTCCGTCCGGTCCTTGGTATAGCGCGAGAGATCACGTCCGACGCGATGCGCCGCCGCTGTCCAATGGGTCAGCTCATGGCTGAGGACGGCCGCGTGCCCAGCAGCATCGCGAAACGCTTCGAAGGGCGGCATCTGGATAAAGTCCTTGATCGGCGAATAATAGGCCTGGTTGCCGCCGTGCCGGATCACGGCGCCGGTGTTGCGGAAGAAGAGATCGGCGCGCGCTATTCGCTCGACAGGATCCCGGACCTTGGCCGGCGGGGCATGATAGGTGTCGGGCAAACCATCGATTTGCTCGATATTGAACACAGAATACGCCTTCAGGAACGGGATTTCCCGATCGACATCATTGCCGTTTCCGTCGGCCACCGACTTGGTGAACCGGCTGGCGAAGACAACCGTCGAGCCCGTTTCGCCTTTCCGCACGGCCCCGCCCAGTTCGAGGGCCTGTTTGAAGGTCATCCACATCGAGGAGGAGAAACCGCGCGATACCTGCTCTGACCACAGGAGCAGCACATTCATGCCGGAATAGGGGAGGCCATTGTGGCGCACCGGCCGGCTGATGCGACTATGCGTGTTGGCGGCGCTCCATGGTTTCATCCAGGGGCGCACGCCCTGTTCGAGATCCTCTACGATCCGTTCGGTGATCCGCGTATAGATGTCGATGCGATCGTTATCCGTTTTCCTGCCCATGACTTCCTTCTCCATTTCTCAGAACCGCGTCTTTCGCGGTCCGTCACGGAGGTCTGAAGTCAGGGGCCGATGGTGCGCCCATGCACCGGAACGGCCGCAACAGCGTGGAGGACGGCGAAGCCGTTGCTTGGGTGCCCGGCTCCTGCAGGACCGCCGAGCGGGACAGGCCGCGACAGGTACGTCTCCAGCTTTACTTTTCGACAAGGAAAAGGCCGGCGCTGTCTGGCGCCGGCCCCGGGGAGGAGAAAGGGGCGGGGTCATCACCGCCGGTGGTGTTATCCGAGAGCCGCCATCTGCGCTTCGGCAGCCTTGCGATCAAGAGAGGCGCCGGGGTTCTCGACCGGCCGGTCGAAGGGCTTCCAGGTCTCGCCGACCACATGCTCGTAGGCAGCAACCGCGCCTTCGGCTGCCATTCGGAGCGCGTGGGACTGGACGCCCATGTCGGCTGCGAACTCGCGCTTGCGCTGGGCCGCGCTGTCATAGCCGACCGGACCGTCTAGGTCCTCATCGCGGGCGTCGTTCGACGCCTTGGCGGTCGCGTCGCGCGCCTCGGTGACGGCGCGGGAGTAAAACTGCCCGGCGCCATGCGCGGATCCGACGAAGGCTCCGACGATACGCTGCAGATGGATCTGCATGGCCTTCTCGCCGATGCCATCGGAGAGGCTCTCGGCGGTCTCGACGATCAGCCGCTCATGCAGGCTACGGATGCCATCGCTATCGACGATGGCCGTGCCGAAGCTTGTCGCGATCTTATGCGCCTGGATTGCATCGGGGCAGGAGAGGCGGACCATTTCGAGGGTGGTACCGCGGCGAGATTGAGAGACCCGTGCGTTGGAGCGGTTGAGGGTGGCGGGCTTGGCCATGTCTGTTCCTTCCTTGGCTTCCGAAGCGGTTCCGGCCCGTGCCGGTCTGCCCTTCGATGCGGGCGACCAGGAACCGGCAAAGGGCGGGCGGCTTCAAAGGTCCGATCCGGCTGAGCCAGCGGGGCAGGGTTGCGAGCCAGCAGGTCTTGACCTGAGCAGACCGCGAGCCTGCCCTCGCGCAGAGAGGCTGGATCGGCCGCCACGCGGCGCGACAGCGGCCTTGAAACGATCGGCCGCCGGTTCAGACCGCAGCAACAAAGAAGGGCAGCCCGGCTCGGGTCCGATATCAAATGCAAGCCCGAGAGGGACGGCATGGCCAAGCCCGCCACCGAAATAGACGCCAAGACCGTATGATGGTGACCAAGCCGCCCCGCTACTCCGCGTCAGATCCACCTATCCCGCGAGAGGCAAAACAGGCGCGTGACCGTGAAGCTCGAGCGCGTCGATGATCTGCTCTTGCACCACCAGCCTGCATGTGAGCGTGTCGAGTTCGCTCCACCGCTCGAAGGCCAGGCGCTCGACAAGCTCCTGATGATAGAGACGGCGACCGGATCGCCGGCGCGCCCGGCTCCTGGTCTTCACCGTGATCGCCTTACGTCCGGCCCGCGCCGCAATCTGGCGGGTCAGACAATCCAGATGCCGCAGGGTCTCACGCCGGGCACTGACTGCCGTCGCCAGCGATCTCGATGCGAGGACATCAATCATGACCCGATCCCCCGGCTTCGCCAGCCGAGAAATGAGGATGGCCCATGATATTCGGCATGACGGTCGGGATCGATCACAAATCCGAACCTACCGCGCCTGGCATATTCGTCGCTCGGCACAAGGAAGCGACGTTCATTATCCCAGGCCTTTCGGTCACCCGCCCCTCTATCACCGGCGACGACCGCCACGACCTCAGTCATTCCGGGGTTCTTATCGGAGAAGATTGCCGAGGTGGCGACGTGGTCTGCGGCATAGCGTTGATCAAACGCGCGGCGATCCTTCGCCCAGCTCTCACCCTCGGCGAGCGAGCAACCGTGGATCTTCTCCCAGACGTCGGGCCAGGTATTGCGGATGGTCTTTTCTGCCATTGACCGCTCGCAGTCGGTGAACAGGTCCGGAAAACTGATCGCCACGATCGCCCATTCGCAGTCTTCCTCGTACCAGAGCGTGTCCTTCCGCAGCAGCGGATGGACTTTAGCATTGCGATCGGAAGAGAGGTGAAAGCCGCCGTGGCCGGCCGTACTGTGGGCGACAACGCCTTCGGCGTAGACGACCGCCATCTGTGAACCGCCCCAGGGCGTGCTCGCCGACATGCGGGTCTGCACGCGGTTGAGCTTGGCCAGATCGTGTTTATGACCGGCCGTCTCGGCGACGCGCATTCGAAACTCGGCCTCATTGGCCACCCGGCCATCATGACCGAAGAAGTCGGCGCGCGTCAGCTCTGCCAGCGGCCGACGAACGGCGACGGCACTCGCAAGGAACGCGAAGCCGCTGTGTGATGTGACCATGGCAAGGACCAAGTCATCAATGCGAGCGACGGGCATGCCATCGGCACTGGTGGCAAACTCCACCCCCGAAAAATCGGGGGTGGGTGCGACGATGTTCAAGGTTAGGGCGGCGGTCATGCTGCTGCCCTCTGATTGAAGTCCTGATCGTCGTCGTCATCGGTTGCGACGTCTGTGTCCTGCAGAGCATCGTGATCTGCATCTCCTTCGACCTGACCCTCCTGTTCATAAGCAGGGTCGTCAGCTTGGCCGCCGTCGCCCTCGCCCGCACCGATGACATCCGTAGTGGAGCTTGCCCGGATCCACGCGAGCAACTCGTCGGCCGGCGGTGCGAAGCGGCCGGACGGATGGACGAAGTGCTCGGTGGCAAAATGCTCCACGAGCGCTGCGCGGGTTTCGCGCACCTTCTGCCGTGGCTGAATCGATGCCTCGGCGCAAGACGCTTCCAGCGCCTGGCGCGACAGGCACAAGAGGAAATCTTCCGATCCCATGTTCGGCAGGTATTTATCGGCTCCGATCGCATCACCGGCAATGCGCGCCACCATGCCGCTATTGGACATGCCCCTGCGGCATGAAAGTACATCGACCAGCACCGAGCGAACGGCAACTCGAAGCGTATCCTGATCGAAGGCGAGCTTGCCATGCTCGCCAAACAGTCCGACGGCATGACGCGAGAGGCGCTTGCCGCCGTAGAAGGTCCCGTCAGCACCGGAGTCGATGCGAACATTCTGGCCAGCGAAGGCCAGGACCATCAGTGCCATCAACATGTCATCCTCGATCGGCGCGCGACCGAGCGCGTCATGCAGCGCGTCCGTGCGGAAATCGCCGATCATGTCGTGGCCCTTCTGCGTGACGTCTGGCCGAGCCTTCGGCGCTGCGATCGCGTCGCTATCATCAGTGCCGCGGGTAAAGCCGTCGCCACCGCCTCCCTTCTGCTTCGCCGCCTCTGGCATGCGGTAGTGGACCGTCTGCACCTTGCCGTCACGATCGAGATAGAGCGCCGCGTGGTCGGACTTGGACGGCTTGCCGTAGACTTGGGCAGCCTTCTTCGGCAGTTCCGGCTGGCCCCAGCTGTTGACCTCGACGATCGCGCCGCGCTTCGGCAGATTGCCGGTCATCCATTCATGCTGGGCACCGAGAAATCCCTCGACATTTGTGGTGTATCGACCGTCCTGGTTGGCCGGTGCGAAGAGATCCTCGACCCATTCGATCCCATAGGCTTGGGCAAGATCGTCACCAAAGCTCGCATCCTTAGCGTACATGCGCTTCTTGGTCAGGGCATTTGCGATCTGCCACCAGGGCGCTGTGTCGCCCTTCTTCGGCTTGTGCGCCTTCCAGACCTCCTTCTGGTCGAGCTGGCCGGCCGCCGCGATCACCCGCAACTGTTGTTCGTTCGGCATATCGCCCAAGGCCATCTGTTCGAGCATGCCCGGCAGGACATTGGCGAGCAGGCGTAGCTTGCGGATCTGGCGGACGGGAAGGGCGAGAGCGACGGCAATCGCTTCCTCCGTCCAGCCGAGAGCGACGAGCCGTTCGATGCCACGCCATTGATCAACCGGGTTGAGTGCTTCGCGAACCGAGTTTTCGACCATCGAACGCATCGCGCCATTGTCGTTAGCGGCGTCAACGACGAGGATCTCGATTTCTTCGAGACCGGCGGCGATGGCAAGCCGGACGCGGCGATGGCCGGCGTCGATGATGTAGCCGTTTCCGCCATTTACTTCCGGTGCCACTACGGGCGGCTGGACGATGCCAACCGCCTTGATTGTCGCCAGCATCAGCGCATCGGCCTGCGGCGAGGATTTCGACTGGCGCATCCGGTCTGGGTTTTCCTTCAGCGCGCGTGGGTCAACCTTCATGATCTGCATGGGATTTTTTCCTTCCGGGAGAGTTCCGAACCGGCGCCTTGCCAGCCCTTCCTGTCTTCATTTTTCTCGAAGACACCTCCCGGACCGCCGAACGGCCGGACTGACGCAACTGCGGCCGAGCATCCCTGCTGCGAGGGACAAGCGGGGCTGACAGCCCTGCGAAGAACGAGTGGCCGGGATAGCGCAGGCGGCGGTTGAGCGCACGCGCCGGCAGGAGGACCGATCGGCGACCGGTTCAACTTCCTGCTTTTCTTCCTCAATCCCACCTTCCAGTTCGAGCTAACGCTCGAAGATGAGACTGCTAGCGGCGGCCATACCTCGACGAAGGGACTAGGTTCGGCGCCTGAGCAGGGCCAGACCATCGGCGAGCATGCGCTTCAGGCTCGGCTTCCTGCTTACCGGTTCAGCAGGGGCGGCTTCGGCGCTACGAACAGCAGCAGGCGGTGGACCGGCGGCCTCGGAACGTGAAGGCGGAAAGGGCTCCTCGACTACGGCGGCGACAACGACATGCGTAATTGTCGTCTCATCCGATTTCACCGAAACGGTGACCTGTCCGCCGGAGCGAAGGCGGTCGACGCCCGTTTGAGCGGCCTCCTGCTCGTCTCTAGCTTCGACCAGCGATGTCTGCGTCACCAGAAAAAATGGCATTTGTCCCTGCGATGTGTTCTACCACAGATCTCATCCGCTTAGCGGTTGCGGTCAAGATGCAGCACCTCCTCAGCGGCGCCTCCGATACAAAAAAGCGCTCAAACCGTGAGGGGAGCGCCTTCTTCTGTATCCCGGGACAAGATCAAACGCCGCCGCGATTGCAGCGAGCAGGACATCGGCTTATCGGGGAGTGATGCTCAGATCTTGTTGACGAAAGGCACTTTCAAGTCGTGATTCGACTTACCGCCTGATAGATCTCTAAGCCTATCAGAATGCCAGGTGAAACGACATGAGCACAGATCCCGAGGCCCGGAGAGCGATCGCGCAACGCGCCATTGATCGCGCGCAAGCGCGTGGGACGCCGATCGACACGGATCCTGCCTTCCTTGCCTTACTGGAGGAATGGATCGGGGGAGAAATCGACATGAAGGCCATGCGCTTACGATACCTTGAAATGACCGCTCTACGAACTGCCGAGCGGCGGGGCTCGCGCAATAGCCTCTCCGGCATAAACCCTTCGGAAACATCGTACGAGGTGACCGAAGAATAAAAAAATGGGCCTGCAGAAAACTGCGGCCCATGAAGTGTGGAGATCTGAAACCTCCAGAGGGGAACAGCTGCTGCGACGGAACTGGGAGGTGACCGTCATGTGCATCAGCTGAAGGCACTATGCCCGAATTTTGACCAGACGGAAAACATTTATTGTGCAATGCAGCTATGCGGCGGCTGCGTTGGTCTCGTCGTCCAGATCCTCCGCCAGCCGGGCCTCGATTGCCCTAAGCTTTAGTCGCTTTTCCTTCAGATCATTGGCAAACGCGAAAACACCGCCGTCACGCGACCGGTAAGAGGCCAGACGGCGTTCGGCTTCCTCCAGCCGCCGCCGATACTGACGCTGCTCGTCGTCAAAGCCATCCAGTGCATGCTCCAGACGAGAAATAGCGCCAAGCGGCGTGACCGTAATTGCCAAATCGATCTCATAGTCGGCGCCGGTGCGCTGGAGCAGGGTCTCGAAGCGATAGCCATCCCCTTTGCCAAAGCGCTCGCCCTCATAAACCAGATCGAAGCCACCGATCGTCGCCAGATGCACCTCGCCCTCCTGCTGGAGCTGCAGAAGCGTCAGGATCTCCTTCATCAAAGCGCGGCCGGCCTCCTTGCGCTCGGTATGATCCTGACCGAGCACCGTCATGGTGAAGGCATCGCCATTCGTCGGCCTGAGACGCTCGATATCCTGGCCGATCTCGGCGATACGCCGGGTTGAGACCTCCATCTCACGCTCTGCATCCCGCATCTGCCGACGGACAGCATATTGGTCGTCCTCGTGGGCGGCCCTCAATCGTTCAAGCCTGGCAATATCGGCCTCCAACCCCGCCTTCTGCATCAGCCGTTCGTCGCCTGACGCAATGGCCTTGGCCATCGCAAACTGGTTTGCCGCGCCTTCACCGACGTCCTCCAGCCGCCGGATTGAGGTGTCGCCGGAGAGCGCGGCGGCGATAAAGCGGGCTTTACGCTCGTTGTTCTGCCACATGGAGGCGTCGAGCGAGCCCTCGGTGGCATAGGCGAAGATATCGACCTCCTCATGCTGGTTGCCCTGACGCACGATCCGGCCCTCACGCTGCTCGATCTGCGACGGCAGCCATGGCACGTCGAGATGGTGGAGAGCCTTCAGGCGAAGCTGGGCGTTGACCCCCGTGCCCATGGTCTCGGAAGAACCGATCAGGAAACGGACCTTGCCGGCGCGGACATCGCCGAACAACCGTTGCTTGGCTTCGGTCTTCTTGTAGTCCTGCATGAAGGCGATCTGTGATGCCGGCACGCCGAGCCGGACCAGTTCGTCGCGGATAAAGCGATAGGCCGAGAAGCCACGGGTCTTTTCCACATTAATCGTGCCGAGATCCGAGAAGATCATCTGAGCGGCGCCTGGCAGATCAAACTCCTTGCCGTCGGAGCGTCGATAGATCGCCTCGCTGGTATCCTTCCAGATCCCGTAGGCATTGCGGACGAGCAGATTGAGCTTGTTATTCTCCTCGTTGTCGGCCGCCGGCATGACGAAGCGCAGGTCGATCGCGGCATGGCGGCCATCGGTGATGACCGAAAGCAGGATATCGTCGCCGGGCTTGGCCGGCCCCTCACGCTGCTCGATCGCCGTGATGCGCGCGTCTAGCATCTGCTGGTAGGTCTTGAACAGCGCCGTCGGCTTGGCGGTCAGGATCTGCCGGCGCCCGGTCGAGATGTGGGGCACCTTCACATACTGCCTGAGTTCATCGGGCATGACAACATCGGCAAAGGACCGGAACATGGCAATCAGTTCCGGCACGTTGACGAAGGAGGCGAAACGGCTCACTGGCTTGTATTTGCCGGATGGCTGGATTTCGAGTTCGGTGGTCGTATCGCCAAAGCAGGAGGCCCAGGCATCGAACTCGTGCAGCCCGCGCTCGGCAAGTGCTGCAGGCCCAAGCAGGCGCTGGATCGAGAACATCTCGCCGAGCGTGTTGGTGATCGGAGTTCCAGACGCCAGCACCAAGGCCCGGCCGGGGTTCTTCGTCTCTATATAGCGGGATTTCACATAGAGATCCCAGGCGCGCTGCGAGCCGTTCGGATCGATGCCCTTGAGCGTCGACATGTTGGTGGCGAAGGATAGCTTGCGAAACTCCTGCGCCTCGTCGACGACGATCTGGTCGATACCGATCTCCGAGATGGTGAGAAGATCGTCCTTGCGGGTGGCGAGACCTTCAAGCCGCTCCTGCAATCCTTCCTTGAGCCGCTCGAGACGCTTGCGCGAGACGCGGTCCTCGCTGTCGACCTTGGTCAGCAGATCCTCATAGAGCTGCAGCTCGTCCTGGATCATCCGTTGCTCGAAGGCCGATGGCACGGCGATGAACCGAAACGCCGAATGGGTGATGATGATCGCATCCCAGGTCGCGGTCGCCGCCCGTGACAGGAAGCGAGCACGCTTATCCTTGGTGAAGTTCGTCTCGTCGGCGACGAGGATGCGCGCATTCGGGTAAAGCGCCAGGAACTCTCGTGCGGCCTGCGCCAAGCAATGCCACGGAACGACCAGCATCGCCTTGGCGATCAGCCCGAGTCGGCGCTGTTCCATAATGGCGGCTGCCATGGTCATGGTCTTTCCCGCGCCGACGGCATGGGCGAGATAGGTCGAGCCATCGGCGATGATTCGCCAGATGCCGCGTTTCTGGTGCCCATACAAAAGAAAGGCGCCGGAGGCGCCAGGGAGTTTCAGGTGGGAGCCGTCGAATTTTCGCGGCGCGATGTTGTTGAAGCGATCATTGTAATCGCGGGCCAGCCGGTCGGTTCGATCCGGATCGGTCCAGACCCAGTCCTGAAAAGCCTGCTTGATCCTTTGCAGCTTGTCACGCGCGGCTTCGGTGTCAACGACATTGAGGATCCGGCGCTCGCCGTCGGCATCCTTGAAGACGTCGAAGATCTGAGGGACCCGGCTATTCAGCGCGTCAGACAGCAGGTCGCCGGCGTGGCGGCGGCTCGTTCCCCATTCCGATGTGCCAGCGGCGCTGTAACCGAGCTGCCGTGCCTCCACCGTCCAGGACCCAAGCTCCGGGATGTGGTAGATGCGGATTTCCGCCTCCATCTTTTGCCGGCTCTGTTGCAAATATTTTTGAT
>DPXQ01000037.1 GCA_003527225.1 Rhizobium sp.
GCGAAGTTGATCATGCCGATGATGCCATAGACCATCGTGTAGCCGATGGCCACAAGGCCATAGATGGACCCAAGAGTCAGCCCGTTGATGAGCTGCTGGACGAAATACTCCATTTATTATCCCCCAGACGCGGCCATTCGGCGCATCTCTTTTTATGTTGTCCCGTTCGGGTTCTTAACATGAGGGGATTTGATAGCGGTTTCAGTAAAAATGTGAAGGGCAAAAGCTGTGCAGCGCACATTTTGTTGCCACCCACTTAAAATTTGGTGGTTTTGACATCAAAAGCGCTAAAAAATCATCATAAAATGCCTATTTGACAGCCAATTCGGAGATTTCCACTAGCAGCCTTTGGCAGAAGTTCTAGATTCGCCACAGGATCGCGCCTGATCGGGCACATGGCGTCGGCTGCAGACCCGGTCGATGCGGTACCAGTTCCGGACTCCGCTGGCAAGCAGCACGTGCATCCACGAACGGCTTCCCGTTTTGTGCTTCCTGGCATAACGATGGGAGAAGAGATTCCGGGACACCTGTCCTCGACAGCCTCGAATGCGCCGACAGCCGCCCGAAACAGGACGTCGGGGGAATTGATGGAAAGCCAAACGGGACCAGACAACGAATGTTGGAAATCTTTGAGAAGGCAGCAATCGCCGCGGGGCGAGCAATACTGGATGTCTATCAGGCTGGAGCGAATGTGAAGCTGAAGAAAGACGCCTCCCCGGTGACAGAGGCTGACGAACGAGCCGAGGAGATCATCCTTGCCGCGCTAACCGCCAACCTGCCCGATATTCCGGTCGTCGCCGAGGAGTCGGTTGCGGCAGGCAAGATGCCCGATATTCGTGGCAAGCCCTTCATCCTCGTCGACCCACTGGATGGTACGAAGGAGTTCATCAATAGGCGCGAGGATTTCACGGTCAACATCGCCTATATCGCGAAGGGCATTCCGGTTGCCGGCATTGTCTACGCGCCCGCCAAGGGTGTGGCTTATGTCGGCTCGGCCGCGGGTGCGGAGAAACTGTCGGTCACCGCCGACTTCACCATCGCCGATCGGCAGGCAATTTCTGCCCGTCAATCCGGCCCCGATATGGTTGCGGTTGCCAGCCGCTCCCACTACACCCCGGAGACGGAGGCCTTTCTCAAGCAGAACAGCATATCATCCAGCACGGCGATCGGGTCCTCTCTGAAGTTTTGCCTGATCGCGGAAGGTCTCGCGGATGTCTATCCCCGTTTCGGACGCACGATGGAATGGGACACGGCAGCGGGTGACGCAGTGCTCCGTGCCGCCGGCGGCGTAACGCTCGGACTTGATGGCTCGCCACTGCCATATGGCAAGGTCGCTCAAACCCATGATGCCGACTTTGCCAATCCCCATTTCATTGCCTGGGGCAAGCGGGACAAATAATCCCCTTCACGAAGGAGGTGAAAGACAAGGGCGAAAAACCTTTATCTTTCAATGCCACCATGGCGTTTTCATCCCCCTCGCCAAAAACTGCGGGAAAATGGGCGCGTTGGAATGCGTCGGTAGCGCCCGAGCCATTGATATGCCGGGCGCGAAATGCCGGCGCCTGAACCGGAGAGCGCGCCCATGTCTGAGACGACTGTCAATATTGCCCTGCCCTATATCCTGCCCTCCCAGGCACAGAAACACGTCACCCATAACGAAGCCCTGCAAAGGCTCGATGCCACCATCCAGATGATCATTGCGGCAAGACTTTCCGCACCGCCGGGAAATGCCGCCGACGGAGAATGCTACTGGCCAGTCGCGCCGGCCACGGGCGAGTGGAGCGGCAAGGAAGGACAACTCGCCTTCCGCCAGGATGGCGCGTGGATCTTCCTGACGCCGCGCCCGGGCTGGCGCGCATTCGACATGACCGGAGGGCGGCTCAATTATTTCAATGGCGTCGAATGGGCGGATCTTCCGCTGCCCGAAAACGGCATCTTCTCCACGGTTGGCGTCGGCGCCACCGCTGACGGCAGCAATCGGCTGGCCATTGCGTCCGATGCCAGTCTCTTCAATCACGCGGGTTTTGGGCATCAGCTCAAGATAAACAAGGCATCGGCCTCCGACACCGCTTCTTTCCTCTTCCAATCCAACTGGCAGGGAAAGGCAGAAATCGGCCTCACCGGCTCAGATGACCTCGCAATCAAGGTCAGCCCGGACGGGTCCAATTGGAACACGGCATTGGCGATCTCATCCGCCGGCGTGGTGCGGATGGATGCCCGTCCCGTGGTGCGCGCCTCGCTGGCCGCCACCACCTTCACTCCGCCGGCCGCCACTCTGACAGGTTTCGATGACTTGCATGTCTCACAAGGCGGTTTCGCCCTTGGTGCCGCCCTGCCCTCCGGCTACGGAAACCGCCTGGTCGTCCCGGTGACCGGCATTTATCAGGTCGTTTTGAACACCAGCTTCCTCGCCTCAAGCGGACACGAGGTTGCGGTCAAGATCAACGGCACCGCCGCCGTCGCGACCGCACGCGGCGTCAACGCATCGGCAGGCGCTCTGTCCCAGTCGGTCACGGTCGCAACATGGCTTTCGGCCGGCGACTGGATCACGCTTGAGCACGGGGGAACCGGCCAGCTCCAGTTCGGGTATGGATTGACGGAGATCACGGTCGTGATGCTTTAGGCCCCGCTTGGTCCATGCGGCCGCCACATTGCCGATCCTGTTGCGGACTGCGCGGCCTCACGGCCGCGTTAGAGCAGCCGGAACCTGCACGCGCGTGCAACTGCCTGCATGCGATTGACCGAATCGAGCTTGCGCATCGCGCTCTTCAGGTAGCTCACCACTGTGTGGCTCGAAATGTTCAGGATGATGGCAATCTCATCGCTGCTCTTGCCCGCGGCGGACCAGCGAAGGCATTCGAGCTCCCGGGCCGAAAGCTTCTCGCGCGGTCCCTCCTGCGTGCGAAACCCTCCGAAGCAGGTATCGAGCAATTCCATGCAGCCGAAATAGAGAGCGGCGATTTCGTCCTGCGCCATCTCAGTCCTGCTACCGGAGAAAACGAAAATGAAATGGTTGAGCGCGCTGTCATGCATCGAGAATGCCAGGCTGCCGTTGAACCCGCGATCGAAAAAATTCTTCGCGACATTCTCGTCCTGCGCCTCGCTCTGCCTCCCGACAAACAGGCACTCGGTCCAAAACACGGGCCGTATGGATTCTTTGAGGCGGCATACCAGCCGGCTCAGGGCAAAATTGTCGTTGACGTCATAGGCTTCCCGCAAGTCGGCCGGCCAGTTGGAGAACACGAGATTGGCGCCGAATTCCGGTTTGTCGGCCTTTGGAAAAGTCGAAACGAGAAAATATTCCATGCCATGGCTCTGGCCAAGGGAGCGAAAGGCCTGACCGAGGGCGCACAGGCCATCCTGGTCCACCGGCCCCGTTATCGACAATTTATCCTTGCCATCCCGACAAATCACATCCGTATCCCTGAACATCGCGATCCCTTATGCCCGAAAACCCGGACCTTTTCGACAACAAGTATAAACTGACGTATTTACTGAGACCGCGCGGCGGAGATTGGTACGAAATCGATCTCGTGAGGTCCGGATGCAGGAATTGGCCCAATGTTCAAACTGGGCAGTCAGGCTGCAACCAGCAATGAAGCCTGCCCGCTACGTTCGCGGGCCCTTATACACAAGGTCTGATTAAATAATATCCATCTTTGGGCATAACTCCTATGCATTTGCCGCAACTTTACGCAGCGAAAGGTGGCGGCGGGAGCATTGCTGGCTGGGCGGGACCACCCCGTTAAAGTTATTATCAAATAGTAACCAGGCGTTTAGGCAAATTTTAAAGGTGGGAGACTAGGATGCCATGGTGTGGTCTTGAGTATGTATAGAGAGTCCAATGACCGAAATGATCCGCCCCCGAGTAAAATATGTCATCGGTCCTGATGGCAGCCCACTGACTATCGCCGATCTGCCCCCGGCCAATACGCGCCGCTGGGTGATCCGGCGGAAGGCCGAGGTTGTCGCGGCGGTCCGCGGTGGCCTGTTGAGCCTCGAAGAAGCGTGTGAACGCTATACCCTGACGGTCGAGGAATTCCTTTCCTGGCAGTCGTCCATCAACGACCATGGCCTGCCGGGTCTTCGGACCACCCGCATCCAGCAATATCGCCACTGACCACGCTTCGGCTGCGCAGGAAGTTTCCACAGGGAAAACTCCGCGGCAGCCGGCGTCATGATCTTTGCAAGGCGTTCGGATCTTCCGGACGCCTTTTCCGCGGATGCGGGTTCGCCACCAGCCCGCCCCGCCTTGTCTTACCGAGGACCTGATCCGAAAGGCCGCGCATGCAGCAAGCCGGCGATCACGGCGGAAGCGGCATAGAACCATAGCCCCGGCTGGGTGAAGGCCTCGGCCAATCCGCTCGTCTTTGCCGCAAAGATGACGATGGCCACCAGCAGGACATCCGTCATCGACCATTTCGAAAGCAGCGGCACGAGAGCGTGCATCAGGCCGCGCCCTTTGTCGCCAACCGCGGGCCCCAGGGCCTCCGCCATCAGACCGACCAATTTGACGGACGGAAAGACTATCGACAGCAAGCCGACGAGCGCCGCGAGGGCAGAATTGCCTTCGCGCCAAAGCGACAACACGATTTCTACAAGCGATGGATTGTCCGAAAAGAAGTAGAGCGTCTCGAAGCGCACAAGCGGCAACATGATCCCCAAGGTGAGAAAGGCCGGTGCGAGGACCAGCAGTACCGACTTCACCCAGATCATTCCGCCGCTTGCTCCTGCCGATTTCGCTGACCGGTCCTGTTACATCCGCCGCAACGGCCGCAGATTCGCATTCTGCTATCTTTGACGGCTATTGGTGTCGATGTTAAGCCGTTTCGACGATGAGCGACGGAGCCGACAATGGAAATCACGCATGAGGAAACGAAATCCGGAGGACGCTACATCGCATCGATCGGTGGGACGGAGGCGGTGATGACCTACTCGCGGGTATCCTCCGCGCTGATCATCGTCGATCACACGGAAGTCCCCGATACATTGCGGGGCCAGGGTGCAGGCCAGGCATTGGCCCTTCATGCCGTCGAAGAGGCGCGCAAAGGCGGATGGAAGATCATACCCCTCTGCCCATTTTTTCGAAGCCAGGCCGACCGTCACCCGGAATGGCGCGGCGTCATCAAGTTCTGACCGGGGCCACCAGGGCGTGAGCATGCCGTTCCGGCAACGACAACGGAAGACCGGCCACACAAACGAACAGATGCCGCGGACGGAGCCCGCGACATCTCGATGCGTTCTTTGAACCGCCGTGAACGGTCTTCGGAACGTTATGCCCTCATGCGCATCTGGCTATCGCGCTCTTCGAGCGCGGCCGCCTTTGCATGTTCGGCTTCCGCTTCCTCCAGCGACGATTCGGCCGATTCCTGCTGGACCTTGAGTTCCCGGATAGAGACCTGCAGATTGTCCGCCCGCTGACGCGCCGCCTTTGCGAAGGTTGGGTAGGCGAAATGGTTCGGATCGGCGATGCCGGATTTCTTTTCCTCGAGCGCGATCTGGTTCTCCAGCTCTTTCGCCATCCGTTCGAATTCAGACATCATAGACTGCAGCTGCTGCAATTGCCGACGCTTCTCGGTGACCTGAAATTCCTTCAGGCGCAATAGGCTCTCACGCGACTTCATACGCAATACTCCCGTGATGCGAGACCCCCCGCCACACATGCTTCTAACTGGCTGCCCACGCCGTTCGGACGAATCAATTTCAAAAAAAGTCCGCCGGAGTTAACAAAAACCTACCTCTGGTAACCTTTCGTTTACGGGCATCGTTAATAATAACGGCGATCATTTAAGGGTCAGTAAATGCCAAGGTCGAAAATCGGCCGGTGACAATGATGAGTCAAATGAATCGGTTAGCCTTGTTTTCTCGCAATCCGATTCATCCGTGGCGATGCCCGAAACCTAAGAAAAATCAGGAGACTGGTATCTTTGTTTAATAAATTCGGTACACCTTGCCAGAAGGAATCAGAATTTGTTAACCATTTGGTGGCAGCCTTCAAATCAGGCAACGACTGGATCCGTATCGCGTAGGGGGCCAAGTACGACCTTTCGGCGGCGGTAAAGGGGAAAATTATGCGGGTTCTACTCATTGAAGACGACAGCGCCACGGCGCAGAGCATCGAATTGATGCTCAAATCGGAAAGCTTTAACGTCTATACGACCGATCTCGGCGAAGAAGGCGTCGATCTCGGAAAACTATATGATTACGACATCATCCTGCTTGACCTTAACCTTCCGGACATGTCGGGCTATGAAGTGCTTCGCACGCTTCGCCTGTCCAAGGTCAAAACCCCGATCCTGATCCTGTCCGGCATGGCCGGCATTGAAGACAAGGTCCGGGGCCTGGGCTTCGGCGCCGACGACTATATGACCAAACCCTTCCACAAGGATGAGTTGGTTGCCCGTATCCACGCCATTGTCCGCCGCTCAAAGGGCCATGCCCAGTCGATCATCATCACAGGTGAACTGATCGTCAATCTCGACGCAAAGACCGTCGAAGTCGGCGGCCAGCGCGTGCATCTGACCGGCAAGGAATACCAGATGCTGGAGCTCCTTTCGCTGCGCAAGGGAACGACGCTCACCAAGGAAATGTTCCTCAACCATCTCTATGGCGGCATGGACGAACCGGAACTGAAGATCATCGACGTCTTCATCTGCAAGCTGCGCAAGAAGCTTGCCAATGCTGCCGGGGGCTCGAACTACATCGAAACCGTCTGGGGGCGCGGCTATGTGCTGCGCGAGCCCGACGGCAGTGAATACATGGAAACGGCCTGATTTAGGGCAGCCATCCCCTTCCCGCAAGACTTTCGAACCTGCCCGGAAACGGGCAGGTTTTTTGTTGGGCACCTTCGTTATACCGAGAGACAGGCACTGGAAGACCGGAGCCCCTCGGGTGTCCAGGTTTCGCTATGACTGGTCCGTTGAGTTTCGCCGCTCAGGCGGCGACTGCGCTACCGGTGAAAATGCTCGTCAGGATCTTCCGGTCGAAGGGCTTCAGCAGGAAGTCGTCCGCCCCGGCGCGCTTGCCTGCCATCATCGTCTTCAGGTCGGCCTCCACCACGCAGTAGTAGATGCGGACGCTCTTGCCCTCCGGTAGGGCGCGGATATTGGTGATGAGATCGAGCGCGCCGTCGAGCCCGGCATCGACGATGATGATGTTCGGAAGTTCCGTTTCGCATCGCAGAAGGGCGTCGCGCGCGGACCCCGCCTCAAGAACGAGGAAGCCGATCTCCGAGAGGATCCGCTTGCCCACTTTGCGAACGATATCGGCACTATCCGCGATCATCAAACGCTGCATCGTCAACTCCTGGAGCCGCCCGTCCGACGCGCGGCTATAGTTCATCGGAGTCATCCTAAATGCTTTCAACTAAGGAAATGTTACCGCGATCCGTATCCAGTCGGCCCAATGGTCACGCGCGCACGAAAAAGACGCGGAGATATCCCCGCGTCCCCTCATGTATCCCATGCCGTTTCGCGATGAGAGCTTAGGCCGCCGGAACGGTTTCCGCCGTGAACACGATTTCCTCGTCGGTTGCGTAGTATTTCAGCTCCATGCCGCATTCGTCGGCAAGAAGGACGGTGTAATATGGCTGGATCGAATGCGCGTCGATCGCCTCCTCGATTGTGCCCGAGCAGATCTCTGCGAACTTCGCGGGCACCCGCATCATGCGGCCCTTGGCGGCGATGCGGAATTTGGCGTCATATTCCGGATTCTCGAGCGTGACGTCGAGCTGACCGCCGCGTGGGATTGCGCCATAGGCGACCAGGAAGAGGTTAAGCAGGAGCTTCACCCGGTTCTTGGCGATGATCGCGCGGGGGCCGTTCCAGGCCAGCTCCGTTTTCTTCTCCGCCGCGGCAAAATCTTTCGCTGCCTTTTCCGCCTCGCCGGTGTCTATCGATGCGCCGACCGAGCCCGAAGCACCGAAGGCAAGCCGGGCGAATTTCAACCGGACCGAGGCGTTCAGCGCGCTCGTGCGGATCAGGTCCATGGCATCCTCGTCGGCACCACCCTCGTCAAGAAGCTCCAGGCCGTTATTGATCGCCCCGACCGGGGAAATCACGTCATGGCAGACCCGGCTGCACAGAAGCGCGGCGAGATCCGGACCGGCAAGAGTGAGATTGGGGTTTTTCGGCATCGGTGTCTCCTGGGGTCGGCGGTTGCCCACGAAAAAGCCCGGATCGCAGCGCATGGGCGGCTCTCCGGTGTGGTCGGATTCCTGACGGTCATAATGACACCATATTTGGTAAACCGATTATTAAGGCGATCGTCGGTAAATAGCCTTACTCGCATTGGTGATGCCGATTGCATCGAATTTGGATGGAGGAAACCCATGCGCCTAGACAGTATCCGTGAAATCGCCAGCCTCCGAGTGCTGATGGCTGCGATCTTCCTTATCGCCGGCATGGCCCTCCAGGGGAAACCGGCAGTGGCCGCCGGCAATGAATATACCGCCCAGGAAATCGTTGACGCCGGTCATGAATTTTTCGGCTCGACCAGCGGCTCGCTGGCGAAGGTGATCGAGAATGCGTTCTCGAAATACGGCCTTCCGAATGGCTACATCCTTGGCCAGGAAGGCTCCGGCGCATTCATCGCCGGGCTGACCTATGGCGAAGGCATGCTCTATACCAAGAATGCCGGCCAGCACGACGTTTTCTGGCAAGGACCCTCGCTTGGCATCGACTACGGCGGAAACGGCACGCGTGCCATGATGCTCGTTTATGACCTGCCGAGCGTCGATAGCCTCTATGCTCGTTTCGGTGGCGTGAGCGGTTCGGCCTATGTCGTGGCAGGGGTAGGCATGACCGTGCTGAAGAACCGCAACGTCGTGCTCGTTCCAATCCGCACCGGCGTAGGTGCGCGTCTTGGTGTCAATGTAGGCTATCTCAAGCTGACCCGCCAGCCGACATGGAATCCTTTCTGAGCGTTCAGCCCGACTGAGAGCGGAAGTCTGGAATTGCTTCTCGAGCGCACGGAATCTTTGCCTAGCACCACAGCCAGGCGCTTGTTCTGCGCCATGACGCATGTTTAATGGCGTCTTGCGAGTCCGGAACAACCGAGTTGAAATGGCGCGATCGTGATTGAATATGTCCTGCTTTTTGGACTGGGTTTCCTGTCCGCGGCCCTTTTCGTGATGCTGATCGCCCCGGCCATCCACAAACGGATCGTCCTCTATACCGAAAATCGCCTGAAGGCGACGATGCCCCTCAGCCCGCAGGAGATCCGTGCACAGAAGGACATGGCGCGCGCCCTCTATGCCGCCGAGAATGCCCGCGCCTCGCACGACCTGATCCGTGAGCGGGAGCAATCCACGGCGTTGAAGCTCGCCAATGAGACATTGGCACGCGAGGCAAGCCGGCTGCTTGCGGAAAGCCAGGACCTGCATGTGCAGATCGACGAGATGAGCGTCGAGGCCGCAGATTTTCGCTCCCAGGTCCGCCGCGCCGAAACCGAGGCCATCCACCTGAGGGAAACGCTGAAGCGCACCGAGGAAGCGGCAGTGGCCAAGGACCTCGAGATCGAACGCATGATCCAGCGGCTATCGAGTATGGCCAACGAGATCGACAATCTCTCGATCGAGAACGCCACCCGCGAAACGGAGATCGAAAACCTCAAGATGCGCGTGCAGGCCTTGCGCGGCGAACGCGAGGAGCTGTCGCGGGAAACGCAGCTCACGACACGACGCGCCAAGGATGCGGAGATCCGGCTGGCCCAGGAGGAACACAAGCTTCTGCGTCTCGACGACCGACTGTCGCGCAAGATGGCCGAGTCCATTGACAAGGATGCCATCATCGAGCGCCGGCTGAAGGAGATCGCGACCCTCAAGGAAAGTCTCAAGGCCAGCAACCGCCAGGTGCGGGCGGCAATCCGCGCCCTGCGCGCGGCAAACCTGCCAGTCCCCGACATCAAGGAAATCGATATGCCGGACGAAGCCTTGGCGGAGCCCGTTATCCTGATGCAACCGGCTCCCGAAATTGATACCGCCCTCCTTTCCGAGGAATTGCGGCACCGCCACACCGCTCTGACCGAACGGCTGGTGAAGGCGAACTCGCCCGCCAGTGACGATGCCCTGCGCGAGGAGATAGCGGAAATCGCCGCGAAGATGATCGTACTGACTGCCCGCCACGAGGGCGCATCTTCGCCGATCCGGGAAATCCTGTCGTCCACCCCGGTCAGGAGCCAGGAGGCGCAAAAATCGCTTGCTGAACGCGCGGTGGCGATCGATCCCGGTATTCCCGGCACCGTCGCCCCGTCCGCCTGATCGGCCCTATAGCAACCCCATCGCCATTGCCGCGCTGTAGAGCGCGATCCCGCTTGCCGTGCCCACGTTGAGGCTGTCTAGCCCGGGCGATTGCGCGATGCGCGCCGTATGAAAGCGCATCAGGATATCGTCGGGAAGCCCCTCGCCTTCCGTGCCCATGACGAGCGCGATGCGGGGTGACGCCGGGATATCGCGGATCTCGCTCCGTCCACCCGGCGAAAGCGCCCAGATCGCAAACCCGGCCTCGGCAAGTGTGGAGAGCATGGTCGATCCAGAACCCTCGCGCGCATAGGGCATGGTCAGGACCGAGCCGACGGATACCCTGAGCGCCTTGCGATAGAGCGGATCGCAGCAGGTCTCGTCCAAAACCACGGCACTGGACGCGAACCCTGCCGCGTTACGAAACATCGCCCCGATATTGTCATGGTTGGATATGCCGCATCCGGCAAGCACCAGTGCCTTTTCCGGCAGTTCCGCGAGCAGCTTCTGCAGCGTCAGACTGGTCTCGCGTGCTCCAAGGGCCAGAACGCCGCGGTGGAGGTGAAAACCGGCTATGGCATCCAGAACAGGCCCCTCAGCCTCATAGACGGGAATATCTGCCGGAAAAAGCGCGAGCACATCTTCAAGCCCGGCGACCCGGTTCTTCAACAGCAGTATCTTTTCCGCCCGGATGCCCCGGCCCGCCTTGTGTGCAGCGGCGAGCATCCTCAGCACCACGGTCCCCTCGGCTATAAACTGGCCGTGGCGGCCGGTCAGGTCACGTTCGCGGATCTGGTGGAATTCCGCAATGCGCGGGTCCTGCGGGTCGGTGATCGAGATGCGTGAGCGCCAGTCCATGGCCGCCGCCACCGTCAATTTCCGGTGACCGCCACATCCGCCACGATCCGCCCGACGGTCATGTCGAAGACCAGCGCCTTGCGGGTTCCGTCCGGCATCGAGCCGAAGAACAGTATCTGGTTGCCGGAGAGCGATGTCGACTGCACAGTAAAGCCTGAAGGCAGATTTGCCGTCGCCGCAATCGGCTGGTCGGCAGGAATGGCGAGCGAGGTTGATGCGGCCGGTTCCCGCGTTTCGGTCCTGGTTGCCTTGTAGACAACCGCCGCCAACACCGCCATAAGGCTGACGAACATGATGCCCGCGGAGACGAGTTGCAGACGCACCATCTTGCGGCGGACATTTTCAAGTGCCGGATCGAGCGGTTTTTCTTCCTGTTCGTCTGGCTCGAAATTCGTCATAAACGATTACCTTTCCTTCGAAGCGGCGATCCCGTGCCTTCTTTGATCGAAAGCCGGCCAGGCAAGATGCCGCCATTACGCAGGATTGCATGCATGAACGACCCCTTTAAACAACCTGGCAACGCAAGAAAAGACCTGATTGCCGGTGAAGACGCCGAGGGCCGCCTCGATGCCTGGCTTGCGGGCCAGCTTTCCGGCGATCTGTCACGGAATAGGGTCAAGGCGCTGATCGAACAAGGTGCAGTCTCCGTGAACGGCACACCCGTCACCGAGCCCAAGCGCAAGATCCGACCGGGCGACCGGCTGGAAATCGCCATGCCCGAACCGGAGGATCCTGAGCCCAAGGGCGAGGATATCCCGCTGGAGGTCATTTACGAGGACAAGGACCTGATTGTCATCGCCAAGCCGCCCGGCCTCGTCGTTCATCCCGGTGCCGGTAACTGGACCGGCACACTGGTCAACGCGCTGATCCATCACTGTGGCGACAGCCTTTCCGGCATCGGCGGCGTCAAGCGGCCGGGCATCGTCCACCGTCTGGACAAGGATACCTCCGGCGTCATGGTCGTCGCCAAGAACGACATCGCCCACCGGCATCTTGCCGAACAGTTTGCCGATCACGGGCGCACAGGCCCGCTCGAACGAGCGTACCAGGCCATTGTCTGGGGGCGTCCCCGAGGCCTCCATGGTACCATCGATGCACCGCTCGGGCGCGCGGGAGACCGCACCAAGCGCACGGTGAAGCGTGAGGAAACCGACGACGCCCGCGAAGCGATCACCCATTACGAAGTTCTGGAGCGCTACGGCGAAAAACCCGACGCCACCTGCCTGGCGTCGCTCGTGGAATGCCGGCTGGAAACGGGGCGGACCCATCAGATCCGCGTCCATATGGCCCATATCGGCCATCCACTGGTCGGCGATACTGACTATGGCGCAGCGTTCAAGACCAAGGCAAACCTCCTGCCGGAACCGGCCAAGACCATCGTCAGCCGCTTTCCCCGTCAGGCCCTTCATGCCTATCTGCTGCAGTTCGAGCATCCGACGACCGGAGAGACGATGCATTTCGAGGCGCCCATCCCGGCAGATATGGCCGAGGTGATCGAGGCACTGCGCGCAATCTGATCGCCGGCTCCTCCGAACGGCGATTACATATCGGCCGGTTTTCTCGAGAAACGGGTAGCACAACGCGAATGTTCGCGTTATGTTCTTTTCCCTGAACTGGAGAACCGGCCATGGCCCTTTCGGCAATTCTGCTGCTTGAGACGGAGAGCGTCGCCGTTCGCGACGTGATCTGCGACGGCGCGTGCCGTGAGAGGAGCGAGGAGGAATCGGCCTCCCTGACCTCCCTTGTCTTTCCCTACCGCGGCGTCTTCGTTCGCCATGTCGGCGAGGAGGAGGTCGTTGCCGAGCCGAACCAGGTACTCTTCTTCAATCGCGGCGAGGCCTATCGCGTGAGCCATCCGGTTGTCGGCGGCGATGCCTGTCTGAGCATTGCGATGCCGGAAGCGTTGCTTGCCGAACTGGTGCCCGCCACGCATTGCACGAAAGTGCCCACCTTCGCCTTCAACAGACAGAAGCTGCAGGTCGATGCGCGCGCCCAGGCGCTCGTCGCCTTGCTGCGCCACGGCCTCGCCACCGGCACGGCGGAGATGCTGGAGGCAGAGGCGCTCGCGCTGACGTTGGTGCGCCGCGCCGTCGGGAAGCACAATGCCGGCGTGCGATCCACGAGCTACGGCCGGAAGAAGCTCGCGGACCGGGCAAAGCTCGTGCTCTCCTCCGACCTCGCCCGCCGCTGGACGCTCGGCGAGATCGCCGGGGAGACTGGCGTATCTCCTGTTTATCTCACACAGATCTTCCAGCAGGTAGAGGGCGTGCCGCTCTATCGCTACCAGTTGCGCCTCAGGCTCGCGAAGGCGCTCGACCTGCTGGCGGACTACGACGACCTGACGGCACTCGGCCTCGACCTCGGCTTTTCGAGCCACAGCCATTTCAGTGCGGCCTTCCGCCAAGCCTATGGCCGCACGCCGGCGGAATTCCAGCGCTTCGTCGGGCTGCGCTGAGCGTGCGGCAATTCGGAGCGGAGGTAGATCACTAAAGAATCTGACAGCGGCGGACCGGCGAAAGATGCATTTTGGGACCATCGACAACAGCCAACCGGTGAGGAGCCGAAGATGACACACGACACATGTGCGGCCTGTGACTGCAAGCTCGATGACACGCGAATCGCCGTGAGAATCGGCGGCAAGACCGTGGAGGTTTGTTGCCAGGAATGCGCCGACGCGTTGCGGGAGGCCTACCAGACGATACGCCAGCAGCCCGCGGAGCATTTACGGACCTGACACAGGCAGGATGACGCCGTAACCACCGCCAGCTCCGCCAGGGCCGGCTTTCTTGACAGGAGAACAGTGATGGATAATTACGACCCGGCGCGTGCGCGCCCGGGACAGGACGCGCTTGACTTTTTTCCGGTCAGGCAGGCCCCACCCGACACCTCGACCACGCAGGACGTTGCAACCGACCGCCGGCAGGACGGGCCTCTCAGGTCGACCTCATGGCTCACTGGCATGGCGATCCTGTTTCGCCGGATGCGCGAGAAGCGCCGCAACAGGAACGCGCTTCTCGGCCTGTCGGACCAGACGCTGAAGGACATCGGTATCTCGCGAGGGCAGATCGACGGCGATTTCGACCGCTACCGAAGAAGCCAGTCGCACGGACTGGAACGCCTCACGGTCTTGTGACCCGAAAAGCAGTCGCGGTAACCGAATTGTAATGATATAACGCTGACGGGATGGCTTGAATCCCTAATTCGCCACACTTATCTGTCACATGGGTTCGTGTGGGATCCTGAGATCCACACGGATCGTGCTTGCCCATATTGATCACACGGGAAGCCGAACGACAGAAGGGGGTGCTTTATGGCCCGCAATAATTTGCCATCCATCACTGCCGGTGAAGCAGGTCTGAGCCGGTATCTCGACGAAATCCGCAAGTTTCCTATGCTCGAGCCGCAGGAAGAGTACATGCTCGCCAAGCGCTATGCCGAGCATGGCGACCGCGATGCCGCTCACAGGCTTGTCACCAGTCACCTTCGCCTCGTTGCGAAGATCGCCATGGGTTATCGCGGCTACGGCCTGCCGATCGGCGAAGTCGTCTCGGAAGGCAATGTCGGCCTGATGCAGGCAGTCAAGAAATTCGATCCCGAACGCGGCTTCCGCCTCGCCACCTATGCCATGTGGTGGATCAAGGCCTCGATCCAGGAATACATCCTGCGCTCCTGGTCGCTGGTGAAGATGGGCACGACCGCGAACCAGAAACGCCTGTTCTTCAATCTGCGCCGCCTGAAGGGAAAGATCCAGGCGATCGAGGAAGGCGACCTGAAACCGGAGCAGGTGACCGAAATTGCCACCAAGCTGAGGGTTTCCGAAGAGGAAGTGGTTTCCATGAATCGCCGCCTCTCGGGCGACGCGTCGCTCAATGCGCCGATCCGTGCGGCCGAAGGCGAATCGGGTCAGTGGCAGGATTGGCTCGTCGATGAGCACGACAGTCAGGAAGACACCCTGATCGAACAGGACGAACTGGAAACCCGCCGCCGGATGCTCGGGCGCGCCATGAGCGTCCTTAACGATCGCGAACGCCGCATTTTCGAGGCGCGTCGGCTGTCCGAGGACCCCATAACGCTGGAGGATCTCTCAACGGAATTCGACATCAGCCGCGAGCGCGTGCGCCAGATCGAGGTCCGCGCCTTCGAGAAGGTGCAGGAGGCCGTTCAGAAAGAGGCGCTCGAACGCGCATCCGCATTGCGGGTAGTGGAAGCCTGATCCGAAGAAACTGACGACGAAAAAAGCGGCGGCTCAGCCGCCGCTTCCGTTTTCAAGCGCCGCCCATTCCTTGATGACGCTCTCGAAGAGGGCGGCTCCTTCCGTGCCCTTGTCGAGCGTCAGCAGCGCCCTCCGGCCATTGCGGTAGGTTATCGGAATGTCGATCCAGTTGCGCGTGCGCATGAGTTCGATATTGCTCGCCACCACATCCTGGAAATCATTGAGCGCGATCAGATAGGTATCATCCGTGACCTTGGCCGCGACCGCCACCAGCGGATCGCCGCGATCCTGCTCGGTCCGCTTCATCGCGATCCGCTGCACATTGTCGACCGCACCGCCCTCGAAATCCGGCGGAACCGAGAATACGACCTCGATCAGATGGCTCGCGGGAAGCGAGTTGTCGGTGTTGCGCTTGAAAGTGATGAGCGCGGTCAGCCCACGATCGGGCACATTGAGCTTGCCCTGGATCGCCGGGTTCGGCCGTCCATCCTCGCCGGTGTCGCGAAGCGCGGTCCATTCCACAGAACCGGGGATCGCCGTCGGCGATGCCTGGCCGAGCCGTTCTTCATAGAGGAACGCTTTCTGTCCAGCAGCAACTGCCGTCGCATTCGTGCCGGGCGTTGCGGGTGTGGCGGTAGGCGATTGGGCTCCAGGCGTCGTCGCCTGTCCGGGCGGAGTATCGGCCGCCGCGACGGTCTGTTCGGAAACGGACTTGCCTTCACCGCCTGCGGCGATGTCCGCAGCTGCTGATCCTGCGCCTTCATCGACTTCGCTACCATTCGGCAGCAGTCTCTGGGTAAATTTCTGGCCCGTGACCGCGCCATCTTCGGGCGCCGCAGCCCCATTCGCTGCGGTTTCCGCTGGCGGCGTGGCGGGGCTGCCGGTCTGAGTTCCCGTATCCGTGGCCGCCGGAGTTGTCTTGTCCGTTCCCTGCTCGGCGACAGACGGAGGTTCGGAGCTGAAAAGGCCGCTCACGAACGTGGTCATTGCATCCCTGTTTGTCCACAGCGCATAGCCGCCGCCCGCGAGCAATGCAACGCCAAGAATGCCGAGGACGACAGGTGCATAGTTGCGGCGCTGCGTCGGCTCGATCCGGTAGGCTTTCTGCTCTGTTTCAGCGAGGAATTCGTCAATGATGTTCTGCTGCGCGCCATCGGACGCTGACGGTTTGTCTTCAGGCTGGTTCTTGTCGTCCGCTTGAGCGGCCTTACCCGCCGCCGCGCCGGCGACCGCAGTCGGTCCAGCCGCTTCCAGATACCAGTCGGAAAATTCATCGAGACTGCCGGCTTCACCCGGCTTGGCACCGCTCACATCCGCCGGCGCCTGATAGTCGGCTGCGTCCCATTCCAGAAGACCATCACCCATGGAGGATGCAGCATCCGCCGGTATGGCCGTTCCGTCCCTGGACCCGGACTTGTCTTCCGTCTTCCACGGCTCGAACCCGGTAATGCGCGTGCCCGTCAGTTCCGGTTTATGCGCAATTGCCGGCGCAGCCTCGGCCTCGTCTTCCACGCCTGCTGTCGGCTCGCCCGGCAATTCCCAGGGCTCAAAAGTCGCGGGAGGCACCGCAGGCGCGGCAGCGAGTTCCTGATCGGCTCTGCCGTGGTCTCCAGTCGCCTCTTCCTCTGGTCCACCTGTTTCGGAGGGTTCGACCCAATCCCCAAACGCCCGGTCGTATTCCGGCACCGTCTCCGCTACGGGAACGGTCCCGCCGGCGACACTTGTCTCCGTATCGCGATAGAACGACTCGACCTCGGCTATCTCCTCGCCTGCGCCGTGAGTTTCCTCCACGGGCAGGATAACCTTGTCCTCATCGTGTTCACGCGGCTCGGAAGGCTCGACGGCGAGATGCTCCTCGGCTTCTGTAGCCCAGTCACGCAGTTCCGGCGCGGCCGGCTCTTCCGCGTAAGCGGCGGCAGTTTCCTCCGCCTCATGCTCGGCGGACAGCGATTCTTCGCCTTCGGCTTGCTCCGGCTCGTAGGGCTCATAGGACGCGGAAACAGGCTGCTCTTCGGCTTCCGCGGTTTCCTGCTCTTCTTCTGTGTAAGTCCCGGGCGCCTCTTCCGCCTTGGACTCTGCGACAACGGCTTGCCTCTCCTCGCCGGAATATTCATCCGCCGCCGGCGCGAGGGAGAACTCCTCCTCCAGGACCGCAGCACCTTCGTCTTCCGGCAGGGCTTCGATATGCTCGGCCTCGACCTCCTGGATGGCGGCCTCGAGCTTGTCCAACTGGCGGCGTAGCATTTCTTCCGGCGGACGCGGCGTCATGTTCTCCAGCTGCCGTGTCACGGCGCTGCGGGCCTTGTCGTAGACCTTCGCACGCATCTCGGGTGTATTGTTCGACAGGCCGTCTACGGCCCGCCGAATAACTGAAATGAAATCAGCCATGAGCACTTTCTCTTGGTCGCCAGCCTTCGCCGGAAGACAATTCGTTAACGAATTGTGACATTAATCCTCAAATGGGTCGGTCACAAGTATTGTATCTTCGCGCTCCGGACTGGTCGAAAGAAGCGCCACCGGCGCACCGATGAGCTCCTCGACCTGACGGACATACTTGATCGCCTGGGCCGGAAGATCGGCCCATTTGCGTGCTCCTACGGTCGAATCCTTCCAGCCTTCGAGCGCAACGTAAACTGGTTCGACGCGGGCCTGCGCGGCCTGGCTTGCCGGCAGATGATCGATCTCGACACCATCCAGCTTGTAGCCGACGCAAATCTTCAACTCATCGAGACCGTCCAGAACGTCAAGTTTCGTCAGGGCGATTCCGGTGATTCCGTTCGTGGCGACCGACTGACGGACGAGCGCGGCATCGAACCAGCCGCAGCGGCGCTTGCGCCCTGTCACGGTACCGAATTCATGGCCCTTCTCGCCGAGGAACTGGCCGATTTCGTCGGTGAGCTCGGTCGGGAACGGTCCTTCGCCGACGCGGGTCGTATAGGCCTTGGTGATGCCGAGAATGTAGCCGAGCGAGCCCGGTCCCATACCCGAACCGGCAGCCGCCTGGCCGGCGACCGTGTTGGACGAGGTCACGAAGGGATAGGTGCCGTGATCGATATCGAGCAGTGACCCTTGCGCACCCTCGAACAGAATACGCGCGCCCTTGCGACGTTCCTTGTCGAGCATTAGCCAGACGGTTTCCCGGAACGGCAGCACGCGATCGGCAATCGAGGTCAGCTCCTGCATGATCGCATCATGGGCGACTTCCGCGACACCAAGTCCGCGGCGAAGCGCGTTGTGATGGGTGAGGATTCTGTCGACTTTGGCAGAAAGGCCCTCGAGGTCGGCGAGATCCATGATGCGGATCGCGCGGCGGCCGACCTTGTCTTCGTAGGCGGGACCGATGCCACGGCGCGTCGTTCCGATCTTTGTGCCGCTATTGGAAGCGGCGTCTTCGCGCATCGCATCGAGTTCGCGGTGCAGGGACAGGATCAGGGTGGCATTGTCGGCGATTCGCAGATTTTCCGGAGTAACCTTGACACCCTGGGCGGCAAGCTTCTCGATCTCGGCAAGGAGCGCATGCGGATCGACGACGACGCCGTTGCCGATCACCGCCATCTTGCCGGGACGAACAACGCCCGACGGCAGAAGGGAAAGCTTGTAGCTGATTCCATCGATCACCAGCGTGTGGCCGGCATTGTGGCCGCCCTGGAAACGGACGACGATATCCGCCCGCTCGGAAAGCCAGTCAACGATCTTGCCCTTGCCCTCGTCTCCCCATTGCGATCCCACCACCACGACATTCGTCATTTCAAAATCCTGTCTATGGGCGCTCTGTGCGCCGTATCCAAACCCGCGCATCTATACTGTGTTGCATTTTGGAAATCGACCTGTTTGTGAAAGACGATTTGGCTTTTTGCGTGACAAAACCGCGCCCCTCGCCTATCTCGAACAGCAAATCACTCCAATGCACAACCGTTGGCGGCTCCAACCGATGGTAAATCCCTTGCCCTTCAAAGCCTATTTCCTTCTCACAGTCTGCACGCTTTTCTGGGGTGGCAACACCGTGGTCGGCAAACTGGCCGTCGGCCATATCAGTCCGATGATGCTCAATTTTTCCCGGTGGACGATCGCCGTAATTCTCATTTCGGCCATTTCCATCCCGCAACTGAAGAAGGACTGGCCGGAGCTTCGCCGTAACTGGCTGCTGCTGCTGGCTTATGGTGCGATCGGATACACCGCGTTCAACGGCTTCCTCTATACAGCCCTGCAGTATACCAGCGCGGTCAACGGCGCGATCGAGCAGGGCGGCATTCCTGTGCTGATCTTCATCATCAATTTCGCACTCTTCCGCATTCCGGTATCGTTCGTGCAGATCGTCGGCTTCTTGATCAGTTTTGTCGGCGTCGCCCTGACGGCAGCCCACGGGGACTTTGCCACCCTGCTGGCGCTAACGCTCAACTACGGCGATGCGCTTCTGCTCATGGCCGTGATTGCCTATGCGATCTATACCGTGGCCTTGCGCTGGAAGCCGCCGGTCCACTGGAAAAGCCTGATGGCTGGCCCAGCGCTCGGCGCGGCGCTGACCGCACTACCGCTCGTCTTCTGGGAAATGTCGACCGACAGCCTGATCCTGCCGGACGCGACCGGCTGGGCCATGATCGCCTATGCCGGCATTTTCCCCTCCCTGATCTCGCAGATCTTCTACATCAAGGGCGTGGAGGGGATCGGCGCCAATCGCGCCGGGCTCTTCATCAATCTGGTCCCGGTGTTCGGAACGCTGCTCTCCGTCACCCTTCTCGGCGAATCGCTCCAACTCTTCCATATGGTGGCGCTCGCCCTCGTCCTCGGCGGCATCGCCATTGCCGAACGCGGCAAGCCGGCGCCTCGCGCCAACGCATAGAACTCACGGTCTTTCGGTGGCCGGGAGCCGGGAGCCGGGGCAGCCAAAACCGCCCCGCCCCCCTGAGCATGGGACTACTCGTCGTAGCCAACGATACCCTTGATTTCGAGGAAATCGTGGATACCCCAATCTGCGTATTCGCGACCGTTGCCCGACTGCTTGTAGCCGCCGAAGGGTGCGAACGTGTCCCATTCGGGATAGTTGAGATAGACGGAACCAGCCCGCATGCGCGCTGCAACCTTGCGGGCATGCTGGATGTCTTTCGACTGCACATAGGCCGCAAGCCCGTAGACCGTGTCATTGGCAATCGCGATCGCCTCTTCCTCGTCCTTGTAGGGCAGGATCGAGAGGACAGGGCCGAAGATTTCTTCCCGTGCAATGGTCATGTCATTGGTGACATTGCCGAATACGGTCGGTCGAATATAGTAGCCGCGATTGAGGTTTTCCGGCCGTCCGAGCCCACCCGCCACCAGCGTCGCGCCCTCTTTGATGCCCGCTTCGATGAGCCGCTGGATCTTGTCGAACTGCAACTGGCTGACCACCGGACCAAGCATCGTATCATCCGAGCGCGGATCGCCGACCACGAATTTCTCCGCCGCGGTCCTGGCAATCGAAAGCGCCTCGTCGTGGCGATCGGCCGGTACCAGCATGCGGGTCGGCGCGTCGCACGACTGGCCGGAATTGCCGAAGCAGCCGGAAACGCCCTTGCGCACTGCGCGCTCGAGATCGGCATCTGGCAGTATGATGTTGGCCGATTTTCCGCCGAGTTCCTGCGCTACGCGCTTGACAGTATCGGCAGCGGTCTTGGCGACGATGATGCCGGCCCTGGTCGAGCCGGTAAACGACACCATGTCGACATCGGGGTGGCCGGCCATCACCTGACCGACGTCCGGACCATTGCCCTGAACCATGTTGAAAACGCCCTTCGGCGTGCCGGCAGCGTCCATCACCTCGGCGAAAATAACGCCGCTGATCGGCGCGATCTCCGAGGGCTTCAGCACCACGGTGCAGCCTGCGGCAAGGGCCGGCGCCACCTTGCAGACGATCTGGTTGAGCGGCCAGTTCCACGGCGTGATCAGCGCGCAGACGCCGATCGGTTCCTTGACCACCATGGTCGTGCCGCGCTGATGGCTGAATTCGTAGGTCTCGAGCGCGGCGATGGTCGCTTCCATGTGGGCGCGGCCGGCCCAGGCCTGGCTGTCGCGGGCAAAGGCAAGCGGCGCGCCCATTTCCTGGCTGACCGCCTGCGCGATGTCCTCAAAACGCTCGTTGTAGACTTCGAGAATGCGCCCGAGGAGCTTCAGCCGATCCTCCTTCGACCAAACGGAGAAGGCCGGAAACGCAGCCTTGGCGGCGGCGACTGCCCTGTTCACATCCTCGGACGATCCAAGGGAGATCCGGGTATAGGCCTCCTCCGTCGAGGGGTCGATGACGTCGAGCACGGCGGGCTTGACCGGATTGACCCACTGGCCGTCGATGTAGAATTTCAAATGATTGTTCATGCAATGCTCTCCGAATGAAAGGTCTCGAATTCGGGCCGCACTATCAGTCAGGCCGCAGCGGCCTGCAAGCGCTCGCCGCGATTTCTTTTCCGGATATTTGCCGGCGCGGGAAACCGCACGACGGGGTTTAGTCCCGCGCGGTTTCGGTGTTGTCTCATAGAAAGGTGTCGGCCATCCTGCGCGCCGCGTCGATCTCGTTCTGGCGCAGATCGTGCCCGCCCGAATGCCATTCGAGTGTCACATCAGCTTTCTGGCGAACGAAATAGTCTGACAGGGCGATCGTCATAGGCGCTGGGCAGATGGGATCGCGCTCGCCGGCCGTAATCAGGATCTTCCGGCCGGCGAGACCGGCATTGTCCTTCGGCTTGAACGGGATCAACGGGTGCAGAAGCATGGCGCCATCGAAGAGATCCGCATGCTCGATCATCACATTGGCGAGAATATTGGCGCCGTTGGAATAACCAAATCCGAGTACGGGAGACGCTGCGAAGCGATCCCGCTGTTGCTTGACGAAAGTCGCCATCTTGTCAGTCGCCCGCGCCAGATCCGCCATGTCGTAGACACCCTCGCCGGTCCGAAGGAAATACCGCGTCGCGCCATGTTCCGAAACATCTCCACGCGGGGCGACGAGCGTCGCTTCCGGCGACAGGCGGGCGGCGAGATCGAAGAACTGGTTCTCGTCGCCGCCGGTCCCGTGAAAAACGAAGAGGACTGGCATGCCGGGCGCGCCTTCGCGCACCCGGTAATGATAGGTCGAATCGCCCATTGCGTCTTTCTCCTCTGCTCTTACGCGTTGTCGAGAGGCACGAGATGCTGTTCAAGCATCGGGCGCAGATGCGCATGCTGGCTCGGCAGTTTCAAAGCTTCGCCGAGATGTGCCGTATCTTCGTCGCGGTCAAAGCCCGGCTCATTGGTGGAGACTTCGAAGAGCACGCCGCCAGGGGTGCGAAAATAGATCGCCCAGAAATAGTCGCGGTCAATCACCGGGGTGACGTGGTAGCCGGTATCCATCAGCGCCTTGCGGACTTCGAGTTGCTTTTCGCGGTTCTCCACCGCGAAGGCGACATGGTGTACCGAACCGGCACCACTGCGGGCGCGGGAGACATTCGGCATGTTTTCGAGCTCGATGACATTCGCCGCGTTACCTCCCGGGATCACCAGACGCTTGACGCCGCCGTCCGTGTCCACGACCTCGTAGCCCATATATTTCAGAAGCTCGGCGGTGGACGCATCGTCGTTGAGCCGCATTGACACGGAGTGGAACCCGCGAATGGCATGATCCGCGTCGATCCCGGCATTGACCCAAGGCGTACGTGGGTCGTCGGCAACTTCGACCAATGCAAAGCCGTCGCCATCGGGGCCGGCAAAATGAAGGCGCTTCTCGCCAAACTGCTCGTCGGTCTTCAGACCGTCGACGCCGAGATTGGCGAAACGTTCGCTCCAATAGCCGAGCGATCCCTGCGGGACGGAAAATTGCGTGGTGCCGACCTCGCCCGTCCCGGGACGACCGGGTTGCATCTGGGGGAACGGAAAATAGGTCATCACCGAGCCGGGCGTTCCGATCTCGTCGCCATAATAGAGGTGATAGACGTCCGGCGCGTCGAAATTGACCGTCTTCTTGACGCGGCGCAGGCCGAGCGTGCGGGTGAAGAAGGCGTTGTTCTCGTTGGCGTCACGGGCGAGCGAGGTGACGTGGTGAAGCCCCTTGATCTGGTCGAGCATGATG
>DPXQ01000011.1 GCA_003527225.1 Rhizobium sp.
AAGAAACGCTTGCGCCGGAACGCCAGTCGCTTGGCCTGCGGATCCGATGATCGCCGATAAACCTGTCGAATAGTTCCATCAGGGAAAGGTCGGGGCTTCCCTTGCCCCGAATAATTTCTAAGACTGCCGGTCCGGGGGGACGAAAGGGTATGTTGCATGTATGAATTCGCCATCGCCTGGGAATGGCTCTCCTTCGCGGTGCGCTGGCTGCATGTGATTACCGCGATCGCCTGGATCGGCTCGTCCTTCTATTTCATCGCGCTGGATCTCGGCCTGGTGAAGCGCGACCACCTGCCGGTCGGCGCCTATGGCGAGGAATGGCAGGTCCACGGCGGCGGCTTCTATCACATCCAGAAATACCTCGTGGCCCCCGCCACCATGCCGGAACACCTGACCTGGTTCAAATGGGAAAGTTATGTCACCTGGCTCTCCGGTTTTGCCATGCTGGCCGTCGTCTATTACGGCGGGGCCGATCTCTTCCTGATTGACCGCCATGTCCTTGACCTCACCCAGTGGCAGGCGATCGCGCTCTCCATCGCATCGCTCACGGTCGGCTGGGTGATCTACGACCAGCTCTGCAAGTCGCCGCTCGGCAAGAATATCTGGGTGCTGATGGGCGTGCTCTACGTCGCGCTGATCGCCATGGCCTGGGGCTATAGCCAGGTCTTCACCGGCCGCGCCGCCTTCCTGCATCTCGGCGCCTTCACCGCAACCATCATGTCGGCCAATGTCTTCCTGATCATCATCCCGAACCAGAAGATCGTCGTCGCCGATCTGATCGCCGGGCGCACGCCCGACCCCAAATACGGCGTGATTGCCAAGCAGCGTTCGCTGCACAACAACTACCTGACGCTGCCCGTCATCTTCTTCATGCTGTCGAACCACTATCCGCTGGCCTTCGCCACCGCCTATAACTGGGTGATCGCAGCACTTGTCTTCCTGATGGGCGTCACCATCCGCCACTGGTTCAACACCACTCATGCCCGCAAGGGACGTCCGACCTGGACCTGGCTTGCCACCGTGCTGATCTTCATCGCCATCATATGGCTGTCGACCCTACAGAAGGCACCGGTCGAGGCGGAGGTTTCGGTCGCGCCAAGCAACCTGCGCTTCGTCGAGAATGCCCACTACGAGGCGGCCCGCGACGTCGTCATGTCGCGCTGTTCGATGTGCCATGCCGCCGAGCCGGTCTGGGAGGGAATCGTGCGGCCACCCAAGGACGTGAAGCTGGAGACCGATGCCGAGATCGCCGCCCATGCGCGCGAGATCTACATCCAGGCCGGCCGCAGCCATGCCATGCCGCCCGGCAACATCACCGAAGTCTCGACCGAGGAGCGCGCCCTGCTGGTCGCCTGGTTCGAGAGCGCCGTAGCGGAAGGCCGGACGCAATGATGCAGATGATCGTCCGCGGCCGTCTTTTGACATTCAAGCGCGCACCCGAAGCGGTGAATGATGCCGACAGCTACCATTACGAAAGCGATGGCGCCTTGCTGCTTGCCGACGGGATCATATCGGCGATGGGCCCCTATGCCGAGGTCAAGGCAAAGGCGCCGATGGACGCGGTCGAAATCGACCATCGCCCGCATCTCATTATGCCGGGCTTCATCGATCCGCATCTGCATTTCCCGCAAATGCAGGTGATCGGCTCCTATGCGGGCGGTCTGCTCGAATGGCTGAACACCTATACCTTCCCGGAGGAATGCCGCTTCGTCGAAAAGGCGCACTCCGAACGCATCGCGATGCATTTCTTCGACGAACTGCTGCGCCAGGGAACGACGACGGCGGCCGCCTACTGCACCGTCCACAAGGCCTCGGCCGACGCTTTCTTCGCCGAAAGCCTGAGGCGTGGGACGTTGATGATCGGCGGCAAGGTCATGATGGACCGCAACGCCCCGCAAGGCCTCCTGGATACCCCCGAGATGGGCTACGACGAGACCCGCGCCGTCATCGCGGAATGGCATGGGAAAGGCCGCAACCACGTGGCGATCACGCCGCGCTTCGCCATCACCTCGACGCCGGCGCAGATGGAACGCACACAGGCACTTGTCGAAGAGTTCCCCCATCTGCATATCCAGACGCATCTCTCGGAAAATCGCGACGAGATCCGCTACACCTGCGAACTCTATCCGGATGCCAGGGACTATACGGATATCTACGCCCATTACGGGCTTCTCGGGCCGAAAAGCCTGTTCGGGCATGCGATTCACCTCTCCGATCGCGAGGCCGATGCGCTGAGTGAAACGCAGTCCGTCGCCGTCCATTGCCCGACCTCCAATCTCTTCCTTGGCTCGGGGCTCTTTCCGATGAAACGGTACCAGTACCGCGAAAAGCCGCTCAGGATCGCGATTGCGACCGATATCGGTGGCGGTTCGAGTTATGCGATGCTAAAAACCATGGATGAGGCTTACAAGATCCAGCAATTGCTGGGCGAACGCCTCAATCCGCTGGAGAGCTTCTACCATATGACGCTCGGCAATGCCGAAGCCCTGTCACTAGCCGATCGCATCGGCACGCTTGCGCCGGGGACTGACGCCGACTTCATCGTGCTCGATGCTGCGGCGACGCCGGCCATGCGGCTGCGCATGGAAACCGTGAAAACCCTTGCGGAAGAGCTGTTTCTGCTGCAAACGCTCGGCGATGACCGCTCGATCGTTGAAACCTATGTCGCCGGACGGGCCATGAAGAACATGGTCCGGGCGCCAGTCTGATCTTTGGAGATGGGTCCCTGTCGAACCTTTTCCTGAATCTGCTCATCGGAACCCTGATGATTTCCCTGACGGTCCCGATCCATACGTTCGGATTGATCGGCATCACCCACGTCATGGGCTGGATCACGTCGAAGATCCGTCTTCAGGGGCATCGAAGCCGCCTTGTGGCCATGAACACCGTCGTGATCGGTATCTTCGCGGTGCTGACGACAGAGGTCTGGCTGTGGGCCATTTGCTACCGCATCGTCGGCGCAATGCCGGATTTCTCGACCGCGCTCTATTTCGCCACCATCACTTTTTCCACCGTCGGTTATGGCGACATTGTTCCCAGCGAAGAATGGCGCATGCTCGCCGCGCTCGAAGGCATAAACGGCTTCATGCTGATCGGCTGGTCGACGGCCTATCTTGTGGCAGCCGGCATCCGCGTCGGGCCGTTCCGCTCCGGCGAACATTTCTGAGCTAATGATCCTCACATTTCCGAAGGGTAGGTGACCGTGTCTCGCATTGTCGAAATCGCAGATCTGAAGGCGCTGGCCAAGCGCCGCGTTCCGAAGCTTTTCTTCGACTATGCAGACAGCGGCGCCTATACGGAATCGACCTACCGCGCCAACGAGTCCGATTTTTCGCGCATCAAGCTCCGTCAGCGGGTCATGGTCGACATGAGCGGACGATCGCTTGAGACGACAATGATCGGCCAGAAGGTTTCCATGCCGGTTGCTCTCGCCCCGACAGGTCTGACCGGCATGCAGTTTGCCGATGGCGAAATGCTCGCGGCCCGAGCAGCGGAAGAATTCGGCGTACCGTTCACCCTTTCCACGATGAGCATCTGCTCGATCGAGGACGTCGCCTCGGTCACCACCAAGCCCTTCTGGTTCCAGCTTTACGTCATGCGCGACCGCGATTTCGTCCGCGACCTGATCGACCGGGCCAAGGCCGCGAATTGCTCGGCTCTCGTGCTGACCGCCGACCTGCAGATTCTCGGCCAGCGTCACAAGGATATCCGCAACGGCCTCTCCGCACCGCCGCGCCTGACGCCGAAACATCTCTGGCAAATGGCGACGCGTCCGCGCTGGTGCTGGAATATGTTGCAGACCAGCCGCCGCACGTTCCGCAACATACACGGCCATGCCAAGAGCGTGACCGATCTCGCCTCGCTCAACGCATGGACCATGGAGCAGTTCGATCCGCAGCTCTCATGGAAGGACGTCGGGTGGATCAAGGAGCGCTGGGGCGGCCCCTTGATCATCAAGGGCATTCTCGATGTCGAGGACGCGAACATGGCGGCCGAAACCGGGGCAGATGCAATCGTCGTTTCGAACCACGGTGGCCGACAGCTCGATAGTGCGCATTCCTCCATTTCCATGCTGCCGAGGATCGTCGACGCGGTCGGCGACCGGATCGAGGTTCACCTCGATGGCGGCATCCGCTCCGGCCAGGACGTGCTGAAAGCGGTCGCTCTGGGAGCGAAGGGAACCTTCATCGGCCGGCCCTTCCTCTATGGCCTCGGCGCCATGGGCAAGCCGGGCGTCACACTGGCTCTCGACATCATCCGCAAGGAAATGGATGTCACCATGGCGCTTTGCGGCAAGCGGAAAATCGGCGACATCAATCGGGACATCATTGCGGAATCGCCGTTCTAGAACGGTTTCAACACCGCGTTCCCTAGCTTCCGCGATAGGTGGAATAGCCGTAGGGCGATAACAGTAACGGCACGTGATAATGAGCCTCCGTATCGCTAATGCCGAAGCGGATCGGGATCACGTCGAGAAACGGCGGCTCAGTCAGCAGTGCCCCCTGGGCCCGCAGATAGTCGCCGGCGTGGAACAGCAGTTCGTACTGCCCGGACCGGAACGCTTCGCCCTTGAGGATCGGCCCGCCGTCGACGCGTCCATCCGAATTGGTGAAGACCGTGGAGATGATTTCCGCTTCCTCGCCGTTCATGCGCACAAGCTGGATTCTCATGCCCTCGGCTGGTTTGCCAAGCGCGGTGTCAAGCACATGGGTTGTCAGACCGGTCATAGGTGCGGCTCCAGGATCAGGTAGGGGACGTCGAAGAAGTATTCTTCCAGATTGTTTCCGGGTCCGTCACGATCGGCAACCAGAAAATCGCTGGGCTCACCGATCGCCATCAAGGGATGATGCCAGGCATTGCGGCGGTAGTTCACACCCTGGTCGCCGCGCGCGAGAAAGATCCGGGGCCGCGCCGGTTTCCCGTCCATATCCTCGGAAACCGCCACGAGAAACGGTCTGCCCGAAAGCGGCGAAAAACTCTGGCTGCCCTGTGGATGGCGTTCCATCATGCCGATTTCATAGGGGAAATCCCGCGGCTGCCCGCGAAAGATGCTCAGGATCACGCGCGCACCCTCGCCCAGGGCCTCGGGCGCACAAAGGGCATGGAAGCGCTCCGTGGTGCCGCCATTGATGAGGCGCATCCTGGCCGGATCGGCCTCGATAACCTCGCCGAAGGGCGAAAATGCGTCCGCAGTCAGCGGCTCGATGACAAGCCTGTCGGCCATCAATTCTTGACCCCATAGAGACGCAGGCGCATGACGCCGCCATCCGGATGCATCGCAAAGCGCACATGGGTAACGGGCCCGATATCGGAGACCGCAGTGCCCGAAAACTCGTGCTCGCGATCCATTTCCAGCTTCTGCCGGCTGAGAATCGGCTTCCATCTCTCCGATGCAGCGACTTCCGCTTCGCCGAACGTGTCTCCAGCGTCCGGCAGACAGGCGCCAAGCAGTTCGCAGGTGTCGGGATAGTTGCCCTTGAAAAAATGCGTGTCGACGATCACGCGCTTGATCAGCCCGGGATGGCCGAGGCGGATGATCGCCCAGTCATGACCCGGACCGCGCCGACGCTTGGTCTCCCAGCCGTCGCCCATGTTGAGGCCGCGGCCGGGCCCGAGCATCTTGTCGGGATGGCCATAATGGGCGTCCGACCAGGCGAGCGCCTTAGCGCCGTGGAAGATGTAGGCAAGATCGAGTTCCTGCTCCTCGCCAACCTTCGACCAGTCGAAATGCGCAGCACCATAAACGCGCAGTCGCGCCACGCCGCCATCCGGATAGATGTGCAGGCGAAGATGCGTCCAGACCTTGTCGCGGTCAGCATTCTCGAAGAAATGCTGGGCGCTCGGCCCAAGCGCCGCCTTGGGCAACAGCTCCATCCATTCGGTGGCGTCGGTCGGATCGCCGTCGGCCACGAAAGCTGCCTCGATCGAGCAATGCGGCGGATAGTTGCCGGTGAAGAAACGCGTGTCGACATCGAAGCCAAAGATCCGGCCCGGCATGGCGAGCCGGATGACAGCCCAGTCATGGCCGGGCACGCGCTTTCGGCGGCTCTCCCAGCCGTCCATGTACTTGCCGTTGTCGTCGTAGAGATCGGGGTCGAATGTCGCCGGATCGTCGTTCAGCATGCGCGAGAGCGGCGCGAAGAACTCGTCCGTCGAAAAGATGCCCTTGGCGCCGAGACGGGCGGAGGCGAGGTTGATAGCGCCTGCGGCAAACTCGGGCAGGACCACGGTAGAGATTTCGGGCATGTCAGCTGTTCTCCGGTAGAAGGCTTTCGAGGCGAAGCCGGGCAATCTTCTCGACCTGCGCGCAAGCCGTGTCGAATTCCGTCTCGCGGCTGTTGTCGATCCGCGCCTCGAAGGCGGCAAGAATATCGTCCTTCGTCAGCCCCTTCACGGCGATGATGAAGGGAAACCCGAACTTCTCGGTATAGGCATTGTTGAACGCGGTGAAACGGGCGTGCTCTTGCGCAGAAAGCCGATCGAGCCCCGCGCCTGCCTGCTCCTTGCGGCTGTCCTCGGTCAGTTCGCCGGCGATCGCCAGCTTGCCGGCAAGATCCGGATGGGCGCGCAAGACGCCGAGCCGTTCCTCGGGGCTCGCTTTGCGGAACATTTCGCAAAGGGCAGAATGGACGCCGGATGCCGTCAGCGGCTCCACGACCAGGCCGGCGTCATGGGCCCGCTCGGCGATGAATGGCGAGTGTTCGAACACGCCGCCGAATCGGCTGACAAAGTCTTCGCGCGTCATCATCTCAGATCGTTTCCGGCTTGTGGTGCTTGTGCCAGTGCTCGGCGATCTCGATGCGCTTCGGGATCCAGACCTTTTCGTGGCTTGTCACGTAGTCGACGAAGCGCGCGAGCGCGGCCGCGCGGCCCGGTCGGCCAACGAGACGGCAGTGGAGGCCGACAGACATCATTTTCGCGCTGCCGGCCTTGCCTTCCGCATACAGCACGTCGAACGTGTCCTTCAGATAGGTGAAGAACTGGTCGCCGGAATTGAAGCCCTGGGGCGTGGCGAAACGCATGTCGTTGGCTTCGAGCGTATAGGGAACAATGAGGAAAGGCTTGCGGTCGACGCCCTTCACCCAGTAGGGCAGATCGTCGGCGTAACTGTCGGAGGAATAGAGGAAACCGCCCTCCTCCATCACCAGCTTCAGGGTGTTGTTCGACGGCTTGCCCTGGTACATGCCGAGCGGATGCGAGCCCGTCAGTTCCTTGTGCAGGCGCACGGCCTCGAAAATGTGTTGGCGCTCGAGTTCTTCCGGGAAATCCTTGTATTCCAGCCAGCGATAGCCGTGGCTGGCGATCTCCCAGCCGGCTTCCTTCATCGCAGCGACCGCTTCCGGATTGCGCGCCATGGCCAGCGTCACACCGTAGACCGTGACAGGCACCTTGCGCTCGGTGAACATCCGCCACAGCCGCCAGAACCCGGCGCGGGAACCGTACTCGTAAATCGATTCCATGTTGAGATTGCGCTTGCCCGGCCAGGGCTGCGCGCCGACGATCTCAGAAAGCAGGCATTCTGATGCCGGGTCGCCGTCGAGGATCGAGCTTTCGCCGCCCTCTTCATAATTGACGACGAACTGCACGGCGATACGGGCATCGCCCGGCCATTTCGGATCGGGCGCGGTCCGACCATATCCGACAAGGTCGCGCGGGTAGTTGTCATTCAACATCAAATCACCTTGGGTCCTGCTGCCATGAACGGTAAGCATGGACACAAGTGATGTCGAGATGGAAATGATGCGGAAGTACGCTGCCCTCTTCAGGGCAGTGGGTCGCTACGCCGTCAAGCGATCTTGCGCGCCGAGATCCGCCCCATCGGATGCAGCGAATGCACCTGGAACGGCGCCCCCGGCTCACGCTCGCAGAACAGCGCCAGATTCGAAAACATCACCCTTGCGCCGAGCAACGGATCGAAATAGCCGCGCAATGCGTGCTCGACCCGGTGGAAGTCCTTGGATAGGAGAGGCCCGGTCAGCGTCATGTGGAAACGGTATTCCTCCATGACGTAGGGATGGCCCCAACGGTGCAGATTGGCGAACTGCGATGCGGAAAGGCCCTCCGGATTGCGCCGTTCAATTTCCGCCTCGCTGAACGGGGCGCGATAGCCGTCGAATTCCTGGACCACGGCCGCCGCGAGATAGTCAAGAGGCTCGCAAGGTCTGGGGAGAAGCAGGCCGTAGAAATCGCCGAGACGGGCGACCTCCAACCGCGGGACTTCGAAGGGCTCGATCCTGCTTGCGAAGCGCATGAGGTCCCGCAACAGGCCGGCCTCGGTGCGATCGTCCCTTAGCAGGAACGGCGCTTTCAATGTCGCATGAAATCCGTATCGACGCGGCAGCGCCGTATGAAATGCGATTTCATGCACCCCGAGACCGGGGATACCCGGATGTTCGACCGCATGGCCGGAATACACATTGCGGCCGAGCCAGCTGGCTGCCGCGAGCGTCAGCGGATCGCCTGACGGAGGCGTGAAATAGATGGCATAGCGCATGCAAACGACCTCAACTGAACCCCGGAGCATCAACTTTAGCGATTGACGTTATAGGCAAGCAGTTAGGTGATTTGCGTGACAGTATGACGACGGGCAATGCGCTAGGGCTTCACGTTTTGCGAGCAGCGATCTTGAGATGACTGGCGAGATGAAAGGACGCCGGCAGCGCCCGCATTTCCCCGTCAATGGCCGCAATCGCCGCTTCCGCGAGACGGTGCGCGATACCGAAACTGACCTTGAACCCACCCGTCAACGCGATCACGCGGCCGTGGTCCGGATGCGGCCCGACCATTGGATCGCGATCGATCGCTTTCGGGCGCAGGCCCGCCCAGCGCTCGATCACCTCGGCATTTGAGAGGCCTGGCGCAAGCAGACGGGCACGGGCGATCAGATCATCCAATTGGCCGTCCGTTCCGTGGGGATCGGCAAAACGGTTCTCGCTCGTGCTGCCGACTGCGACATGACCGCCCTCATGCGGAACGACGTAGAGACCATCGAGATAGAGAAGCGGCCACGAGGGATCGATATCGGCCTTCAACAGTGCCGCCTGCCCTTTCACGGATTGGCCAATCGGCACGCCCAGCGGATCGCCCAGCGCCTCCAGCATGGCGAAGGAGCGATACCCCGCCGCGACGATGCAATGCCCGAATGCAATCTGTTGCCCGCTGGCAAGACTCGCGGTCGCATGACGGGCATCAATGCTCCGCACATCCGCGCCTTCGATGACCCTCACCCGCTTTGCCGTTTCCAGATAGCCATGAAGTAGGGCGGACATGCTGCGCGGAAAGACCCGCGCTGCAAGGGTGTCATGGACGAGCCCGGCCGCCGCCGTTTCCTCTGCCGGCCAGCCCGGTCCGAAGGGCGAACTGTCGAGCACATTCCAGCCGAAACGCCGATCTCCGGCGCGCCAATTTGTGTCGGCGTCCTTCGAGTGACCCTCGGCGATCCTCCTCAGATGCTCCTTTGGAAGAGGAATGAGCCGGCCCGTGCGGCGATATCCCGACGCGATACCGGTCTGCGATTCGAGCGTGCGGATCGCCTCTTCAAGCGACACGAGCGCGTCGAACTGGAACTGCTTTTTGTCCGACCAGCGATCCGGCATGTGCGCCATGAGAGCGCCCAGCAGTCCGCCGCTTGCGCCATGGCCGATCCGCCCGCTGTCGACGAGAAGCGTATCGATACCGCGCCGCTCGGCGTGAACGGCGGCCCAGAGCCCCATGATCCCGCCACCGATGATCAAAAGGCCGACGCGCGATTGACCCGCGGCCTCATGGGGATTATCGGCTTTTCTCATGAAAAATCCCAGTTCAGAACCGGCAGCCTGCGAAAACGGCCAGACGCTTGCCTGGCATGAGGGCGATATGCCCTATTCGACCGCTTTTGGCGATCATTTTTATTGCCAGACCGACGGCCGGCTGGAATGCGGTCATGTGTTCCTTGCGGGAAACGGCCTGCCGCAACGATGGGCGAAAGAGGGACCGTTTCGCATCGGCGAACTCGGTTTCGGTACCGGCCTTAACGCCTGTGAGACATGGCGGCAGTGGAAGTCGACGCGCCAGCCCGGCGGTAGGCTCCATTTCGTGTCCTTTGAACTCTATCCGATGAACGGGGAGGATATAGCGCGCGCCCTCTCGCGCTGGCCGGAAATTGCCGCCGAGCGCGACGCGCTTGTCGCATCATGGCCATCCGATCCGCGCGGTATCGTTGACCTCTTGCTCGATGACGTAACGCGGCTGACTGTCGTCTGCGGCGATGCTCTTGAGAACGTCTCAAGGTCCGATCTCGTTTTCGACGCCTGGTATCTTGATGGCTTTGCGCCATCCCGCAATGCTGCCATGTGGTCGCCTGAACTGATGCAGGCCCTTTTCGAAAAGACCGCATCTGGCGGAAGCTTCGCCACCTACGCGGCGGCCGGATTCGTACGCCGAAATCTCATTGCAGCAGGATTCGCTGTCGAGAGGCGCAAGGGATTTGCCGGAAAGCGCGAAATGCTTTGCGGCGTGAAGCCACCCCACTCAGTTTCGTGACTCCGCGACGCCGCCCCGGTTGTGCGGCATTTGTCCGAGCCACTTCTCTAGTTTGAGCCCGAGCTGTTCCGGACCGATCGGCTTCGAAAGATAGTCGTCCATGCCTGCGGCCAGGCAGAGATCGCGGTCGCTCTCCAGCGCGTGCGCCGTCACGCCGATGATCGGCACGTGCCGCCCGTCTCCGGCGGCGCGTTCGAGCTCGCGGATCGTGCGCGCGGCCTGATGGCCGTTCATGACTGGCATTGAGACATCCATGATGATCAGGCCCGGCGCGTGTCGCTGCCAGGCATCCACGGCCGCACGACCATCGCCTGCGATCATGAACTTCAGCCCCGTCGCCTGAAGAATCTGCGTGAAGACGATTTGGTTGACCTCGTTGTCTTCCGCAACCAGCACGTCGCACCTCTGCCCTTGGATATCCCGCATCGTCTCGCTCGTAGCCGGGACAGGCCTCTGATCCTGCGAACGCTCCTGCGATTTCCACTCGGAACGGGCTGTCGATGCCGCAGATGCCGGCTTCGACAGCGCGATACCGCCATTGCGCCGCAGCCGCGCCGTCCGGATCACATCCACGATCGTGCCGCGCAACAGGTTTGCGCGCGCCGGCTTCATCAGATGCGCCTGAACGTTCAACTGCTGGAAAATCCGTGCGTCGCCCACCATGTCCATGGAAGTGAGGAAGATCATGGCGATATCCTCGAAACGCCGGTCACCACGGATCATGCGCGCGACGTCGACGCCATTCATGTCAGGCATCTGGTAATCAATGACCAGCGCATCGATCACAATGCCGATGTCCGCCGCTTCCCCAAGGATCGCGAGCGCCGCCGGCCCGCTTTCGACGGCCAGCCCGTCGAAGCCCCATATCGCAAGCTGTTCGGTCAGTATCTGCCGATTGATCGCATTGTCGTCGATGACCAGGACACGTGCGCCGGCAACGTTGACCGGCAACGGCTGGTGACGGTGACGCTCGCCCGCGACCTTGAACGGCAGGTGCACACTAAATACCGATCCCTGACCGAGTTCGCTTTCGACTTCGATATAGCCGCCGAACAGGTCGACGAGCCCGGCCGTGATAGCAAGCCCGAGTCCAGTCCCCTCGTGACGACGTGTCGACGACGCGTCGACCTGGGAAAACTTCTCGAAGATCGTCTGCTGCTTCGCTTCCGGTATGCCGATGCCCGTATCCTCGATGCGCATCGTCAGCATGAGTTCGCCCGTTTCCATGGGTTCCGTCGAAATCCCGATCAGGACATGCCCCTTTTCGGTGAACTTGATGGCATTGCCCACGAGATTGGTAATGATCTGGCGGAAGCGGCCGGCATCGCCGATCACCCTGTGATGGGCCGTGGCCGCACCCTGCACGATCAACTCGATGTCCTTTTCCGCCGCCGACGTGGACAGCAGGGTTGCCACATCCTCGATCGATTCGACCGGATCGAAAGGCACCTTTCGCAGCCGCAACTGCCCGGCGTCGATCTTGGAAAAATCCAGGATATCGTTGATGATGGTTAGCAGGGCATTGCCGGACTTCATAATGATGTCGACGAAGGTTTTCTGCCGGGTGTCGAGGTCCGACTTGGCCAGCAATTCAGCCATGCCGAGCACGCCGTTCATTGGCGTGCGGATTTCATGGCTCATATTGGCCAGAAATTCGGACTTGGCCTTGTCCGCAGCTTCGCTGCGCGCCAGCAGAACGGTCAACTCCTCCTCGCGCCGCTTCATGTCGGTGATGTCGGAATACAGCAGCATCCAGCGGCCCCGGCGACTGACCGTTGCATCAAGCTGGACCCAGGTCCTGCCATCGGCAAGGAACACCTCGGAAAATCCCTGATGAGACTGGATCTTGTCCTGCCATTTCCTGAGCTCAGCCATGGGCTCGGCACCAAAGTCCCCTCGTTTGGCGCAGTAGGCGAAACAGGCGTGCCAGCTCTGCCCGGGGGTGAGATACACCGGCGGGACGTTGAGGATCTTGGCGAGCGACTCGCTCGACTGGGTGATGACGCCATCCTCGACGAAAGCGAGGCCCTGCGACATCACGCGTGTCGCATCCTGCATGAATTGCCCAAGGCGCTCGAGCTGGTCGCGCGCTTCCGTGATCTCGCGCTCCTGACGGCGGACCTCGGTGTAATCCGAATAGGTGATCAGGTACTTGTTGTCGAACAGACGAGTTGTGGTGATCAGAACCTGCTTGCCATCGGGGTAAACGAGCTCCCGCTGCGTGTTGCCATCGAGGCCGCGCAAGTCCTCGATCCGCTCAGCGAGCCCGGTTTCGAAGTCCTTGCCGTTTTCCCAGACCCAGCCACGATCGAAATTGGCCCTGGTATAATCCCGGAACGGCACACCCTCGAGCGCGCAATCTTCGGGCCAAGCCCAGATTTCCCGGCTTTTGGAATTGGCAAATTCGATCACGAAGTCCTCGTTGAGGATAATCACCCCGACTGGCATGATCCGCAGGATATTCTCTAGGTCGCCATAGAGCTTTTCGGCACGCGCCTGCGCCTGTATCAGTTCCCGTTCCCGCGCCTTCAGGACCGATACGTCCGTGATCGATCCGACCAGGTATCGCTGCTTGTCGGGGGTAGTAATGCGATTGAGGCGTGTGATGACCGAGAGAATGCGCCCCTCGTCCATTGGCAGGTCCTGGGCGCGCTCGATCGGCTCGCCGGTTTCAAGCAGGCGCATATTTTCCTCGCGCAACTGCTGCCCCAACTGTGGGAACATCTGTTCCTCGTCGAGGCCGTAGAACTCACCACATTCTTCCCCATGCATGGCCGAATAAGCCGAGTTGGCAAAGATCAGCTTGCGTTCGCCGTCACGGATGAACACTGGAACCGGCAATTGCTCGATCGCCGTGCGATAGAGCACACTCTCCTGCTCTCGCTGATGCAACGCGGTAATGTCGGAATAGGTGATCAGGATCTTGCCTGAGGCAAGACGTTTGCTGCGGATTGCCAGGATCCGGCCGCTCAGCGTTTCGGCACGGGTCGTGCCGACACTCTCCGCCTCACTGAACTGCGTCATACGTTTCTCGAAAACCCGGTCGAGATCGGCTTCGACGTTCTTCGATCCGATACGGCGGAGATTGAAGGCCAGAAAATCGCGATAGTGCCATCCGGCCATGTCGATCGGCGTCTCCGCCTCGAGCATGTCGTAAAAGGCATCGTTGGCGTAGTCGATGACGTAGTCAGCAGCGAGGATCAGAACGCCAACTGGCATCGATCTGAGCAGGCTTTCCACATGACGATGCAGGCCCTCGGCCTCGTCCTGCGCCTCGATCAACTGGGTCTCGCGACTTTTCAAGGTCGAAATATCGGTGATCGAACCAACCATGTAGCGCCCGCCGCTCGGCGTCACGATACGGCTGGCGCGCGAGATCACCGGCACGACGGTGCCGTCTGGGCGATGGAATACATCCTCCGCCTCGAAGGTTACGCCGTCCTCGAGCGTCCGGCGATTGGCGGCATGATATTCATCGCCTCGCGCAGGAAAGCACTCGTGCTCGGTCTTGCCGAGCAGCCGTTCCTTCGGCACGCCGACCATGTCGACGAAGGCGGCGTTGACGAAGACCATTCTATGATCGGCGCCGCGCACATAGGTCGCGACCGGCAGGTCCTCCAGCGTGGCCAGGAAGAGTTCGTCGCTGCCATTGGATTTGGCCGTAGACTCTGCTGGCTCCTTTGCCGCCGTCGGCGCATTGTCGGCACGCCCTGCCAGCGTTTCGGCGACCGGCGTCTCCTCGAACATGCCGAACACGTATATGGAATCGTCGTCGCCGAAGAAACGTTCCACACGTAGCGGATAGCGGCCATGGCCAAGAGAATCGAAGACCAGCGTCGTTTGCTCGTCGCCGAAGACGACGACCTGACGTTCGCGGTCGTCGCGCACGCCGTCCTCAAGGTGGCCGAACAGCTCGCGATCGGTCTTGCCGGCGAAAGCCTCTGGCTCTTCCCGGAAGAACTGTGCATAGGCATCGTTGACGATCACATAGCGCAGCTCGCTGTCCTTGATGAAGGCTGGAACCTCCAGTTCGGCGATCTTCTCGCAGGCTATGTTGAGCAAATCGCCGCCCGTATTCATGGACGCGCTCCCGGACCAAAGATGGCATCCAATGGGGAAAGACTCATCGACGGAAGCGATTTGCGATGCGCGCTAGAGACAACAGAAACGCGCCGTTCGCCGGCACGGCCTGCCGATACTCCAGAAAAGGCGCGAAGAACTGTCAAATAACTCATTCCAGTAGCGGCAAGATGGATAGACGATGAGCGACGCTATCCCCCGAGCCTTGCCCCAGCCTGAAACACCGACTTCACCGGCCGAATGCCGGCACTGGGGCCGGCGGACCATGTATCGCGCTGTCAGCTCGTCCGTAGCCAGTCTGCTTCGGCAAGAACGATTTCCAGGGGAAAATCGAGCGCCCGGAGGCAAATTGCCGTCCGGGCGCCGCTTGCGGCCTTCGTCCGTCCGGGCGGCTCTGGACGGAACAGGTCGCTAGTTGTCGGGCCGCTTGTGGCCCGTGAACATGGAACGCACCAGGTTTTCCCGGTGCTCGAGACTGGCGAGCACGACCCCGCCGACATGCAGGACGATCAGCCCAAGAGTAAGATTGACGAAAATCTCGTGCGCATCCTCCACCCATTCGATTCCCCAATAGGCATCGGTGGTCATCATGTATCCGGTAGTGACAATGCCGGTTACCATGAGGAGAAGCGCAACCACCATGGCTCCGCCGGCCGGATTGTGTCCGATATACCGCTTTGCACGCAGTCGCGCGGTGTCGCAGAGGAAGCTGGCAATCGTTCGCGGACTGTAGACGAAGTTCACAAAGCGCGCATGATGGGAACCGACAAGTCCCCATACGAGGCGGGCTGCGATCAATCCGCCGACGACATAGCCGGACAAGATATGCGCAGACTTCCACTCGTCTCCAGTCAGATAGGAGAACAGGAAAAAGGCGACGAGCGACCAATGGAAAACGCGAACAATCGGATCCCAGACCTTGATCCTGTCCGGCCGCGATTCGCGGCCGGAGTAGGTGCCAGGCATGTCTTGCGTGGCGTCGCTCATCAATTGCCTCCGTCGGTGCCGACCTGTTCGCCGGTTTCCGGATTGAAGAGAGCCTCGACCTTGGCGCCCTTGGCGTCGATACCGTAAACCTCGTAGCATCCGGCTTCGGCCTTTATCTGGCGCACCTGGAGACCAGTGGCTGCTACCTTGGCTTTCAACGCGTCCTGGCTCATCCAGCGTGCCTGGGGAATATCACCGCAGGCAGCTTTTTCTTCCGCATGGGCGACTGCGCCGAAAGCGGCGAAAGCGAGAAGTGAGGCAAGAATGGTCTTCTTCATCGGTATGTCCTTTATTGTCCAGGCCGGAGCACCATTGCCTCGACCGTTGAGGCAAACCTAGTCGATGGCGGCTGAGTGATAACTGACGAAGAATGTCAGCGAAATTTCAGCTTGGGGGTGATATGGAGTGATCCATGAAGAATGGGTTTGGGGCATGGCTTGCGCGCGTATCGCTGGCGGGACTGATTGCGGTCTTCCTGCTGGCTTTGCCTGCGCAGGCGTCCGATGACGGCGATGGCGGAGGCCATGAAACCTCCGAAGATAACGATCAGGATGCCGACCAGGAGCGAGTGCGCACAGCTGTCGACCGGGGCGAAATCAAGTCACTGGCTGTGCTGCGCAGGATCGTCCTTGGCAAGGTTAGCGGAGACGTCGTTTCGGTAGAATTCAGCCGCAAGCAATCCCGCAAAATCTACGAGTTTCGTGTCCTTAGACCCGATGGGCGTCTCGTCGAGTTGGAAATCGACGCGGTGACTGGGATCATTCTGCAGATAGAGAATGAATAATGCGGCTACTATTGATCGAAGACGACCCGCTGATCGCCAGGGATGTGACCGCTCATCTCGAACGTGCCGGATTCGTCGTTGTTCGTGAATCCGATGGAGAGTCGGGCTGGTTCTCCGGCGACACCGAGGACTTCGCAGCTGTCATCCTCGATCTCGGTCTTCCTGGCATGGATGGATTGTCCGTCCTGAAGCGCTGGCGGGCCGCCTCCCGGCAGATACCGGTTCTCATCCTGACGGCCCGCGGCAATTGGCAGGAACGGGTGGAGGGTATCGACGCCGGAGCCGACGACTATTTGACCAAGCCGTTCCAGATGCAGGAGCTTCTGGCGCGGCTTCGCGCCATCATCCGCCGCAGTAGTGGTCAGGCAAGTCCGATTGTTGAGGTCGGCGATATCGCCATCGACCCGCGGAACAAGACCGTCAGCCGCGCCGGCCTGCCGATCGACCTCACGCCGCTCGAATACCGTTGCCTGATGTTTCTGGCGCACAATCGCGACCGCAACGTCTCGCAGATTGAACTGACGGAACAGCTCTATGCGCAGGACTTCGAACGGGAAAGCAACTCCGTCGAGGTACTGATCGGGAGGCTGCGGCGCAAGCTCGGCCGTGACATTATCTCGACGCGGCGCGGCTATGGCTATCGCATCGGTGGGGAAAGCGGCTGATGCGGTCCATTCGCAGCCGCTTCCTCGTCGTCTCCGTGGCAAGTGTGGCTCTGGCGATGATGTTTGCGGGTTTTTTCTTCGTGTCGCTCTTCACACGCAGCTTGGAACGACGGATCGACCAGGAACTGACCGATCACATCAATAATATCGCGGGCACGCTCCGGTTTACGCCGCAAGGCGTGCTCGATCTGCCGGAGCGCCCGACTGATCGGCGTTTCCTCGAGCCTTACGGCGGCCTCTACTGGCAAGCCGAGGACGATGCGCACAACCGCACGCTTCGCTCACAGTCACTCTGGGACTTTGCTCTTCCCTTGCCCGAGGACGTTCATGAGACCGGAGGGATTCACCGCTATCACTTGCAGGGCCCGGAGGGTGCCGATCTGATCGTGCAAGAGCGCAAGATCATCATGGCCGCGCCCGATGGGGAGCGCGCGATCCGGATTGCCGCCGCAATCAACGCTTCCGTCATCACCGACGCCCGGAGCGATTTCGCCCTCGACACAATCCCCTATGTGATCGCGCTCGCCGTATTCCTGATCGCTGCCTCCCTGGCTCAGCTGACCTTCGGCCTGCGTCCAGTCTCCTCGGTTAGCGAAGGCCTGAACCGAATCCGAGAGCGCACGGCCGAACGACTGGACGGCCACTACCCGAACGAACTGCAAGGGGTCGTCGATGCGGTGAACCGCCTGCTCGACGCTCAATCCGACATCATCAAGAAGGCGCGCACCCGCGCCGCCGATCTGGCCCATGGCCTCAAGACGCCGCTGACGGTCGTGGCGAACGACGCAACGACACTGAAAGAGCGGGGTCAGACGGATATCGGCGAAGAGCTTGCCCATCTGGCCTCGGTCATGCAAGCTCATGTGGACCGAGAACTGGCGCGCAGCCGCATCGCCGCCACCGCCGAGCTTCGCGCCTCGGATGCCGACGTCGCCACCGCCGTCGACCGCATCGTGCGCACCCTCAAGCGCACTCCGAGAGGCGGCGAGCTTGCCTGGCGGGTCGACGTGGCACCGAACGTCACGGTCGAGGTCGATCCCCACGATCTCGAGGAACTGCTCGGCAACATCCTCGACAACGCTGTCAAATGGAGTCGGTCGATGATCAGCGTGACGATCGACTTTGCGGGAACGAGGCCCCGACTGATGATCGAGGATGACGGTCCAGGTGCCGATCCGGCCGGCATAAAGCGGATGACGGAGCGCGGCATCCGTCTCGACAGCCAGACGCCGGGCACAGGCATCGGCCTTTCCATCGTCAAGGAAATCGCATCGGTCTACGATCTCGGCATCGAGATCGCGAATCGCGAAGCGGGCGGACTGAGGGTGTCCATTTCATTCTGACCCGCGACCGTCGGGCGACGCCCACACGGCCGCCGCCGCGCATTCCGAACCCACGCAGACCAAGAAGGACAAGGACATGCTTCATACCCGCCGCAGCCTCATCCAGGCAGCCCTCGCCTCGGTGGCTTTCGGCGGTCTCGCCCATGCGGCCAGCAAAGCCGCGGGCAAGGCTGCGCCGGCGCTTTCTTTCCTGGTGGTCGGCGACTGGGGAGACGGCCAGTCGCGCGCCACGGCAACCGCCGTCGCCGAGGCGATGGGCGTGATCGGCGCGCAAAATGCGATTTCCTTCGTCATTTCCACCGGCGACAATTTCTATGAAAGAGGCGTCGAAAGCACCTCCGACAAGAAGTGGCAGAGAAACTTCGAGGAGATTTACACCGCGCGGTCGCTGCAGGTTCCCTGGTATGCGGTGCTCGGCAATCACGACTATGGCGGCAGCATATCGGCGCAGATCGACTACTCCAAGAGAAGCCGTCGCTGGATCATGCCCGACCGTTATTTTGCCGTCAGCAAGGATCTTGCAGGCTCAAGCGCGGACTTCTTCTTTCTCGACACGCAGAGAATGGAGGGCGACACGCTGCTCGAGATCGTGGCCCATCGGGACGCGGAAGTGCAGCTTCGCTGGCTCGACCAGTCGCTTGCCGCGAGCCGGGCGCCGTGGAAGATCGTCATCGGCCATCATCCGATATTCTCCGGCGGCCGACACGGGGACAGCAAGTTCCTGGGCGAGCACCTCAAGCCGATCCTCGATCGCCACGGCGTCAGCATGTACCTGTGTGGCCACGACCATCATCTGGAGGCGCTGAAGGCGGAGGGCGTCGCCTATTTGGTGTCGGGCAGCGGCAGCCAGAGCCGTCCGCCGCATGCCAACAAGAAGAGCCTGTTTGCCGCGGCCACCCCCGGCTTCCTGCTGGTCAAGCTGATGCAGGACGGCGGCACCGCATCCTTCTTCGGCAAGGATGCCGCCCTCCTCTACAGCCAGCCGCTGAAGATCTGAAACGCGGGCGGCGGCGTCCCCTTCACCGGCCATCCTGCACCGAGGCAGGCGCGGCCAGCGTGAAGGTCGCGGTCGCAAGGCTTGCGCCATTTACCAGGATCTCGAGTCCGTGCTCGCCCGGATAGTAGACCCGGGTGGTGATCGACCGGAAGGCATGGCGCCTGTCGACCGTCACGCTCTCGCTGGGCGGGAGCATCAGGCTCTTGCCCTTGAACACCTTGGGACGCAGGCTGCCGTCCTTCATGCGGTGGTGGATAGCATAATCGAACATGAGCTGTTGCGGCTCGGGCGTTGCGTTGCTCAGCCGGATGCGGAACGCCAGTTGCCCCGGAAAGGCGACGTCGGCATTGTCCAGCGACAGCTCCGCGGCCACGCCGTCGAGCGGCCGAAATCCGAAATTCGCCAGAGCCGCCGCATGGCCCTTCTTCAGCAGCGTCCGGGAGGCGTGTTTCAATAGCCACAGCCGTTCCGGCGAGGCGCCCGGACGATGCGATGCGACGAAATCCGCGACGAGGTCGGGATGATCCTTGGCGATGTCGTTGAGGCTATTGGCCACCGAGCGGCGGACATAGTCTTCGCGGTCATCGATCAATGTAGTCAGGATCGGCAGGATCGGCGCGGGATCGCGCACCAGCGACGGCAGGCGCATGGCCCAGGGCAGACGCGGGCGAGTGCCTTCGCTGGCCAGCCGCCGGACATGGTGGTTCGGATCGCCGGTCCAGCCGGAGATGATGGACAGCGCCTTCGGTTGCTCCCGGTGGACAAAGGGGCGAATGCCGAATTCGGCGGTGAAATGCGGTGTCAGCGCCTTCAGGAGATCGAGAGCGATCTCGACATGGTCGAGGCCGTGGGCGGCGATATACTGGTTGAACGACAGAAGCGCCCAGCCGGTCAGACCGGACCGGCCGCCCCGCGGCAGGCAGGCCCTAAGGATCGGCGCGGCCTTTTCGAAATCCTGCGGCAGGGTGTTGCGCAGGGCATCGGCGATCAATTGCCCGCGCTGCATCAGCTCGAGCGCCTCGATGTGCGGCAGCACGGCTGCGAGAAAGTCCCTCTCAGCAAAATCCGGCCTGGCCCGCGACAGGGCGCTTGCCGTGTCGCGGGCGGTCTGCGGGCCGATCAGATGTTTCAGCGGCTCGGCCATGATGTCTCAGATCGCCTGCCGCGTTTCGAAATGCTGCATCAACGATACCGCACTGATCGCCGCCATGTAAGGGGCGAAGGCGGGATCGCGTCCGACCTTTTCCGCCGCCGCATCGGCCGCTGCCTTGTCCTGCCACTCGACGAGGTCGGCTATCATGTCGCCCTGTTCCAGCGCCGTCAGCGCGCGCCAGCTGACGAAACCGGGATAGTGACGGACCGCCTGCATGGCAGCGAGGCGTGCCGCCTCCGCCACCGGTTTGTCGGCGACGGTGCAGACGGCGATTTCGAGCACGGTGTTCTTGGTCATGGATGGCTCCCTTGGTTGTCGGTGCGCTTGACGTAGCACATGGCAACTGACAACCTTATGGCCACAACGTTCATGGAAAGCCCTGATGCGGCCCGCAGATCGCCTCTTCCGGATCATCCAGCTGATGCGCGCCACTGGCCGCGCCATGACTGCCGCCGAGATCGCCGCGAGGATGGAGGTCGCGCCGCGCACCATCTACCGCGACATGGAGCACCTGATCGCCTCCGGCGCGCCGATCGAAGGCGAGCGCGGGGTCGGCTACCTGCTGCGCGAGGCCTTCGACGCGCCGCCGCTGACCTTCACCTTCGAGCAGTTGGAGGCGCTCGCCTTCGGTATGCGCGCCGCGGAGATGCTGGGCGATCCACGTCTCGGCCAGGCCGCCCGGGAAGCCAAGGACAAGATGCTTGCGCTCCTGCCGCCGGAACATGCGGCGCGGCTGGTCGGTGCCCCGATCCATGCCTTCCGGGCAGCAAGCCAGCCCGAGCCGCCAGATTGCCTGGGTGACGTGCGAAACGCAGTCTCGGCGCGGAAAAAGGTCTGGATCTCCTACCATTCACTGGCCGGCGAGCGGAGCCAGCGAACCGTCTGGCCGCTTGGCCTCAGCGCCTTCGGCGCCATCTGGGTGCTCACCACCTGGTGCGAAACGCGCAATGATTTCCGCGACTTCCGCCTCGACCGCGTCGAGGACTGGAAGGTGCTTGCCGAACGCTTCGAGCCGGACGAGAACCGGACCTATGCGGTCTACCTGGCAGGCCTGCAGGCGAGCTGATCGGGCGGCTCCAGGCGTTGACCACGACCGGTCTTTTGCCGCAGCGCAAAAACATTTCCTTGACTTTCCAAGCCGGAGGGCCCATTTGCAACTCAGCTTTCACCTTCCGGTCGCCGCGTGAGCGGCCCGCGATCTAGTAAAGACGCGAAGAAGGATCCAAAGCGCACGATAAATAGTTGCTCGATGCAACCGAACGCGCTGGAAAGTTTTTTCCAACTTACAAGTTCCCAATTCACGCGGGGTTCTTGACGCTACGAGACAGGCAGGATCGCAAGAAGCGATTTCGCCCGATGTCGCGTGGCGCCCCCGAAAAGGTATTAGAATTGACCAACTTTCATGAGCTTGGCCTGTCGCAGAACATTGCCGCCACGGTTGCCGGCCTCGGCTACGACACCCCGACCCCGATCCAGCTGAAGGCCATCCCGATCGTGCTGGAAGGCCGCGACCTGATCGGTCTGGCCCAGACCGGCACCGGCAAGACGGCGGCCTTCGGCCTGCCGTTGATCGAGATGCTGCTCGCCAACCCGACCCGTCCGGACAACCGGACCACCCGCACCCTCATCCTCGCCCCGACCCGCGAACTGGTGAACCAGATCGGCGACAACCTGCGCTCGTTCATCAAGAAGACCCCGCTGAAGATCAACCAGGTCGTCGGCGGCGCCTCGATCGGCAAGCAGCAACTCCAGCTGGAAAAGGGCACCGACATCCTCGTCGCCACCCCCGGCCGCCTGCTCGACCTGATCTCGCGCAACGCTATCTCGCTGCGCGCCGTCACCTATCTGGTACTCGACGAAGCAGACCAGATGCTCGATCTCGGCTTCATCCACGATCTCCGCAAGATCTCCAAGATGGTTCCGGCCAAGCGCCAGACCCTGCTCTTCTCGGCCACCATGCCGAAGACAATTGCCGACCTCGCCGCAACCTTCCTGAACAACCCGGTCAAGGTCGAAGTCTCGCCTCCGGGCAAGGCCGCCGACAAGGTCGAGCAGCACGTGCACTTCGTTAACGGCCAGAACCACAAGACGGAGATGCTGAAGAAGATCCTGGCCGACAATCCGGACGGCCGCTCCATCGTCTTCCTGCGCACCAAGCACGGTGCGGAAAAGCTGATGAAGCACCTGGAAATCGTCGGCTTCTCCGTTGCCTCGATCCACGGCAACAAGAGCCAGGGCCAGCGCGAACGGGCTCTGAAAGGCTTCCGCGACGGTGAAATCCGCACGCTGATCGCCACCGACGTCGCCGCCCGCGGCATCGACATCCCGGCCGTCAGCCACGTCTTCAACTATGACCTGCCGGAAGTGCCGGACGCCTACATCCACCGCATCGGCCGTACCGCGCGTGCCGGCCGTGACGGCATCGCGATCGCTTTCTGCGGCCCGGACGAAGGCCGCCTGTTGCGCGACGTCGAACGCCTGATGGGCATCGACATTCCGGTCGCCAGCGGCGAAGCACCGACCAATCTCAGCCGTCCGGCCCGCCCGCAGCGTCGTGGCGGCGGTGGCGGCGCCCCCGGCGGCAACAACCGCAACCATCAGGGCCAGGGCCGTCCAAAGCATGACGGCGAAGGCCGTCCCGCCGGCAAGCCCGGCCACCGCAAGGGCGGTAGTGGCGCAGGCCGTCCGGCCGCAGCCCATGGCAAGCCGTCCTCCGGTCGCCCCGGCGGCCAGCAGCGGAATCGTCGCCGCGAAGCGTGAGCCTTTCTAACTGACTGACTATTGAAATGGCGCGGCCCCGGCCGTGCCATTTTCGTTTGGAAACCCGTCAGGCGGTCTTCGGCGCGGGCTTGCGGTTGGTGAGATAGACGCCGGCCACCACGACACCCGTCCCGACGATCATCGGCAGCGTCAGCCGCTCGCCGAATATCAGCGCCGCCTCGAGCGCAGCCAGCGGCGGAACAAGGTAGATCAGCGAGACGGTCTTGGACACGTCACCGCGCCGAATCAGGTAAAGCAACAGCGCGATCGCGCCCATCGAAATCCCGACCACCGACCAGGCGAGCGTGGCGAACAGTTCCACGCCCCAGTCCACGCGCAGGTCCTCCAGCAGGAGGGCCGCCGGAATGGTGACGATCAGCGCTCCGACATATTGCAGCGTCGCGACCGCCCTGAGATCCCCTTCATGCAGATAGCGCTTCTGGTAGATCGTGCCCGCAGTCACGCAGGCCATGCCCAGCACGTTGACCGCAACCGCATAGGCGGGAATGACGTCCGCATCGATCGAGAACACCTTCGGCAGGACGGCGATGGCGATGCCGGCAAAACCGAGGAAAAGGCCGATTCTCTGGCTGAAGGACAGCCTCTCGCCGATCAGATAGGCTGCGGCAAGGCCGGTCATCAGGGGCTGCAAACCGGCAATGATCCCTGAAAGCGCAGCCGGCACACCCTGCCCGATCGCCCACCAGAGCATGCCGAGATAAAGCCCGTGCAGGAACATGCCGGAGACGATGGCGTGGAGGATTGCCATGCGGCTCTTCGGCCAGGATACGCCAGCGAACCGGCACACGAGATAGAACAACACGACGGCAATGCCGTAACGCAAGGCGAGAAAGGTGAGCGGATCGGCAAAAAGGTTCGCATATTTGGCGGCCACCCATCCTGTCGACCACAGGAGAACGAAGAGCGCGGGCGCGAGGCGGCTGAGTGTCATGGAATTGTTCCGGAAATTCTGGGATCCACCGGAATGCCGCTGCATTTCCCGGTATGCGCCGGTTAGTCGGCCCGTCCCTCGACGTCAAAGCAATTTTCCTGATGATAGGCACGAGTTCCGTTGATGAATGACCGCCACAAAATGGAAACAGGCCGAAACGCCTAATATTTGGGCAGAAACATCGGTATCTTCGGCGCGATGCGTGATCGAGCCTCGGCGCTATCGGCGGCTCGCCAAGCCATCCGCCTGCAGACACCTGAGAAAAGGCTGAAGAGATGCACTTTTGATGCGTTCTTGCCCCCAAAAGCCGCTCTTGAATATCTTCGCCGCCAACTGCGCACGCTTCTTGCATCGCCACTGTCATTGTATTCCAATGACCTGAAATTCGGGGGTAGCGCTGTTGGCGTTCGATGAAATGATGAAAGCGGACAACGATCCGCGAATGCCCTACCAGAGCTACCATGATTGGTACGCCAGTCAGGATCCGGCCCACCTGATCGCCAAATCGAGGGACGCGGAGACCATTTTTCGCAAGACGGGCATCACTTTCGCCGTCTACGGTCACGCGGACTCCTCGGAAAAACTGATACCCTTCGACATCATTCCGCGCATAATTGCCGCCCGCGAATGGCGGCGGCTGGCGCAAGGCATCGAGCAGCGCGTTCTCGCGCTCAACGC
>DPXQ01000126.1 GCA_003527225.1 Rhizobium sp.
CGCCGAGCGGATCGCCGAGATCCATAGCAAGGTCAAGGAGCTCGGTGCGGCCTGCGTGTTTGCCGAGCCCCAGTTCGAGCCGAAGCTGGTTTCGGTGGTGACCGAGGGAAGCGACGCGAAGGCCGGCACGCTCGATCCCGAGGGAGGCGCGCTCGAGGCCGGGCCCGGGCTCTATCCGCAACTGATGCGCAATCTCGCCAAATCGCTGACGGATTGCCTGTCGCAGTCCTGAGCGACGAACCTTGCTCCAAGGCGGGCCTTAGCGCCCGCCTTTTTCAGATCACTCGACGTAATAGCATTACACCAACAGAAAGGTTTGTTCGATGGACAAGCTTCCCGTTACCGTGCTTTCCGGTTTCCTCGGTGCCGGCAAGACGACGCTTCTCAACCACGTCCTGTCCAATCGCAGCGGGCTGAAGGTCGCGGTCATCGTCAACGACATGAGCGAGGTGAACATCGACGCGGCATTGGTGCGCGGCGGCGAAGCGGCATTGTCGCGCACGGACGAGCAACTGGTGGAGATGAGCAATGGCTGCATCTGTTGCACACTGCGCGACGACCTTTTGAAGGGGGTACGCGACCTCGCCGCGCAGAACCGATTCGACTACCTGCTGATCGAGGCGACCGGTATTGCCGAACCCCTGCCGATCGCCACGACATTCGATTTCCGCGACGAAGATGGTTTCAGCCTCTCGGACATTGCCCGTCTCGACACCATGGTGACGGTGGTGGACGCCGCTAATCTGCTGGCCGACTATTCCTCGGTGGATTTTCTGTCCGACCGCGGCGAGACCGCGGGCGACGGGGACAATCGCACGCTGGTAGACCTTCTGGTCGAGCAGATCGAATTCGCCGACGTCATCGTGCTCAACAAGATCGGGACGGCCTTGCCCGCGCAGCGCGATGCGGCGCGCACGATCATTGCCGGGCTCAATCCCGACGCCCGGTTGATCGAGGCCGATTTCGGCGCGGTCGAACCCCGCGGCATCCTCGGCACTGGCCTGTTCGACATCGGCAAGGCCGAGACCCATCCGCTGTGGTTTAAGGAACTGCACGACTTCAAGGACCATATGCCGGAAACCGAGGAATACGGCATTCGCTCCTTCGTCTACCGGGCGCGCCAGCCCTTCGATCCGAAGAAGCTGCAGGCCTTCATCGGCCGCACCTGGCCGGGGGTCATCCGTGCCAAGGGTTTTTTCTGGCTGGCGACGCGGCCCAATCATGTCGGGGAACTGAGCCAGGCCGGCGCCATTGTGCGCACCGGTCGCATGGGCCTTTGGTGGGCGGCGGTTCCGCGCCAGCGCTGGCCGGACGACGCCGGTTTTCGCGACGCCCTCGCCCCCTATCTCGATCCGGTCTGGGGAGACCGGCGCCAGGAGATCGTCTTCATCGGCGCAGATCCGATGGACGAGGCATTCATCGTCGCCGAACTCGATGCCTGTCTCGTCGAGGCGACCGGCTTCACGCCGGCGGCCTGGGCCGGCATGAAGGACACCTTCGCTCCGTGGCCATGACCTGACGGCAGGGCCCTGCCCGGCCCGAGCCGTCCGGCAGGGCTTTGCCAAAAGCCAGGCGCAAGTTCTGTCCGCTAGACGCAAGGGCCTGTGTGGGAATTGCGGGGAGCATGCGCTTGTCATTCGACGACCGGCTGGCAGAGGCCGAAGCCATGTTTCGGGCGGGCCGCTATTCCGAGGTGCTGACCCAGCTTGCCACGCTGATGCCGGAAGCCGCGAACCACCGGCCTGCCGAACTGCTGGCTGAGACCCTGCTGAAGCTCGGCATGACAGGCGAAGCGGCCGAGGCCTTCGAACATGCCGGCCTCAAGGGACCGCCGCAGCCCTATCCGCTTCTCCTCAAGGCGGCACGCCTCTACCTCGACGCCGGACGCCTGGACAAGGCGCTGTCGCTCGCAGTCCAGCTCAGCCGGCATCAGCCGAACGACCCGGCACCCGCATTCATCATCGCATCGATCGGATTGAAGGCGGGGCAGCCCGGACTGCTCGCCGAGCCGATCAAGAACCTGCTCGTCGACAGCGATGACCCGGAACACCTGAGGCTCGCGGTGCAACTGATCGGCGACGACCTGCGCAATGCCAAAAACCTCACACTGTTTGCCAAGCTGCGGCGCCTCTATCCCGACGATCCCTTCATCCGAATGACGCTGGTCGGATATGCCCGCGAGTTTTGCGACTATCCCATCCTGCTGGCCGAGGAAGAGGTACTACGCGCGGCCATCGCCTCGGGTGATACCCGCGCCCTTGCCGCCGAGACCCCGCACTACAATCTGATGTGGTGCGCAGACGAAGCGCTGAACCGGATCCCGGCCAACATCACCGGCCTTGTGCCTTTTGCCGCCGACGCGCCCGCGCGCCGCAGGGCTAAACCGCATGTTTTCGCAGAGAAGATCCGCGTCGGCTATCTCTCCAACGATTTCTGGGCCGACCATGCCACGATGCGGCTGCTGGGCGGTGTTCTGAAGGCCCATGACCGCGACCGGTTCGACGTCACGCTCTACTGCCACACGCCCGAACGATTCATCGGCGGGGATGCGGCAGTGCGCGCCGAATGGGGGCGCATCACCCGTATCGAAGACATGTCGGACGAGGAAGCCATCGCCACCATGCAAAGCGACCGCATCGATGTTCTCGTCGATCTCAAGGGTCACACCGGCGGTTCTCGTTCAAGGCTGATGAATGCCCCGGTCGCTCCGGTGCATGTCGCCTGGCTCGGTTTTCCCGGCTCGAGCGTCGGCGTCGACTGCGACTACGTGATTGGCGACCGCTTCGTGCTTCCGGACAGCGCCCGCCCGCACTACCATGAAAAATTCTGCCGCATGCCGGAAAGCTACCAGCCGAACGATCCCTGGACGCGCGCAGTGCCCGGCCCCGCGGCACGGCGGGCCTATGGCCTTCCGACGGACCGGTT
>DPXQ01000038.1 GCA_003527225.1 Rhizobium sp.
AGCGTCGAGCGCGCCATCGGCCCGGACACCACAATCACCCTCGACTTCGCGCTGAACCGTCTCGCCGGCGTCATCGAGAAGCTGGTCATCTACCCGGAAAACATGCTGAAGAACATGAACAAGTTCAAAGGCCTGGTCATGAGCCAGCGGGTTCTCCTGGCGCTCACCCAGGCCGGCGTCAGTCGCGAGGACAGCTACCGTCTCGTTCAGAGAAACGCGATGAAGGTCTGGGAACAGGGTGCTGATTTCCTTGAAGAACTTCTTGCAGACAAGGAAGTGCGCGCAGCCCTATCGGAAGACGAGATCCGCGAAAAATTCGACCTCGGCTACCACACCAAACACGTCGACACGATCTTCAAGCGGGTCTTCGGCTAGGGTAGATCGGCCCTAGGCCGTCTTCGTAAGGGGGTTGCCAACGCGCGCGCGGGCCGTTTTGCGTCCGGAATCCTGTTCGACTGCCTCATCGACGTGTTCGGCGATCACGGAAGCCACGTCATCCTGGGCAGCCTCGTCTCCATCGGCCGCCTTGGTGAGGATCTTGTTGAGCCGCTTCAACTCATCCTCATCGAGGCTCTCAATGCCGATGAAACGGTTTTCCGCATGGCTGGTGAGGATAAGTTCGTCCAGCTTGGTCTGAATTGCCCGGGTGTCGCGCATCTGCGCGTTCTGCAGAACGAAAACCATAAGGAAGGTAATGATGGTCGTCCCGGTATTGACCACCATCTGCCAGGTTTCGGAGAATCCGAATACCGGCCCGAAGGCGGCCCACGCCAGGATCGCACTGAAGGCGATGGCAAAGACTGCGGGCTTTCCCGACCACTCCGAAACTCCCGTGGCGAAACGCGTAAAGACATTAGCTTTGGCGGCCATAACCGTCTCCTCTGGCGAAGTCGGTGGAGAACGCACGACTTCGCTCATGGTTCCGACACCACCGAATGCCGCGTTGACTTGCATCAACATCGTCGGCAAGAGTCTGCGGCATGTAGACATAGCCGGATGTGCTCACCGGGCGCGGCCGATCCGATAGGCGAAGGGGACCAGATGCCGGAAGCAATACCAGGAAAGCGGCCCCGCAAGGCCTTCTCCGGCGGAACGCTCGTTGCGCTATACGTTGTCTTGACCGCCGGTCCCGTTTTCCTGGCCTCATTGAGCGGCGGCCTCCAGGCCGCGACGATCTATCCGATCCTCGCTCGCGCCACGGGCGTTGCCGCACTGGCCATGTTCCTGATGCAATTCGCCACTTCCGGCCGGTTCGAAACCATTTCGGGCCGGATCGGCCTCGATCGCACCATGGGATTTCACCGGCTGGCCGCCGTGGGGGCGATGATCATGGTAGTCCTCCATGTCTTCTTCTTTCTCTTCCGCGGCAGAGACGGAAGCATCGCAACGATGTGGGAACGGCTGGTCATCTATCTGACAAGGCCGGACCTTCTGACTGGCGTCATCGCCGCCGGATTGGCCCTGCTCCTGATCCTCACCGGCAAATACATGCGCGGAAGACTGATCCCCTATCAGTGGTGGCGCATCCTCCACGGCCTGATGGCGGTCTCTCTCGTTGTATTGGGATTGCAGCATGCCTTCACAAACGCCCGCTTCATGGCCGATCCGTTTGGTGCCAGTGCCGTTCTGGCGGTCTCGATGCTGGCCTTCGCCTCGCTGGTCGTCGTCTACGCCGTGCGCCCCGTCCTGGCTTTCCGGCCCGGTTTCACCGTCGCCTCCGCAAAGGCCCTCAGCCCGTCTGTTGCCGAACTCGTGCTCACGACGCGGACGCCGGAGCGCTTTCCCTTCGAGGCAGGCCAGTTCGCCTGGCTCACCATCGGCCGGCGCCACACAGTGACCGACAATCCCTTCTCGATCGCCTCGGCACCGTCCGACCTGCCACAGTTGCGCTTCCTGATCCGCAATGCCGGCGACATGACCGCCAATATCGTCAAACTTGCGCCGGGAACGCCGGTCGGCGTCGACGGTCCTCACGGCAGCTTCACGCTCCATGAAGCACAGAACGGCCCACTATTCTTCCTTGCCGGCGGTATCGGGATCGCACCGGTGCTAAGCCTTCTTCGCGAACTGGCGGCCACGCATGACACACGAGCGATCCGTCTTCTCGCCGGCGCGCGCGCGCCCGAGGATCATGTCGTGCGCGAAGAGATCGCCCGTATGATGGAAGGACGGGATTTCAGGGCAATCTACCTGGCCGACAGCGGGGCCGACGGTATCGATTGCGAAGCCGGCGCATGCAGCCCCAACCATATCACGCAGTTGCTGGAAGGCCTCCTCCCGGCGCAGGCCACAGCTTACGTCTGCGGCCCGCCGCCGATGATGGAGAGCGCGGTTGCCCTCCTCATCGGCGCGGGCGTACCCGTTGAACGGATCGTCATGGAGCGCTTCGATTTCGACGCGGGCAACGATGCCGTCTGCCGTGGGGTCCGCAGCCGCTTCATCGCCATCATGGCGGCGGTCTATGCCGCCGTCATTTCCGTCGGCCTGATCTCCGCCTGGTAGGGCAGGCTTCCGTCAGATGCCCGGCAAGACATAGGCCCGCATGCGTTCGCGCAATTCGGTCTTCAGGATCTTGCCTGTCGAGGTGTGCGGGATATCTGGAACAAATACGACATCGTCCGGCACCCACCAATTGGCCACCTTTCCCTTCATGAAATCGAGGATATCGTTCTTGCAGGGTTCGCATCCCTCCTTGGCGACGACCACCAGCAGGGGCCGTTCGTTCCATTTCGGATGAGGTATGCCGATGACAGCGGCCTCCGCGACCTGCGGATGGCCGACGGCGAGGTTTTCGAGTTCGATCGACGAGATCCATTCCCCGCCCGACTTGATCACGTCCTTGGCCCGGTCCGTTACCTGCATGTAGCCGTGGCGGTCGATATGGGCGACATCGCCGGTATCGAACCAGTTCTCGTCATCGAACTGCTCCTCTCCTCGCCCTTTGTAATAGCGAGAGGATATCGCGGGTCCACGAACCTTGAGACGACCGAAGGTCTTGCCGTCCCAGGGCAGCGGCGCATTGTCGTCTGCGGTGATCTTCATCTCCACCGTGAATGGCGGATGCCCCTGTTTGACCAGGATGTCGAGCTGCTCCTCGCCCTCAAGATGCGCGTAATCGGGCTTGAGGGAGCAAATCGTGCCGAGCGGGCTCATTTCCGTCATGCCCCATGCGTGCAGCACGTCGACCCCATAGCGATCCCTGAAGGCAGAGATCATGAAGCGCGGCACGGCAGCACCACCGATTATCACTTTCCGAAGGTCGGGAAGGTCGCCACCTTCCCTGTCGAGATATTGCAGCAGCATTAACCAGATCGTCGGCACGGCCGCCGTGATCGTCACTCTCTCGTTGGTCAGCATCTCATAGATCGACTTGCCGTCCATACCCGGTCCCGGCAAGACCAACCGCGCCCCGGCCATGGGTGCTGCAAAGGCAAGTGACCAACCATTGGCGTGAAACAGCGGCACGACCGGCATGATCGTATCACGGGACGAAGCTCCGAACATGTCCGGCTGAAGAGCGGCCAGCGCGTGCAACACGTTGGAGCGATGGGAATAGACGACGCCTTTCGGATCGCCGGTCGTCCCGGAAGTGTAGCACATTCCGGCGGCGGCGCGCTCGTCGAGCGCCTTCCAGGCATAGTCGCTATCGGCTTCCGCCAGCCACTCCTCGTAGGCGACCGCATTGACAAGCGTCGTTTCCGGCATGTCCTCCGGCTCGCACAGGACCACGACCTTTTCAAGCGACGGAACCGACGGAGCGATCGTCTCGACGATCGGCAAGAAGGTCCGATCCACGAACAGCATCCGGTCCTCGGCGTCATTCATGATCCAGGCGATCTGCTGCGGAAAAAGCCGCGGGTTGAGCGTGTGGTAGACCGCTCCCGCGCCCGTCACACCATACCAGGCCTCGAGATGACGCCAAGTGTTCCAGGCCATCGTGGCGACCCGGTCTCCGACCTGGATGCCTTCCGCCTCGAGACGCTTTGCGAACTGCAGCGAGCGCAGCCGAATTGTACGGTAGTTTGTACGGTGAATGGGTCCTTCGACCGAACGCGACACCACCTCGCGATCGCCGTGATAAAGACCGGCATGGTCGATCACCTTGTGGCACAGCAACGGCCACTCCTGCATGAGTCCAAGCATTAAGTCTCCTCCCAGAACTTAAGTTTGCAGGTCGAGTGTACGTCGCGCGGTTGCACTAGCAAGCGAAAACACGGACAAATTCTGGATGCCAAAGGAGAGCCGACCCTTGACGCCGTGAGAATGCGAACGCAGATAAGGCCGCATGAAAGCATCCGACGTCGATATCCTGATGATCCCCGGTTATACAAACTCCGGACCCGACCACTGGCAAAGCCGGTGGCAGGCCAGGCTGTCGACCGCGCGGCGCGTCGAGCAGGCCGAATGGTCAAAGCCGGTGCGCGAGGATTGGGTCGATCGTGTGGTCGAGGAAGTCAATGCCAGTGCCCGACCCGTGGTGCTGGTCGCTCACTCGCTGGGTGTGGCAACCGCCATCCATGCGATTCCCCGGCTCGCCGGCAAGGTCGCCGGCGCATTCTTCGTGGCCCCGCCGGACGTGGCCAACCCCTCCATCAGGCCGAAGCATCTGATGACCTTTGGTCCCTACCCGCGTGATCCGCTGCCCTTCCCGTCAATCACGGTCGCCAGCCGCAACGATCCCTTTGGCACTTACGAGCATGCTGACGACATCGCCAATGCCTGGGGTTCTCTTCTGATTGATGCGGGAGAGTCCGGCCATATAAACGCCGAATCTGGCCATGGTCCTTGGCCAGAAGGCACCATGGTCTTCGCACAGTTCCTAAGCAGACTGTAGCGCCGCGCAAAGAGTCGGCGGTCGTCAGGAATTTCGCGAGACGTCTTTATTCTCGAAGTTGTGCGGACCGACGGCAATGCATCTGGCCGCGCTCGGTGAGCCGATGCCACAGCCGGTCATCCGGCCGTGGCCCAGCCAATACGGCTGATCAGTCTTTCTGAAGCTGCTCGACCGCCTGGGCGAGAAAATCGAGCATCTTCGCCCGCAGGTCTTCGTCACTGACGGCAACGCCCGCAGCCGTCAGGTCGCCGCGAACCTTGCGGAACACGTCCTCGTCACCCGCTTCCTCGAAATCGGATGCCACGACTTCCTTGGCATAGGCTTCTGGATCCTGCTTGCTGAGCAGACCGGCAGCCCACAAACCGAGCATCTTGTTGCGCCGCGCTTCGGCCTTGAATCTGAGTTCCTGATCGTGCGCGAACTTGTTTTCAAATGCCTTTTCGCGATCACTCATGCCGCTCATCTGCGTCTCCCAAAATAAAGCGCAACCTCGTGGGGTCTCTCACCCCATTAATCAAAAGGCTGCACAAAGTGCAATGCGAAGTTTGCCGATTCTTTCCGCTCGATTTCGATTTGGACGAATTAAGTGGAAGGGACAACAGTTGCATTGTGAAAACCGGAGTTTTCCGCTATGGGACCGCTTCATAATCTATCCACGCGTCCTTGATGTGACGCCAACAGCAGAGACAACCAGCCATGAACCGTCGCCGCCGTGTATACGAGGGCAGGGCTAAGATCCTATATGAGGGTCCAGAGCCAGGCACGCTGATCCAGTTCTTCAAGGACGACGCAACCGCGTTCAACAAGAAGAAGCACGATGTCATCGAGGGAAAAGGCGTCCTGAACAACCGTATTTCCGAGTACGTCTTCACGCACCTGAACAAGATCGGCATTCCGACGCATTTCATCCGCCGGCTCAACATGCGCGAGCAGCTGATCAAGGAAGTGGAGATGATTCCGCTCGAGGTCGTGGTGCGCAATGTGGCCGCGGGCTCGCTTTCCAAGCGCCTCGGCATCGAGGAAGGCGTCGTCTTGCCGCGCTCGATCATCGAATTCTACTATAAGTCCGACGCCCTCGAAGACCCTATGGTCTCTGAAGAGCACATCACCGCCTTCGGATGGGCCAATCCGGCGGAACTCGACGACATCATGGCACTCGCGATCCGCGTCAACGACTTCCTCAGCGGACTCTTCCTCGGCATCGGTATCCAGCTTGTCGATTTCAAGATCGAATGCGGCCGTCTCTATGAAGGCGACATGATGCGGATCATCCTGGCGGATGAGATCTCCCCCGACTGCTGCCGCCTCTGGGATATCGAGACGCGAGAAAAACTCGACAAGGACCGCTTCCGGCAGGATCTCGGCGGGCTCCTCGAAGCCTATCAACAAGTCGCCCAGCGTCTGGGCATCGTCAATGTAAACGAGCCGCTGCGCGGCACAGGGCCGATCCTGGTCAAGTAAGAACGGAGAACAGCTAAGTGATCAAGGCACGTGTCACCGTAACTCTCAAGAATGGTGTCCTCGACCCGCAGGGCAAGGCGATCGAAGGTGCATTGGGCTCCCTCGGATTTGAAGGCGTCGGCCATGTGCGCCAGGGCAAGGTGTTCGATCTCGAACTCGAAGGCACGGACAAGGCCAAGGCAGAAGCCGACCTGAAAGCCATGTGCGAGAAACTCCTCGCAAACACGGTGATCGAGAACTATACTATCGCCATCGCCTGAAGGTCGAGGAACGGTGCGATGGTCGAGGTGACTAAGGAAGTGCTATTTGAGGAGCTGCTCAAGCTCGATGCTCGGGCAGCGAAAACCGAAGCCGCATTGGAAGATCTCGTGAAGTTCATGAAAGACATGAACAGGGAGCTTGCCGAAGGCCAGGCAAAGACGGAAGCACTGAAGCGAGAGCTTTTCAAAGACCGATTTGACGCTCTGGGAGCGCTGATTGGCTGAGATATCGCAGCAACTTGTTCAAGAGCTCTTGCGCCGCCTCCACCAGAGAGCGGACAGATCCGAGAATACGGTCCGCGATCTTCGCAACGAACTGAATTCTATGCGCCTGGCTCTGCACGCGCATCAGAGCGACATAAACAATATCTACGCCATGCTCCTGCAGATGGATGCACGGCTTGATCGCATCGAAAATCGCCTAGAGCTGCGGGAGCTCCAGGAAGCACAAACAAGGTTTGAGCCACACCCATGAAATCAGCCGTCGTTCAACTTCCTGGCCTCAATCGCGACCGCGACATGATCGCCGCGCTCACCAAGATTTCCGGCCGCGCGCCGGTCACCATCTGGCAGACGGAGACGCAGATCCCCGATGTCGACCTGATCGTGATTCCCGGTGGTTTCTCCTACGGCGACTATCTGCGCTGCGGTGCAATTGCCGCCCGCATGCCCGTAATGCAGGCGATCAAAGCGGCTGCAGAACGCGGCGTCAAGGTACTCGGCGTCTGCAACGGCTTCCAGATCCTCGTCGAAGCCGGCATGCTGCCGGGCGCGCTGATGCGCAACGCATCGCTCAAATTCGTCTGCAAGGAAATCAAGCTCGAAGTCGTCAATGCCGATACCGATTTCACCCGCGCTTACGCGAAGGGCCAGATCATCCGCTGCCCCGTCGCCCATCACGACGGGAACTACTTTGCGGACGAGGAAACCCTGAAGCAGATCGAAGGCAACAATCAGGTGGTCTTCCGTTACGCCGATGGCACCAATCCGAACGGTTCGATCAACGATATAGCCGGGATCATCAACCAGCGCGGCAACGTGCTTGGAATGATGCCGCATCCGGAAAATCTGATCGAGGCCGCCCATGGTGGCAACGACGGGCGCGGTATCTTCGCCTCGGCGCTGGACGTAATCGCTGCTTAACCCGCAATGTGATAGAAGGCTCGGGCCTCGAACCGGGAATCCCAACCATATGCGCCCTGCCCTTGCCTTTCTGAGCCTTTTGCCCGGCTTGCTCGCCCTTTCCGCTTGCCAATCGACTCCTTCGGGCCCGGCCACAAGTGGGCGATCGGCGCTCGACGTTATGGAGCGCGTAGCGGTCGGTGCCAACAATTGCTGGATCAAGTCGGGCGACGCTTCCTTCAAGGCCTATTCCATGGCGCCGGAACTGGACTCCTATTCCGGTCGCCCACGCATCCTTCTCGTTCGGCGCAACAGCAGCGACATTCGCCCCTTGCTGGTCGTGCAGGCCGAGGGCAATCCCGCTCGTCTAGACGCGTTCGGCCCCATGATGAACGAACCCGTTCGCGCCAGGATCCTTCGTGACGTCGCGCGTTGGTCGACCGGAAGCAAGGGCTGCTGAGCATTTCGGCCCGCGAAATGCAGCGCAGCTGCGCGGTTGCAACCTCCGCGCCCGCCTGCCGTTTCGCATATGGAACGGACAGAATTCGGCATCGGCATTTCCACAATAATCGGACTGACCGGGGGGCTGGATTGATCGCCCCTCCGTCGGCAAGGTGTTCCGAATTAGTCACGCTTTGCCAGACAGTTGCGCGGCACAGTGGAAATGCGGCTTTTTGTTGTTGCGATTCTGAAAGCAGCCGGCCTATGTTCGCTCAACTGTCGAATATGGGGGATTACACTCCTTGGCAGGCGTGTGAAAAGGGATCGACGAGATTATGACAATTGCCATTACTTTGCCCAAGCTCCTCCTTTCAACGCTTGCCACCGCGAGTATCTTCGCCGGATGGACCGCACAGGCATCCGCACAGGAACGGCTCCTCGATGAAGTGCGAATCGGCAGTCTGGTCGCGGTCGACAAGACAGAGACAAATGACGAACGGGGCGCCTTCATCTCGGGCATGGTTTTCTTCGATCCCTGGGGCCATAACGAAGCCCAAGGATGGGAAAAGCTGATCAAGCCCCGGATCCATGTCGGCGGAAACATCGCAACTGCCGACGAAGCCAATCAGGTCTATGCCGGTTTCTCGTGGACCGCGAATCTGACAGACCGGCTCTTCCTTGAAGCCGGCTTTGGTGGAACCCTTCATGATGGCGATCTGGTCGCCGATGGGACGGATGGACCGAAACTGGGTTGCTCGCTGCTTTTCCACGAATATGCGGCAGCAGGCTTCAACCTTAATGAGCAATGGCGCGTGGTCGCGCATATCGAGCACTCGTCCCATGCCGATTTGTGCCAGAACCGTCCGAACAACGGACTTTCGCGCGCCGGCGTCATGATTGGCTACAAGTTCTAGCCAACGGCACTGTTCCCTACTTTGGGAATATCAATCGGTCGATCATCAGAAGCGGCGAGCGGCGGATCTCGGCATCGGCCTGTTCATAGCTCAGTCCGATATCGTGCAACTGGCTGGCGGTTAACCCCGCCAGGTCAATCCGTGTCCTACGCACCCGGCGGCGGCGCGCGGTTTCTGCAAAGAATGAAACAATCGCGCTCTTGACCCGATCCCGGAACCTCGCCGCGGTTCCCTCGCACGCGGTTTCCCGTTCCGTGGCATGAGTTGTCATCGTGCTTCTCCACAAATTGTCTTCATAAATGAAGTACTTTCTCTATGAATTGACTGCTGTTGGGTGACAATGTAAAAAGTGTCATGATGACAAATTGGCTTCCAGATCTTTCTACCACTTCAGGCCCGCTCTACATCCGGATCGCAGATGCCGCCGAACGCGACATCAAGCACGGCCGCTTGGGCGAAGGTGCGAAGCTACCGCCACAGAGAGACATCGCCTACGATTTGGGGGTGACAATCGGGACAATTTCGCGTGCCTACAACCTTTTGCGCGAACGCGGCCTGGTCTCCGGCGAAGTGGGCCGCGGCACCTATGTCCTGAACGGGCGGCACGACGAGCGGCATGCGGCCGGCGACCCGATCCTGTCACGCTATGGTGGCACGCGGCCGATCATGGCCCCGGCGGGCAAACTGCGCTTCGACACCACGGCGGCCGTCGACGTTGGTCAGGCGGCGATTGTCGGACAGATGATCCAGGAGATCACCCGGGAGCATCCGGGCGAGATCACGGGCTATACGCGGGCGGTGGCATCGGACTGGCAGGATGCAGGGCGGCAATGGCTCGCGAACGGCAACTGGGCGCCAGATGCAAACTCGATCACCCCGCATCTCGGCGTCCATGCCGCCGTAACGGCAATTATCACCGCTGTGACGGCGGCTGGCGACAGGATCGTCTGCGAGCACGTGACCTATTCGCAGGTTGCCCGCAGCGCAACGCTCATCGGACGACAGGTCTGCCTGGTGGATTCCGACGGCGACGGCATACTGCCCGATGATTTCGAAAGAGTGTGTGCGCGCGAACACCCAAAACTCGCCTTCATCATAAGTTCCGGCCAGAACCCGACGACGAGCACCTTGCCCGAAGAACGACGCAGGCAGATTGCCGAGATCGCCCGGCGGCACAATGTCTGGTTGGTCGAAGACTATATTTACGGCACCCTGATCCAAGATGGCATCCCGCTTCTCGCCGAGATCGCACCCGACCGGACCTTTCTGGTCAGCGGTCTCTCGAAATCCGTCGCGGCGGGTGTTCGCGGCGCCTGGGTCGCGGCACCCGAATATTTCACCCAACGCTTGAGGGTCACCCAGAAGATGCTCTCCGGCGGTCTTCCCTTCATTCTGGCGGAGCTGGCCGGCCGGCTGGTGCTTTCGGGCGCCGCAGCCGATATTCGCGACCGCGTTGTGGAGGAATTGACCATCCGAGAGAGTTTGGTGCGCGAAATTTTCTCCGGCTACAGCTTCCGCTCCCATGAACGCCTGCCCTTTTTCTGGCTGAAACTGCCTGAGCCGTGGCTGTCGGGCACGTTCAAACAAGCCGCATTCAACGAGGGCGTCCTGATCGACGACGAGGATGAGTTCAAGGCCGGGCGATCGCAACGGGTCTATCACCATGTGCGGGTAGGCTTCAGCGAAAGTAACGACAGGGAAGAGGTCTTCGCGGGTCTGCAGACTCTCCGGCGGCTTCTCGACGGCGGCCCGGCGGCATACGACACCTATTCCTGATCCCTCCGGCGTCGATCACGTTGGGATTTGGGTAATTTCCCTATCGCGGTTTGAGCGCGCATGGGCTATAGGCAGACGAAAGCCGCCTTCCCACGATCCAGAGAAGATCATGAACATTCCAAATTCGATTCCGATCACCCCCGAACTCGTTGCCGCCCACGGCCTGAAGCCCGAGGAATACGAGCGGATTCTGGAACTGATAGGACGCGAGCCGAGCTTCACCGAGCTTGGCATCTTTTCTGCGATGTGGAACGAGCATTGCTCCTACAAGTCCTCCAAGCGCTGGCTCAGAACCCTCCCGACCAAGGGGCCGCGCGTCCTTCAGGGACCCGGCGAAAATGCCGGCGTCGTCGACATCGATGATGGTGACTGCGTCGTCTTCAAGATGGAAAGCCACAATCACCCGTCGTTCATCGAACCCTATCAGGGTGCCGCGACCGGCGTCGGCGGCATTCTGCGTGACGTCTTCACCATGGGTGCACGTCCCGTTGCCGCGATGAATGCGCTGCGCTTCGGCGCGCCGGACCATCCAAAAACGCGCCATCTTGTCGCCGGTGTCGTTGCCGGCGTCGGCGGTTACGGCAATTCCTTTGGCGTACCGACCGTCGGCGGCGAGGTCGAATTCGACGCCCGCTACAACGGTAACATCCTCGTCAACGCATTTGCCGCGGGTCTGGCGAAATCCGATGCAATCTTCCTGTCGCAGGCAAAGGGAGTGGGCCTCCCGGTCGTCTATCTCGGTGCAAAGACCGGCCGCGACGGCGTCGGCGGCGCCACCATGGCCTCTGCCGAATTCGACGAATCGATCGAGGAAAAGCGGCCGACCGTGCAGGTCGGCGATCCCTTCACCGAGAAGTGCCTGCTGGAAGCCTGCCTGGAACTGATGCAGACCGGAGCGGTCATCGCGATCCAGGATATGGGTGCCGCGGGCCTGACCTGTTCCGCCGTGGAGATGGGCGCCAAGGGAGACCTGGGCATCGAACTGGACCTCGACAAGGTGCCGGTTCGAGAAGAGCGCATGACCGCCTACGAAATGATGCTGTCGGAGAGCCAGGAGCGGATGTTGATGGTCCTGCGCCCCGAAAAGGAAAAGCAGGCAGAGGCCATCTTCCACAAATGGGGCCTCGACTTCGCTATCGTCGGCAAAACCACGGACGATCTGCGCTTCCGCGTGCTCCACCAGGGCGACGAAGTGGCAAACCTGCCGATCAAGGAACTTGGCGACGAAGCGCCGGAATATGACCGTCCGTGGATCGAACCGAAGACGCCCGCGCCGCTGGCCGAAGGCGACGTTCCACAGGCCGATGTCGCCGACGCATTGCTGAGGCTCGTCGGCTCGCCCAACAACTGCTCGCGCCGCTGGGTCTATGAACAATACGACACGTTGATCCAGGGCAATTCGCTTCAGCTTCCCGGCGGCGACGCCGGCGTCGTCCGCGTCGAAAACCACCCTTCGAAGGCGCTCGCCTTCTCATCGGACGTGACGCCGCGTTATGTCGAGGCCGACCCCTTTGAAGGCGGCAAGCAGGCGGTGGCCGAATGCTGGCGCAATATCACCGCCACCGGCGCGCTGCCGCTTGCGGCAACGGACAACCTGAACTTTGGCAATCCCGAACGCCCGGAAATCATGGGTCAGCTCGTCTTTGCTATCAAGGGCATCGGCGAGGCCTGCAAGGCCCTCGATTTTCCGATCGTTTCCGGCAACGTCTCGCTCTACAATGAAACGAACGGCCAGGCGATCCTGCCGACCCCCACGATCGGTGGCGTTGGCCTCCTTGATGACTGGGCGAGAATGGCACGCATCCGTTTCGCGGCTCAAGGTGAAGCCATTCTCCTCGCCGGCGCGCCGTCGGGCTGGGGCACGCACCTCGGTCAGTCCGTCTATCTCCGCGACATTCACGGCCGCACCGACGGCCCCGCCCCGCATGTCGACCTCGGTGAGGAAAAGAAGGCCGGCGATTTCGTTCGAGCCCTGATCTCCGAGGGTCTAGCGACCGCGGTCCATGACTGCTCGTCGGGAGGACTTGCGCTTGCCGTAGCCGAGATGGCCATGGCATCGGGCATCGGCGCCACGATCAATGCGCTCGAAGGTGTGGATCCGATCCCCGTCTTCTTCGGCGAGGACCAGGGCCGTTACGTGCTGACGGTCAGAGCCGAGGATGTCGACCATGTTCTGGTGCGCGCCGAAGCGGCTGGGGTCTTCTGCCCCTGGATCGGCAGGACCGGCGGTACGGCGGTGAAGCTCGGCGAGGCTCGTCCGGTCGCAATTGAGGAATTGCGCTCACGCCATGAATCGTGGTTCCCTGATTTCATGACTGGCGAATTGGCCTAAGGCCATGCAGCGCATATCCAAGGAGAATCGATCATGGCTATGAAACCCGGCGAAATCGAAGATCTGATCAAGGCGGGAATTCCCGGTGCCCGCGTCGTGATCCGCGATCTGGCCGGCGATGGCGACCACTACGCCGCCGAAGTCATAGCGGAAGCGTTTCGCGGCAAGTCGCGCGTTCAGCAGCATCAGATGGTCTATGACGCGCTGAAGGGCAATATGGGCGGCGTGCTCCATGCGCTCGCCCTCCAGACTTCCGTACCGGAATAAACCGGTCAGGGGGCCGCCGTGGCGGGCGTCGTCAGCGAATTCGTAACGACACTCATCCGGCGCGTGGTCGCCGGATTGAGCAAGCGCCGCCGTCGGCGCACATCGATGGCTGCTCACACCGCAAGAAGTCGGTCCGACAAGGCCGTGGCTCACCCGAAGTCCACGAACCGCAAGACGGCGAAGTCCGCACGCGTTGCCCGCAGGACGAACCGGCGCAACAAGTAGCTGTCCAGGAACTCACACTCAAACCGCTTCTGCCGTTCCGGCAGTGTCATCTTCACGGCGCCGGCTGTGGAAGCTCTCGTGTTCCCAATTCCGTCGCGGGTCGCGGCGATCAAACGCTCGCGCTCGTGATCAAGGCCTAGGGACCGGCTGACTTCACGCACCTTATGAAGACGGGCATCGGCTTGAACGAACGCGAACTCGGCTTGATGACCAGCGTCGCCAAAACCGACTTCAGCGCTTTCACGGACGAGGAAATCTCCGCGATTTCTGCTTTTCTCTCGTCCGACCTCCAGTGACGACGAGGTATCGGGAAGGTGCGTCCGTTTGCCTTTTTGCAATTCCCTGCTGGAAATCTCGGCTCGCCATGTTATCTAAAGCGAATAGCGAAGCAGCGGATCTTGACCCCGCATGTGAAAGGAAACCGGCCATGAGCGGCATCAACGAATTCATCGACAACGAAGTAAAGACCAATGACGTCGTTCTCTTCATGAAAGGAACGCCGCAGTTCCCGCAATGCGGTTTCTCCGGACAGATCGTTCAGATCCTCGACTACGTCGGCGTCGACTACAAGGGCATCAACGTTCTCGCCGACAACGAGATCCGCCAGGGCATCAAGGACTATTCCAATTGGCCGACTATTCCCCAGCTCTACGTGAAGGGTGAGTTTGTCGGCGGCTGCGATATCGTGCGCGAAATGTTCCAGGCGGGCGAGTTGCAGAAGCACTTCCAGGACCAGGGTATCGCCGTTCGCGGCGCTGCCTGACGCGTCATCCGCATTTTCCGCGGATCTCTGAATTCTATTTTCATTTTCAAGGCGTTGCCCCCAGCAACGCCTTATCTCTGTTTTGGATATTGAGCCATGACTACAACGTTACCGACGAGGCCCGCCGTCTTGAAGGGCATGGGCCGGACCGAATTCATTGCCATGATGGCTTTCATGATGTCGCTCAACGCGCTGGCGATCGACATCATGCTGCCGGGGCTGCAGCAGATCGGCAGCGCCCTCAACGTCACCAACGAGAACCACCGGCAATATGTCGTCTCGGCCTATCTGATCGGCTTCGGCATCGCGCAGCTCTTCTACGGACCGGTCGCCGACCGATTTGGCCGCCGCCGCCCGATACTGTTCGGCCTCGGGATCTACATCCTCTCCTCCCTTGCTGTCGTCCTGGTTCCCTCTTTTGGCGCCCTCCTCGTCCTGCGCTTCATCCAGGGCATCGGATCGGCTGCCCTGCGCGTCATCACCATCTCCATCGTGCGCGACGTTTATGGCGGCCGGCAGATGGCGGAAGTCATGTCGCTGATCATGATGGTCTTCATGGTCATCCCCGTTGTCGCGCCCGGCACTGGCCAGGTCATCATGTTCTTCGGAAACTGGCATCTGATCTTCGTCTTCATGGCGATTGCCGCACTCGCCGTCGGCCTGTGGATGTATGTTCGCCTTCCAGAGACACTGGCGGCCGCTGACCAGCGGCCCTTCACGGCAAAGTCGATCCTCGCCGGTTTCCGTATCGTGCTGACGGACCGGATCGCCCTTTGCTATACGATCGCCAGCACCTTCATCTTTGGCGCGCTGTTCGGCTTCATCAATTCCGCCCAGCAGATCTATGTCGGGATCTACGGGCTCGGAGCGTGGTTTCCCGTGGCCTTTGCCGGCGTGGCGCTGTTCATGGCGCTATCGTCCTTCGTGAACTCCAGGCTCGTCGGACGATTTGGCATGCGAAGGCTGTCGCATGCCTCGCTTGTCGGGTTCATCGCGATAACCTTCGTGTGGCTTATCGTACAGGTCATGGGACCGCAGCCGATGCCGTTCGCCCTCTTCTTCATCTTCTTCTCGCTGGCGATGTTCCAGTTCGGCTGGATCGGCTCGAACTTCAATTCACTTGCGATGGAACCGCTCGGCCACGTGGCCGGCACGGCCTCTTCCGTGCTCGGTTTCATGGGCACTGTGGGCGGATCGATGATCGGCGCGGCCATCGGACAAGCCTATGACGGCACGGCGCTGCCCATGGTCATGGGCTACTTCGTCGTATCGGTCATCGGACTGGTCTTCGTCCTGATCGGTGAGCGCGGAAATCTCTTCCAGCCCCACAATAGACCGTAGCAGCTATACGCACCCTCCCGCCCGGCCAACGATCGGGCGGTCCATACACGCCAGTTTCCACGATATCCCGTTGAGACCATGGCCCAGCCTGACTCCGCGCCCAGGCCGCTGCTACCATCATATTCTCATTTAACGATAAATAAGGATATTCGGGAATACAGATTGGTAGAGCGCGCTGGAGCACATAACTCCCATCCAGGATTATGAAGCTCCCGCCCCAAGCATGATGCTTGCTCGCAGCCTATTTCCCCGACATGGCCATGACTACGCGCACCAACGCGTTGCCTGCCAGTTTCGACACTTGATTGCCGTTATGCGTCGAGGAAGCATGAACTGCATCTCATCACGAATGAGCGGCACGTGAACTGGATTTTCTGGAGGGCGTTATGCTGAAGATGAATATTAGCACGAAATTCAACACACTTCTGTTTGGTGGCGCGCTCATTTCGGCAATCGCCGTCGCAGGAACGGTCGTGACGCTCAGTACCCAGTTTGTCTCTCAGGCAATGCAGGACAAGCTCGCGAACGTGGAAATCCAGTTCCAGACAGACATGGCGGCCTCGCAACGCTCGGCGACCATGTTGGCGCTCCTGACGGCTGAACAGCAGAGCGTCAAGCAGGCGATGGCTGCCGGCGACCGCGATGCGCTTACCCGCGAGTTTCTCGGACCGTTCAAGGCGTTGAAAAGCGAATACGACGTCCGCCAATTCCAGTTCCACCTGCCGCCGGCGACGGCATTCCTGCGGGTCCACAAGCCGGAGCAATTCGGCGACGACCTGTCGAGCTTTCGCCAGACGGTCGTTCAGGTCAATACCGAGAAGAAGCTGCTGAGCGGCTTGGAAGGTGGCGAGGCGGGTATCGGCATCCGCGGCCTCGCTCCGATCACTCTTGACGGCAAGCATCTGGGTTCCGTGGAATTCGGCCTCAGCCTTCACAGCGATTTCGTCGACAAGTTCACCAAGAACAGCGGCCATCCAGCGGCGATCTTCGCGGTCGGCAAAGCCGGACTGGAGCAGATCGGCTCGACACTGCCGAACGGCATGGATGCGGCAAAGGTCTTTGACCTGACCGGCCTGCTCGGCAAGCGAACGACGTTCGAATCCATGCCGGGCACCGACGGAGCCTTCGCCGGCATCGTATTTCCGGTGAAAGATTTCTCCAACAGCACCATTGGTCTCGCCATCGTCGCGGTCGATCGCGCCAACTACAACGCGATCGCGGCCACAGGCCTCTGGGCCGCAGCCGGCGTCTTCGCGCTGATGCTGTTCATCGCCGGCGCGATCGCCCTGATCAGCAAGCCGCTGGTCTATCGGCCGCTAGCCCGCATGACCGACTACATGGGCCTGCTCGCAAGGGGCGACCTCAAAACGGAAGTGCCCTTTGCCGGGCGCGCCGACGAGCTTGGCTCGATGGCTCAGGCGGTCGATATCTTCCGTAAATCCGCCCTGCGTAATATCGACCTTGAAAATGAGGCCGAAGAAAACCGCACCGCCAGCGAACGTGAACGCGCCCGCACGGAAGCCGAAAAGGCGGAACAGGCGCGCCAGTTGCAGATTGCCGTCGATGCATTGGCACGCGGACTTGGCAGTCTTGCCAAAGGCGACCTCTCGTTGCGCATCAACGAGCCCTTCGCCGGTTCGCTGGAAACGCTGCGGCAGGATTTCAACTCGTCGGTCGACAGCCTGGAGACCGCACTCGGCACGATCGCAATGAGCTCCGGGAATATCCGCCAGGGCACGTCGGAAATCCGCGGTTCGACCGACAACCTGTCGCGCCGCACCGAGCAGCAGGCGGCCGCGCTTGAGCAGACCGCCGCCGCACTCGACGAAATCACCGCGACCGTCACGACCGCCCATCGCCGCGCCGAGGAAATCAGCCGCATGGTCGGCGAGGCGACGAATGTCGCCGGCCAATCGGAGAAGATCGTCGAAGAAGCAGTGACCGCCATGGGCGAGATCGAGACATCGTCCAATCAGGTCACCAAGATCATCGGCGTCATCAACGACATCGCCTTCCAAACCAACTTGCTGGCTCTGAATGCTGGCGTTGAGGCAGCCCGGGCCGGCGAGGCCGGAAAAGGGTTTGCAGTCGTCGCCCAGGAAGTGCGCGAGCTTGCGCAGCGCTCCGCCAGCGCCGCCAAGGAAATCAAGACGCTGCTGGAGCAATCCGAGACCCATGTCCAGTCCGGCGTGGCGCTTGTCACCAGGACCGGCGAGGCGCTCCAACAGATCGGAAAGCACGTCGTGGCGATCAACGAAAACGTCAAGGCCATGGTCACCTCATCCCGTGAACAGTCTGTCGGCCTGCAGGAGATCAATACCGCCGTCAACCAGATGGACCAGGTCACCCAGCAAAACGCGGCAATGGTCGAAGAGACCACGGCCGCCGTGCATTCGGTGTTCGGCGAGACGGAAACGTTGAACGAGGCGATTGGCCGCTTCCAGATGAGCAGCGGACAGTCGGCGACGACACGGCAACACCGCGCCGCCTGATCGCGACATCCCCATAAAGGAGAACCCGCGAGCCCTGTCTCGCGGGTTCCATCTCATGCTACCCGATCAGAAGGTGAAAATCTTCTCGCTGAGTTCCTGCCAGCTGTCTCGATCCGATGCCACCAGAAGCCCCCCTTCGACATGATGCGGCAGGTATGGAGAGCCATCGAGGCGGGCAACATGGGCACCGGACTCCTGGGCGATCAGCGTGCCCGCCAGATGGTCCCAGGGCATCAGCTTCTTGTACATAGAGAAATGAAGATGCCCGCTGCAAAGGGTGCGATACTCGTGCGCCGCGCAGCGATAGCTGGTGAACATCCGCACCTGCGCCAGATTGGAAAGCACCCGACGCCGCGCTTCGGTCTCGAGGAATCCGACTGCTGCAATCCCGACCATCTGCTCGAGCGGAACGGCCGGGGCTATCGCCATCTGGGTCTGCGATCCGTCCGGACGGCAAAACCAGGTGCCAGATCCCTTCTCGGCAATGACCCAGTCATTCCCCATCGGGTCGTAGATGATGCCGGCCACAGTCTCGCCGCGGGCAACCACACTGAGCATGACACCGAAGAGCGGCAGGCCGGCGGCGTAATTGAAGGTGCCGTCGATCGGATCGACGATGATGGCGAGATCGGCGTCGGCAATCTTCGCCAGCAAACCGGGGTCGGCGGCAACGGACTCCTCCCCGACGAACACGGCGTCGGGAAGCAATTCCTCCACCCGCGCCCGGATCAGGCGTTCGGCGGCCTCGTCGGCCTCGGTGACGAGATCGATCGCCTCGCTCTTCATCCGCACGTCGCCCTCGCCGAGATTGCGGAAACGCGGCAGGATTTCGGTCGCCGCCGCCTCCTGGAGAGCATTGGCGAGCGCCGCGATATCGAAGTCTGCCATCGTCATTTGTCCTTTGCCGCCATCAGGGCCGAAAAATCGAAGAGTTTGGGATCGAGCAAATGCGATGCATCTACATGGCCGAGCGCACGCAGCATGGCATCCTTGCGGCCGGGCATGCGCGCTTCGATACCGGCAAGCATCTCCTTCATCGCATTGCGCTGAAGACCGTCCTGCGAGCCACAGAGATCGCATGGGATGATCGGGAACTCCATCGCGGTTGCGAATTTCGCAAGATCGTCCTCCGCCGCGTAGGCAAGCGGCCGGAGCACCATCAGGTCACCCTCGTCGTTCAGAAGCTTGGCCGGCATCGTTGACAATCGACCGCCATGGAAGAAGTTCATGAAGAAGGTTTCGAGAATATCTTCCCGGTGATGGCCAAGCACCAGCGCGTCGCAGCCTTCCTCCCGTGCGATGCGGTAGAGATTGCCGCGCCGCATCCTCGAGCAGAGAGAGCAATAGGTCGCCCCTTGGGATACCTTCTCCTTCACGACCGAATAGGTGTCGCGATACTCGATCCGGTGCTGGACGCCGATCGACTTCAAATAGTCCGGCAATACATGCTTCGGGAAATTTGGCTGACCCTGATCCAGATTGCAGGCGAGCAGCTCGACCGGAAGCAGCCCGCGCCATTTGAGGTCCAGGAGGATAGCCAGCAGACCATAGCTGTCTTTGCCTCCCGAAAGGCCGACGAGCCAGCGTTTCTGGCCCTTCAGCATGTCGAAATCGTCGATCGCCTGGCGGACCTGCCGCAAGAGGCGCTTTCTCAGCTTGTTGAACGATACAGACTTCGGCGCGCCGGCAAAAAGCGGGTGGCGGCCATCATCTCCCGCGCCTTCCAGGTTGTCGATTGCTGCCGTGTCGTGAATGTCAAAGCTCATTGCGTGGCTCTCTTGAGCGGGGTTCCGCCGGCGAGAGTCCAGCCGTCGAAGCGGGAAAGTTCGGCAAACTCGACCTCCCGGGCCGCGACCAATCTATCCCGCCGCCGCAGGACATCGTCGGCCTTGCCGGGATGACACATGACGACCATGTCTTCACGTCGCCTGCCCGAAAGCTCGCGCAGATAGGCCGGAAATGCGTCGGGGTTCCCCCAGTCGTAAAATCCGGCAAGTGGCCCCTTCACGTCATATCCAGCCTGCACCATTTCGCGGTCGAAGCCATGCGCGAGAAAGGCGACGAAAGAAACCTTCGCCCGCAGTTTCACGCCGGTCGCCAAGGCCACCGCTGGCGCGCCGCGCAGCCACGGAATCGGCGGGCCGGCGGCGAAACCGGGCAAGCGCTTCTTCAGCCAGCGGCGCACCGGACCCAGGAAATGCACATGCTGGTGACCGTCGATATAATCTGGGAATCGTCCCATAGCATCGACGAACGCTTGAAGCTGGGCATCCAGCTCACCCTCGAGGCCGGCTCGGTCAATCCCCCCGAGGTAGCAGGCACGGATCAGACGCTTCAGATTTGGCATCCGGCCCGCCCCGATCGATCCGCGTCCGCTCAGAGGCTCGAAATCGGTAAGCGTCAGGTGCAGCCCGACCGCTACATCCCTGCTTTCCGGAAGGTCCTTTAGAAGGCGCGCCTCCTCTGCCCACTCGGGAAAGAGGGTCATGCAGCCCGTTCCCGAGAGCTTGCGGCCCTCGATCAGCGAACGGATGGCCCGGTCGACGCCCGGCGCAAGCCCGTAGTCGTCGGCGACGAGTAAGACGCCGCCACTTGGTGTGCCCTTTGCGGCCTTCTCCTTCATTTGCGCTGGTCCGGCTGATGAATCTTGCGCACGATATAGAGTGGCCGGTCCTTGCCCTCGGCAACGGCGACCCACAGATACTCTCCGAGCAGACCGAGCAACGCGAGATTGAAACCGCCGAGAACCGTCACCGCGACCATCAGGCTTGGATAGCCGGGCACATCGATGCCGTGGAATAGGACCTCGAAAAGCATCTTTATGCCGTAGAGCATTCCCAGACAGCCAGTCACCGCCCCCAGGACTGAAACGACCCGCAACGGGATCGCCGAAAACGAAGTCATGCCTTCGAGCGACAGGGCCACCAGCGCAAGCCTCGACCATTTTGTGACACCGGCAGTGCGTTCGTCGGGCGTGTAGTAAATCCCCTTCTGACGGAAACCGGTCCAGGCATAGAGCCCCTTGTTGAACCGGCGCTTGTCGCGCACCTTGAGCAAGGCATCCGCCGCATTACGGCGCATGATGCGGAAATCGCCGGCATTTTCCGGAATGCTGAAGCGCTGCCCCGAATTGATCAGCCAGTAGAACAGCCGTCCGCCGATCGCCTTGCGCCAGGATTCTTCCCTGCGGTCATCGCGAATGGAATAGACGACATCGAGATCCGGGTCCGCGAGCAGCGTCGAGATCAGTTCCATGCAGACCTCGTAGGGGTGCTGCATATCCGCATCCACCATCATCACGTAGTCGCCGCGGCTTTCCTCGATCCCGGCAAAGAGTGCGACCTCCTTGCCGAAATTGCGGCTGAGCTCGATAATGCGCCAGTTGCCATCAAGAGTGTCGCGAAACCGGGCGATGCTGTCGTCCGTGCTGCCGTCATCGACGAGGATCACTTCCAGATCGAGGTTATAGTCACTCTTCACCTGCTGACCGAGCGTCCGCGTGAAGGCAGCGAAATCGGCTGCAGAATCATGTTCGTTCAGAAACGGAGTGACTATCGATAACAAGGCCATGCACGCCTCCGGCGGTGGGAATGCTTTTCGTAAAGCTCTATAATCATCGCGCACTGCAATAGCCAGACCAATAGGCAACGCGCGCGCGGCGAATTGTCCGCATGCCGATGCCCGTGACCCCCTTCCGCAGTTTCGAGGACTTACCCCCTTGCGGGTTTTGCGCTAGGGGGATGGGGCCCCGTGAAAATGCGAGAAGAATGTTGTCTACGTCCCCCGAGAAGACCCTGCCCCAGAAGATGCTGCGCTTCCTGACGGTCGGCGTTGCCAATACCGCGGTCGATTTCGCGGTCTTCGGCCTTTCGGTCAGCATCGGCGCTCCCCCGCTGATCGCCAATGTCATCGCATGGATCTTCGCCGTCAGTTTTTCCTATCTGGCCAATGCCCATTGGTCGTTCGATCGCAAGCGCAAGCACAGTGAAGCCCTGCCCCGCTTCCTGGTCATGGGCGCGCTGATTTCGCTGCTCGTTTCTTCCGCAGCCGTCGGTTTGTTCAGCCCGGTGATCGGTCTCTGGCCGGCCAAAATCGGTGGAACGGTTGTCGCAGCGGTGCTGAATTTCGTCGCCGCGCGCTGGTCGATCGAAAACCGTCTTGGGCGATGAGAAAATCAGCCGAGCGGCTTGGCAATAGTTACCACGAAAGGCCATTGGCGCTCACCATCGAACCCGGTGATCGAAAACGGGATCGTCACGACGTCGGACAGGCCACCCGTCAGTTCGCGTGAGAGCCGGGCGCAACTCCCGTCGCCCTCGCGGCATATGATCATCATGCCGCGACGCTCAAGTCCCGCCTTGTCGATATAGCCCTTGGAAACGCTGAGCGAATTGGCCTCGAGCGCGATCGGCGAGTAACGCGAATAGAACGACATGGCATTGGCGAGCAGGAAATCACCGGCGATAACAGGATCATCGCCGCCGCCGTACTGCCGCCAGTATTCGTCGAGCTGGGCGCTCACTGCCTTTACCGGGACGGTCATATTGAGACGCGTCCCGCCGCGCACGCTTTCCTTGTAGATCGGCGCGGAAACCAGGAGTGCGACGAAATAGAGGCCGGTGGCGATCAGCGCTCGGGCGATATTCCGGTTGATGAGATCGGGCGGCAGCAAGGCGGCGACCAGCATCACAAGCGGCAGGAAGACCGGAAGCACCCAGGCGAGATTGAGGTCGGCGCTTGCTGCAAATGCCAGCGCGATTGTGAGCACTGTCGGCCACAGGCCGAACGCAAGAAGCGCTCTTCCCTCAACGGTCGTTCGAAAGCCGCTCAGCCGCCCGAGCCACAGGAATGGATAGCCGTCGTTGGGGCTGCGGAGCAGTAGGGCGAGGCCGAGCGCGGGGAGCAAATAGACCAACATGCCACCCAGGAACAGCGCGAGGCTCGAAACGATATGGGAAACCACGCCGTCGCCCTGCTCCGCAGCATAGGTGATCGGCAGGAAATCATTCTCGAAGAGCCAGATGAGATGCCCCGCGAAGACCGCAACCGAGGCAAGCGCCACAATGAGCCCGAAGGACGAAAGCAGGATCGATCGGGCTTCACGGTCCATTACCGCGTGAATGAAGAGTGCGCCGACCAGAACTACGGAATGATACTTCGTCAGCATGGCGATTCCGACAAGGATTCCGAGAGCCAGCGCATCATACCAGCGCCGCGCTTCGAGCCCGCGCAGATAAAAGAGGAAGACGCCCGCCCAGACCGGCGTCATCGCCGAATTGGCATTGTACTTGATCGCCTGGAACGAGAATGCCGGAACGACGACCGCACAGAGAATGACGAAAAGCTGAAACCCGCTATCGCCATACCGCGCGGCTATGCGCCACAGAAGAAGGAGCGCGACGACGACGTTGAGGGAGGCGAATACGTAGTAGATCCAGTCGACATGCGGCAGGATGGAGAACCAGGCAGCCACGAGCCAGCCGAAAAATGGCGGATGCTTGAAATATCCCCATTGCCAGAGGACGCCCCAGGCATAGTTTTCGACCATGTCGCCGTATTCATCGAGATTGAGGCGGGAAAGCTCGGCGTGAAGCGTAAGCACGATGCCGAAGAGCACCATGATCGCCAGCGCGGCACGCGCTTGCCAATTGTGCTGAGGTCTGTCACCCGCCGTCATAGCGTCAGCTCCAAGCTCGTACCCACAAAGTAAGAAAGCCGCCTTGAAAGGCGGCTTTCCTCAAAGACGGATCGCGAAAAATCAACGCGAGTAGAATTCGACCACGAGCTGCGGCTCCATGACGACCGCGTAGGGTACGTCCGAGAGACCGGGGACGCGAGCGAAGGTCGCGACCATCTTGTTGTGATCGACTTCGATATAGTCCGGAACGTCGCGCTCGGCGAGCTGTACGGATTCGAGAACCGTAACGAGCTGCTTCGACTTCTGGCGAACTTCGATAACATCACCGGCCTTGCAGCGGTAGGAACCGATGTTGACCTTGACGCCATTGACGGTCACGTGGCCGTGGTTGACGAACTGGCGGGCAGCGAAGACGGTCGGAACGAACTTGGCGCGATAGACGATCGCATCAAGACGCGATTCCAAAAGGCCGATCAGGTTCTCCGAAGTGTCGCCCTTGCGGCGGTTGGCTTCGTCATAGATGGCGCGGAACTGCTTCTCGCGCAGATCGCCGTAGTAGCCCTTCAGCTTCTGCTTGGCGCGCAGCTGCACGCCGAAGTCGGAAAGCTTGCCCTTGCGGCGCTGACCATGCTGGCCGGGGCCGTATTCGCGGCGGTTGACCGGGGACTTCGGACGGCCCCAGATGTTTTCGCCCATACGGCGATCGATTTTGTACTTGGATGCAGCGCGCTTGCTCATCGCATTTCCTTTACAATAGGTTACACCGGTCTGTTACCAAACCGGATCAAGGAAACACGCCCTCCTCTGAATTTCGATTTAGAAACTCTGACAGGTTTCTCACATTCGCGAACGGAGAGACCACGGGACATGTCAACGAAACGCCGGACATTCCTGCCCGGTGTTGGTGGGGTCATTAGCGGTGGATCACACGAAAGTCAACGCCTTGCGCTTGATCTAGTTGATTGAGACACCATTTCCAGGCGACGCAGCACCGGGCCCCTCTGACGCGAGTGCCGGATTCCCGTGATGTCGGAGCTGCGATCACCAACCGTTCCGGCAAAGGAAACCCTCGATGGATTTTCTTTGGACAGACTTCTTGGGGACCACTGTCTGGATGTGGCTCTCCTTCCTGGCCCTTGTCTTCTTCCTACTCGCCCTCGATCTCGGCGTCCTGCACAAAAAGAGTGCCGAAATCGGCATTCGCGAAAGCTTCCTTCTTTCAGCCTTCTACATGTCGCTCGGCCTTGCCTTCGGGGGCTGGGTCTGGTGGCAGTCCGGCCAGCAGGCAGGTCTCGAATACCTGACCGGCTTTGTCGTCGAGAAGAGCCTGGCGATGGACAATATTTTCGTCATCGCGATGATCTTCGGCTATTTCGCCATTCCCCGCGCCTACCAGCATAGGGTCCTGCTCTGGGGCATCCTCGGCGTGATCGTGCTGCGCGGCATCATGATCGCCGCCGGAGCTTCGATCGTCGAGAACTACCACTGGGTACTCTACGTCTTCGCCGCCTTCCTTATCATCACCGGTATCAAGATGCTGCTGACGGCAGACAAGGAATACGACGTTTCCGCCAATCCGGTGCTGCGCTTCCTGCGCCGGCACCTTCCCGTTACTGAAAAGCTCGAAGGGCATCGCTTCTTCGTCCGGCGCGAGGACGTGATGACGGGTCGGATAAAGACCTATGTCACGCCGCTCTTCCTGGCGCTGGTCATGGTCGAACTGGCCGACCTGGTTTTCGCGGTGGACTCCATCCCGGCGGTGTTCGCAATCACCACCGATCCCTTCATTGTTTACACCTCGAACATCTTCGCCATCCTCGGCCTGCGCGCGCTCTATTTCGCGCTGTCGGCACTCATCCACCGCTTCGCCTACCTGAAATATGCGCTTTCGGTGGTCCTGATCTTCATTGGCACGAAGATCTTCGTGGCCGACATGTTGGGGCTTGCCAAGATCCCTCCGCTCGTGTCGCTGGGCACGACGGTGGCGATCCTGGCCGCAGGCATCCTCGGATCGCTCTGGGCGACCCGCAACGAGGGCAAAGCCGGCACCAAGGCGCTCGCGCAGGAGTAAAGAACTGCAGGGCGGCCCTCCGGCCGCCCTGCATTCGGCCCACTGCCCGTCCGGCAACTTCATGTGATCGCGCGTCAGAGCATTCACGACGAGCGCCGGGGAGGCTATAGCTAGCCGGACCCCACACATCAAATCGGATTCGCCCCATGACAGATACCGTCCTCGACCGCCTTCTCCGCTACGTCGTGATCGACACCCAGTCGGATCCCGAGTCTACGGCACAGCCCTCGACCGAGAAGCAAAAGGATCTCGGCCGCCTGCTGGTCCGCGAGTTGTTGGCGATGGGCCTTGGCGATGCGCATCTGGACGAGCACGGCAATGTCTACGCCACCCTGCCCGCGAATGTCGAAAAGCCTGTCCCGGTCATCTGCTTCTGCTCGCATATGGATACAGCACCGGATTTCACCGGCACCAACGTGAAACCGCAGATCGTCCCGAACTATGCCGGTGGCGACATCCGCCTGACGGGCGACACGAACCAGGTCATCCGAGTGGCCGATCATCCGGAACTGAAAGACCAGATCGGTCACGACATCGTTACCACCGACGGCACGACGCTTCTTGGCGCGGACGACAAGGCCGGCATCGCTGAAATCATGACTGCTGCTGCAACGCTTGTGGCCAATCCCGACATCAAGCACGGTACGATCAAGATCCTCTTCACCACCGACGAGGAGATCGGTCGCGGTGCCGACAAGGTCGACCTGAAGAAGCTCGGCGCGGCCTTCGGCTATACACTCGACGGCAGCACGGTCGGCGAGATCGAGAACGAGACCTTTTCCGCCGATGGTGTCGACATCGCGATCGCCGGCGTCGCCATGCATCCGGGCACGGCCAAGGGCAAGATGGAAAACGCCATCAAGATTGCAAGCGCGATCGTTGCGCGGTTGCCGAAGGATCAGGCGCCGGAAACAACAGAGGGACGCCAGGGCTTCATTCACCCGATCGATATCAGCGGTTCGATGGAAGGGGCCAAACTCCGCTTCATCATCCGTGATTTCGACGACAAGGGTCTTGCGGAAAAAGAGGCGTTGCTGGAACAGATCACCAAGGACGTCATGAAGGACTATCCGGGCTCATCCCATACTTTCAAGGTCAAGGCACAGTACCGCAACATGAAGGCGGTGCTCGACAGCCACCCGATGGTCATGGAAAACCTGGTCGAGGCAGTGAAGCGCGTGGGCCTGGAGCCGGTCGCACACAGTATCCGCGGCGGCACGGACGGCTCGCGCCTGTCCTTTATGGGCCTGCCTTGCCCCAATATCTACACCGGCGGACACGCCTACCATTCGCCGCTCGAATGGATCAGCCGGCAGGATATGGAAAAGTCCGTCGCGACGATCGTCGAACTGGTGAAGGTCTGGGAAGAGCGCGCAACCGCATAGCGTTCAACTTTGCCACAGGGCCGCTGCGTGCGGCCCTTTTTTTCTGCGCTATTCTGCCGCCGATTGCGAGGGCAGATCGGTGTCGATGGCATCGGCAGCACCCGGCGCGGTCTCCGCCTGCAGGTCGGGAAAGGCCACGATCCGCTTCCCAGAAAAATCCGCATGCACGACCACAAGCCCCTGCTCCTCGAAATACCCGAGCAGGCGGCGGGCACGGCGAGCCGAATGTGTGCCATAGGCCCTGGCGATACGCTGGTCCGACGGGCAAGGTTCTCCACGTATCGCTGCTTTCGCCATCAGCAGGAAGACACCCTGCAGGTCATCGGAAACGCCCGACGACAAGGATAGAGCCGTTGCCCATGCTTCGCCTCGCGCCGTCTCTTCATCGACACCCGAACGGACGATCGCCACGCGACGGCGGAACTCGCCCATCGCCATCGGCGGCCCGCTGATCCGGCGCATCCGCGCACGCACGAGGAACTCCTGGTAAAGCACGGAATCGGTGCGGTAAGCCGCCTGGGGATCATCGAGGATTTCGCAGAGAACGGCGGACAGCCGCGCCTCCCGCTCTTCGGCCGTGATCTCTTGCGCGACTGACCGTGGCTCCGCCGTCGGCGGCGCGGAGGCCGCGGGCGCCGAGCGTGACAGTTCGGCGAGAATATCGGTGGTTGGGCGCGGCTGAGGCGGCGCCCGGCGCACGATCGGCCGCGTGAACTCCTCGGGATCGGGCGTGAAGATCAGATCCTCCACGTCCTGCGGCGCCTCCGGCAGAGGCATCAGCCTCGGGCTCGACGAGCGCGCCGAGGTCTCGACAGGCCCGATGACGATCGGCAAGGGCCGTCGCGACATCGCCGGCCCGAGCGCAACGAAGTTGCCGCGCTTCAGGTCGCGGAACATTTCCGCCTGGCGCCGGTCCATGCCGAGCAGATCGGCGGCGCGCGCCATGTCGATGTCGAGGAAGGTACGGCCCATCAGGAAATTCGAGGCCTCCGCCGCAACGTTCTTGGCAAGTTTGGCGAGGCGCTGCGTGGCGATGACGCCGGCAAGCCCGCGCTTACGGCCACGGCACATCAGATTGGTCATGGCACCAAGCGACATCTTGCGGGTGTCTTCCGAGACATCGCCGCCGACCGACGGCGCGAACATTTGCGCCTCATCCACCACCACGAGCACGGGGAACCAATACTCTCGCTCGGCATCGAACATGCCGTTGAGGAAGGCGGCTGCCGCCCGCATCTGCTGCTCGATGTCGAGGCCTTCCAGCGTCAGCACGCAGGACACCCGATGCTGGCGGATCCGGTTGGCAATGCCGGCCAGTTCCGCTTCGGTGCGCTCTCCATCGACCACGACATGCCCATATCGATCGGACAGCGTGACAAAATCGCCTTCCGGATCGATCACCACCTGCTGCACCCACGGAGCCGATTGCTCAAGCAGGCGCCGGAGCAGGTGCGATTTGCCGGAGCCGGAATTGCCCTGCACAAGCAGACGCGTGGCCAGAAGCTCCTCGATATCGAGCTTGGCCGGCTCCCCGCCCGTCAGGGTACCCATATCGATTCCGACCTGCACCAAAACTACCTCATATGCTCGTGCGCCCGCCGAACGACCAACTCGCCCGGTGACCCGCAGATGCTTTAGCAAATAAATCACGAATCGGCGTTGCGAAAGACCCCGCCATCAACAGGCAATTGTGCCTCTTTGATCAACAAACATCGATAGGCCGGGCACCTGCCCCCATTTTTTGTCAATACGATGCGCCGATGGCATCAACTACGAAAATAAAAACTCCCGTCGCGCGCACCTAGGGCCCCGGTGGACAGACCCACCGGAGCCTTTGACGAGACTGTCACAGCCGGACGTCCCAATGGCTGAACCGATACGGCGACCGGCAGTCCTCCTCCACCGGCAAACCGATGTCCTTACGCATGCGCCTGGACAGATCTGCAACGGAATTGGACCTCCGGCGCTGCTTCCAGGCAACATAGAGCAGTGTCCGAGCGGCTGCCCAGATGCCGAATTTGCGGCACAGGTCATCGACCGTAGCCGTAAGATTGTCAACAACTATAGATTGTTCTTTATGCATAGCTTTTCCATCCCGGCGCAGCGCTGCGGCCAGGTCCTCTAGATGAAAGGAAACGGAGAGACGGACAAGCAAACGCAGCAATGCGCCTTGTCAGCCAATCACGTCAATTTTGTTGAAAATGGCGCCAGACGCCGGAATCCTGCACGGAAAGACCGTTCAGGCGGTGGTTCGCGGTCCAAAAGCGCTGCGCGCCGATATCATGAACACCGATCCGCCAGAGAGACGCACACATGCAGAATGATTAGTCATCGACGCCTCCTATTTTGTCAGTTGCGGATGGCGGCAAGGTTACACAAGACAAAGTGTCTGACAAGACCGCAATTTCGGATTGCAGGCATTGCCAGATTCAAGTTGCCGAAGTGCAACACTTCGCGGACCGGCTCGGTCGCGCAGTGCTGGAGCAGAATGCAAGATCAACAGACTGCACCCCTCGACCTCAATCCGCCCGCTCTACCGGAGAAACCAGAAGCTTGTCGATGCGCCGACCGTCAAGATCGATAACCTCGAAGCGCCAGCCGTTCCTTACGAAGCTCTCTCCGGGTTCCGGTATGTGCTTCAGTTCGTGGATGGCGAAGCCCGCCACCGTGGTGAAGTCGGTATCGGCTTCGATGCGAAGGTTCATCTGCTCGGCAAACTCGTCGATCGGCATCCAGCCGCCGACCAGGAATGAGCCATCTTCACGCGTAATGATCGCGCGTTCCTCGGTCTCGTCCTCCAGGAAGGCACCGGTGATGGCCTCCAGGATATCGCCCGAGGTGACAATACCCTCGAAATGTCCGTTTTCATCGTAGACAAGCACCATATGCGGCGCGGTCTTGCGCATGGCCGCGATAATGTCGATCGCACTCGTAAAGTCCGACACGATCGGAACCTCGGTAACGATCGAGCGAATGTCGATGTTCGACTCGAGAGAAATGGCGTCGTAGACATCCTTGACGAAGAGCACGCCGATGATCTCGTCGGAATCGCCGTTGCGCACCGGCAGCCGCGAGTGCGGCGTCTGGCGCAGTTTCTCGCGGATTTCTTCCAGGCTGTCATTGATATCGACAACCTCGACATCGCGCCGCGGCGTCATCAGGCCCCGGGCCGTGCGGTCGGCAAGGCGCATGACGCCGGAGATCATCGCGGATTCTTCCGTTTCGATGACGCCTGCGCTCTGCGCCTCGGCGAGCACCGACTTGATCTCCTCGTCGGTGACCGTTCCGGCAGACGCGCCTTTCTGGCCGAGCAGACCCAGAATGATACGGCCCGAATTGTCGAGAAGCCACACCAGTGGCGCTGAGACCTTCGACAGGAGCAGCATCGCACGCGCAACGCGCGACGCAACCATCTCCGGATTGCGCAGGGCAATCTGCTTCGGCACGAGCTCGCCGACAATGAGCGACAGATAGGTAATCAGGACGACAACGGACCCGACGCCCAGGGCATCCGAAAGCACTTGCGAAAGCCCCTGGGATTCGAGCCACGTCGCAAGTCTCGCACCGAGAGTTGCTCCCGAAAAAGCACCGGACAGGACACCGACAAGGGTGATCCCGATCTGCACGGTGGACAGAAAACGTCCCGGCTCCTCGGAGAGACGGATGGCGACCCCTGCACCATGGTTTCCCTGTTCGGCCAGAACCTTCAGCCGCGCGGGACGAGAGGATACGATGGCCATTTCCGACATGGCCAAGACGCCGTTCACGAGCGTGAGAAAAATCACGATGATGATTTCAGTTGCCAAGACAGTTCGACAGCTCCGTTGGACCATGCCTCAGGGGTGGCATCAGCGCACCACTATCATAGAATCGCGACCGTTTTCAAAATTCAGGTGCATTTCCTCACCGGCATCACGACGAACAGGTCATCTGCTGCAACACAGACAAGCGAGGGAACGGGTTCAGTTGGTCTTGAGCCCAAATCCCTGCATCAGCCGCCGGGTTGAAAAATCGGGATTACCGGATGTGAAGACGGCAAAGTCAAAATTGTCGGGATGTTCGGCATCGGAAACCATCGGCACCATTCGTCGCGCCTGCCTGGCGATCGCTTCCGCCGGATCGAGCCAATCGACCGGCCATGGCGCCAGCCTGCGAAAGACGTTGACGAGGAAGGGATAGTGGGTGCAGGCGAGCACGACAATATCGGTCGTCCGTCCGTCCATCTCGACGAAGCACGGCGCAATCTCGGCCAGCACAGCCTCGTCGGAAATCGCCTCGCCGCGTATATAGGCCTCCGCCATTCGGGCAAGGTTCTCCGAGCCCACGAGCCGCACATGGCATTTGCCGGCAAAGGACTGGATCAAGTCCCGCGTGTAGGCGCGCTTGACGGTGCCGGGTGTGGCAAGCACGGAGACCAGGCCAGACCGAGTTCGCTCCGCCGCCGGCTTAATCGCCGGCACCGTGCCGATGAAGCGCATGTCGCGAAAGGTCGCGCGCAGATCCGCGCCCGCAAGCGTGAAGGCCGTGTTGCATGCCACGATGACCGCTTCGGGATCATAGGTTTCGAGCAATTGCGAGAATAGCTCGAGGATGCGCGCCTTGAGCGGCTCTTCTTCCCATCCGCCATAGGGAAAGCCGGCATCGTCGGCGACGTAGATGAAGCCGCGCTCCGGCATCAGCACGCGCGCCTCCCGCAGCACGGTCAGCCCCCCGATGCCGGAATCGAAAACGAGAACGGGTTTAAGATGTTGCGCCATCGTTTCCGTCGTCACGCTCATCCAAAATCTCTTCCGGCGCTCCGCTGCCGCGCGGCTTCTTTCGCGAAAAACGATCCAGCGACGAGATGACTCCGCGAAACACGCTGATCTCCTGCTGGGTGAAAGCCCGGCGCGAGAGCACTGCGCGAAGGTTGTCGACCATTTTCGGCTTTTTCGCAACCGGACGGAAATAGCCGCGCGCGTCGAGCGCCTCTTCCAGATGATCGTACAGGCCCTGGACCTGTTCCTTGGTGGCCGGTCGCTGCTCGATGGGGCCGAACGCCGTGACGGCCAGATCCTCCATGCCCGACTTCATCCATTCATAGGACATCAGCAACACGGCCTGGGCGATATTGAGCGATGCAAAAGCGGGATTGACCGGGAACGTCACGATCTCGTCGGCGAGCGCCACTTCCTCGTTGCTGAGGCCGAAACGCTCCCGCCCGAACAGGATGCCGGTCGCCTCGCCGCTCGTGAACTTCTGCCGCAAGGTTGCGGCCGCCACGACCGGAGAGCGCACGGGCTTGAAGCCGTAGCGTTCGCGCGCGGTGGTAGCATAAATGAAATTGAGATCCGCAATTGCCTCCTCAAGCGTGTCGAACACACGGGTCGCGTCGATCACATGATCGGCCTTGGAGGCCGCCGAACGGGCCTTTTCACTCGGCCATCCGTCGCGCGGTTTGACGAGGCGAAGCTCCGACAGGCCGAAATTGGCCATGGCCCGCGCCACCATGCCGATATTCTCGCCAAGTTGCGGCTCGACCAGAATGATCGCCGGACCGCCGGTCAAGAGTTCGCGTTCGCTGTTCGTGCCTGCCATAATCCGCCTTCAACAAGAATTCGGCGCTTCACTGGCACAAAGCCGGGCAAAAATCAAAACAGATGATGGAGGAGCCTGAACAGCGGCGCCCTCGCCGCTTGAGCCGAACCTTCAACGGAGCCCAAACGCTCCGGATGAAGCATTGACGGGACATGCCGCGACCATCGGATAACCGACGGAGGATGCATTTGGGACGGATCGCCCAGATCAGTCTCTGGCGAGCAGGCGGAACCGCTCGCGCAAGGACCCGGCCGTCTTGCCATCGTCATCGACGTGGTAAATATCATCAATGGAATACAACAGTTCCAGCTCGCCGATGCCTTCCTGGATCACGTCGAAGATCACCTTCGAATGGACCTTCAGCCAGTCACCGGCGCAACGCCGGAGGGCACGATCACTGCGCCGCGATTTCCTTCAGTTCATCCTTCATGGACTGGCCGGACTCGAAATTGACCACCTGGTAGATATTGTCGATCACTTGGCGGCCCTTTTCCTCCTCCACATGGAAAATCAGGACCGTGTCTTCCTGATATTCAGCATCGCTACCGAAACATTTGCGGTTCTTGAAAAATGCGGTCACCTGGCCATCGCCGTCGTCTTGGATGCGGATATCCTCGAACGGACAACCATCCTGCCCGCGCGCGATCGGATCGTAGTCGAACGGACTGCCGGTGGTTTCGCCTTCCGGTGGGTCGTAGGCGGGGTGCTTGGAGGCTTCGCGATAGACCTTGACGAAATCGGCGCTGAACAGGCGCTCGAGGAGATCCTCGGCGAAGATGTCCTTCCCCTCCGGCGCATCTTCGGCCCAGTTCGCGGCGGTGATATCGAACACGGTCTTGACCGGAATGGTGGGGTCTCCCGCCAGCGCCGCGCCGGGCGCGAGCAACAAGAGCGAAATCAGGATGTACTTCTTCATGGATCGATATCCGAAATGAGAAACGGGAAGGCCGCGCCAATCTAGCGGCAAATCCGGCGACGGCAATCGATCGCCTGCAAACACGCCGCTAATCCATTCGACCAATTTTGGTGATATCAGGGCCCACCCGCCTTTGCCTTGCGCGTATTGCAGTGCTATAGCGCAGCGAATTTTCCATCATCCACCCGCGGGATTCCGGTCCCTGAGAAGTCAAGAGGCATTCATGAACAAGATCAAGGTTGCAAACCCGGTCGTCGATCTCGACGGCGACGAGATGACCCGCATCATCTGGCAGTTCATCAAGGAAAAGCTGATCCTGCCCTATCTCGATCTCAACATCGAATATTACGACCTCTCGGTGGAAAACCGCGACGCCACCAACGACCAGGTGACGATCGACGCGGCCTACGCCATCAAGAAGCACGGCGTCGGCATCAAGTGCGCCACGATCACGCCGGACGAAGCCCGCGTGAAGGAATTCAACCTCAAGGAAATGTGGAAGAGCCCGAACGGCACGATCCGCAACATCCTCGGCGGCGTCATCTTCCGCGAGCCGATCATCTGCAAGAACGTTCCGCGGCTCGTTCCCGGCTGGACGAAGCCGATCGTCGTCGGTCGTCACGCATTCGGCGACCAGTACAAGGCAACCGACTTCAAGTTCCCCGGCAAGGGTACGCTGACCATCAAGTTCGTCGGCGAAGACGGCGCGGTGATCGAGAAGGAAGTCTACAAGGCACCGGGCGCCGGCGTTGCCATGGCCATGTACAACCTAGATGAATCGATCCGTGACTTTGCCCGCGCTTCGATGATGTACGGCCTGATGCGCAAGTGGCCGGTCTACCTGTCGACCAAGAACACCATCCTCAAGGCTTATGACGGCCGCTTCAAGGACATCTTCGAGGAAGTCTACCAGAACGAGTTCAAGGCTCAGTTCGACGAAGCCGGCATCATCTACGAACACCGCCTGATCGACGACATGGTCGCATCAGCGCTGAAGTGGTCCGGCGGCTATGTCTGGGCCTGCAAGAACTACGACGGCGACGTGCAGTCCGACACGGTTGCCCAGGGCTTCGGCTCGCTCGGCCTGATGACCTCGGTACTGCTGACCCCGGACGGCAAGACGGTCGAAGCCGAAGCCGCCCACGGCACGGTGACCCGTCACTACCGCCAGCACCAGAAGGGCCAGGAAACCTCGACCAACTCGATCGCTTCGATCTTCGCCTGGACCCGCGGCCTCGCGCACCGCGCCAAGCTCGACGACAATGCCGAGTTGGCAAAGTTCGCAACGACCCTCGAAAAGGTTTGCATCGACACCGTCGAGAGTGGTTTCATGACCAAGGACCTCGCCCTGCTGATCGGTCCCGACCAACCCTGGCTGTCGACGACCGCCTTCCTCGACAAGGTCGATGAGAACCTGCAGAAGGCCATGGCCGCCTAATCGGCCCTGACAAAGGATCTGTTGAAACCCGGCCTCGCGCCGGGTTTTTTATTGCGCTATCCGGTTGCCGGCTTGAACTTGCGGAAGATGGCTGATACGAATGGGAACATAAAGGGAACATTGAGGGAAGATCATCATGCCGGATTTGACGCTCTTCACAAATCCGATGTCTCGCGGGCGCATCGCGCGCTGGATGTTGGAAGAAACAGGACAGCCCTACCGGGCAGAGATCGTTCCCTTCGGCACGGCAATGAAATCCGAGGAATATCGCGCGGTAAATCCAATGGGCAAGGTTCCTGCGGTGCGTCATGGCGATACCGTCATCACCGAATGCGCGGCAATCTGCGCCTATCTGGCCGACACCTTTCCCGAGGCCGGCCTCGCGCCACCCACGGCCACGCGCGGCAGCTACTATCGCTGGCTGTTCTTCGCCGCCGGCCCGCTCGAAGCGGCCGTATCCAACCGTGTGCTCGGGTTTGTCGTGCCTGGCGACCGGAGCCGCATGATCGGCTACGGCTCATTCGAGGATGTCATGGACACGCTCGAGGTCGCCGTATCGACCAATCCCTTCATTGCCGGGAAATCCTTTACCGCGGCCGACGTCTATGTGGGTTCCCATATCGCCTGGGGTTTCCAGTTTGGTACGATCGAGAAGCGTCCGGCCTTCGCCGACTATCTCGCGCGCGTGACCGATCGTCCGGCATATGCCCGCGCCGGCGCACTGGACAATGCAGCAATGCAGGAAATGCAGAAGGCTTAGGCGCGGCGGGGAATACGTCGTGTTCCATTTGACCTGACGGGGCATAGGCCAATGGACGGCCAAGCGTTTCGGGCGTAAGGCATTTTGACCGGCCCTCCGACAACCGCCGGTCTTCTTTGTCGCAGCCTGCGACTCTGATAATGAACGGTCGGCACTTGCAAAACACCTGCCGCATCTCTTTCCGCTGGTTCCAAGGACAGCCGCGCCCATGATTCAGAATTACACCCCAAAATTATTCAGCGTGTTTGCAGAAGGTTACAGCGCTCAGCGCCTCAAGGCAGACGCCATTGCCGGCCTTACCGTTGCCATTGTCGCGCTGCCGCTTTCCATGGCGATCGCCATCGCATCCGGACTGACGCCGGACCGCGGGCTCTACACCGCGATTATCGGCGGTTTCCTTGTTTCCGCCTTGGGCGGCAGCCGACACCAGATCGGCGGACCCGCCGGCGCCTTCATTGTCCTCGTGGCGCTGACAGTGTCGCGCTACGGCGTCGAAGGCCTGATCCTTGCGACAGCAATGTCCGGCCTCTTCCTGATGCTTGCTGGCATCTTCCGGCTCGGAAACTACATCAAGTTCATTCCCTTCCCCGTCACGGTGGGCTTCACCGCCGGCATTGCCGTGATCATTTTCGCAAGTCAGGTCAGCGAATTGTTCGGGCTCACTCTCGCGGAGAAGGAGCCCGGACCGCTGGTCGAGAAGCTGGTGGCGCTCGGTGGGGCAGTTACGACCGTCAACCCATCCTCTGTCGGTGTTGCACTGCTTACGATCGGCACGATCCTCGCCCTTCGGAAATATCGCCCGACCTGGCCGGGCCTGCTGATCGCCGTCTGCCTGGCGTCCGTCGTTACAGCCCTGCTTGATCTCCCGGTCGCCACCATCGGTACCCGCTTCGGCGGAATTCCGCGCAGCCTGCCCCTCCCCTCGCTGCCGCATTTTACCCCCGATCTGGCAATCGCAGTGCTGCCGGATGCTATCGCATTCGCCCTGCTCGGCGCGATCGAGTCGCTCCTGTCGGCCGTGGTTGCGGACGGCATGACCGGGCGGCGCCACCGCTCCAATGTGGAACTGATCGGCCAGGGGATCGCCAATATCGGCTCAGCCATCTTCGGCGGCATGTGCGTCACCGGCACGATCGCCCGCACCGCAACGAATGTGCGAGCAGGCGGCACGAGCCCGCTCGCCGGCATGCTGCACGCGGCCTTCCTGCTCCTCTTCATGGCGGTGGCCGCGCCTCTGGCAAGCTACATTCCGCTGGCGGCTCTCGCAGGCGTACTGGCCATCGTTGCCTGGAACATGGTTGAAAGACCCGCCGTTGCCGCCATCATCCGGTCGTCACGCGGGGACACCGTGGTGCTCGCAGTGACCTTTCTCCTCGTCATCTTCCGCGATCTGACGGAAGGGATTGTGGTCGGCTTTGTTCTCGGCGCTCTGCTGTTCATCGACCGCATGGCCAAAAGTGTCACGGTTCAGCCGCACACCGACGATGATACACCCGAGCAGCCCCTGGACAATACCGAAAGTGATACGGTCGTCTATCGCATCGGCGGCGCGTTCTTCTTCGGAGCGGCCGCTACAGTCGGATCGGTCCTCGACCGAATTGCCGACCGGTACCGCTACTTCGTGCTCGATTGTTCCGCCATATCCTTCATGGATTCGACTGCGGCAAATGTGATCGAAGGAACTGTCCGCAAGGCGGAAAGGGCCGGCGTCGCCTTCTATATCGTCGGCGCGAGCCCGAAATTGCGTCACCTGTTGCAGATGCACGAAGTCCACACGCCACGGGTTCACTATGCCCCGAACCTGGAAACCGCCCGCGCGCGAATCGCGGTGCAGCGCAACGAAAAAGCCGCCTAGCGACATTCGCCTGCGGCCCGAAAACTTCCCGCAGGATCAGAGGATGGGCGGCGATTGTCGCCGTCCATCGTCAAGGCATGAAGCTGGATTGATATGCGTGAGGACACTCCGGCAACCACCGGAAAACGACTATCCCACGCTCCGCCACTCAAAAATCCGGCCGCAAACCACCGGCCGGACCGCCGGATGACGATTTAACCGGCCAGCACGGCAGCAACGGCCTCAATTGCCGCTTCCGCCTTGGAGCCGTCCGGACCGCCGGCCTGAGCCATATCCACGCGTCCGCCGCCGCCCTTGCCGCCAAGCGCGGCAGAGGCTACGCGAACCAGATCGACGGCGCTGAACCGTTCGATGAGATCGGGTGTCACCGCCACGACCGCGCTTGCCTTGCCGTCTTCCGAGACGCCGACCAGTGCGACGACACCCGACCCGAGACTTGCCTTGCCGTCATCGGCAAGGCCCTTCAGGTCCTTCGGATCGACACCCGTGATCGCTTTGCCGATGAAGCGAATACCGTTGACTTCCCGCACGGCCTCATCGCCGCCGGACTGTCCACCGCCCATGGCGAGCTTGCGCTTGGCCTCGGCCAGTTCCCGCTCGAGCTTTCGGCGCTCTTCCACCAGGGCCTCGACGCGGCCAACCACATCACCCGGCTGGACTTTCAAAGCCGAGGCGAGTTGCTTCATCCGTTCGTCCTGCTCACTGAGGTAGGCGCGAGCGGCCTCGCCGGTGACTGCCTCGATGCGTCGCACGCCGGCTCCGACAGCACTCTCCGACAAGATCCGCACCAGGCCGATCTCGCCGGTCGCGGACACGTGGGTGCCACCGCATAGTTCGACCGAATACGGCTTCCCCGCCTTGGGGCCCGAAAGCGCCGTACCCATCGAAACGACCCGTACCTCGTCGCCGTATTTCTCGCCGAAGAGAGCCATGGCGCCTTCGGCGATGGCATCATCCACGCTCATGAGACGCGTGTTGACAGGTGCGTTCTGGACGATGATGTCGTTGGCCATATCCTCGACGATCTTCAGTTCCTCGGCCGACATCGGCTTGGGGTGGGATACGTCGAAGCGTAGCCGTTCAGGTGCCACCAGCGATCCCTTCTGCGCGACGTGGGTACCAAGTATCTCGCGCAGCGCCTCGTGAATGAGATGGGTCGCGGAATGGTTGGCGCGCAAGCGCGCGCGCCGTGCATGGTCGACTGTCAGCGAAACGGCATCGCCGGTCCTGACGGTGCCTTCACGCACGACTGCGCTATGGACGAAGAGGCCCTCGCCCTTCTTCTGTGTATCGCTGACATCGAGAACGGCATTGTCGGTGGAAATGGTTCCGGCGTCTCCCATCTGGCCACCGGACTCACCGTAAAACGGCGTCTGATTGACGACGACTTGCACGCTGTCACCGTTCGCGGCACTCTCGACGGCGGCACCGTCGCGAACGATCGCCTGCACCTGTCCTTCAGCCGTTTCCGAGCTGTAGCCGAGAAACTCCGTGGCGCCGTACTTTTCCTTCAGCTCGAACCAGATACTCTCGGTCGCCTTGTCGCCCGAGCCGGCCCAGTGGGAGCGGGCCTCTGCCTTCTGACGCTGCATGGCATCGTTGAAACCCATCAGATCCACGCCGATTTCGCGCGACCGCAAGGCATCCTGCGTAAGGTCGAGCGGAAAGCCATAGGTGTCATAGAGCTTGAATGCGGTCTCGCCATCCAGGCTATCACCCTTCGAAAGATTCGCGGTCGCGTCGGAAAGCAACGACAGCCCCCGCTCCAGGGTCTTGCGGAATCGGCTTTCCTCGAGCTTCAGCGTCTCGGAAATCAGCGCCTCGGCCCGAACAAGCTCCGGATAGGCGCGCCCCATCTGCTGCACCAGCACCGGCAACAGCCTGTAGATGATCGGCTCGCGTGCACCGAGCAATTCAGCGTGGCGCATTGCCCGCCGCATGATCCGGCGAAGCACATAGCCTCGACCCTCGTTCGACGGCAGCACACCATCGGCAATCAGGAAGGCCGAAGAGCGCAAGTGGTCGGCGATGACCCGGTGGCTGGCGCGGCGTTCGCCTTCGGCCGGAACGCCCGTCAGATCGACCGAAGCGCTGATCAGCGCACGGAACAGATCGATATCGTAGTTGTCGTGATGGCCCTGCAGCAGGGCCGCAATCCGCTCGAGCCCCATCCCGGTGTCGATCGAAGGCCGCGGAAGGTCCACGCGCTGCTCCTTGGTCACCTGCTCGTATTGCATGAAGACGAGGTTCCAGATCTCGATGAAACGGTCGCCATCCTCTTCCGGCGATCCCGGAGGGCCGCCCCAGATGTGGTCGCCGTGGTCGTAGAAGATCTCCGAACAGGGACCGCAGGGACCGGTATCTCCCATGGCCCAGAAATTGTCGCTCGTCGGGATACGGATGATGCGATCGTCGGAAAGGCCGGCGATCTTCTTCCAAAGATCGAAGGCCTCATCGTCGGTATGATAGACCGTGACCAGCAGACGATTGCGGTCGATACCGAACTCCTTGGTTATCAGGTTCCAGGCGAGCTCGATCGCCCGATCCTTGAAATAGTCCCCGAAGGAAAAATTGCCGAGCATCTCGAAGAAGGTGTGGTGGCGCGCGGTGTAGCCGACATTGTCGAGGTCATTATGCTTGCCGCCGGCGCGCACGCATTTCTGTGCTGTAGCGGCAGTCTTGTAAGGGCGGTGTTCGAGGCCCGTGAAGACGTTCTTGAACTGCACCATGCCGGCATTGGTGAACATCAACGTCGGGTCGTTGCGTGGCACCAGCGGGCTTGACGGCACCGTCTCGTGGCCATTCGCCTTGAAATAATCGAGAAAAGTCGACCTGATGTCGTTTACGCCGCTCATGTCACGCCCTTCATTGCTGCCGGATGCCGGCCAAACCTCAAAAATCAATGGCTTTTATCGCCCACCACCAGCACTGTCCAGCCAGACCAAGAAAAACCGGCCATACATCTTCCGATATATGGCCGGTCGGTAACAGAACTAGAAGAACGTGCGCGGACTACATCTCCGCGGCCGCATCGCCGTCGTCAGCCTCCGGGCCGCCGTTCTCAAGGAAACGCTCGGCGATCAGTCCGGCATTCTGCCGAAGCGCCAACTCGATCTCCTGGGCAAGTTCCGGATTGTCCCTGAGGAAGGTCTTCGCGTTCTCACGCCCCTGCCCCAGCCGCTGGCTGTTGTAAGAGAACCACGCCCCGGACTTCTCGACGATGCCTGCTTTGACGCCAAGATCGACAAGCTCGCCGGTCTTGGAAACGCCCTCACCATACATGATATCGAATTCCACCTGCTTGAAAGGCGGCGCCATCTTGTTCTTCACCACCTTGACGCGGGTCTGGTTGCCGACCACCTCTTCGCGATCCTTGACAGAGCCGATGCGGCGAATATCGAGACGCACAGAGGCGTAGAATTTCAGCGCATTGCCGCCCGTCGTCGTTTCCGGCGAACCGAACATGACGCCGATCTTCATGCGGATCTGATTGATGAAGATCACCATGGTATTGGAACGGGAAATCGACGCCGTTAGCTTGCGCAGCGCCTGGCTCATCAACCGCGCCTGCAGACCGGGAAGGCTGTCGCCCATTTCGCCCTCGATTTCGGCCCTCGGCGTCAGTGCCGCAACCGAATCGACGACGAGAACATCGATTGCTCCCGACCGAACCAGCGTGTCGGTGATCTCAAGCGCCTGTTCGCCTGTATCCGGCTGGGAAATCAGGAGGTTCTGCAGATCGACGCCGAGCTTGCGGGCATAGACCGGATCGAGCGCGTGCTCGGCATCCACGAACGCGCAGATACCTCCCTTTTTCTGCGCTTCGGCAATGGTCTGCAGAGCCAGCGTGGTTTTGCCCGAACTCTCAGGGCCATAGATCTCGACAATACGTCCTTTCGGCAAGCCGCCCACACCAAGCGCAATGTCGAGCCCGAGCGAACCGGTCGATATCGTCTCGATCTCCACCACATTCTCGTTCGAGCCGAGCTTCATGATCGAGCCCTTGCCGAAAGAGCGCTCGATCTGCGAAAGAGCAGCTTCCAATGCCTTGCTTTTGTCCACCGATTTGTCCTCTACGAGCCGCAAAGAATTTTGTGCCATTCGATCCACCTTTAGGTTATTGAAGCCGCATAGGCAATGAAGCAGCCGATGCACCATGCGTACACGTTTTGTTCTCTTCTGGCAAGTCCCATTCAACACATTGAATAGACTTGCAACCTTGCCATACGTTCACGTTTCGTCCCAATCGCCGGCGAAACGGTGCATCGCGCATATGCAGGACGCATGGCCGGCGCCGAAGGGCACCGGCGATTCGCCATCCGAAACAAGGGAACGGACGACGTCATGACCGGCAGCATCCTCGTCATCGGCGGCGCGCATATGGATCGTCGGGGCCGGATCGACGGCACCACGGCCATGGGGGCTAGCAATCCCGGCCGCTGGATCGAGGAGCCGGGCGGCGGCGGGCTGAACGCAGCCAGAAGCCTCTCGCGTCTCGGCCAGAACGTCCGCCTGATCGCCCCGCGGGGCGGCGACCGCGCCGGAGAACGGGTCGCGGAGGCCGCATGCAAGGCAGGTATCGACGATTGCCCCGTCGTATTCCTCGACCGAGCAACCCCGAGTTACACGGCCATCCTCGAGAAGGACGGCAATCTCATCATAGCACTCGCGGACATGGATCTCTATGACATGTTCACGCCGCGCCGACTGCGGGCGCGTTCCCTGCGAGATTCCCTCGACATGGCCCGCCTTGTCCTCTGCGACGCCAATCTTCCCGAGGAGACGCTGACCGCCCTCGCCGAAGAGGCGGCCACGCGACGTCTGCCGATTTCGGCAATCGCGATCTCTCCAGCCAAGGTCGTGCGGCTTCGCCCCAGCCTGAAGCACCTCGACTGCCTGTTCATGAATGCGGCCGAGGCGCAAGCTCTCGCCGGGGAACGACCGGTGCACCCGGAGGGGTGGCCCGCGCTGCTTCGCGGCGCTGGGTTGAAAGCCGGCGTGGTAACGAGCGGCAGCGGAACGGCGGTCGCATTCGATCAGGTGTCCGTCGCAACCCTTTCGCCGCCCCGGCTTGAATCAGTCATCGACGTCACGGGCGCCGGCGATGCCTTCGCGGCCGGATTCATCGCCGCCCGCCTCGATGGCGCGAACCTGGGCGAAGCGCTCCGCAATGGCGCGGCCGTTGCCGCGCTGACGCTGCTGTCGCCCCATGCCACGGCTGAAAACCTGACCCGCGATCTTCTAAAATTAAATCTGGCCCTTGTACCAGATGCAAAAATCCTGTCATGACATGCAGTCTCCAAAACCGGGAGCCCTTATGACCAAAGCCATCTCGCCACTGCTGCCGATCGTCTATTCCAGGGAAGTTGCCGCCGCCAAGGTTCGGGGCGCGCCGCTCGTTGCACTGGAATCAACGATCATTACCCATGGCATGCCTTACCCCGGAAATCTCAACATGGCGCGCAGCGTCGAGGCGATCATCCGGGAGCAAGGCGCGGTTCCTGCCACCATCGCCGTCATCGACGGCGTGCTGCATATCGGCCTCGAAGACGACCAGATCGCCACGCTCGCCCAATTGCCGAATGTCATGAAGCTTTCGCGCGCGGATATTGCCTTTGCCATAGCGGAGCGCCGCAGCGGCGCCACCACCGTGGCCGCCACCATGATTGCTGCCGACAGGGCCGGCATCTCGGTCTTTGCGACCGGCGGCATCGGCGGCGTCCATCGCGGCGGCGAAGAGAGCCTAGATATATCCGCCGATCTCGAAGAACTGGCCCGCACAGCCGTCATCGTGGTTTCGGCAGGCCCCAAGGCCATTCTCGATATTCCGAAAACACTCGAGGTGCTGGAAACCCGGGGTGTGCCGGTCGTCACCTATGACAGCGAGGAATTCCCGGCTTTCTGGTCGCGCAATTCCGGGCTTCGCAGCCCCCTTTCGCTGTCCAGTCCGGCAGCGATCGCCAATTTCCAGCTTATGCGCCAGCAACTCGGGCTCGGCGGCGGCATCCTGATCGCCAATCCGGTTCCCGAGGAAGACGAGATACCGCGCGAGGAGATGGAAATCTACATCGGCCGCGCGCTGGCCAATGCCGAACGCGAAGAAGTTTCCGGCAAGGATGTCACGCCCTTCCTTCTCGACAACATCTTTCATCTGACCCAGGGGCGTAGCTTGAAGACCAACATCGCCCTCGTGGAGAACAACGCCCGTCTCGCTGCCGAAATTGCTGTGGCAATGAACGCCTGACATTGTGAGCGAAAACCAATCGACGTTACGGAATGTTTCCTACGTTACGTAATGCAGATCGGACTTAGCGAAGATATCCGGCCCGTGTCGCTACAGCGACTGCATGCTCTACGGTTTCGGTACCAAGCTTGCGGCAGAGCGAATTGAGCAGGTAATTGATCGTCCTTACCGAAAGCGAGAGTTTTCGTGAGATCTGGGACGTCTCCATCCCCTGTGCGGCCATCTTCAGGCACTCCATCTCAAGGGACGAGATACGGACACCATCTTCGTCGCGACGTTCTTCGAGCGCGTTCACCCGGTCGAGGAGATGGGTCGCCAGGACGCCAAGGTCTTCCAGCTCCGCGCCCGTCAGCGGTTCGCGGGTTCCGTAGAAAGCCAGGTCGCGCTTCTGGCTATCCAGCGTCGCGAGTGAAAAATAGACCCCACGGTGCATTCCATAGCGGTTCATCAGATCCGCCAGTATCAGGCGCTCTGGCGTCGCCCTCGCTCCCCGCAGATATTCAGTCGACCATTGAAACGCCTGGGTCGCTGTCGAGGTCCGCACAGCTTCGGGCGCTCCCTTCAGATTGCCGATTGCATCGTAGCCATCGAAAAAGGCGTCAGGAACGTTGGTGAGCAGCAGCCGGTCCCTGTGCCTGACCGTGCTGCCGGCCGTGGCGGCGTAGATCTTGTAGAAGTCAAAACCGAGATAGTCCTGAATTAGTACTGTCGATGCGCCGATATCGGCAAGGGTTTCGGCCATCTGGATCGCCGCAACGATGTGCTTCTTGATCAGGACCCGGTCATCCGTGCCTGGCATGTCATCCCAGCCTCTTGCCGTCAGCACCGGCCGAGACGCCGCGCCAATGCGATTGAACTGCGAACAAAAGGTTCAATGCCCCGGTATGTACGAAAACTGTTCCGTCTCGCCAAAATCAAAGAGTCACTTAAGGCTATGCGAAATCGATGACTTTTGTCAATTTTTCCCATCCAGCATTTCGCGTACGGCAAGTGCAAGTTGCTTGAGCGAGAATGGCTTGGGAAGGAAACCGAACTTGGCATCCGCCGGCAGGTTGCGGGCAAAGGCATCCTCGGCATATCCGGAGACGAAAATGAACTTCAGGTCGGGATACTTCTTGCGCAATTCCGTGAGAAGTGTCGGACCGTCCATCTCGGGCATCACGACATCGGAAACGACAATGTCGACAGCGCCGTCGAGTTCTTCCATGATATCTAGGGCCTCGACCCCTGATCCCGCCTCATGGACGGTATATCCGCGCGTCTCGAGCATACGCTTTCCACCGCGCCGAACCGCTTCCTCATCCTCTACCAGCAGCACGACCGCAGATTTGCCTGTAAGGTCGGCGGGCTCTGGTGTCTCCGTTGGCGGCGCTCCCGCCGCCGTTTGGCCATCCACGCCCGTCACGCCCGCTTGTGGCGAGCCGACAGGGGTAGAAACGATTTCGGGGATGTGCCTCGGCAGGAATATCCGGAACTTCGTTCCCTTGCCAACTTCTGACTCCGGGTAGATATAGCCGCCCGACTGTTTGACAATCCCGTAAACCATGGCGAGGCCGAGACCGGTACCCTTTCCCACCTCTTTGGTGGTGAAAAACGGCTCGAAGATCTTGTCCATGATCTCCGCGGGTATCCCCGTTCCCGTGTCGGCCACCTCGATGAGCACGAACTCCTCTTCAGGCAAGCCGCGATAGTGGAACGCGGCGGCCTGCTCGGCCGCGATATTTCGAGTGGTAACCGTGATCGTGCCGCCATCCGGCATGGCATCGCGAGCATTGACGCAGAGGTTTATTAGCACCTGCTCGAATTGTGACAGATCGGTTTTGACCGGCCACAGATCGCGGCCATACTCGACCTTAAGTTTCACGTTGGTGCCGGAAATCAGCCGGTCGACCAGCATCCGAAGATCGCCAATGACGTCGGTCAGGTTGAGAACCGACGGACGCATGGTCTGCTTGCGCGAAAAGGCCAGCAATTGCCGCACCAGAACAGCTGCACGATTGGCATTTCGCTTGATTTCCATCAGATCCGCGAAACTCGCATCCGAGGGCCTGGCCTGAAGCAGCAGATGATCGGACGAAAGCAGGATTGCTGTCAGCACATTGTTGAAATCGTGTGCAATCCCGCCGGCAAGCGTACCTACCGCATTCATCTTCTGCGTCTGCGCCATTTGCGTTTCGAGCGCCTTCTGGTCGGTGACGTCGACTGCATAGACGATTGCCGCCTCTTCCGGAGCTTCGTCGCTCTGGTCGATGACGGCATTGACGTAGAAACGGAAATGCCGGGTATCGTTGCTCGGGTGGCGGGAATCGATCGGCGCGATGTCGACCTGGCGGTTCTTTGCAGCCGCAAGCGCCTGGAGGAAGTGCTCCCTCTCGCTTTCGTGAAAGATGACTTCGAGGTGGCCCCCACGATCGACGTCGTCACGCGTTACGATGTCGGAGAAGAGCTTCAGGAATGGCGCATTTGTCCTGAGAATCCGCCCTTCCCCATCGACTGACGCGATTGCCATCGGCGTGTTGTTGAAGAAGCGAGTGAACCGCATCGACGCTATCGATGCCGATTGATCGCTGCTGCCGCCATCCTGCCGGGCAAGTACGATCGAGCGGCTCTCGCCGGGCGCTCCGTCGCGCGCCGAACGAACCCGGTGGATAAGACGGACCGGCAGACTCTGCCCGTTGACGCGCCTCAGATCGAGGTCAAGCGTCTCCGTTTTCGAATCCCCGGGCGCTGCCTGAACCGACTCTATGAGGGCCATGCCCTCTCCGGCCACCAGATCGGCAACCATCAGCGAACCGGGAGAGAATTGGGTGAGATCGATGCCCAGCCATTCGGCCAAGGTCGCATTGAGATAGTATATCTCCCCCTTGCGGCCAGCTGAAAAGAAGCCGGCCGGGGCATGGTCGAGGTAGTCGATGGCGTGTTGCAGCTCCTTGAAAAAGCGCTCCTGATCGTCGCGTTCGGAGGTGATGTCCAGGATCTGCCAGATATGCAGTTTCTTGCCACCGTCACGTTCGGGGGGAAGGAGCCGCGCCTTGAGCCGATACCAGTGGGCACCGGACCCTCCGCCGCTCAGTGTGCCAAGCGGCTTCAGGAGCCGAAACTCCTCATGGCCTTCCCGGCCCTCGCGAAGACCGTTGGTCAACCTGTAGAGAGCTTCGCTCGATTCCCGATGACGCGAGAGCAAGGCCTCCAGCGTCTGGACTTCTGTCGCCTTCCTCGCTCCGGTTATTCGGCCATAGGCGGCGTTGGCATAGATTATTCGACCGCTGTCGTCGGTGATCAGCGTTCCCTCCGGCTGGCTTGCGAGGAAACTGCGCCCGAGCGTATCCGATTGCGATTGCGGCATGACTTCGACAAAGCCGATGATCGCGGAGACAAGGAAGAAGATTCCCATCATCGCAAGGATGCCGAGGACACCCAGAACCACCTCGTTGTCGAGCGAGTCCTTGAAGACCACGAAGGCGCCGGCGGCTACAAGGAGAACGGCGGCCAACAGAATGATGCGGATGGCGGTGCCGGACCGGTTTGCCCGATCGACCAATGGCGGATCATTGTCGCCGTCCTGCTGCAATCTTGTCATGAACGCCTCGTGGTTCCAGTCCGACATGCCGCCGCCACGATTATGGAAGAACAACGGAATCGGCCCTGTGAATCATCTTTAGCAATTTGCAAGAGCTGCAAAAAGCTCCGAGGGCATACAATAAGCTGCCCCATACACAGGCAATCCCACAGGATTGCCGTATTTGGCGGCAAACATGCCCCATGGGCATGACCAGAACCACCGCGGAGGATCCCGGCAGACACCACTTGCCGGATTGCGTAAATAATTGTCTTCTGCCAGAAGGCGGAAAATAAGGAGGGCCGATATGCTTCAAGAACTGGTCGCCGCCTATGGCAACCGTTTCGTGGTCGCAGCGCTCGGCGTCAGTCTGGCGTTGCTGTGCCTGTTCGTCGTCCTGTGGCTGCTTCGCCGCCGCGCTCCCTCGCCCTTCGTGCGCGGCGGACGCAACCGTCAGCCCCGACTTCAGGTGCTGGACGCCGCAGCCGTGGATGCCCGCCGCCGGCTGGTGCTTGTGCGCCGCGACAATGTCGAACACCTGATCATGATAGGCGGCCCGACCGATATCGTCGTCGAAAGCGGAATCGGAGACGAGCGCCCTTATCTTTCGGCTATTCCCGTTTCACCGGACGCCATGCGCCTTGCCCATGAGGCGCCGGCGCCTGATGCCGCACCGGCTGCAATCGCTCAGCCGCAGCCCGAACCAACCACAATTCCGGTGACGGCAGAGCCCTCCCCGGCGATGCAGCGCCCAATCCCCGCCAACGCCTCCGAAGAGCGGCCACGCCCAACGATCCCGGTCCGTCCCCCCACCCCACCAGCGGCGGAGCCGGCAGCGCCCGTCGCGCAGGCGCTCCCATTGCAGCCAAAGGCGTCGACGATACCTCCCGGCCCGCCGGCCGCGCCAGCTCCAATAGCTCCCGTCGTCGCGGCGCCCGAGCCTGGCAAATCCGCGGACACGTCGTCGATCTTCATTGATACGGACACTATCCTGGAGGCCGGAGATAGCCGGGTGATGCCGGATCAGACCGTAGTGGCGCCGCCCGCGCCTGACACGGCCATTTCCGCCGCAGAGGCATCGGCACCGATCAGGCCGGAAGTCCCGTCAGTTTCCATCGATCCCGCCGAAATTCTCGAAGCGGCCCGCAGCCGGGTCATGCCGAATCTGCCGGCATCAGTCCCGATGGCGCAGCCTGATATTCAGCCCGCTTTGCAGATTTCCGAGGAGACACCGGTTCCGGACGATACCGGGTCGCGGCGGATTCCAAGCGATTTCGAACGCGTACTCGAAGAGGAAATGGCCATCCATCTGGCCGCGACTGCGCCCGGAACGGAAATCAACCGTCCGGAAAAACCGTTCGTCCCGGAGATTCGACCGGACCGTCCGGTCTCCATCCCACCGATCCCGTCGCAACCGACGCAAGAAAAGCAGTCCGCAGCCACAGGCGACGAACCGAACCTGCAAAACGAAATTGCGCGTATTTTTGGGGAAATGTCGGTCAATCGCAACGGCTGACAGCACCGGCGCCCGACAGGCGTTGCCTAGCTGACCGGAGCGCCGAGAGATCGGGCGCTCCGCAATCTATGAGCAATACAGGGCGACGTACTTATTCGTCGCGATAGACTTTTTCGCGGCGCTCGTGGCGTTCCTGGGCCTCGATGGACAACGTTGCAATGGGCCGGGCATCGAGCCGCTTGAGCCCGATGGGCTCCCCGGTTTCCTCGCAATAACCGTAGGTTCCTTCGTCGATCCGCTGCAGTGCCGCGTCGATCTTCGCGATCAGCTTGCGCTGGCGGTCGCGTGCACGAAGCTCGATTGCACGGTCTGTCTCGGAAGATGCACGGTCCGCCAGATCGGGATGGTTGGCACTTTCTTCTGCAAGATGGCCCAGGGTTTCCCGCGCTTCCCGCAGGATGTCGTTCTTCCAAGCGATCAGCTTGGCACGAAAATAGGCCTTTTGGTTCGCGTTCATGAACTCATCGTCTTCCGAGAGCACATAATTGCTAAGATTGATCTTCTCACTCAACGCGATTCTCCTGAAGAACATCTCAATGGCCGGGTGTATATCCTTTCAATACCGTCGGTTCAAGCCTTACAACCAGCTTTGAACCATTTTTAAATCTGTCATATAATTAGGCTAAACGTCTATTTCTTAACCACTATTTGAAATTGCTCCTTTCATGCAGGCTCAGCCGCGTCTGCCCGCGAGGCGGCTGATCGACCACTGATGCCTGTTGACGGATATCCCCGACTAAAGCTAGGTCAGGTAATCACGCCTGTCGCGGAAAACTGGACGAATGACCACCGTATTACCGCTCCCCAAACGTATCTATCTGCTGCGGCACGCGAAATCGGGCTGGACCCAGCCTGGAGAACGAGATTTCGACAGGACGTTGAATGACGCCGGGTACGGCGAGGCTGAACGCGTGGCGGGCCAGGCCGCCAGCAAGGGCTACCGGCCCGATCTCATCGTCAGTTCGACAGCCAAGCGCTGCCGCGAAACAGCAGAAGCGATCCATAGCGCGTTCTCGACAGAAATCGAATGCCGCTTTGTCGACGAACTCTATAACTGCCCTGCCGACACCTACCTTGAAATCCTAGCTTCGCTGACAGAGTTTTCGTCCACCATGCTGGTTGGGCACAATCCCGCCATCGAGGAAGTTCTCTTCATGCTTATCGGCTCCGAGGCCGCCCAAGAAGCGGTCCCCCAGGGGTTTCCGACCTCTGGCCTGGCCGTGCTCGACTACGATCCCGATACGCGCGAAAGCGGGAGCGGACATTGGTCACTGACCGATTTTCTCGTCGGCTAGGAGTTTGCCACGACGCGTAAAGCGCTGATGCTGTCCGGCAGCCATGTTTCCGTTTTTCGGCCCGTCCTTTATTGGTGCCGCACAGTTTCCTATATTGGCCAGCATGCAGCGCGCGGGGATTGAGATTTGTCACCATCCATAACTTCCCTTTCCGACGAAGCCGCTATTGCCTTCGACAATCTTGCAGACCGCGCCTCAAATCTCGTCAACCCGGCGATACGGCTCGGCGTGACAGGGCTCTCGCGTTCGGGGAAGACGGTCTTCATCTCCTCACTGGTCCACAACCTGTTGCACGGCGGCAGACTTCCACTCTTCGAAGCGCTGCAATCGGGTCGTATCTCATCGACCAGGCTCGAACAGCAGCCCGACGATGCTGTGCCCCGCTTCCAGTACGAGGACCATATCCGCGCCCTGGTAAAGGATCGGATCTGGCCGGACTCGACGCGGGCGATTTCTGAATTGCGCCTGACGATCGAGTACCAGAGTGCCAGCGGATGGAACCGCTTCTTCTCGCCCGGACGGTTGTCGATCGATATCGTCGACTATCCTGGAGAATGGCTGCTGGACCTGCCACTGCTGGGGCAGGATTTCCGGACCTTCAGCGACAACACCGTGGCGCTCGCGGGGACAGGGATCCGCACGGAGCTCTCGCGGCAATGGCTCAAGCTAGCGGCATCCGTTGACATGGACGCGCCGGCCGACGAGATGGTCGCCAAGAAGCTTGCCGAGGCTTTCACGGCATATCTGAGGGCCTGCAAGTCGGATGAGCGCTCGCTGTCGACGTTGCCTCCCGGCCGTTTTTTGATGCCGGGAGACCTCGAGGGTTCCCCGGCCTTGACCTTCGCGCCACTGATCGGCTTGCCCGATACAAGAGCGCCGAAAGGGTCGTTGAGGGCCATGATGGAGCGCCGCTACGAATCCTACAAGAGTGTCGTGGTCAAGCCGTTCTTCCGCGAGCACTTCGCAAGACTCGACCGCCAGATAGTCCTTGTCGATGCTCTCCAGGCCATCAATCGTGGCCCCGAGGCGGTGCAGGATCTGGAACGCGCGCTTGCCGACGTGCTCGCCTGCTTCCGTCCCGGCTCCAACTCTTTCCTGACCGCGCTCCTTCGCCGGCGCATCGACCGCGTGCTCGTCGCCGCCACCAAGGCCGATCACCTGCACCATGAAAGCCACGACCGCCTGCAGGCCATTACCCGACGACTGGTCGATCGTGCCATCACCAATATCGGCATGGCCGGCGCCGGGATCGAGGTCATGGCGATCGCGTCGGTACGCGCAACCCGCGAGGCGAGCGTCCGGCAGAATGGCGACGAACTCCCGGTGATCGTCGGCACGCCGATGGCCGGGGAGACGGTCGGCAAGGAACGTTTCGACGGCACCCGCAAGACAGCGGTCTTTCCGGGCGACCTGCCCGAGGACCCGGAAGGATTTTTCCGGACGCTGGATGACGCCACCCACGGCGCCTACCTGCCCGAACTCAATATCGTGCGCTTTCGCCCGCCCCAACTCGAAGAGACGGGCGGCGGGATCAAGCTTTCCATTCCGCACATCCGGCTCGACCGAGCCATGCAATTCCTGTTCGGAGACCGATTGGCATGACCCGGAAACCAACGCCTCAATCCACGCCTGCAGGACGCCGCCCGGCTTCCTTTACCGTCGAGCCGGAGGAACAGGCCGCCCCCGCCAACGTGCCGGAATCGCGCGCGCCGCGCAGTTTCGATGGCGACATTGCAATCGTCCCGGACGAAGAGGACCCGTTCCTGGCGGCTGACGAAGCCTCGGGCCCGGCGGATTCCCCCGTCGCCGCGCCGAGACCCAGACGCTTTTCCTTCGCCAAGCTCGCGCTCGGCGCTTTTTCGATCCTTTTCTCGCTTGCCGTCGGCCTTTGGATTGACGCCCTGATCACGGATCTTTTTACCCGGTCCGACTGGCTCGGCTATGGCGCGCTCGCAGTCCTGGCTGTCGGTCTGCTCGCGCTCTTCGTCGCCCTTGCCCGCGAACTCTTCGGCCTGTGGCGTCTCGAAGCCGTGCAATCGCTGAAGAGCGAGGCGGCGCTTGCGGCTTCCGAACATCGCACTCACGAGGCCAAAACCTTAGTGAAGCGGCTCGCAAAGCTCGTTGCCGCCAGACCTGAGACCGCTCGTGGCCGGGCAACGCTTCAGGCCAGCGAGGACGATATCATTGATGCTCCGCAGCTGATCGAACTTGCCGAGCGGGAACTGCTGGCGCCGCTCGACATCAGGGCACGCGCACTGATCCTCGGAAGCTCGAAGCGCGTATCCGTCGTAACGGCGGTCAGCCCCCGCGCCGTCGTCGATCTCGCCTATGTCCTGTTCGAAGTTGTTCGTCTCGTCCGCGCGATGGCCGAGCTTTACGGCGGACGCCCGGGCTCGATCGGCATGCTGCGGCTCTTGCGCGATGTTCTCGCTCATCTGGCGGTAACCGGCTCGATCGCGGTCGGCGACGGCCTCGCCCAACAGATTCTCGGCCATGGACTGGCCTCGCGCTTGTCCGCACGGCTCGGCGAAGGCGTCATCAACGGACTGATGACGGCACGCATCGGGATCGCCGCGATGGACCTGTGCCGGCCACTGCCGTTCAGAGCCGTCAAGCGGCCAGGCATTGGGGATTTCATCTCGGACCTGGCGCCCCGGCTAACCGGTGGGCCGACTGCGGGCACGGACTGACGAGCTGCTGTTTTGATTTTTCAGATTGCCGACGAACGTCTTAGACGCTACCAGAAATGAAGCATTAACCATTTTCGCGTTAGATGCTGAACAGGTTTTCTCGTAGTTCGTACCAAGGCAAACCGATGTCGTTTCGCTTCATTTCATTCGTTGGCTCTCTCGCCGCCATATCCGTCGCCGGTGCGATCGCCGATACTTCAACGGCGCAAGCGGCATCGCGCGACAAGCGCTTCTTCGAATCGGTTTCCGGAATCTGGAAGGGGCCGGGCGAGATCGTCGCCGGCAAATACAAGGGCACGAAGTTCACCTGCAACCTGACCGGTATCTCTTCGACTGGAAGCGAGACCGGACTGAAGCTCGACGGGACGTGCCGCGTTGGCGTATTCTCGCAGCCCATGTCCGCCGTCATTTCCCAGGTCGGCAACAGCTATCAGGGGCAGTTTCTCGATGGCGCGGACGGCAAGGGACTCGATATCGTCTCCGGCTCGGTCAGCAATGACAAGGTCGTGGTCGGCATCAACCGCGCAAAGCTGAACGGCGCCATGGTCGCCCGCTTGCAGAACGACACCGCGATGAACATCACCATATCCGTCAAGGTCGAAGATCGCATGATCCCGGTGATCGGGCTTTCGCTGAACCGCGAACTCGATGCCAACGCGGTTGGTTCGATCAAGAAGTAGCCGCGCCGAGAAAAGCATCCCCGGAAACACCTGTCCCGGGCGTTGATGCTCACTTCGTGCGCCACCAATCCCCATCGTCGTTCGCAACGACAATACCGGACTTGTCTGCCGCAGCCAGCCACGCCTCGACGGGCCGCCCGTTGACCTGAAGCGTCGGGGCGATATCGGCAAGCGGCATCAGCACGAAAGCCCTTTCCGTCATCCGCGGATGGGGAATGATCAGCGCCCCGGTGTCAATATCCAGACCGTCGAAGGTGAGAATATCCATGTCGATCGTCCTGGGTCCCCAGCGCTCCTTCCGCACCCGCTTCATGTCACGCTCGATCGAAAGGCACGCATCAAGCAGGCCAAGCGGCTCCAGTCGCGTCTCAAGGGCGGCACAGCAATTGTAGAAATCGGCCTGGTCGGTCTTGCCCCACGGGGGCGTGCGGTAAAGCCGCGATACCGCTGTCACGCGGCAATCTTCGCGCCCGTCCAGACGCCTTAGTGCCTGGGCCATGGCCGCGATCGGATCGCCGATATTGCCGCCGAGCCCGATCGTTGCGGCGCGCCAATCATGATCGCCCGCCATGCTCAGCGCTCACCTTTGTCCGACCGAAACCGCCCTGCTCCCGCACGCTTTTCCGCCTCGAGCATGGCATCAGCGACGGCGAGCATGTCGCGATTGATCGCAACGTTATGCACCCGGAAGACCACCGCTCCCTTGACGCGCAGCAGGACGGTTGTCGCCGCCGTCGCGGCATCCCGCTCGGCCGCGTCGCGGCCGGTCAACGTGCCCAGGAAGCGCTTGCGCGAGGTGCCGGCAAGGATCGGCAGACCGAGAACATGCAATTCTTCGAACCTCGCCATCAGTTCGAGGTTTTCTGCCTCGGTCTCCTTCGCAAAGCCGAATCCCGGATCAAGCATGATCGTGCCGCGCTCGACACCGGCGGCTGCGGCAATATCGAGCGACCGGTTGAGATAGGCGAACTGGTCGGCGATCACATCGGCAAGCTTTTCTCGCCCGCGGCCGGTATGCATGATGCAGAGCCCTGCTCTTGTGTCCGCCGCGACCGCCGCGATCTCAGGTTCCTTTTGCAGCCCGTAGACGTCATTGATGATGTGCGCGCCGGCGGCAATCGCCAGCCGGGCCGTTTCGGCACGGTAGGTGTCCACCGAAATCAGGGCCTCGCTCTCGCGCGCCAGCCGTTCAATCACCGGCAACACCCGGTCCTGCTCTTCTGGTGCACTCACAACAGACGCGCCCGGCCTAGTCGATTCGCCGCCGATATCAAGAATATCGGCACCCTCTTCCACACAGCGCAGGCCATGCGCCACCGCTTCGCCGGTCGCGAAATGCTGACCACCGTCGGAAAAGGAATCGGGTGTCACGTTGACGATCGCCATCAACCGGCCGCGCGATAGATCAAGGCGGCGCCCTTGAGCGACGAGCCAGTCCTTATTCCCTGCGCTGGTCACCACGGCATATCCTCCCTTGATAAAAAAAGCGGTCGGCGATATTGCACTTGCTGAGGCTATGCCCCAAGGTCGCAGCGATTACAACATTGCGGATAACAAGCATCATGGCTGCACGCCGCCTTCGGGTCTATATCACCGCTGCGGCTTTTCTCGGTCTTTTGACGGGCACCGCAACGCCCGAGACCATTGTTCACAAGTCCATCAGCTACTTCCAGATAAGTGGCACCACGGCCGAGGACCTCGACCGCGAACTCGGGCGCAACGGGCCCAAGACGAAATCGACCGGTTCGCGCCATCCTGGCGCGACGCGGATCAGGTTCGGCGGTGACGTCACCTATGTCGAGTCCGACAATCGCTGCGCGGTGAGCAAGGCAAAAGTGACATTGAAGACCCAACTCATCCTGCCGAAATGGAAGAACCGCAATCGTGCCGGGAAAGATCTCGCATTGATATGGGACTCCCTCTCAAGCGATATCAAGCGCCACGAAGAACGGCACGCGGAGATTGCCCGCCAATACGCGAGAAAACTCGAGAAAACTGTCAAGTCCTTGCGTCCGCAACGCGATTGCCTTGCCATGGAGGCAAGGGTAGCTGAAGCGACCGATCGGATCATCGAAGCGCATGACAAGGATCAGATGCGTTTCGACCGGGTCGAGGCGGCCAATTTCGAGAAGCGGATGATTCGCATCCTCGACTACCGCTCGAAACGTGTTCCTTAAGCAATTGCGCCACGCGGCAACGCCTTTCTCGACAAGAAATCGTCGAATTTTCCCGTCGAACTTGTGTGAAACTTGCGCGATTGCCTGTGAATAACCAGCTATTTCTAACAGTAGCACTTGCTAACAAACCGAAATACACATGTCATTGACGCCTGAATCTCCAGCGTCACTGCGTATTTGGGTTCTCCCGGCGCAGCGTCGGATCGCAGGTGGCTCCTCCCTCGCCTGTTGGCGATGCGCCCCTCTGCCTCGCTCGTCGCCAGTCGAAGAGCGAGGCTTTTTTTGTGCCAGTGGCTTTCAGCCCTGACGCTCGGGGACACGCACGACGAGCCCATCCAGGGCGGCCGTGACCTTGATCTGACAGGAAAGGCGCGAATTCGGCTGCACATCGACGGCGAAATCGAGCATGTCTTCCTCCATGGGCGATGGCGCGCCGACGGCGTCAGTCCAAGCCTCATCGACATACACATGGCAGGTGGCACAGGCGCAGGCCCCGCCGCATTCGGCCTCGATTCCCGGTACGGAATTGCGTACCGCGTTTTCCATGACCGTCGAGCCCTCTGCGGCATTGATATCGAAACGGGTGCCGTCAAACGCTATGAAGGTCAGATTTGCCATGTCGTGGTATCCACACTTTGCCGATTGGAAACGGGCGAACTCATTCACGAAAATCCAAAGCCCGTCAATATTTCGGACGCTTAAATATGCCCGTTCACGGGAAAGTGGGAGCCACCCAGGCAACAGTCCACTTGCGGGAGTAACGTTTGCGTCCCGCGGCCCATACTGGGGGCAATGGCCAGGCGGCTCGGGCAACAAAGAGGAACTAGCGGCAGATCTTCAGGATGAAGTTTTCGACTTCGAGCACGGCTGCGCAAAGGGCTGCCACGCCCGCCGTGTCGGGCATATCGCGCTCGACCGCCTCGGCAGCGGTGGACACCCCGAAGGCGCCGACGGACAGCGCAGCATTCCTGAGGCGACCGGCCGCGGCCCTGGCGGCATCGCGGCTATCCCCACCAGAAAACGCATGGAGACAAATCCTGGCCTGGCGGGCAAACATCTGCAGAATTTCGATTTCCGCGCCCTTGTCGCCCTTCGTCTTGGTGGCGAGATGAACGAGGTCGATGGGGCGTGTCCGGGATGGGCAACGAGGCGCGCAGTTGTCGGGGGCGTCGAATACGATATTGAGCGATGCCATGGCCAATCTCTCGGTTCTTATTGTTATTGGTGACCCGACCTTTTGCCGGGAGGCGTCGCCATCACGTTAAGTTCCGGCCCAATTGGGGCGAAAACTTCGTGCTATGGTTAACAATGGTTAAATGCCCGGCATCTTTAGCTTTTCCCGCATGAGTCCGGTTAATTAATTGTTAACAACGGTCAGGCCCCGTTAGGAATGAATGCGCCGGTTAATTGTATCGGTTACGCGAATGTGTCACTACGATACGGATGCGACGGGTATAAGGAGCAAACCTTTGCCCGCCGGCCGGATGATGATAAGGAAATCCTCATCGCACGCTTGAAAGAGCGGAAACCCGGCCTTGTATTCCAATGGGAATTTCCTCTGGCGTGGCGGCACTGGGGAAATCCCGATGTAGGCGGATTTGCTGCGCCCCCATTGCTGGAGGCAGTAGGGGCGAGGCGGAAACGGCCCAGTATGCGTAGCGAGGCGTAACCTTATGGCGAACAACAAGACGACCGAGTCGATTGACGATAGCGCCTTTCAGGCTCTCGAAGCAGCATTGCGGATCGAGTTCGACGAACAGGAAATGCCGGGACCGCACACTAAAAATGCGCCAGACGCACCGGAGGCCAAATTGTCTGAATCATCCAATCAGCGCGCAGCTTCCTTGAAAAAAGCAGCGGAGCGGCGCGCTGGACGCGGCGGCGAGCTTGCACCAGAGCCTGCGCCCAGGGCGCCTGCATTCGAACCGGCGAACGATGCTTCGCGCCGCAGTCCGGCCGCGATCATGAAGTCGCTCGATGGTGCATCAATGCGCTCGGCGATGCGCAACGCCACAATCGTATCCGCCCTTTGGGTATTCGGCGCCATTGGTCTGGCACAGCTGCTCTACGGAGCTCAAATCTGGCAGGCATCGAGCGTCGCCGATGCCGTCGCCATGCCCGGTGTCGTTGCGATCCTGATTGGAACCGCCATTCCGGTCCTTCTCTTCTTCGCCTTCTCCATCATGATGGCGCGCGCGCATGACCTGCGCAATGCAGCCCGTTCGATGGCGGAAGTAGCACTGCGCCTTTCGGAGCCGGAAACGATCGCTTCCGAACGCATCATGACGGTCGGCCAGGCAGTGCGCCGCGAAGTCTCCGCAATGAACGAGGGAATCGAGCGCACCATCGCCCGCGCAACCGAACTCGAAACGCTCGTGCATTCGGAAGTGACGGCGCTGGAGCGCAGCTATACCGACAACGAATTGCGGGTTCGTGGTCTCGTGCACGAACTGGGCTCGGAGCGCGATGCAATCGTCAACCATGCGGAACGTATCCGCACGTCGATCGTCGGCGCACATGAACAGTTGAAAGAGGAATTGTCGCTGGCGACCGAGGAAATATCGGTGCGCTTGGCAACGTCCGGCGAAGCCTTCGCCTCGCTAATCGATACCCGTGCAGCGGCGCTCATGGAGAAATCCGACACAGCCGCCACGGCCCTCGGGACACTTCTGACCAACAAGACCGAATACCTCGTTCAGACGCTGAGCGCCTCTGGCATCTCTCTGGCAAGCGAATTTGACACGCGCCTGGAGCATTTGACCGGAACGCTCTCCGAGCGTGGTCGCGAGCTTCTGGGCGAATTCGAAACACGCGCTTCCACCCTTGACGCCAATACGGAAAAGCTAAACGCGGCGCTCAGCGAACGCGCGCGACAACTCAACGAGACCCTCGTCGAAAGAACACGCGAGATCGCGGAGAGCCTGACAAGCGGCGAACGTGGCATCACCAGTTCACTCGACGATGTGCTGTCCAAACTCAATTCCACCTTGGATGAGAAGGGTGCGAGCTTCCGCCACAGCCTACAATCGAGCGCCGACGACGCGATTGTCGACCTCGATCTCCGCTCCGGCCTATTCGAGGACCGCTTGCAGGCGACCGTCGGGCAGATCAATGCGGCCTTCGACGAGCGCGTGGCCGAGTTCGCGAGCGCCTTCGACCAGCGCGCCGGTTCGCTTGACAGCAAGCTCATGGAAAGCCTGTCGCGCATCAACGAAACGGTCAGCGGCGGTTCGGAGGCCATTGACGGCATTCTGAACTCCAGCATCGAGCGGCTGGGATCGACCCTGACGGACCAGTCCTTCGCGCTCGCCACCGCTCTCGGCACCGGCCAAGAACTGCTGGACGATGCGCTGGCGAACCGCGCCAAGGAAATCGCCGATGCGTTGGCCGGCAAGGCCGAGGCCCTGGACGATGTGCTTCAGTCCGCCCAGAAGCGTATCGATGTCGTCATGGAAGAGCGCAGCGGTGCTCTCTACAGTGCACTGGCGTCCAACCAGAACCGCTTCGAGGAAACTCTTTCGAGCCGTGCCGAATCCGTCGTCAACGCCCTTGCAGGCAACCAGGACCGCTTCGCAGAGACGCTGGACGCCAAGACACGCGAGATCGCCGGAACCCTGTCAGAGGCCCAGCAGCGCCTCGACCAGACGCTTGAAGGCCGTGCCGAGGCCCTCGCCGACTCCATGTCGAGCACCGAGAGCCGGCTCGCCGAAATGCTCGACCGCAAGGCGACGGCGATCGTCGATACCGTCGCCGATGCCGACAGCCATATCGAAGCGGCCTTTGCAGACAAGGCGGAAGCAATCCGCAGCGCCTATGCGGACAACCAGTTGCGCCTTGACATAGCCCTTTCCAGCCATACCGAACACCTGTCGACAATGCTCGACGCCGGCAGCAGCCGCGTCGAGCAGGCTCTTGGTGAAGGCACGAGCTTGATTTCCAGCAGTATTTCAGGCGCCCTTTCCCATCTCGACGGCTCGCTCGGTGATACCCATGAGCGGATCCGCGCGACCCTCGACGACCGAACCAACGCCATCAGTCTCACGCTTCGCGATGCCCGCGAACAGCTTGAAAGCACCCTTGCGGAACAGGGCACCTCGTTCGGCGCAACGATTGCGGCGAGCACCGGCATGCTGGAAATGTCGCTCGAGGAGCAGGAGGCCTCCCTCCGCCGGACGATCGACGACAGTGGCAGGACGCTCGAGGAACGCCTGCGGGGCACCGCTGGGGCCATTGCCGGTCAGTTCAGCAACGCCGCGTCCGAAATCACACAGACGGCCGAAAGCTTCTCCCACCGCGTCGAACAGTCAGTGGGCGGCATGACAACAAGGCTGGACGAAACGAGCAGCAAGATCGAAACCAGCCTCGGGACTCTCGAAGAGAGAATTCGCAACGGTCTCGACGGGGTCGATAGCCGCGTTGGCGACGCCGGCGAGAAGTTCGCGGCCAAGCTTTCCGAGAAGATCGAAGATATGGAACGGGTCGGGGTGGAAGCGGCGGACCGCGTCTCGAAGGCCTTGGACGAAGGCACCTCCCGCGTTGCGGAATCCTTCGACAGCCGCACCGCGCAGATCGACGACCGGCTTTCCACCATGGACCGCGCGCTCAATATCGGCCTTGAGAACGTCAACAAGACGATCGAGGGCAAGGCGGCCGGTCTTGCGGCCGCTCTTCGTGGGGCCGTCACCGACGCCGCTCACGAGCTCGATACCGAGGCCATGCGTTCAGTGGAGCTTCTCAATCAGAGCGGCGCGCAGTTCGCCGACAAGATCAGTGCGCGCAGCGCCGAATTCAGCCGCGCGGTCGAGGAGCGTTCGGAAGAACTCGCAAACCGCATTTCCGAGACCCAGGGTCGTCTCGTCGGCCAGGCCGCATCTGTTGCACAGACCTTCTCCGAGGCTGGCGACCTGATCGCAAGCAAGGTCGCGGAGGCGGAAGCCATCGTCGACAACAAGATCTCAGCTTTGACCGGAACTCTTTCGGAGGCCGGCAGCGTGCTCGAGGCACGCGCTACGGCAATCCGCGAAGCACTGGTGGGCAACACCGAAGAACTGACCCTGACCATGGACACGGTCGAGAAGGCACTGGAAGCGCGTGGCAACACGATCCGTTCCGTCCTCGACGAGCGGACACGCGAGCTGAATTCCATGCTGGCAAGCCGTTCGGCCGAATTGGAGCGGATCATCGACGAAAAGGCCCAGCCGGTGATCGCCGACTATGCCGAGACCGGACGCATGGCCGCCGACCGGATCGCCGAGGCCGCGCGCGAAAGCGCGGAGCGCCTGCGCGCCGAAAATGGTGCGATCGTAGACGCCATCTCCGAGCGCACGGAACATGCAGCCCTGACGCTCGGTGCCGTCGAAGCCAGCCTGTCGGAAAAAGCCGGCAACCTGATCGAGATACTGTCCCAAAGCAAATCCGGCCTCGCCAATATGGTCGAGCAGGTCGCGTCCAACATTGCAGCGGCTGACGAGCGGTTCGAACAGACGACGGCACGCTTTGCCGACACGACGGCGCAGGCAGCCGATGTCATCGCCACGTCGAGCCGCCTGCTCGACGGCAAGCTTGAAAAGCTCCAGGTGGTTTCCAACGAAACATTGTCGCAGGTGTCGTCGATCGTCGGCCGCTTCGGCGACCATTCGAAGGTTCTCAGCCAGGCATCTGAACTGCTCGGCGCTGCCCAGTCAAATCTCGTCGGCACGCTCGAGGAGCGTCAGCAGGCGCTTCGCGACCTATCGGTGGGCCTGGTCAAGCGTTCCGAAGAGATCGAGACCACGATGCAGACGCTCGGCATCATGGTCGAATCTGCCTTCGAACGTGCTGAACAGCGTTCCAGCCAGGTCGCCGGCAATCTCCGCCAGAGCATCCAGTCGTCCTTTGCGGATATTGGCAAGATCCTGTCCGACACGGAAAAGCAGGCCGAGTCGACTGCCGGCAATATGCGCAACGCGCTGCTTTCGGCCGGCGAGGATGCCAACCGCTCTATCGAAAAGACGCTCTCGGAAGCAGAGACACGGTCTTCCGAACTGGCGAACCGGCTGCGTGGAGGCCTCTCCTCGTCGCTTACGGACGTCGATCGCCTGCTCGGCGAAGCCGGCCAGAAATCGGATGGCGCCGCCAACCATCTGCGCGAGGTCATGCGCCAGGCCGTTGATGAGGCCGTTGCCCGCTTTGCCGGTGCGACGGACGAAATCCGCCGCTCCGCGCAGGATATCCGCAAGGAACTCGACCTTACGCGCGGAGAACTGAAGCGTGGCGCCTTCGACCTGCCCGAAGAGGCAAAGGAAAGCGCCGCCGCCATGCGCCGCGCAGTCGCCGAGCAGATCAAGGCACTGCAGGATATCTCGCAGCTTGTCGGCAAGACCACGCAACAGCTCGAGATCTCCGAGCCGGTTGGCCGCACACTTGCCGAGACGCGACCGGCCGAGCCGCCGAAAAGGTCACCTGCCCCCGCCCCGCAGCAGCCAGTACCGGCACGCCCTTCCGAACCTTCGGTTCTGCGTGGCAGCCTTGGCCTCCAGCAGAACGCCCCTGCACAGGCCGCTCCCGTTCGCCGTGAGGAATCCGGCGGCTGGATCAGCGATCTGCTTCGCGGCGCTTCACGCGACGAGCACGAGGCTGACGGCAACCAGGCACAACGAGGAGCACAAAAGCCGGGGAGCGACGCTGCGGGGGCACCGCGTGGTTCCGACAGCCGCAATCCGCGCCACATGGTCGAATCGCTGAATTCGCTCTCGGTCGATATCGCCCGGGCCATCGACCATGATGCATCGGTCGACCTGTGGCGCCGTTATCAGCGCGGCGAACGCGACGTCTTCACCCGCAGGCTTTACACCCTCAAGGGCCAGCAGACCTTCGACGAGATCAAGCGCAAGTACGACCGCGAGCCGGAATTCCGCGTGGCAGTCGACCGCTATATCGCCGATTTCGAAAAGCTCCTGGCCGACGTCGCCCGCACGGACCGCGACAAGACAGTCACCCAGTCCTACCTCACATCGGATACCGGCAAGGTCTATACCATGCTCGCCCATGCGGCAGGACGGTTCAACTGATCCAGACCGATGGCCGAACGAATGAAGAAAGCCCCGGAATGCTGTCATTCCGGGGCTTTTCATATTTGGCGTGCAGTGTAGGGATCAGATTAGCCTGAGCGTCCAGTCGACAATCTGACTGGTGACGATGGCAAAGGCGCGATCGAGCGCGGCTATATAGGCCTCGTTATGCGTCCCGCTTGCCGGCACACTGGCACTGAACACCTTCTGCGCCTTCACTGTACCGTTGCGGTCGTTGAGGATCTTGACCGACATCTCGACCACGGCACGGTCCGCGCCGACCGTGTCGATCTCGAAGGCGTGAATATCCGTGACCAATTGGTAATCGATGGCAAGGCCCTGCCCGGGTTTGCCGACACCGCCGAGTCGTCTCGTATTCTCGAAGGCCTCGACGAATTTCGATTGCACCATGCGCGGCAGGCGGTCGCTCCACTGCGAATTCGACAAATACTGGATTTCGGATGTCGAGACACGCACCACCACCTGTTCGCTGTCCAGCGACTTCAGCGCGCTCGGATCGGCAATCAGGACCTGCCGGTTGCGCGCTTGCGCCGTGGATTGGTCGACCGCTGTGGCGGTAAGATCAAAGGTATCGTTCTTGGCTGGAGCGCTGCCGCATGACGCAAGGCCCCCCCCCAGCAACGGCAGAAGGAGGGCAACCGACAACGCTTGCCGCCGACGCAATTGAAATCCCGTTCCGACCATGCCCGCCCCGTCCCTTTCGGTCATCCCCATTACCGCCGAGTCCGTCCGTCATATTGCTTGACCGTTTCGCCGCCGAAAAGCAACCGCTGAGGATTGCGGTCGAAGTTTCCGATCGCGTCGTCCAGCCCACGGACGGTCTGGCGCGTATCGTTGACCAGAGATTGGATATCCCTGAGACCGGTATTCGAGAAGCGAGCGAAATTGTCCGCGATAGGTCCAATCCTGGCGTTCAGATTGTCGGCGACGTTCCGGATCGATTCCAGCGTCTTGCGCGCCTCCACGCTCAGCGAATTGGCCTCTCCCGACCCGAGGAAGGAATCCACCTTCACCAGAATGCCGTCGAGCTTGTCGGAAGCGTTGTTGAGCTTGTTGCCAAGCTGAGTGAAATCGGTGATCGCCTGATCGATGTCCTGCTTGCGGTTCGTGACACTCTGGCTGAGCTCGTTGAAGCCGGCGATGGCGGAACGGGCGTCTGCTGAGGCAACGGAGACATCATCGACGACCTTGGCGACCTTCTGGCTGTCGACTGCGGCGACGATCTTGTCGACCTTTCCGAGCGTTTCCCCGGCACTGACGCCAAATTGCCGGAACGTCTCGGCTGTCTTCGTGAAGCTGTCGAGCGCCGGACCGATCTTGTCGGAAGCCTCGGCGAGCTTGCCCGTGAACTGCTGTGTGTTGCTTACGATCTTGTCGATCTTCTGGGTGTCGACGGCCCGCAAAAGCTCTTCTGCGGCTGCAAGCGTTGTGTCGAGACGCCCTGAGAGGCCCGAGATGGTTTCCGAAAGCGCGCCGACGCTCTTCAGGAACTCATCGATACCGTCGGCATTGTTGCTCAGGGCTTTCGAGAAAGTCTCGGCATTCTTGATCGTATTCGTCAGCGGCTCGCGCGCATCCACGATGAAGCCCTGCAATTGCCCGATCGCATCGTCGGCCCGCTTGAGTATCTTGTCCGCCGTGGTCAGCAAATTGGCGACGCTGGACTGGTCGGCAACCAGAACAGCCGGTTCGCCGGTGGCAAGCGCCCGTTGGAGGATGTTCTCGTCCCCGACGTTTCCGCCAGAGAGTTCGATATAGGCCGCACCCGTCAGACCCTGGACCTCGAGAACAGCCTTCGTCGAGGTAGTCACGGGCGCATCGGCCTGCACATCAGTGAACGCGATAGAGAATTGCGGATCGTCCTTGTCGATGGCGAGGTTGCGTACCGTGCCGACAGCGATCCCATTGAAACGCACGGGCGAACCGATACTCAGACCGTTGGCCGATCCCGGGATGCGGATGGCAAGAGGCGCCATCTGCCCGCCTCTGCCATACTCGGCCATCCAGTATACAAAGCCAAATGCAGCGGCGATGACGAGAACCGTGAAAAATCCGACAATTGCGTAGTTCGCTTTGGTTTCCATTGCGTTCAGTCACTTCACCGGATTTTCGCCGGACTGCCCCGGCCTAGGGATGGATCGAGCCCGCTTGCCCCTGAAATAGGTCTTCACCCATTCGTCGTCGCAGGCGAGCATATCTTCTAACGTTCCTTCGACCAAGACCCGCTTTTGCCCAAGCACCGCTATGCGGTCACAGACAGTGAAAAGGCTGTCGAGATCGTGGGTCACCATATACACGGTCAAGCCCAGAGTGTCGCGGAGCCGCACGATAAGTTCGTCGAATTCGGCCGCGCCGATGGGATCAAGACCTGATGTCGGCTCATCGAGAAAAACAAGGTCGGGATCGAGCGCCAGCGCGCGGGCAAGGGCGGCGCGCTTGGTCATGCCGCCCGAGAGCTCCGACGGATACTTGTCGGCGGCATCCGGTTCGAGTCCGACGAGACTGATCTTCAGATAGGCAAGCTCGTCCATCCACCATTGAGGTAAATCGAGGTATTCGCGCATCGGCAGCTGGATGTTCTCTTTCACCGTCAGAGCCGAGAAAAGCGCTCCGTGCTGGAAAAGCACCCCCAACCGGGTATCGAGGCTCACGCGTTCCGTCTCGTTCACGGAATCATAGTCCATACCGAGGATTTCGATTTTTCCCGAACGGCGGGGCAAAAGCCTTAGGACAGTGCGCATGAGAACGGATTTTCCGGCGCCGGAAGCTCCGACGAAGCCGAGAATCTCTCCGCGATAGATATCAAGGTCGAGGTTGTCCAGAACGATCTTGTCGCCGAATCCGACGGTCAGACCGCGAACGGAAAGGACCGTTTCCCGCTCTTGCGGATCTACCTTGCTGGAGGATGCGTCCATTCGGCTCTCCTCCCCTAGAAATCGATTGAGGCGTAGAACATGGCAAATAGCCCGTCCACGAGAATGACGACGAAGATCGATTTGACCACCGATGCGGTTACGTGGCGACCGAGGGACTCGGCGCTGCCCCCGACCTTCATCCCCTCCACCGCCGAAACGATGCCGATTATCAGCGCCATGAACGGCGCCTTGATCATCCCGGATGCAACCGTTGAATAGTCGATCGCCTGTTGCAAGCGGGTAACGAACACGTCGAAGGTGATGCCGGAATAACCCCAGGCAACAACGGCGGCGCCATATAGGGCAGAAAAATTGGCGACGACGGTCAATAGTGGCAACGCGATGATCAATGCCACCAGACGAGGAAACACCAGCACGCCGATCGGGTTGAGGCCGATGACCTTCAGCGCGTCGATCTCCTCACGCATCTTCATGGAGCCTATTTCGGCGGTTATCGCGCTTCCCGAACGCCCGGCGATCATAATGGCGGTCAGAAGCACGCCGATTTCTCGCAATTGCAGAATGCCGACCAGATCGACAACGAAGACTTCGGCGCCGAAATAGCGCAGCTGGAAGGCACCCTGCTGGGCGATGATCGCACCGATGAGAAACGACATCAGAACAATGATCGGAACGGCCCTGACGCCCATGTGGTCGAGTTGGTTGACCACCGAGGCAGGAGAGACGCCGCTGCCGCGACCAAATTTCGTCTGGGCACCACGAACGGCCGAACCGAGCACGAACATCATGGCGACAACGTCGTTCCAAAGATCGACCATCACCTCGCCGGCCGGGCCGAAGACCCTTATGAACAAGGACTCCTTCGTTTCCACCACGGAAGGGGCCGTAACCTTTTCCGGCAAAGCCTCGATCAGTTCGCGCATCTCTGCCGAACCGCCGGCGATCGTCACCTGCCTTCCCTGTTGCTCGCGCATGCTGGCGATACGCCGCACGAGCCAGGCGCCGGCCATATCCATTTCCGAAATGCCCGAAAGGTCGATCTCGACGACACCGGCGCCATCAGAACTCAAGCGCTCGACATCCGTAAGAAGTTCACCAAGGCTGCTATTTCGCCAAGCACCCGACAGGACAAGGCGCTGCCCCGCCTGCTCCGGCAAGACACTCACTTCGACCACGGCTTTTTCCGGATGGATCGATCTCAATATCTGACATCTCTCATGGGCAGCGGCATGGATGGCAATAAAATGATTCGGGTGCACTATATTTCATGTGCACGCAGTATAGTCCTGCCCAGGGCTAATTAAATCCGTTTGCGACGTTTAACCGCGTGCGTAACCGTGAATCCACATCTATCGCGGATGGAGAAGCGCGCCGGCGCTCAAGTTCGTGTGCTCAGGCGGCCTGTATTTCGGATTCCTTGGCTTCTTCGCCTACAATCATCCGCGCTGCCGGCGCCGCGAATTGCCTGATCTCGTTCACGGGCTTGGGCGCATGGATCAGATGCCCCCAAGAAATGAGTTCAAAACGGCCGTCATAATGCTCGGCGACGGCGGTGCAGCTCTCAACCCAGTCACCGGTATTGATGTAGTGGATACCGTCGATATCCTCTATCACGGCATGATGGATATGGCCGCAGATGACACCGTCTACACCATTGCGCCGCGCTTCCTCGGCCACCACGCGCTGGAACTCGCCGATGAAATTGACTGCCTGCTTGACCTGCAGCTTCGCCCAGGCAGAAAACGACCAATAGGGCATCCGAAGGTGACGGCGAACGGCGGCAAGCACGACATTGATGGCAATCGCCATGTCATAGGCCCAGTCGCCCAGATAGGCGAGCAGACGGGCATTGCGCACGACCACGTCGAATTCGTCGCCATGAAGCACGAGATACTTCTTGCCGTCAGCCGCCTCATGGATGATACGCTCGGCCACCTCTATGCCGCCGAAATGCGTGCCGGGAAAGCCACGCAGGAATTCGTCATGATTGCCGGGAATGTAAATGATCCTTGAGCCCTTGCGCGCCTTTCGCAAGAGCTTCTGAACGACGTCGTTGCAATCCTGTGGCCAATACCAGCTGCGTTTCAGGCGCCAGCCGTCGACAATGTCCCCGACGAGAACGATGGTCTCGGCTTCATGGCGGCGGAGAAAGTCGAGCAGGAAATCCGCCTTGGCCGCCTTCGAACCAAGATGCACGTCCGAAATGAACAGGGTCCTGAAATGCCGGGTGTCCGTTTGTTCACTCACAAGCGTCTTCCTCTCGCGGTCATCATATGTCTTCCAAAAACAGACTCTTGTTTCAGGAACATGACAAAGAGGCATTGCGAGAGCCCGTGGGCTGCAATCCCCGGGGACAAGTCTCGCAGGGAACGCAAAAGAGACAATCGGGGCGATACAGCAGCAATCGATCCGGCTTGTCTATTGCCCACGGGGTCTCGCGGAGTCATATATCGCGCTTCCCGGATCATCTAGTGTATTCAGGGAATCGATTATCCCTTTCACGATGATGCCCGGTGCGCCTATGAATTCGCATGACAAGAACAAGCAGCAAGCAACGCCGACCTCTGGCGATCTGGACGAACAGGCGCTGTTTTACCATCGCTATCCGACCCCGGGAAAGCTTGAAATCCAGGCGACAAAGCCGCTTGGCAACCAGCGCGACCTGGCACTTGCCTATTCTCCCGGCGTAGCAGCTCCCTGCCTTGCCATCCGGGACGAGCCTGACACGGCTTTTGACTACACCGCCCGCGGCAATCTCGTCGCCGTGATTTCCAACGGCACCGCCGTGCTCGGGCTCGGCAATATCGGCCCACTCGCCTCCAAGCCGGTGATGGAAGGCAAGGCGGTCCTGTTCAAGAAATTTGCAGGCATCGACGTTTTCGACATCGAGATCAATGCGCCGGGCGTCGCGGACATGGTTTCCACCATCTCGGCTCTCGAGCCCACCTTCGGCGGCATCAACCTGGAAGACATCAAGTCGCCGGAGTGCTTCGAGGTCGAGCGGCAGCTTCGCGAAATGATGAATATTCCCGTCTTTCACGACGACCAGCACGGCACCGCCATCATCGTTGCCGCTGCGATCCTGAACGGACTGGAACTGGCCGGCAAGAAGATCGAGGACGTCAAGATCATCGCATCCGGCGCCGGTGCGGCCGCTCTTGCCTGCCTCAATCTCCTTGTCATCCTCGGCGCGCGCCGCGAAAACATCTGGGTTCATGATATCGAGGGACTGGTCTATGTCGGCCGCGAGGCGCTGATGGATCAGTGGAAGTCGGTCTATGCCCAGGAGACCGACAAGCGCGCCCTCTCCGAGACGATCGACGGCGCCGACGTCTTCCTCGGTCTGTCGGCGGCTGGCGTCCTTAAGCCGGAGCTGCTGGCCCGGATGGCGCAAAAGCCACTGATCATGGCACTTGCAAATCCGACACCCGAGATCATGCCGGATCTTGCCCGTGCCGCGCGTCCCGACGCGATGATCTGCACCGGCCGCTCCGACTTCCCGAACCAGGTCAACAACGTTCTCTGCTTCCCCTATATCTTCCGGGGCGCACTCGACTGTGGAGCGACGACCATCAACGAGGAGATGAAGATGGCGGCGGTCCGCGCGATCGCTGCCCTTGCTCGCGAGGAAGTCTCGGAAGTCGCGGCTCGTGCCTATTCCGGGGAAACGCCGGCCTTCGGCCCCAACTATCTGATACCCTCACCCTTCGATCCCCGTCTGATCCTCAGGATCGCACCGGCGGTCGCCAAGGCGGCAGCCGAAAGCGGTGTCGCCCGCCGTCCGATTGCCGATTTCGATACCTATCTCGACCAGCTCAACCGTTTCGTCTTCCGCTCCGGCTTCGTGATGAAGCCGATTTTCACCGCCGCCAAGAAGGCTCCGCGCAAGCGCGTGCTCTTCGCCGAAGGCGAGGACGAACGCGTCCTGAGGGCCGCCCAGGTCTTGCTCGAGGAGGGAATTGGCCAGCCGATCCTGATCGGACGTCCGCAGATCATCGAAAGCAGGCTGCAACGCTTCGGTCTGCGTATCCGGCCGGGAGTGGATTTCCAGCTCGTAAATCCCGAGGACGACCCGCGCTATCGCGACTATGTCGATGACTACTTCGCCCTCGTCGGGCGCGAAGGCATCAATCCGGAGGCCGCTCGCACGATCGTTCGCACCAACAACACGGTGATCGGTGCGCTCGCCCTCAAGCGCGGTGAAGCCGACGCACTGATCTGCGGCGTGGAAGGCCGTTTCGACCGCCATCTGCGCGATGTCCGTCAGATCATCGGCAAGAAGCNNACCTTCGTCACCTACAATCCATCCGCCGCCGAGATCGCCGAGATGACGATCCTCGCAGCCCAGGAAATCCGCCGTTTCGGCATCACCCCGCGCGCCGCACTGGTCACCCATTCGAACTTCGGCTCGCGCGATTCCGAAAGCGCGCGAAAGATGCGCGAAGCCCTCGTACTGATCCGCGCGCAGGCGCCGGAGCTCGAGGTGGACGGCGAGATGCAGGGCGGCTCCGCGCTCTCGGAAAGCCTGAGAAAGCGGGCAATGCCGAACAGCGCATTGACCGGTGAAGCCAATCTCCTGGTCTTCCCCAATCTCGATGCCGCCAATATTTCCCTTGGCCTCGTCCGCACGATGATGGATGCGCTGCATGTCGGTCCGATCCTGCTCGGGGCCGCTATGCCGGCCCACATCCTGTCGACGTCGGTTACCTCGCGCGGGGTCGTCAATATGGCCGCACTCGCGGTCGTGGAAGCATCGCAGCCCGGCTGAACGATTGCGCCGCGTTCTGGCAATCCGCGGCGCCACGACCACTGAGACGGTGAAACACTCGATCTATCAGATAGATACCGGCGACCGAAAAATGCGCTGGACAAGCATTTTTCGCTGAACAATCTTAACCCTTGGAATTGTCAGGGTCTGATGATGATAAACCAGAAGGGTTATTTTGACCTGCTGGACTGGCTGGAAAGCGAAGAGGTCGTCCGACCGCAACAGTTTTTCAAAAGGATGCAGGCAGAGTTCGGTATTTCGAACCTCATATATATTGACGCGACACCAGCGGCGAGCAGTGTGAAGCTGCACCGCATCCACCACACCTTCAGCCCGCGCGTGGTCCGCGCCTTGACGGGTCTCGGTCCGCAAATTCTTACGCCAGTTCTCAAGCATGCGCTGACGGCGGTGAAGCCTCTTGACTGGGCGTACCTGGTCGAGGCTGTACCGATCTCGGAAGTGCTGCTGGCTCTCGCCCGCGAGCATGGCGTTCCACCCGCCGGCGTTTCATATCCACTGGTGTCTCGCGAGGGCCGCGCGGCCCTGTTCGCGATCAATGTCGATGCCTCGCCGCGCGACTGGGGGCAATACCGGAGACACTTCGATCGCGACGTCCATGCGCTTGCGGCCCAGTTTCACGCCGCAATGCTCGACGCCACAGATGACGGATTGCGTGACGACACGGCTCCACCGCGCCTGACCGGCCGGGAGCGCGAAGCGCTGACCTGGGCGGCTGCCGGAAAGAGCTATTGGGAGATAGCAGTTATCCTTGGAATTTCCGAACGTACCGTCCGTTTCTTCATGTCGAACGCGAGGCGCAAACTGAACGTTGTGTCCAACACCCAGGCCGTCGCCGAGGCGGTTTGGCAAGGGCTGATCTCGGGTCCTGACGGGCGCTCGGGATAGCCGTCCCGCCGACAGACGGGTCACCTACACCACATTCCCGCAATACGACCGGCAGCGCGTCATGGGCAAGACAGCTTAATCGCAAATTGCAGTGCGTGAAACTGTCCCTACCGCCAGTTTTATTTTACAACCAAAGCCGACAATTCTCTCCCGAAACCTAAAACGGGAGAGCGGCATGATCAGGATTATCAACGGAGCCAACCGCGAAGGCCATTCCGCAGAAATGGCCGAAATGTTCAGCTTGCGCAAACGGGTTTTCCACGACCTGTTGAAATGGGACGTCAAAATCAAAGGTGATTGGGAAATCGACGAATATGACGATGCCAATCCGATCTATGTCCTGTCCTATTCACCGCAGACCAACCGCCTTCGTGGCGCGCTGCGCCTGCTGCCGACGCTCGGGCCCAACATGCTCGACGACACCTTCCCCATTCTACTGGGAGACAATCCGCAGATCAGAAGTGCCGCGATCTGGGAATCGAGCCGTTTCTGCATCGAGCCGGAAATCTCCCAGGACCGGGCATCGAACCAGGTGACGATTGCCGCCGCCGAACTCATGTGCGGCGTGGGCGAACTCGGTATTGCCTCCGAAATCTCCCATATCGTTACCGTCACGGATGTTTTCCTCGAACGCATGTTCCGCCGCATGGGCTGCCCCGGCGAGCGGATCGCCGAGCCGCAGAAGATCGGCTCGGTTTACGCCGTGGCGATCGCCTGGGAAGTCACGCAGGACCTCCTCGACCGGATGAAGCAGGTTGCAGGAATCGACGACAGCGTCCTTGTCGAACCGATGACGCTGGAGCAGGCCCGCGCTGCCGCCTGACGATCACGTCGCGTCAATCTTGAAAATACCGGCCGCAGGCGCGACGTCTGCGGCCGATGTCTTTCGTTAAGGTAAATCGCGGGGCCCAGTTGGCGTATTGCCACTCGCAAACTATGATGAAAACCCGTATGGGGCGATCTCGGCCCAAAGCATGCACGCGAAGACGCCGACCGGGGACCCGATTTGGAGTACCGTCGTAAACTACTCTTGTTGTCTTTCACGGTTCTGCTGGTCGGCCAGCCGGTCGCTTCCGAAGCATCGGAGGTTTGCGACGAACTGCGCGTGCGCCTCGCCAGTGCGCCGCAGTTGATCGGCAACACAGCCGAGATACGCAGATATTCAAGTGCGATAGCGCGGCAGAACTTCGAGATTCGCAAGACCCGGCAAGACTTTCAGCGGCTTGGCTGCGGTTCGCCGAGCGTCATCGAATACGGTTCTGAAAGCCGCAAGGATTGCACGGAGCTTTCCGCTGCCCTCTCGAGTATGGAGGAGAACAAGCGCAATCTTGCCGAAAAGCGGGACGCCCTCCGATATGGCGGCACCGAGCAAAATGCCGTTCGCGGCCAGATCCTCGCGGCGATCGACGCCAACGACTGCAACGATCTGCCGGTCGAGGATGTCAATGCCGGCGAAACGGACCGGCCGCGAACACCCTATCTCGACACGATTGACACACCGCCGGGCACGGTTCGCGATTTCAGCATCTACGGGCAGGCCGGACGCCCGTTTAACAGCGACGGTTTGGGAAATCTCCGAACCCTGTGCGTCCGGACTTGCGATGGCGCCTTCTTCCCGATCTCCTCAAACGCCACGCCCCTCAGTTTCCGCCGCGATGCGCAGCTCTGCCAGCAGATGTGCCCGGGCATAGAGACCGAACTCTATTACCACTCCATCCTCAACGAAGAGAGCGCCGACATGGTATCGGCCGCGACCGGAAAGCCCTACAGGTTGCTCCCGACCGCCTTTGCCTATCTGAACCGCCGGAGCGGAGAAAAACCCTCTTGCGGGTGCGATCTCGCGGAATACTACAGCAAGATGCGGGATCAGGCCAATGGCTCGACCAGGGTGCCGGATTACGATTCATCCGTCGTCGAGATCAAGGGCCCGCAATCCGGGCGCGCTGCGGACAACGATCCGCCTGCCCCGCCCGTGGAACGGCCCTACGAGCCATCGGACCGCAACCTCCGCCAAGTCGGTCCGGTGTTCCTGCCGTCGGAAACAAGCAGCATCGACCTGAGACATCCGGCCACACCCGGGCCTCAGCCGCTCCAGCAGTAGTGCGATCCTCCGCACAATAAGGACGCCCGGCAGAATTCTCCACCCATGGCCTGCCTACGGTCGGTCGGCGTGCCAGGTTTCGCTGAACACGAGATCCTTGAGCGGCAGTCTCTGGCGCCAGCCCTTCAGCGCCAGCTCCGGCTGGTCGTAGAGGCTGTGGACATAACCGAGACAGAACCAGCCGATGATTTCGATATGGTCTGGGATCGCAAGGATGTCCCTGAGATCTTGCGGGTGAAAGATGCTGACCCAGCCAACACCCACCCCCTCGGCGCGCGCTGCCAGCCAGAGGTTCTGGACCGCGCAGACGGTCGAATAACTGTCCATGCGCGGATTATGCGTGCGCCCCAGCACGACCGGACCTGATCGGGACGGATCGCAGGTCACGCAAATCCCGAGCGGCGCCTTGCGGATACCTTCGAGCTTGAGTGTCCGATACCGCTCCTGCTGATCGCCCGCGAACATGTTTGCAGCTTCGTCATTGGCCTTGCTGAACGCCCGCCACACCGCGTCACGCCGCGCCGGATCGCGCACCACGATGAAATTCCACGGCTGCATGAATCCGACCGATGGCGCATTGTGCGCGGCCGATAGCAGCCGCCAGACGAGATCGTCCGGCAAGGGTTCGGGCAGAAACTGATCACGAACGTCGCGGCGCGTCTCGATCGCCTTGTAGACGGCGGCGCGCTCTTCCACGGTGAAAGCGCCCGCCCGGACCAGGCGGTCCTCCGGTTTTTCCAGCATCGTCAAATCCCCAACAATGCAGCAACCGCCCGCCGTCCGCGCGGGGTAAGTCTATCGCGCCAGGCCGGTCTTCTGACTGGGCTTCGCTTGCCTGCCACCGCCTTCCCGGCCGTCCTGGCCAGTGGCGTGGATCGCATAATCCTGTAGCAGCAGACATCCGCCTCACAGCGTTGGGCACGTCCCGGACTCGCACCGGGTTCCCGATTCTCCCGCGTTGAAGCGGGCACCTGACGGTTCGAATTCTTCACACTTCGACACTGCTGGCAAGGCCTGTAATGCTCACGGGGCAGCCGCGTCCTGAGGAAAATAGCGGACATAGGCGAATTCATCGCCATCCGGCGACCAGCACGGCACGTTGATAGTCCCCTGACCGCCGAACAACTCGAACAATGTCTCGACATTGCCGCCGTCCGGATCCATCAGCCGCAACCCCACATCAAGGTCGCGCGGATGGTCGAAGACATCCGGGTCGTACGACAGCAGCAGCACCTTGTCGCCTTTCGGCGAGGGATGCGGAAACCAGTCACCGAATTCACTCTCGGTGATCCGCTCTGCCGCCCCACCGGCAGACGGCACGCGCCAGATCTGCATCCGCCCCGAACGGCTCGAATTGAAATAGATCCATCTCCCGTCCGGCGAATAGTCCGGTCCGTCGTTGCGGCCCTCGCCGAAGGTGAGCCGCGTCTCCTCACCACCATCGATGGAAATCGTATAGATATCGAAGAGATCGTCCCGGATGCCGCAATAGGCGAACCGCTGCCCGTCCGGAGACCAGCCGTGCCAGTAGGACGGCAGGTTCCGGGTCACCTGGCGCGGCTCACCGCCCTCGGCCGGCAGGATGTAGATGCAGGATTTTCCATGCTCCGTCTTGTCCGACACGGCCAGCCACTTGCCGTCCGGGGAGATACCGTGGTCGTTGTTGCAGCGGGTGGCGAAACCAGTATCGATCCGCTGCGGTTCGGCGCGTCCGCCGACCGGCAAGCGATAGAGCAACCCGTCGCCGTTGATGATCAGGAATGCGCCGTCCGGGCTCCAGTTCGGCGCCTCGATCAATCGGTCCGCTTGCCACACGACGCGGTGCGCGCGGCTACGGATATTGTAGATCTCGACGGAACTGCGCATCCCCCTCTCCCTGGACGGGCCGCTGCCGCCGGAATCAGCGGTCCCTGAACCGGTTGGTGATCGGGTAGCGCCGATCGCGGCCGAAATGCTTCTTCGTAATTTTCACGCCCGGTGCCGACTGGCGGCGCTTGTATTCGGCGAGGTAGAGCAGATGCTCGACCCGGTGGACGGTCGCGATCTCATGGCCGCGCGCGACGATCTCCTCGACCGACATTTCCTTCTCGACCAGGCATTCGAGAATGTCGTCCAGAACCGGATAGGGCGGAAGCGAATCCTGGTCCGTCTGGTTGGGCCGAAGCTCCGCCGACGGCGCCTTGGAGAGTATATTGGCCGGGATCACTTCGCCTGTCGGACCAAGTGCGCCTGGCGGCACGTGCTTGTTGCGCCAGCCAGCCAGCGCATAGACCTGCATCTTGTACAGGTCCTTGATCGGATTGAAGCCACCGTTCATGTCGCCGTAGAGCGTCGCATATCCAACGGACATTTCCGACTTGTTGCCGGTCGTCACCACCATCGAGCCGAACTTGTTGGAGATCGCCATTAGGATCGTACCGCGGGTGCGGCTCTGCAGGTTCTCCTCCGTGATCCCGCTCTCTGTCCCCTCGAAGAGATCCGAAAGTGCCGACATGAAGCCCTCGACCGGTTCGGCGATCGGCACGGTGTCGTAGTGGCAGCCGAGCGCCTTGGCGCAAGCCGCCGCATCAGCGAGCGATTCTTCCGACGTATAATGATAGGGCAGCATGATCGTGCGCACCCTCTCCTCTCCGAGCGCATCGACGGCGATGGCGGCACAGATCGCCGAATCGATGCCGCCGGAAAGGCCGAGAACTACGCTCTTGAAGCCGTTCTTGTTCACATAATCCCGGAATCCGAGCATGCAGGCACGATAATCGGCCTCCTCGTTTTCCGGGATCCGTGACATCAGCCCTTCGCCACAGCGCCAACCATCGGCCGTGCGCTTCCAGGTGGTTACGGCAACCGTTTCCTCAAACTGACTCATCTGGAAAGCGAGAGTACGGTCGGCGTTGAAGCCGAAGCTGGCGCCATCGAAGACGAGTTCATCCTGACCGCCGACCTGATTGGCATAAATGATCGGCAGGCCAGACTCGATCACCTGCCGGATCACGACCTGATGACGGATATCGACCTTCTCGCGAACGTAGGGGGAACCGTTCGGAACCAGCAGGATCTCCGCCCCGGACTCGGCAAGCGTTTCGCAAATGCCGAGATCGCCCCAAATATCCTCGCAGATCGGAATTCCGATGCGAACGCCTCGAATGCTGACCGGGCCCGGCATTTCGCCGGCATTGAACACGCGTTTCTCGTCGAACTCACCGTAATTCGGCAGGTCGATCTTGTCGCGGGTGGCGATGATCTCGCCACCGTCGAGCACGGCAATGGAATTGTACCGCCCGCTCTCGTCAAGCCGTGGATAGCCGATGATAACACCCGGCCCGCCATCGGCCGTGTCGGCGGCAAGCTCCTCGACTGCCGCCAGGCAGGCCTTCAGGAATGCCTTCTTCAGCACCAGGTCTTCGGGGGGATAACCGGAGATGAACAATTCGGTGAGAAGCACAAGGTCGGCGCCATGGGCCATGGCCTCGGCACGAGCTTCACGGGCTTTGGCGAGATTGCCGGCGATATCGCCGACAGTCGGGTCGAACTGTGCAATCGCAATGCGAAGCGTGTCGGGTCGGGTCATGATGTCGCTCATATCCATCGTTTACCGCGACCAGCACGCCTCCGCAACGCCGCACTCTCTTTCGAGCGCAGGAAAAGGACGCGCACAAAAAGAAGTGCCGGACTTTCGCCACGCTCTTTGGTTCATCTGGCGTTCATGACAGTTGTGTGACAGACAAATGACATTCTAATGGACCACTTCCTAGACTCTGGAGAGCGCCTTGGCTGAGATCGTCTCTGACCCGGCCTTATCGATTCCGGCCATCGCCTCAGGCTCGGCCGATATCACACGGGATCGCCGCACAACGGTCTTCCCCGCCGTGGCAACGCTTGCCAATTCGCTGCTTCTCGCCGTCCTCACGGTGCTCGCAACCGAATGGATCGCGCGTGGAGGCATCCGGGATGCAGTTGCATTCGTGATTTCCCCCGATCGTCCAGGCGTTGCAGTGATCGGCCTGCTGTTGATGATCTTCCTCGCGCTCGATTCGCTTCTCGGCCGCGCCTACTTATCCGCGCTGATCATCGTTCCCCTGGCGCTCATTCCGGCCTTCATCTCCGCCCAGAAGCAACTCTTCCTGTCGGATCCGCTCTATCCGAGCGATTTGCTCTTCGGCCGCCAGATCGTGGAGCTTCTGCCTGTCATGATCGCAGCGCGTCCATTCACCGCGGTTGCGACCGCATTTTCGGTTGCCTCGGCCATCGCGATGCTCGTCTATCTGTGGTTTTTCGCCTGGCGGCGCTTTCCAGGGCTCTCTGCAATTTCGAAGCTCCTGCGGCTACTGGTCAGCCTTCCGCTGATCGGCGGATTCCTCTCGCTGATGGATTACGCACAGTTTTCACAGCTGCGCGACAGATTGAACATCATTCCGATGATGTGGGACCAGCAGGAAAACTACCGGCACAATGGTTTCCTTCTGGCATTTGCCTTCAATGTGCCGATGGCCAACATCACTGCCCCCGAGGGTTACAGCGCCGAGGCGATCGACAACATACAGTTGGGCACATCTCCGTCCGCCTATGGGACGAGACAGGCTCCAGATGTCATCATGCTGATGAGCGAATCCCTCTGGGATCCGACGCGGCTCTCGACGGTCGCGCTCACGCCAGATCCGATGCCGACTATGCGAGCCAATCAGTCCGGCAATGTCTTCTCGCCGGAGTTCGGGGGCATGACCGCCAATGTCGAGTTCGAGGCACTGACCGGTTTCTCCAACGCCTTCTTGCCTACGGGCAGCATTCCATATCAGCAGTATATCCACCGGCCCTTGCCGTCGCTTGCGACCTTCTTTCGCTCGAACGGCTATGTCGCGAGATCCTTCCATCCATTTCAGAGCTGGTTCTGGAACCGGGCCAATGTATACAACGCGCTGGGCTTCGAGAGATTCGATTCCGAGGAAACCATGCCGGCGATGGAGAAGCGCGGCATTTTCGCTTCCGACGAAGCACTGACACGCGAGATCATCCGCGCTGCCGAGGACACCCGCAAGCCCTTCTTCTTCTTCGGCGTGACCCTGCAGGGCCACGGGCCCTACGAGGCAAACCGATACAAGAAAAACACCATCGATGTCGGAGCGACGGGATTGTCACCAGCAAGCCGCGAGTCGCTGGCCACCTATGCCCAGGGCGTACGCGAGGCCGATGCAAGCCTGAAGACTTTGATGGAATGGGCGAAGAAGCGTCGCCGTGAAACGATCATCGTCCTGTTCGGAGACCACTTGCCACCGCTCGGCAAGGTCTATCCGGAAAGCGGCTACATGCCTGACCAGGTTGCCTCTCGCGCGGCATCCACCGCGACCATGAAACGTGAGCACGAAACGCCGCTCATCATCTGGTCGTCGAAGAAAGGCGTACAGAAGGATATCGGCACGATCAGCCCCGCCCTTTTGCCCTATCACGTCGTCAGGCTTTCCGGATACCGCCACTCTTTCTACACCGGATTTCTCGGCGAGATTCATGACCGCTATCCCATCGTCGACCGCTATCAACTGGTCGGTGCGGACGGCGTCGGCCAACCCGGCTGGTCGAAAGCCGACAAGCTGCTCGATCCGATAATCCGTGACTACCGTTTGCTGCAGCACGACATCATCTTTGGCGAAGGATTCGGCAGCAGGCAATTTTTCCCTGAGCAGCAAGGCCGCAATTCCCCGGCCTCCTGATGAAAGAGCCCGTGGCCGCCCGATAGAGGACCATTTGCGGGCCTCTGCCCCTTGCACACCGGCGGGAAAAAAGTCATTGACTCCGGGCAGATGTGGAAATTGTCTATGGGGAAGATCACCTCCTCCCCAACAGGCCTGTTCCACGCAAGAACACAGGCAATGGCCCAACTCATCGGTCACTTGATAGATGTCACAGAACTCCGTTCGAGCATTCGAAGCCATGCGGCCACTCACCCATGCCGAAATCGCTAGCCATCCTCTATTCCCTTCGATCGAAAAGCAGATCGCCCATCACCTGATCGGTATCCATGTCCGCACCCCGCGACTGTCGCGGCTCAAGGCCTCGCATCGCAAGTGGCTGATGACCCAATCACTTTTCGCACTGAGCCTGCAGCGCACCGACGATGACCCGCTTTCGGGGCTGACGGCCACGCGCTTCGTCGAAATCGTCATGAAACTGGGTGCGGCGAGCCGCAATACCGCGACCGGATTCCTCGCCGAACTCGTCGCCTACAAATTCCTGCGCGATATTCCCGACATTCCGGACCGCCGCGTCCGGGTGCTTGAAACCACCGAGGCGAGCAACGCCGCCATGAACAGCTGGTTCATGGGACACATGGCCTGCCTGGACCGTCTTGACGGCGGCAACCGGGAGGCGACGGCAGCCGCCGATCCGCGGATTTTCCGCCTCGCGCAACCCTATGCCGCCGCGATCCTCGTCGAAGATCCGGATTGGCGCGATCCGCCCGAAAGCATCGGCCATTTCCTCTGGTCGGACCTGGGCGGCATGGTCCTGCACGATCTGATCGCACGGGTCGAGGCTCCTTCCCCGGACGCTGAGGCGATCGATATCGGCCCGTTGACGCTTTCCCAGCTCAGCGACAAATACATGATCTCGTCCACCAACCTGAAGCGCATGTTCAAGAAGGCAGAAACAGAGGGCCTGCTTGGCTGGCAACTGCCGCGCCGGCGGGGCAACCTCTGGCTTGCTCGTCGTTTCGTCGCTGATTACTACCACTGGCAGTCGGCGAAATTCTGGGCGCTCGAGCAGGCGTTTCACCACGCCCTCGCGGAAATCGGACGGAGCGGCCAGCCCTCCTCCGTCAACCAGGGCTATACGGGTCCGGCACCTGACGGCTTACCCGCCTGAAACTTCGGCAAGGCGTCAACGAGTTCGTAGAAATCCCCCTTGTCTGCACAATAAATGTGATAGCCGAAGGAAAGTCCGGTGGGCTGGTCGAAAGCGCCCGCGAGGATCGACATGTAATCGTGACCATCCGCCCGCCAGAAGAGTGCCGATCCGCATATACGACAGAATCCTCGACTTGCCTTGTCGCTCGACCGGTACCAGGTGACGTCTTCTTCGCCCTCCAGGTTTATCCGGTCCAGCTCGACATTCGTGGCGGCATAGTAAAGCCCCGTCTGCTTGCGACATTGCGAACAATGGCAGGCGATGAGCTCCCGCAATTGCCCCCGGGTGCGAAAACGCACCGCCCCGCACAGACACGAACCGCTATTCTCCTGCATTATAGCCCCCTCCAGCCAGCCGGCAAAAACAAACCGGGCCAGCTTCTTCAAGCCGGCCCGGTTCGTCAAATTCAGTCTTTTGCAGAATAGGATCAGTAGTATTCATCCGCCGGAGGGCCTCCGGCGGAGCCATCAACCGGTCGCGGCCATCATCCGCTTTTCGTCGCGTCCGCCCTTCATTCGCTCGGCGAGCAGGAAGGCCAATTCCAGCGCCTGATCGGCGTTGAGGCGCGGATCGCAATGGGTGTGATACCGATCCTGCAAGGCGTCCGCCGTCACCGCGCGCGCGCCGCCTGTGCATTCGGTCACGTCCTTGCCGGTCATCTCGATATGGATCCCGCCCGGATGGGTGCCCTCGGCACGGTGGATCTGGAAGAAGCTCTCCACTTCCGACAGGATCCGTTCGAAGGGCCGGGTCTTGTAGTTGTTGAGCGTGATCGTGTTGCCATGCATCGGATCGCAGGACCAGACGACCTTACGGCCCTCCCGTTCCACGGCACGGATGAGGCGCGGCAGATGTTCGGCGACCTTGTCATGCCCAAAGCGGCAGATCAGCGTCAGCCGTCCGGCTTCATTGGTCGGGTTGAGCGCGTCGATCAGCTCTATCAGATTGTCGGCCGTCAGCGTAGGACCGCATTTGAGCCCGATCGGGTTCTTGATGCCGCGGAAATATTCGACATGGGCGTGATCGAGCTGGCGGGTGCGGTCGCCGATCCAGATCATGTGGCCGGACGTGGCATACCAGTCGCCCGAAGTCGAATCGACGCGGGTCAGCGCTTCCTCGTAGCCAAGCAGCAACGCCTCGTGGCTGGTGAAGAAATCGGTCTCGCGCAGGCTCGGCTGGTTCTCCGAATTGATACCGATCGCCTTCATGAAATCCATCGTCTCGGAAATCCGGTCGGCGAGCTTGCGGTAGCGCTCGGCCTGGGGGGAGTCCTTGACGAAGCCGAGCATCCACTGATGCACGTTTTCCAGATTGGCGTAACCGCCCATGGCGAAGGCGCGCAACAGATTGAGGGTCGCCGCCGACTGGCGATAGGCCATGATCTGGCGTTCGGGATTGGGAATCCGCGCCTCTTCGGTGAATTCAATGCCGTTGACGATATCGCCGCGATAGCTTGGCAGCTCGACGTCGCCGATCTTCTCGAAATCGGATGAGCGTGGCTTGGCGAACTGGCCGGCGATGCGGCCGACCTTCACGACAGGGAGCTGCGCGCCGAAAGTCAGAACCACAGCCATCTGCAGGAAGGCGCGGAAGAAGTCGCGGATCGTGTCGGCGCCGTGTTCGGCAAAACTCTCGGCGCAATCGCCGCCTTGCAGCAGGAAGGCGTTGCCTTCGGCTACATTGGCGAGGTGCTTCTTCAAGCGGCGGGCCTCACCGGCAAAGACCAGCGGTGGGAAGGTCGCGAGCTGCGCTTCCGTCGCGTCCAGCGCCGCCTTGTCCGGATAGGTCGGAACCTGCTTGATGGGCTTCTGCCGCCAGCTGCTCGGGGTCCAATTCTGTGCCATGGTCGTCACCTGTTCTCAAATCGGCAACCTGCTCCGGCTACCCATAATTCGGGGGCTTATAAACTCTTATAGATGCCTTGCAAAGCCGAAGTTGCACGTCCTGATGACAATCGAGGACCCGAAAGGCACGGAATTCCGCCATTTGTCACCCGCTCGAACCTCAACGCCAGCGTGTGAGGCCTATCTGTCCGATCTTGCATTTACATGAACGTAAACGTAAGTATTTTCGGGAGAAGGCGGCGGTGCTGGCGACCGCGGGAGTGGAGGATGGCCATGCAGGATCAGACCCGTATACGTGCAACAGAGATCACCTTTCCGGCCCTCGACGGCTTCCCGCTCGCCGGGACCCTTATCGAGGGTGATGGCAGTGGCCCCCTCGCCCTGATCTCTTCGGCTGCCGCCGTTCCGCGTGGCATCTACCGTCGTTTTGCTGAACATCTGGTCGCTGATCACGGGTTTCGGGCAGTGTTGACCTATGACTATCGCGGTGTCTCCGCGTCGCGAATTCCGAAAGGCTGGCATCCAGCCCCCAGGATGATCGACTGGGCTGAAAAGGACATGCCGGCAGCCTTGGAGCGGCTGGAAACCGTCGCACCGGGACACAGGATGGTCGGCATCGGCCAATCCTTCGGTGGCCAGGCGCTGGGGCTCAGCGGCCGCGCTGATCGCTTCGAGCGCTACATGATGGTTGCAGTCATGTCCGGCCATTGGCGGTACACGAACGAGCCGGTGAAGGTCTTCACCTCGATGAACCTCGTCGGCGTACCCCTGGCCCTGCTCACCGGGCGGGTTCCGGGGTGGATCGGGCTCGGGGAAACCCTCCCCGGCCCGGTATTCCGGCAATGGGCGCGATGGGGCCGCAATCCCGACTATTTCTTTGCGGACAAAGCCATGGATGCCGCAGGGCGTTTCGCGTCTGTCACGACCCCGATCCTCGCGATCGGCGCCGAGGACGACCCCTGGGGCACGCCAAGGGCACAGGAAGCGCTCCTGAAGATGTATGTGAATGCCCCGATTGAGCGGATCTGGCTATCTCCGCCCGGCGGCGGCCAACGGATCGGTCATATCGGCTTCTTCCGCTCGGCCTTCCGTGACACTCTCTGGAATGTCGCCACCGACTGGCTCACGGGTGCAAAGCCCGGCGTCCACGCCGCTGAATGAGAACGGCGCGGTCGAGAGGCCGCTATACGCGCTCGCCGTTCTTGATCCGGTAGCTCGGGCTGTACATCGTCACCAACTCTTCCGCGGCCGTCGGATGCACGGCCATCGTGCGGTCGAAATCATCCTTGGTGCAGCCGGCCTTGAGTGTGATGCCAAGGATCTGCGCCATCTCGCCGGCATCGTGGCCAAGGATATGCGCTCCGACCACCTTGCGGTCGGCGGCATTGACGATCAGCTTCATGATCGTCTTTTCGTTGCGGCCGGAAAGGGTCGCCTTCATCGGGCGGAACTGCGCCCGGTAGACCTCGATGTCGTCGAACCTCTTCGCCGCCTCTTCCTCGCTCATGCCGACCGTACCGATTTCCGGCTGCGAGAAGACGGCGGTCGCGATGAGTTCGTGATCGGGCGATGTCGGATTGTTCTTGTACTCGGTTTCGATGAAGCACATCGCCTCATGAATGGCGACAGGGGTCAGTTGCACACGGTCCGTGACGTCGCCGAGAGCGAAGATGCTCGCTACGTTGGTGCGCGAATACTGGTCGACGATGATCGCCCCGCGCTCGTTGGTCTTGACCCCGGCCGTTTCGAGGCCAAGCCCTTTGGTATGGGGATCCCGGCCCAGCGCCAGCATCACCTGATCGGCGAAGAGTTCGCCATTCTTCAGGGTACGAGCGACAAGGCGCCCGTCATCCGACTTGCTTACCTCCTCGATCACGTCATGGCAGAGGATGCGGATGCCCTTGGCTTCCATCGCCTCGTGCAGGCCGCGCCGCATGTCCTGGTCGAATCGGCTGAGGATTTCCGCACCGCGATAGATCAGCGTCGTCTCGACACCGAGACCGTGGAAGATGTTGGCGAACTCCACCGCAATATACCCACCGCCGGCAATCACGATCGCGCGCGGCAGCTCCTTCAGGTCGAAGGTTTCGTTGGACGAGATGCAGAGCTCATGGCCGGGAAGCGCCGCGTGCGGATTGGGGGCACCGCCAACGGCGATGATGATCTTTTCCGCTGTAACGATCTTTCCGGTCTTCAGCAGCCGAACGCTGTTCGGTCCGGCGAGTTCCGCACGGGTCTCGAGAATCTCGGCGCCCGCATTGTCGAGGCCCTTGCGGTATAGGCCTTCGAGCCGGGCGATCTCCCTATCCTTGGCTTCTATCAGTTTCGCCCAGTCGAACCGGGTTTCACCGACGGTCCAGCCGTAGCCGGCAGCATCTTCGAAATGCTCCTGATACTGTGACGCATAGACGAAGAGTTTCTTCGGCACACAGCCGCGGATTACGCAGGTCCCCCCGAACCGGTATTCCTCCGCGATCGCAACCCGCTTGCCGAGCGATGCGGCCAGCCGGGCGCTGCGAACCCCGCCGGAACCGCCGCCGATCACGAAAAGATCATAGTCGAAACCTGACATGAGAAACTCCTGTGGCCAATTCACGCGTCAATAGAATGGGGTTGATATAGGGTGCGTCGCAACAAAAAGAAAAGCCCGGAACACGTCCCGGGCTTCGATTTGATCCGATGTGAACCGGTTTTACGGCTTCGCCGGAGCGGCCGCGGGAGCCGCCGGATCGGCGGCAGGAGCCGCCGGGGCGTCCCCGCCGACAACCTTGAGAAGCGCGTCATTGGCCTGCTTCTCGAGGTCGCGGGCAATCCCCGCCGTCCAGATGTCCGCAGCCTTCAAAAGTTCGCGAGTCGCGATTGGGCCGTCCTTGAGCAGCTTCTTGCCGGCCTCGCTGCTGTAGAATTCCGAAATCGCTTTCAATTCATCGGCGGTGAAGGCCTTCGCATAGACGAGCGCGGCTTCACGCTCCAGATCGCCGCGACGTGGTGCAAGGGCCAAAGCCTGCTCGTCCACCTTGGCGTAGATCACGTCCTGAAGATTCGGGTAAGCCTGGATCAGCTGAGTCTTGAGACGTTCGGCAACGCCAGGAAGAATGTTGTCGAAACGGTCGGTCACGCCAAGCACCGTAATCGCGGTGCGGGCGGCCTGAAGGTGTTCCGCCGGAATGTCCTGTGCCTTGGCAGAGGCACCGAGCATGACGCTCCCGACGACAATGGCAGCAGATGCTATGCGGCCGAAACCCGAATAGTTGATCATGAAATTCAATGCTCCTTGTCTAGTACTTTGCCTCGAGCACACGCGCGCCGGACGGACCAGCTATGATGGCGAGCGTGGCTAAATTGATGAACAGCCCGTGTTCCACGACCCCGGGAATAGAATTCAGTTCTCTCGCCAAGCCCTCTGCATCAGGAATGCGGCCAAAAGATGCGTCGATGATGTAGTGCCCACCGTCCGTGGTAAAGAATCCGTCGCCGGAGGAACGCAGCCGCAATTCGCCGGAAAGGCCAAATTTGGCTGCGGCTTTTTCAATCGCGATCCGTGTTGCGGCCTGCCCGAAAGGATTGATCTCGATCGGCAGCGGGAAGCGACCCAGAACGTCCACCACCTTGCTCTCGTCTGCAATCACGATCATCCGGTGGGATGCCGCGGCAACGATCTTTTCGCGCAGCAAGGCACCGCCGCCGCCCTTGATCAAGCGCAACTGGCCATCGACCTCGTCGGCACCGTCGATCGTCAGGTCCAGCTGCGGCAGCTCGTCCAGAGACTTCAGCGGCACACCCAGCTCGAGGCATAGACGCGCAGTTCGCTCAGATGTCGGCACACCCTCGACCTTTAAACCTGCCGAGACCTTTTCCGCCAGAAGACGGACGAATTCCTCAGCGGTGGAACCTGTGCCAATACCGAGGCGCATTCCCTCCTCGACATGTTCCAGCGCCGCCTGTGCGGCCTTGATCTTCATTTCCCGGGCGTCCATTCCCCGTGAGCTCCCGTCTGTTTCGTCGTGAAGCTGTTTACACGGCTCGCGATGCAAACGAAAGCCCCTTTCAATGCGGCACCGCGGTTGCATTTTGCCCGTCCATGCCATAACTCGCCTGCAAATGCCCACGAGCCAATCGGAGCCAGAACTTGACCACCCCCATTATCGTATTTGATCTCGACGGCACTCTGGTCGACACGGCGCCTGACCTCATGGCCAGCCTCAACCACACGATCGCAGCCGCCAGCCTGGCGCCCGTGGGCTACGATGATATGACCCACCTGGTCGGCCAGGGAGCCCGGGTGATGATCGAACGCGCCTTCCGCCTGCGCGGCAAGCCGTTGAACGACGAGGAGCTCACCTCGCTCCTCGAGCGCTTCATCTCTCATTACAAGGCAGACATGCCGGGCGAGAGCAAACCCTTTCCCGGACTGATCGAGACACTGACCCGCCTGACGCAGGCCGGTTACGGGCTTGCCGTGTGCACAAACAAGATCGAGGAACTGGCCATACCGCTGATCGAAAAACTTGGCCTTGCCCATCATTTCGCGGCAATCACCGGCGGCGATACTTTTGCGGTCCGCAAGCCCGATGCCCGGCACCTGATCGGTACCGTCGAGAAAGCGGGTGGAGATCCGCGCCGAGCAATCATGGTCGGTGACAGCATCAATGACATTCTGGCGGCCAGAAATGCCGAAATCCCATCCATCGTGGTGCCGTTTGGCTATTCCGACCAGCCGGTCGAGGAACTTGGAGCCGATCGCGTCATCCGTCATTTCGACGAACTGACGCCCGCCCTGATCGAGGAAATGCTATCGGGAAGGTGAGCCCTTCCCGAACTTTCGGCACCCGGCCCTCAGCTACCCGCTGATCGCGACTGGGTCGTGACGGCAAATGCCTTGCGGGTGAAATCGTCCCGGCCGTAGACGTCATCGAAATATTCGATAACGCCGTCCTTGTTTGGCCAGGCCGTGAAATAGGAAACATAGACCGGCATCTTCTGCGGCACCTGGACCGCACGGTTCTGACCCGACGCGATTTGCTTGCCGATCTCGTCGACGCTGGTCCCCATCACGGCGGCCGCCATCCTGCGCGGTTCGGAGAGCCGCACGCAGCCATGGCTGAGGGCGCGCATGTCGCGCGCGAAGAAGCTCTTCGACGGCGTATCGTGCATGTAGATCGAGTGCGCGTTCGGGAACAGGATCTTCAATTCGCCCAGCGCATTGCCACTGCCGGGGGGCTGGCGAACATCGACACTGTGGGTCGTGGTCCAGTCGATCTGGCTCGATGAAACCCTGCGTCCGCTGTAGCTCACTTCGTAGCCGAGCCGATCCAGATAGCTGGGGTCCTGGCGCAGTTTGGGCAGCATCTCGTTGACGATGATGGACTTCGGCACCCCCCAATAGGGATTGAACTCGACAGTCTCGATCTGGTCCTGGAAGAAATAGGTCTGGTGCGCCTTCGAACCGACAACGACGCCCATTGCCAGTTCCTGCTGGCCGTCATTGATGTAGTAGCTCATGAAAGCGGGCTGATTGATAAAGACATAGCGGTTGCCAAGATCAGCCGGAAGCCACCGCAGCTGCTCCATGGCGACAATCAGCTTCTCGATCTTTTCGGCGTTGCTGTGACCCGTCAATGCACGGATCGTCGCCGGTCCGACGACACCGTCGGGTCGCAATCCGTTCTCCTTCTGGAAGGCCTCGACAAGGGCCACGATTTCCGGCGTATATTCCGGCGTTCCGGCGTAACTGGCGAATAGCAGCGCATGTTCGGTCTGCAGCGCAGCCGACGCCTGCCTTTTGATGGCAGCGACGACATTTGCCAATTCGGCACTGTTCGCGCCCGGCTTCAGCAAGGTCCCTGGCGCAATCGCCACGGTAACGCCGGCCTCGCCGTCCTCGGCCCGAAGACGCGCCAATTCAGCCTGCAGCGCCTGGAACTGCGGGCTCGACGGTGTGCGGCTGCGAAGATAGGCACCGACATCGGGGCTCAGTCGCAGCATGTTCAGGATCGGCTTCAGATTGACCGTCTTGCGCTTGATATCGTGATAACCCGACAACTTGTTGGGGTCGATACGGCCACGGACCGTGTCGCTGACATAGGTGAGCGCCTTGACGGACATCGAAAGCTCGAACCGCATCAGATCGCGCATGCGCTTGTCCGGATCGGCGGGATCTGCGATTTCGCCGGGCAGATCGACGGCATAGTCGTCGGGATTGAGCCCCACAGCATCGGCTGCGGCAAAGGCTGCCATCGCAGAGCGCGCGCGCTCGGAAACGCCGTCGTCGGTGACCCAGATCAGGGGACGATGATCATTGTAGTAGGACTCGACTGCGGTCGCGATCTCGTCTGGTGCGCGCATCTTGGCTTCAGCGAGAAAACGGTCTTGACCCGTGACCGGATCAATTACCCCATCGGTGCCCGGCACGGCCTTGGCAGCGGTAAGCGCAATCAAGCGTGTGGGCTCTGCCTTGTAGGAGTAGTAGCGTGGGCCGCTGACCCTCGGCACGGCCTCCGGATCGGCGGTCGCATCGGACATGCCCGGGAGTTTCCTGCCGAATAAGGTGCTCGACCCCGGTTGCCTCTTCTGTACACCCGCTCCCGGTCCACCGCGAAGCAAATCGAGCAGCGTTGTCGCCTCGGCCACGCGCGGCGCGGTGTTCATTGCCATGATCGCGGCGAGCACTGCCGTCACCGCGATGTTCTTATATCTGGTCATTCGCATTCCCAATCCCAATCCGGTGCTGCGGCAAGCCCGATTCGCACCGGATCGACGTTTCGCGGAGGACTAGCCCATTGGCGCCTCTTTGAAAAGATTCAGCCCGCTCGCTTGGAGCCTTCCACAATGTCAATTTTATGTGAGAGGAATGCCAGCCGCAGCAAAGAAAGGAACTATTCTATTTAAATTCTATGTTAATTTTCCCTAAATGAGCGCATCGAGCTCGCTCAAGCGGGGAAATAGCGCCGCGTGCGATTGGCGAATGCCACCAGTGCCAACATGGCCGGCACCTCGACGAGAACGCCGACGACGGTCGCCAGCGCCGCGCCGGAATTCAGCCCGAACAGGCTGATGGCAACAGCCACCGCGAGCTCGAAGAAATTCGACGTGCCGATCAGCGCCGCCGGTGCGGCGACATTGTGCGGCAGTCGCCAGAGATAGGCCCAGCCATAGGCAACGACGAAGATCAGCACATTCTGCAGCAGCAGCGGTATGGCGATCAGCACGATTACGAGCGGCGACGCGACGATCGTCTGAGCCTGGAACCCGAACAGGAGCACGACCGTTGCCAAAAGTCCGATGATCGAGAACGGCTTGAGAACGGCGGTGAAGCGGGCCACAGCCTCTCCGTGGTGACGCGCGTCGAGCCGCCGGCGGGTCAGATAGCCCGCCATGAGCGGGATCACGACATAGAGAATGACCGAGAGCAGCAGCGTCTCCCAGGGCACAACGACTTCTGTGACGCCGAGCAGGAAGGCGGCAATCGGCGCGAAGGCGACAACCATGACCAGATCGTTTATCGACACCTGGACAAGCGTGTAGTTCGCATCGCCTCTGACCAGCTGGCTCCAGACGAAGACCATTGCCGTGCAGGGCGCGACCCCAAGCAGGATCATGCCGGCGATATATTCCTTGGCGTCCGCCGGCGAAACGAATCCGGCAAAGATGTACTCGAAAAACAAAACGCCCAAGATCGCCATAGTGAACGGTTTGATCAGCCAGTTGACCACCAACGTCACGCACAGCCCTTTCGGCTTGCGCCCTACATCCTTCAGTGAGGCAAAATCGATGCTGACCATCATTGGGTAGATCATCACCCAGATCAGCACGGCGACGACGAGGTTGACGCTCGCATACTCGATCGCCGCCACCGCCTGGAACAATCCGGAGAAGGACAGTCCGAGCCCGACACCGGCCGCGATGCAGAGCGCAACCCATAGCGAAAGATAGCGTTCAAAGAAGCCGAGAGGTGACGGAGACGAGGCAGAGGACATAATGGGAACCGATTGTTTGGGGAAACGAAGGCGAGGAACCGTGTCAGGATTGACCGATGTCGGTCAGCCTCTTTTGCAGCGCGAGCCTGTCGAGGCTGGAGAGCGGTAGATTGACGAAGATGGAAATGCGATTGTTCAGCATCCGGTAGGCGTCTGCAAAGGCGATCGCCTTTTCCGTGTCGGCCCCCTCGACCGCTGCCGGGTCCGGAACGCCCCAATGGGCGGTCATCGGCTGGCCGGGCCAGACCGGACAGGATTCGGCGGCAGCAGAATCGCAAACAGTGAAGACGAAATCCATCTTCGGCGCACCGGGCGCGGCAAACTCGTCCCAGCTTTTCGAGCGCAGGCCGGACGTTTCATAGTTTGCCCGTTTCAGAAGCTCGATCGCCATCGGGTGAACATCCCCCTTGGGGTGTGAGCCGGCGGAATACGCCGCGAAACGTCCCCGCCCCTCGCGGTTGAGGCAAGCCTCGGCGAGGATGGAACGCGCCGAATTGCCGGTGCACAGGAATAGAACATTGAAATGATCTTTAGTCATGGAAGCCTCTTAACAACGACACGCAATTTCATCGAGCACCGGCTGGCAAAGCGCCGGCGATCCGCCGCAGCAATCCTCAAGCAGGAAAGCCATCAACCCGCGCATCATGTCGAGATCGGCCCGGTAGCGAATATGCCGCCCTTCGCGCTCGCTCGTCACCAGTCCGGCATTGGCAAGCACCGTCAGGCTGGCCGACAGCGTGTTGGCGCGGATATCGAGCGCTGCCGCGATATCGCCCGCATTCATGCCGGTCGGTGCTGTGCGCACCAGCAGGCGAAAGATTTCGAGCCGCCCCTCATGACCGAGCGCCGACAGGGCATTCAAAGTCTGCTTCTTATCCATACTTCAATAAATCATGAATTATCGAATTTTACAAGAGGCAGATTCCGCGCGTTAACATAGCTCTCCGATTGAATTGAAAGTCATGCGGTTGCGCGGCGCGCCGTGCGGGCTACATAGTCAGACAGGTGATTTGGCCCGAACTGCCAAGGAAGGCATCAAAGATGACAGAGACACGCAAGGAAACCGATACATTCGGGGCCATCGAGGTCGCAGGCGACCGCTACTGGGGCGCCCAGGCGGAGCGTTCGCTGGGCAACTTCAAGATCGGCTGGGAGAAACAGCCTCTGGCAATCGTGCGTGCACTCGGCATCGTCAAGCAGGCGGCGGCGCGCGCCAACATCGCGCTCGGAGGTTTAGATCCCGCGCTTGGCGAGGCAATCATCAAGGCGGCGCAAGAGGTGATCGACGGAAAGCTCGACGAGCATTTTCCCCTGGTCGTCTGGCAGACCGGCTCCGGCACCCAGTCCAACATGAACGCGAACGAAGTTATATCCAACCGCGCGATTGAGATGCTGGGCGGCGTGATGGGCTCGAAGACGCCGGTCCACCCCAACGACCATGTCAATATGAGCCAGTCGTCGAATGACACCTTTCCGACGGCCATGCATATTGCTTGCGCGGAACAGGTCGTCCACCACCTGAATCCGAATCTGAGACATCTGCACCAGGCCCTTGATGCCAAGGCGAAATCCTTCGCCCACATCATCAAGATCGGCCGCACCCATACCCAGGACGCGACGCCGCTGACGCTCGGCCAGGAGTTTTCCGGCTATGCCGCGCAGGTCGCCTCATCCATCAAGCGCATCGAACTGACGCTGCCGGGCCTCTACGAACTCGCACAGGGCGGCACCGCCGTCGGCACCGGCCTCAATGCCCCGATCGGCTTCGCGGAAAAGGTGGCGGAAGAAATCGCGAAAATCACCGGCCTGCCTTTCGTCACCGCGCCCAACAAGTTCGAGGCGCTGGCCGCACATGACGCCATGGTCTTTTCCCATGGCGCGATCAATGCCGCCGCGGCCGCGCTCTTCAAGATCGCCAACGACATCCGCTTTCTGGGCTCCGGCCCGCGCGCCGGCCTCGGCGAACTCGCCCTGCCCGAAAACGAGCCCGGCTCGTCGATCATGCCGGGAAAGGTCAATCCGACCCAGTCGGAAGCCCTTACCCAGGTTTGCGCCCACATCTTCGGCAACAATGCCGCCATCACCTTTGCCGGCAGCCAGGGCCATTTCGAACTCAACGTCTACAATCCGATGATGGCCTATAATTTCTTGCAGTCGGCCCGACTTCTGGGCGACGCGGCCCTTTCTTTCGCCGACAATTGCGTCGCCGGCATCGAGGCGCGCGAGGACAATATCCGCAAGGGCGTGGAAAACTCGCTGATGCTGATCACTGCGCTCAATGGGCGCCTCGGCTACGACACCTGCGCCGGGATCGCCAAGACGGCCCACAAGAACGGCACGACGCTACGCGAAGAGGCCGTGGGCGGCGGTTATCTCACGAACGAGGAATTTGATCAGCTGGTGCGGCCGGAGCTGATGATCGGGCCGAACTGAAATCCGATCGATCGAAAGTCCGAGAGTCGAATGCAGGCTTAATCGATTGAAGCCGGCGCTCCCACTTTTGCTGCATTGAATTCTTAAAAACTTGCCCTTACACCACCGCCATCCGACAACCTGCCTCCGAAAGGCTTTTGACTGATGGCTGATGCTCTCTTTCCCCTCGGCGAAGACACGACCCCCTATCGCAAGATTTCCTCCGACTACGTATCCGTCGACACATTCAAGGGTCAGGAAGTGCTGACCGTCGATCCGGAGGGTCTGCGCCTGCTCGCCGAGACGGCATTTGCCGACATCAATCACCTGCTGCGCCCCGGCCACCTCAAGCAGCTAGCCTCGATCCTTGCAGACCCCGAAGCGACCGACAATGACCGTTTCGTCGCCTATGACCTCTTGAAGAATGCCAATATTGCCGCCGGCGGCATTCTGCCGATGTGCCAGGATACAGGGACGGGGATCGTCATGGCCAAGAAGGGTCGCAGGGTCTGGACCGAAGGAGGCGACGACACGGCCATCGCCAAGGGCATCATGGACGCCTACGAGCGCAATAACCTGCGTTATTCGCAGCTCGCGCCGCTGAAGATGTTCGAGGAAAAGAACACCCGCAGCAACCTTCCCGCCCAGATCGACATCTACGAGGAAGGTGAGGACGCCTACAAGTTCCTGTTCATGGCCAAGGGCGGCGGCTCTGCCAACAAGACCTATCTCTACCAGGGCACCCCTTCGCTGCTGACCCACGACAGAATGATCGAGTTCCTGAAGGACAAGATCCTCTCGCTCGGCACGGCGGCCTGTCCTCCCTACCATCTGGCGATCGTCATCGGCGGCCTCTCGGCCGAGATGAACCTGAAGACCGTCAAGCTCGCCTCGGCGCGCTATCTCGACAGCCTGCCAACCGAAGGTTCCGAGAGCGGCCACGCTTTCCGCGATCTCGAGATGGAAAAGGAAATCCACAAGCTGACACAGTCGCTCGGCGTCGGAGCGCAGTTCGGCGGCAAGTATTTCTGCCATGACGTCCGCGTCATCCGCCTGCCGCGCCATGGCGCTTCGCTACCGATCGGCCTCGGCGTCTCCTGTTCCGCCGACCGTCAGGCGCTCGGCAAGATCACCAAGGACGGCATCTACATCGAGCAGCTGGAAACCGATCCGTCGAAATACATGCCGGAGATCGACGAAGCGGCGCTGTCCTCATCCGTCGTGAAGATCGACCTCAACCAGCCGATGAGCGCCGTTCTCGCCGAATTGACCAGGCACCCGGTCAAGACCCGCCTGTCGCTGACCGGCACAATCATCGTCGCGCGCGACCTCGCCCACTCCAAGATCCGCGAGCGGCTGGAGAAAGGCGAAGGCATGCCGGAATACATGAAGAACCACCCGGTCTATTACGCCGGCCCGGCCAAGACCCCGACCGGTTATGCTTCAGGCTCCTTCGGCCCGACGACGGCCGGCCGCATGGATAGCTATGTCGACCAATTCCAGTCCTTCGGCGGCTCCATGGTCATGCTGGCCAAGGGCAACCGCTCGCGCGCCGTGCGCGAGGCCTGCAAGGCGCATGGTGGCTTCTATCTCGGCTCGATCGGCGGCCCGGCTGCCCGCCTCGCCCAGGACTGCATCCGCAAGGTCGAGGTGCTGGAGTATCCGGAACTCGGCATGGAAGCGGTCTGGAAGATCGAAGTCGAAGACTTCCCGGCCTTTATCGTCACTGACGACAAGGGCAACGACTTCTTCCAAGAGTTCAATCTCGGCTGAAATTGCCGCCCAAAAGGTTAACAGCGGAGCGCTGCGCGGCGCTCCGCATTTTATTAACCAGTTACAGTTTCATAGATTCATCAATATATTGCCGTGTATTATCATGTGCTCACATGTAAAAAACCAGACTATTATTGGGGTGGCGAATATTAAACATTTCCAAAGAGTTTCTGTTTATCCTATTAAGCTGCCAATCAGGGATAGAGGATGGAGAGTTCGCCGATGAATACGGCCGTGACGCCAAAGGCGCAGGTTCCGGACATCGCCGCGCAGATTACCTACGCCATGCGCACCATGGGCGTGGCACCGATTCCGCGTAACTATGAACTATTTTACGAAGCCTATATCGGTTCCAATCCGACCCTGACCCGCGAACTCGCTGCTCTCGGCAGCAAGGCCACCCAGGAAGAACTCGACACGCTTGGCGAACGATATTTCGGCAACCACCAATCGCGCGTCATTGAAAATGTCCACACGAGGATCGTTGCGGAGCTGGATGGCCTACTGCGGCTACTGAAACAAGAGCAGACTTCGCTGGAAAGCTACAACAAGCTCCTCGGCGAGACCTACACGCGCATCGACTCCAAGAGTCATGCAAGCGTCGATCTCCTGCGCAACGCGATCAACATCCTGACCGAGGCAACGGGCAACACGATGGCTCACGGAGAAAAGACCGTAGAGAGCGTCAACCAGAAGTCCCGGGAGATGGACGATGTCCGCAAGGAACTGGACGAATACAAGCGTATCGCCAATACCGATTCACTGACGCGCATTGCAAACCGGCGCGCCTTCGACGAACGATTGGCCGCGATCTATTGCGGAGAGTACAATCTTCCGCTGACGGGCCTGATCCTGGCCGACATCGACCATTTCAAGAAGATCAATGATACCTACGGCCATCCGGTCGGCGACAAGATCCTTGCCACAGTGGCAACTGTGATCCGCTCGAATGTGCGCAAGGACGTCTTCGTTTCCCGCACGGGTGGCGAGGAATTCGCGATTATCGTCGACGGGAATACGCCGGAAGAAATCACCCAGATGTGCGAGCGGGTGCGCCACGCCCTGGAGCACACGCCGTTCAAGAATTCCAAGACTGGCGTCAATTACGGCCCGATCACCATTTCTCTGGGCTTCTGCATGGCAAGCGCTGCCGAGGATCCCGGCGAACTCTACGCGAAATCCGATATCGCCCTCTATTGCGCCAAGAATGCGGGACGAAACCGCACCATGATCTTCGAAGACGGAATGAAGAAAGACTTCACCAAGAGCTGGCTGATCTACAAGCACTAGCTGTGAACCCTTCGAACCACGCTCACCACATCGACTTTGCCGCACGGTCGGGCCACTCGCGGTCGTAGCTTTCCTTTTCGAAATCCGCCTTCGCGGCCTTGAGCAGGCTGCCGGCCGTCGGAAGCGACCGCGGATCGGCGAACCGCTCGGGATTCCATATATCGGCGCGCATAACCGCGCGGGCGCACTGGAAATAGACTTCCCCGATACTGACGACGATGACGCTTCGCGGATGCTTGCCGTCAATCTCAAAACTTGTCAGCAGCGCTTCCTCGACCGAAATGACGGCCGACCCGTTCACCCGCATCACGGTGCTTGATCCCGGAACGAGGAGCATCAAGGCCACCCTCGGATCGCGAACGATATTGAGAAGCGAATCGATGCGGTTGTTTCCGCGCCAATCCGGAAGCGATAACGTGCGCTCATCTTCGATTCGCACCACCCCGCCCCGATCGCCACGCGGCGAACAATCGAGCCGATCCGGCCCGACTGTCGAGAGCGCCAGGAAGGGCGACGCCTCGATCATTCGGCGGTATTCGGGCGTAAGCGACGTCGTGACCTTGATGCGCGAAGCCTCGGAGGTCTCCCCGTATATCTCATGCAGTGCCTCGGCCGTACGTATGATCGACATTGCCCCTCCTTGGATCCGGCATCGCGGACCTTGCCTGCTCAGGAAAGTCTCTTATCAAAGCGATAACGGATTCCGAAGGCAGGAGCTAGGCGGCACTATCCGTTACCACATCGCTCTCCATCAGAAAGCCCACGACGTTGGAAATCACTTCCGGCGCACTGACGATGCGACGATGTCCGTAGCCATTGGCCCACAGCACCTGGGCAGGAATGTCTCGCTCGAGGAAACGACGGGCATGATCGACACTCACCTCCTTGTCGTCCTCCGCATGAATGACCAGCACGGGACGGGCGAGCCTTTGAGCGATCGGAACGGTATCGAAGGCATCGACCGTCCGACCCAGAACCCTTTCCGCATGCGCGATCAAGGCGCGCCGAACGGGAATCGTCAGTTTAAGATGTTCAGCGAAGCCATTGAAGATTCCTTGTATCTCGCTCGGCGCACCGATAAGCACGAACTTTCCCGGATCGAGGGCTGCCACATCCGCGAAAATGCCGCCGGCAGCCGTCATCACGGATGCCCCACCGAAGGAATGGCCAACCACGCCGTCGAAGGGCCCGAAATGGCCTTGCGCGGCGGCAATGGCCTCAGCGGCAATACGCATGTTCAGCAAACGGCCGGAGGAGCGCCCATGGCCAGGAAGGTCGATCAAGACAACTTCGGATCCGGCCTGATGGATGCCTGCGGCGAGACCGGCAAGAAACTCCGCCCGCGAACCCCAGCCGTGGACGACCAGGACGCGCGGAGCACGCTCCTTCAGCGAAACCAGCCGGTAGGCGGCAATCGTCCCCGACGAAGTCTGGAGAATTGCGCGCTCCGCTCGGGCCAGGAGCTCCGCCCCAGCTTTGAACGTCGCCTGAGCCTTAGGGGCCCAGGGCCGTCGCGATGGCGTCCGGCAAAAGAGCGAAAACGCGAGCACTCCCGCCGCCTTGGGCGAGACAAGGCCGAGGGTCGAGAAGCCGAATTGGGTGACCTTTAACGCGAAGGATGCCATAGTTGGATTCCCTGTTAATGTTCAATCATGAACAATAAAGTACAACGATGAACAAAAATCAAGTCTTTCCCTGGGACAATCCCCGTTTCAAGAGCTGGATCGCCGTGGGACGCGCCTGCCAGATCATGCAGACGGCGCTTGCCCGCGCGCTAGCCCCTCTGGAGATCAAGCCGCCGCATCTCGACATCCTGATCAATCTCTACCGCCAGCAGGACATCTCGCAGCAGCAGCTGGCACGAAAGCTTCTGGTCGGACGCTCCAATATGAGTATGCTGCTGCCGCAAATGGAGAATCGTGGCCTCATCGAAAGGAAGCCCGATCAACAGGACAAACGTATTTTGAGGCTTTCGCTCACCCAGGACGGCCGCGATCTGACGGAGCGTGCCATGGCGATCCAGACGGACCTGATTGAGCGCACGCTATCGGCAGTCCCGATCGACGACTGCCTGCTGATGGCAAACAATATGGAACAGCTGATTGCGCGGCTTCAGAAGGACGAGGCCACTGACGACTGACGGCGTGGGATCAGCGCCGATCCCGGCTCAATCCCTTTTCTGCCAACCGGCGTTCATACTCGGCGAACAATTCCTGGCCTTTGGTTCCGAGCTCACGCAGATAGGTCCAGGTGAAAATACCGCTATCATGGCCATCGTCGAATCCGATCCGGACGGCGTAGTTGCCGGTCGGGATCATTGCACTGATCGTCACGTCGCGCTTTCCCGGAACCGTCACCTCCTGCCCCGGGCCGTGCCCCTTCACCTCCGCCGACGGTGAGAGGACCCGCAGCATTTCGGCAGACAGCGCAAAGGTCGCGCCATCGTTGAACGCCACCGTCAGCTGTTTGCGGTCCTTCGAAACCTTGAGTTCGCTCGGCCAGATATCGCTCATTGCCTTGTCCGCTCCCATTCACTGCCCAGAGAACTAAGCGGGGATCTTGTGCGGCGCAAGACATTTTGCCCCGCGCAAGTCAGCCCCATTGCTTGACGCGCGTCAAGGAAGTAACCAGATTACGGAGAGATGGAGGATAGGCCTTGAGTTTCAGTACCGGTTCATTCGGCAATGCGTCAGCTTTGGCGCGGAACACCGCGCCCATGGTAGACCCGTTCGGCCGGACGGTTTCCTACCTGCGCGTTTCGGTGACCGACCGCTGCGATTTCCGCTGCACCTATTGCATGTCGGAGAACATGACTTTCCTTCCGAAGAAGGACCTTCTGACGCTCGAAGAACTCGACCGGTTGTGTTCCGCCTTCGTCGCCAAGGGCGTAAAGAAGCTGCGCCTCACCGGAGGAGAGCCTCTGGTACGCAAGAACATCATGTTCCTGATCCGCAGCCTTTCCCGTCACCTGCAGAGCGGCGCTCTCGACGAACTGACGCTGACGACGAACGGTTCGCAGTTGACGCGCTTTGCAGCGGAGCTTGCCGATTGCGGCGTGCGCCGTATCAACGTCTCGCTCGACACGCTCGATCCCGAGAAATTCCGGACGATCACCCGCTGGGGCGAATTCGACAAGGTCATGGAAGGGATTCGCGCCGCCCAGGACGCCGGAATCCGGGTCAAGCTCAATGCCGTCGCGCTCAAGGGTTTCAACGAGGACGAGATACCCGAGCTGATGCGCTATGCCCATGCCAACGACATGGACCTGACCCTGATCGAGACCATGCCCATGGGGGAGACGGGCGAGGATCGCACCGATCAATATCTGCCGCTCTCCTTGGTGCGGCAGCGCCTTGAGGAAAGCTTCACGCTGACGGACCTGCCGCTCTCGACCGGCGGGCCGGCGCGCTATGTCGCGGTCAAGGAAACCGGCGGCAAGCTCGGCATGATCACGCCGATGACACATAATTTCTGCGAGAGCTGCAACCGCGTGCGGCTCACCTGCACCGGCACGCTCTTCATGTGTCTCGGTCAGGACGACGCCGCCGATCTGCGCACCGCGCTGCGCGCCTCTGACGATGATGCCTATCTCTCAACCGCCATCGACGAGGCGATCAGCCGCAAACCCAAGGGCCATGATTTCATTATCGACCGCGCCCATCGCCGTCCCGCCGTCGCCCGCCATATGAGCGTTACCGGCGGTTGAATGGGTCGCGCCAGCGCGCGGGCTCCTGGACCGCGCGATATCCCCTCTCCCTTCTCTTGCACAGCGCTGAATTTGGGTATCCGTTCCGGAGCGCGGCCAACTACAAGAATCAGATATTAACCGGCCGGAATAGACCCCTGGGCCTCAGGAATGGTGATAATGGCATTGTCGAAGAATACCCACGGCGCGCTCTTGATGATGCTCTCCATGGCCGGGTTCACCTGCAACGACGCCCTGATAAAGTCCATCACGCCCTACATGAACGTCGGTCAGATCATGTTCGTTCGCGGCGTTCTGACCACCCTTCTCGTCTATCTGATCGCTCGACGCATGGGCGCGCTCGGCCATGTCCGCATTCTTGCCCAGCCGATGGTCCTGCTGCGCGTCATCTTCGAGGTCACCGCGGCGATCGCCTATCTGACGGCCATCGGGCAGATCCAGCTCGGTAACGCGGCCTCGATCCTGCAATCGCTTCCCCTCGCCGTCACGCTCGGCGCAGCAATCTTTCTGCGTGAACCGGTCGGCTGGCGCCGCTGGACCGCCATCATCATCGGCTTTCTCGGCGTGATGATCATCATCCGCCCAGGTCCGGAAGGTTTTACCCTCGCCTCGCTCTACGTCGTCCTCAGCGTCTTTTCGGCGGCGGCTCGCGACCTTGTGACCAAGCGCATCGAACCCGGCATTTCCTCCCTCAACGTCACGCTCTTTTCCGCTGCCGGTAACGCCGTCGTCGGTGCCCTTCTGATCGCGCCACTTGGAGGCTGGCAACCCATGTCCGGCAATGCATTCTCCATTCTCATGCTTGCCTCGATCCTTGTATTCGTCGGTTATCAGGCGATCATCATGGCCATGCGCACCGGCGAGATCTCCTTTATCGCGCCGTTCCGCTATACCAGCCTGATCTGGGCAGTTGGGCTCGGCATGATCTTTTTCGGCGAGAAGCCAGATATGTGGATGGTTTCGGGAACGCTCATTGTCGTCTGCTCGGGCCTCTACACCTTCTATCGGGAAAACAAGCGCCGCGCAAAACTGGCGATGAGCGTGGAAACGCAACCGGGCTCGCCGCTATGAGGGCCGGACTATCGATGTTTCGGCCCACGACATTGAGGGGAGAGAAAGCTTGAAGGAGGTTCGTTTTCTCGATCGCCGCACGCCGCCTCATATCGTCAGTCTCGTACTGATCGCGGGCCTTTCGGCGCTGACGATGAACATCTTCCTGCCTTCGCTGCCGGATATGGCCGCCCATTTCCGCGTCGATTATGCAGTGATCCAGATGGTGATCTCCGCCTATATTGCCATGACCGCCGTTGTGCAGGTGGTGATAGGTCCGCTTTCCGACCGCCTGGGACGCCGCCCGACGATGATCGCGAGCCTTGTCGTCCTGATACTGGCCACACTCATCTGCCTTGTCGCGAACGACTTCTACACCTTGATGTTCGGCCGCCTGCTCCAGACCGCCGTCGTCGCCGGCCTCGTGCTCTCGCGTGCCGTCATTCGCGACATGGTGCCGATGGAGGAGGCCGCGTCCATGATCGGCTACGTTACCATGGGCATGACGCTCGTACCCATGGTCGGCCCGGCACTCGGCGGCGTCCTCAACGATGCCTTTGGCTGGCGAGCGAGCTTCTTCGCAATCCTCATTCTCGGTGCCGTCGTCCTGGCGCTGGTCGCATCCGACCTCGGCGAAACCAACCGCAACCGGTCGGAAAGCTTTGCCGCCCAGTTCAAATCCTGGCCGCAGCTCCTCTCTTCAAGCCGCTTCTGGGGCTACACCGCGACGGCAACCTTCACGTCGGGAGCCTTCTTTGCCTTTCTCGGTGGCTCGCCCTTCGTCGGCGCCACGATCCTCGAACTCACGCCGAGCACCCTCGGCATGCAGTTCTTTTTCATTGCCGGCGGCTACATGGTCGGAAATTATTGTTCCGGCCGCTTTGCTCGCAGGGCCGGGATCTCGAACATGATGCTGATCGGAAGCCTGTTTGCGGTCGTCGGCACACTCATACCGCTGGCGCTGATCTCGTTCGGATACAACACAGCCCTCGCCTTTTTCGGACCTCTGGTCATCATGGGCTTGGGAAACGGCCTCACACTGCCAAGCGCCAATGCCGGTATGGTGAGCGTAAAGCCGCACCTCGCCGGCTCGGCATCAGGCCTCGGAGGCGCCATCACCATGGGCGGAGGCGCGGCGCTATCGGTGCTTGCCTCGTCGCTCCTGACTGTCGAGACCGGCGCATACCCGCTGCTTGCCGTCATGTTGGTCTCGGGTATCCTGGCAATTGCCTCTGTCCTCTATTTGCGCTTCACGAATGAGGATTCTCCTGAACGAGAAAAAAGCCGATGAACCAGGCCGCGCCACCTGCAATCATCCTCGCCGGAGGGCTCTCTCGACGCATGGGACGCGACAAGGCAACCCTTGCGCTCGCAGGCAGACCTATGATCGCCTATGTCACGGAACGCGTTCGGCCGCAGGTCTCGTCCCTGGCGATCAACGCGCCTGAACAATTTGCCGGTGGACTTGGCCTGCCGCTGGTTCCGGACACGATTGCCGGACATCAGGGTCCGCTCGCCGGCGTGCTCGCTGGACTTCGCCATGCCGCGACCCTTGAGCAACGACCATCGCATCTCCTGACAGTCCCGGCCGACACACCGTTCCTGCCATGCGATCTCGTCTCGCGAATGACCGCCGCCCTCCCCGGCGCGGATGCGATCATCCTCGCCGCCTCAGCGGGGCGCCTCCACCCCGTGGTTGCCCTGTGGCCGCTGACGCTTGCCGGCGAGCTGGAACGATGGCTACAGGAGCCGGCTAATCGAAAGCTCCAGGGCTTTATCGCGCGTCACCCTTCCGTCGCTGTGGAGTTTGAAATGACAGATACCAGGCTCGGTCCGCTGGATCCATTTTTCAATGTCAACACACCGGATGATGCGGCCCGGGCCGAGGCGTTTCTCGAGGTGTTCGAGCGATGACCGGCACACCGCGAATCTTCGGGATCTCCGGCTGGAAGAATTCCGGCAAGACCGGCCTTGCAGTCCGATTGGTGACGGAATTCACGCGCCGCGGATACAAAATCTCGACCGTCAAGCACGCCCATCACGACTTCGACATCGACAAGGTCGGCGCCGACAGCTATCGCCACAGAGAGGCCGGCGCCCACGAGGTAACGATCGTATCGGGCACGCGCTATGCGATTATGCGTGAACTTCGGGGCGCGCCCGAACCGAGCTTTTCCGAAATCCTCTCAAGGCTGGCGCCTTGCGACCTGGTTCTGATCGAAGGCTACAAGCGCGAGCCGGTGCCTAAAATCGAGGCCCGTCGTCTTGAGGCCAAGAACCGCGAACCGCTCGCCCCCACTGATCCCCATATTCTCGCCATCGCCGCTGATCATGCGGTCGAGGATACGCAGTTGCCCGTCTTCGATCTGGACGACACCACGGCAATCGCCGACTTCATCGCCAAAGTCACCGGGCTGCCGAGTAGGCAGCCGAGCTGAACCACTCCGCCGCGCTGGCGAAATGAAAACGGCCGCCGGATCGTCTCCAGCGGCCGTTTCCTATTGCTGATCCGAACGCTTTACCGGTTCACGGCAGATTCGGGACGGACGAGCGAGGTGACGCGGCGGATGGCGACGCGGCGATTCTGCTGCTCGTCCCCGGCGGTGCGGATCTTCAGATAGCGTTCGCCGTAACCCTGTACCGAGAGGTTTTCCGGCGGGATGCCGTAGACTTCGGTGAGAAGATTGGCGACGGCCTCTGCACGCTGGTCGGACAGGATCAGGTTCGACCGGTCGGAGCCGACCGCATCGGTGTGGCCTTCGATCAGGAAGGTTTCACCCGGATCCTTTGCCAGGATCCGTTCCATGGCCTCGGCAACCTTGCGCAACGTCTTGGCCTGCGCGAGCGGTACCTCGGCCGAGCCCGACGGGAAGGTGATCGTGTCGAGGTCGATACGGCGGACCTTGTCGCGCAGGCGCGCGGAGGACTTCACCTCATCCATTGAGTAGATGCGCTCGACCCGCTCGACGGGAGGCTGGGCGAGGAAATCATAGTAATCGCGATCAGGAGCGTATGACGTCGTGACAATGTAGTCCTCGACCGGAATGGTCAGGCGCATCGGCGGCAGGTTGTAGCCGACATCGACATAGACGTGCGGCATCTCCATATCGGCTTCCGGCGAGTAGAGCAGCACATATTCGTCACCGTAGGGCGTGATGCGGGAGCGCTGAATGATATCGCCGAACCTGTTGTAGATGGTCACAGTACGCGAACCGTCCGGACGGATGATCGTTTCGCGAACGCGGCCGCGTGACAGCTCCTCGTAATAGGCTTCCTCAGCGTCGTAGCGAAGACGCTCACGGTCGTCACCGCGAACAACAATCTGGTTGCCGACATTGATGATCGTACGGCTGTCGACCTGCTCGATGACCCTGACCTCGGTCACCTGATTGACGACATTGCTTTGGATCACGGTGTTGTTCGTCACATTGTTGGTCACGTAGGTGGCGTTGTTGACGATCGTTGTCGGCACCTCGAACGTCGGGGCGGTCTCGAGCTGCGTGCCGGTCTCCAGCGCGGCAGCCTGTAGAACCTGCGTCTCGATCACGGGAGCAGCGGCCTGTGCCTCGGCATCGGTTGTGGGAGGCGGCGCGACTGTCTCTGCGGCTCTGAGTAGAGTACGTGAATCGCGAACATCTGCGATACCGGTGTTGTCGGCATCCTTGTCGCTATCGAGTACCGCCGCGCCGTTGTCGACCGGCAAAACGACCGTCTCGGCAGTTTTGGAGGGATCCTCCGCGATCTCGAGCTTCTGTTCCTCGGTCCGCGTGTCGATAATTTCGAGCACCGGTGCCTCGACGGGCGGCTCTACGGCGGGAACGACGACCTGCTCGCCGGTGGGCTGGGCATCGGGAGCCGTTTCGACGGCCGGCTCGGCGGTCGACTGGTCCAGCGGCTGGGCCGGCGTTTCGCCCTGTGTGCCGTCCTGAGGAGGCAAGACTGCGCCGTCGGTCTGCGGGCTTTCGGTAGGTACTTGCTCATCTGGAACCGGTTGGGCAGGAACCTCATCCTGCGGAGCGGCGTCCGAAGGAGCCTGATCGGCCGGGGCTTGGTCGGCTGGAACCTCATCGGTCGGCACCGGTTCCGCCGGGGCTTCCTGAGCCGGAGCTTGAGCCGGCACCTGGTCGGCCGGTGTCTCTTCGGCGGGAGCCGGCGCTGGTGCCGGGCATGCATCCGCAGAGGCCGCTTGCGAACCGTCGGCGCAGGTCACCACCTCCGGAGCAGGCTGCTCGACCTGCGGCTGGGCGGCTTTCTGCGCTTCTTCCGCTGCCTGCTGCTCTGCTGCACGCTGGGCCTCTTCGGCAGCCTGCTGTTCGGCTGCACGCTGGGCTTCCTCCGCAGCCTGTTGCTCGGCGGCACGCTGGGCTTCTTCCGCAGCCTGTTGCTCGGCGGCACGCTGTGCTTCTTCGGCCGCCTGCTGTTCGGCTGCACGCTGTGCTTCTTCGGCCGCCTGCTGTTCGGCTGCACGCTGGGCTTCTTCCGCGGCCTGTTGCTCGGCGGCACGCTGTGCTTCTTCGGCCGCCTGCTGTTCGGCTGCACGCTGGGCTTCTTCGGCCGCCTGCTGTTCGGCTGCACGCTGGGCTTCTTCCGCAGCCTGCTGTTCGGCGGCACGCTGGGCCTCTTCGGCAGCCTGCTGTTCGGCGGCACGCTGTGCCTCTTCGGCAGCCTGCTGCTCAGCAGCGCGCTTGGCAATAATCGCATCGCAGGCCAACTGATCGGCCGCCTGACTACCGTCGCTGCAAGTTACCAGCGCCTGGGCGAGGAGAAGGCCAGCGGGCGCGGTGGATGTCGATTGATTGGCGGCTTCCGTCGGACGGAAGACGGCGGCTGCCGCCACCGGCTCGATCATGACAGCCGCCGACAGCACCGGCACGGCAACAGTGGCGAACAGTTTCGATCTCAATTTCATATTTTTTTCCTTACTATGCGTATCACCACGCGGGGTTTGTGAGGAGCCAACCTGTGGGCGGCATTTTTGTGGCCACCGCTCCTCCCGCACTTATCGGACGGAACCTAGTTGCCGGCAGATTAACCGCTGCTGAACGGAAAAGTTTCGCAGAACACGCGGCTTTCGCCTTCAGCCGCCGCCGTTCCACTGTTAATTAGCCCGCACTGATCCATAGGATTTTTTCTGGTCCTGCGTCTTTGCTGTTGATTTTTTGGCGGAAAGAGTAGGAATATCCGCGCAGGTCCGACACGATATGTGTCGCACTACCAAGTTCAGCGCGGACAAAATCAACAAACTGCGCGAACGACCAACAGAGAGGATCTCATGCGTATCTCGACACGTTTCTTTGCCGCCGCTTCAATTGCCGCCCTGTCGCTTTTTGCGGGCAGCGCAATGGCCGAAGGCGAAAAGCTGATCATCGGCACCGAAGGTGCCTACCCGCCCTTCAACAACCTCGAATCCGACGGCACGCTTGTCGGTTTTGACATCGACATCGCCAAGGCACTTTGCGACGAGATGAAGGTCACCTGCGAATTCGTCA
>DPXQ01000107.1 GCA_003527225.1 Rhizobium sp.
TGGTAGTTGCGAAGTTCAGACATTGTTTCCTCTTTTCAAGCTCCGGAGTGAGTACGGTGTCGGGTTCATATCTCCCAGGCGCCGCTGCGAAGCTTCAGCATGCCTGCGCATAATATGAGGTTTTCCTCGGCGAGCGACAAGGCCTTCCGGTTCCAAAAAGAATGCTCCGGTATCCAAATCGTCTAACTCCGGCGCATTCTCACGAAGATTTCATTTCTCAGAGTTCCCTCAGGAACGGGGCAGCCTTCTGTCCGAGGATATGCCAGGTTCCAGCCAAGCCGATTCCTATCGTGGTTGCCAAGGACAAGATGATCGTCGTGGCCGCGACAGCGGGAAGGAAGGACGATGGCAAATTCATGATCTGGTTGACCACGAACCATGCCGCGACGCTACCGGCGAGCAGGGCAAAGAGCGCCGTCGCGGCACCGAGCAGGAAATATTCGTAGGTGAAGGCGCGGATCAGCAGTGCGCGTGTGGCGCCGAGCGTCTTCAGGATAACCGCGTCGTTGGTGCGTGCCCGGTTTCCAGCCGCCAATGCTCCTGAAAGCACCAGCACGGAAGCGATGAGGGCGATTGCCGCAGCCGCGCGTATCGCGGTCGCAAGTTGCCCGACAAGGCGGTTCACGACATCGAGCGCATCTTTCACCCTGACGCTTGTAATCGTCGGGTAATTCTGGGTCACCGCTTTCAAGATAGCGGCTTCATCGGCGGCTGTTGCGTCCGGATCTGTCAGTGTAGCAAGCCAGGCGTGAGGCGCTCCTGCAAAGGCGTTCGGCGAGAAGATCATGACGAAATTGATGGAAAGGGATTCCCAATCCACCTTGCGAAAATTGGCTATCCGGGCGGTAATGTTTCGCCCGAGAACGTTCACTGTCACGGTGTCGCCGATCTTGAGACCAAGTTCCTGGGCTTCCTCGGCGGAAAAGGAGACAAGGGGCTCGCCCGCATAGTCGGCTGGCCACCAGGCGCCTTCTGCAACGGATGCATTTTCCGGCAACTCTTGCGCGTAGGTAATGCCGCGGTCGCCGCGCAGAACCCAGCGTCCGCCGGCGGGCACGTCCATCTTTGCGACATCGTTGCCATTGAAGGCTAGAATGCGCCCCCGCAACATGGGTACCTCTTCCAGCTTGCCCTTGGGCGACTGACGGGCGAGAATGTCCCGAAATCCCTCTAGGTCCGTCTTTTGGATGTCCACAAAGAAGAAATTCGGCGCCCTTTCGGGAATGTTCCCGGCCAATTCGCGGCGCAGATTTCCGTCGATCAGGGCCAGCGCCACGAGAAGGGTCAGTCCCAATCCCAGGGAAAGGACGACGGGGGAGGTCAGCGCGCCGGGGCGGTGAATATTGCCGACCGCCAGCCGCAATGCCGCCGACGGTGGCCGTGGGCTCTTGCGCGCCGCGTAGGCGATCAGAACCGCGACGAGCCTCAAGACAAGAAATCCCGCGGCCATAGCCGCCAGGAAGATGGCGGCGATCCTGCGATCGTCCGCGGAGAAGATCGCAAGGGCAGCCAGCGCTGCAAGCGAAAGGCCCGTGGCGGCGATATAGGGCCAGGAAGGCCATCCGCGCGGTTCGAACCCCTGTTCGCGGAACAGCGCCGTCGCCGGTATCTCGCGTGCATGGCCAAGCGGAAGTATGGCAAAGGCCAGAGTTACGAGCATGCCGAACAGGGCTGCGAGGACCAATGCGCCCGGATACAGCGTCGGAGACGGCGAAACCGGCAGTATCTGCGCCAGATATTGCGTGGCAAGCATCGGTGCCACGGCACCGATCAACAGCCCGACAAGAATGCCGATGGTTGCGACCATCGCTATCTGGAACAGATAGACCATGACGACGACGGATGCCGGAGCGCCGAGGCATTTGAGCGTCGCGATCACGGTGCGCTTCGTATCCAGAAAGGCTCGAACGGCATTGGCCACGCCGACGCCGCCGACAATCAGCGCCGTCAGGCCGACAAGCGTCAGAAACTGGGAGAATCGAGTGATGTTTTCCGTCAGTGCCGGAGCCGCATGGTCGCTGGTTCGGATCGACCAGCCGGCATTCGGCAGGGTTTGCTGCGCCTTGTCCCGCAAGGCCGCGGGCGATAGTCCGGGATCTTTCAGCCGGATCTTGTAGGCATGTTCGACAAGACTGCCGGTTTCGACCAGCCCGGTGGTACGCAATGCCTCGAGGCTGGTCAGAATACGGGGTGCGAAACCGAACCCGTCCGAGATCGCATCCGGCTCGGCGATGATTGTTGCGGTTATGCGGAAACGCGACTTGCCGATGAGGATTTCGTCGCCAATGGATAGTCCGAGTCGTTCGAGCAATAGTGGCGCTGCTGCTGCTCCGTAAGTGCCCTCCTTTTCGCCGATGACTTGGCCAAGCGGCAATGCTGGTTCGGCTTCGAATGTCCCATAGAGTGGATAGGCGCCATCGACAGCCTTGATTTCGACCAGCGACTGGTCGGAGCCGTCCGGCAATCTCGCCATCGAGCGCAGGACGGTAGAGACTGAAACGGTACCTAGGTTCTCGAGGAAGCGCTTCTCTTCCGGCGAAGCCTCGCGATTGTTGAGTTCGAACCGTGCATCACCGGCAAGCAGCGTCTGTCCCTGGGAGGCGATCGATTGTGTGATCGAGGTCGACACGGAATTGATTGCCGCAATGGCGCCGGTCCCAAGCGCGATGCAGGCGAGAAAGATATAGAAGCCTCTGAATCCGCCTCGCAATTCGCGCATGGCAATCCTGAAGGCGACCGAGAGCCTGCGAACGAATCCGTTCATGCCGGCAGCCGCCCGGCAAACTTCCCGTAGACTGGTTCGTCGTCGGTGATCATGCCGGACATCACCCTGACCTGCCGCGAACAGCGAGCCGCAAGGGACGGATCGTGCGTCACGAGTACCAGTGTCGTGCCTCGTTCGGCCTGCTTGGCGAACAGGAGGTCGGCGATCTGGCTTCCGGTTTCGGTGTCGAGATTGCCGGTCGGTTCGTCGGCGATCAGGACTGCCGGTGAGGGGGCGAGTGCCCGGGCAATAGCCACGCGCTGCTGTTCGCCACCCGAAAGTTGGCCCGGATAATGGTTGAGCCTTTCGGCGAGACCGACCGCCTCCAATTCACGCCTCGCGGTCTCGAATGGGTTTCTCGCATTGGCCAGTTCGAGCGGCACGGCGACGTTTTCGAGCGCCGTCATGTTTGCGATCAAGTGGAAGGATTGAAATACAATGCCGATATTGCGGCCGCGAAAATCGGCAAGCGCATCCTCTCCGAGACGGTGCAGGGCTGCGCCATTGACGGTGATCTCTCCACGGTCGAGTCGTTCCAACCCGGCGAGAACCATGAGAAGCGTCGATTTTCCCGACCCCGAAGGTCCGACGATGCCGACCGCCTCGCCCTCGCCGATGGTGAGGTCGATGCCCTTTAGCACATGGACGGAGGCTGCCGCGCTTCCAAGCGTTAGATCGGCCTTCTTCAGTTCGATAATGGTTTTTCCCACGCAAGCTCGCCCTATATATGAGTGTGTGCCTGCAAGACAGCTTTGAATGTCCGCCGCGGGCTCTGGTCAATTTAGGGAAGGCACGATGAGATTTAAAGCAGTGATCACCTATTTCGCCGTCATGGCTTTCGGCCTTTCCATCTTCGGCAGTTCAATTCAGGCGAAGGACGGCGCACTGCAGATCGTCGGTTTCGGCGACAGCCTGATGGCCGGCTATCAGTTGCCGCAAGAAGATGCTTTGCCCGCCCAATTGCAGAAAGCCCTCACGGCAAAAGGCATCGATACCGTGATCGTCAATGCTGGTGTGTCAGGCGACACGAGCGCGGCCGGATTGGCGCGGGTCGACTGGTCGATTCCCGACGGCACGGATGGGGTCATTCTCGAGCTTGGCGCCAATGACGCCCTTCGCGGGATCGCGCCTGAAGAGACTGAAAAGAATCTCAAGGCAATTATCGGTCGGCTTCGTGATCGCGGAATAGAAGTTCTCCTCGTCGGCATGATCGCGCCGCCCAATATGGGGAGCGACTATCGCGACCGGTTCAATCCGATCTACCAGCGGCTCGCCGATGAGTACGATCTGGCCTTCTACCCCTTCGTTCTCGATGGCGTAGTGACCGAGCCCGGCCTCAAGATCGAGGATGGGATGCATCCCAATGCCAAGGGAGTCGCGGTCATGGTCGAGCGCATGCTGCCCGCCGTGGAACGGTTCATCGGCAGTATTTCGTCTAACCCAAATTAGGGGTTGCGCCGTTTTCCATTGCGTGATTCGCTGTTTGTATCTGCAAGAGATTCGGGGAGCTCGCCATGCCGAGATTATTCACTGCCCTCGAAATTCCGCGCAATGCGGCCATGAGCCTGTCACTGCTGCGGGGCGGACTTCCAGGAGCCCGTTGGATCGATGTGGAGAATTATCACATCACATTGCGATTCATCGGCGATGTCGACGGACGAACGGCGGATGAGATCGTCGACCGCCTCGATCGCATCGACCGGCCGGAATTCTCCTTGAGCCTCAGCGGCATCGGGTCGTTTGGATCGAAGAAGCCACACTCGATCTGGGCCGGTGTATCGCCGGCGCATGAGATGTACGCCCTGCAGGCGGAGATTGAACGCATCTGCCAGCGCATCGGCCTTCCGCCTGATCCACGAAAGTTCACGCCGCATGTGACGCTCGCCCGGCTGAAAGCCTCCCGCGTCGACGATGTCGTGCGTTATCTGGCGGGGCGCGGTGACTTCCATACGGCACCGTTTACGGTTTCCCGCTTCGTTCTGCTGTCATCCAAAGAATCGGTTGGCGGTGGGCCCTATCTTACCGAAGAAGTGTTCCCGCTTCATGAGGTTCGTTCGGCGGCGAGCTTCTCGATCAGGGACGTGCAACCCGCAAAAAGCATGTTGTAAACGATCTCGAAGCCCTTCGGACCACCATAGTAGGGATCTGGAACGTCGACTTCCTGACTAGTTGCGTAGCTGTCGAAGAGATGCACCTTGGCCAAGACGCTCGGGGATGCCATTCGTCGCAGATCCCTGAGGTTGTTCCGGTCCATGGCAAGGATGAGGGCAAAACGGTCAAAATCATCCTGCTCGATCTTTCGGGCGCGCTGGGCAGAAATATCGATGCCGTGTTCGGCAGCGATACGCACGGACCGGGGATCGGGCGGGGACCCCGCATGCCAGGCGCCGGTGCCGGCGGAATCGACCGGGTAGAGTCCGCCATTGCCTGTCTTGTCCGCCAGTTCGCGGAAAATTCCTTCGCCGAGCGGCGAGCGGCAAATGTTTCCTAGACAGACGAAAAGGACCGGATGGGTCTTCATGTTCTTGTTCCTCGGGGCGAAGGAGTAGGAGTGGCATCGGAATATGGTAAACCCTGCCGCTTCGCAATCGCCAAGCACTCGAGTGGTTGAGGTCATCGGCCGTGTTGCTCGCTGATCACGAGGAATTGAATTCCGGCGGCAAATTCCCATATCGTTTTCAAACCGTGAGGATGAGCGATGGACGATATCAAGATTGGCGAAATTCTGCTGCCTGGCGACGAAGAGACGCAGGAGCGTCAGGAGAACGTCGTGCGGACGAAATTCTGGCCGACCATGAAGAAGGCCATGCGCCAACTGCCCTTCGGCCGTGACGTGGTGGCGGCCTATTATTGTGCCACGGACCGGCAGACGCCTTTGCGCGTGCGTGGCATACTGCTTGCCGCACTCGGCTATTTTGTCCTGCCCTTTGATGCCGTCCCGGATGTGCTTGCCGTGGTCGGCTTCACCGACGATATTGCGGTACTCACGACCGCAATCGCGCTGATCAATAGCCATATCCGCGAGCGGCACTACGAGGCCGCTGACAGGGCGCTTGCTGATGCGCCGGGAGCGCAACGGGACTAGGGAAAGGTGCTTGGGGTTACGTTTGCCTTGGCCGGCCGATGCCTGACGGTCATATCGTCGGCAAATCACAAACAGCCAAACTCTTGCCGGATTTGTTCTATTCTAGATCGGTTTGCTGGGATGACCCAGAATGGAAAATCATTCGTCTCGATCAGGATCTGGGTTATTTGACTGGGAATAGCGCCTCCGGTCACAAGATTGGATGCGCGTTGACGGTTTGGTAACGTAAATTAAGTCAAACTGAATCAGGTTTTAATGATCAAGGCCCGGCCCACCGGCATGGGCGATGGACGGAAAACAACCGGCAGGACAACATGTTTGTAAGAAGTACCGCAACCGCATTGGCAATCATGCTGGCAAGCAGTGGCATTGCTGCCGCACAATCGCCGACCCGCATCGAACAATTCAAGGCGTGGGGCGCATATTCCTACAAGTCGAACGGCGGAACAGTCTGCTATGTGCTATCGGTCCCGACAGCCAAGGAACCCGCTTCCGTCAATCACGGCGATATCTTTTTCATCGTGTCACAGCGTCCGGGGCAGAACATTTCCTACGAGCCCCAGGCGATGATGGGTTACACTCTCAAAGAAGGTTCGAAGGTGAATGTCACGATCGATTCCAAGAATTTCGTGATGTTCACGAAGGACACTGCCGCGTGGGTCGAGAATGCTGCCGAAGAGCCGGCACTCGTGGCAGCCATGAAAAGTGGTTCGACGATGACCGTGAAGGCAACCTCGGGACGCGGCACCAATACCTCGTATAGCTATTCGCTTTCGGGTATCTCAGCTGCTCTCAAGAAGATCGAGAACTGCAAATAGTCCTCCGGCGGCGCTCACTGAGTGCCTCGGCCGAGATTGCGACGTCTCCATAGGCTGGCGCCAGCGCCAGCCTGTTTCATATTTGCAGCTCGCCCATCGGCAAAGGCTCGTAAACCAGCATATTCAAGGTGACGTCCTTCGGTTTTGGTGCTAAAGGGCCGCCCGTGAGCCGATATGTTTCGGGGCTGAATGTTCCCGTCCGGTTTGATTTTCTAAGTTATGCATGGCCAATCCAATCTCCGTCTCACGATCGGAGGAGACGTTTTTTGGTCTGCGAGGTGACATGATATGGCTGTAGTGGATGCTGTAATTGCGCGGAACATCAAGGGGCCGGGTGCTCCGGTCCAGGACGGGCTCTCGGGCAAGCCGTCGCTGATCGGGCTTGCACGCGATGAGCTCGGCGCGCTTCTGCGCGACAAGGGTGTTCCCGAACGGCAGGTCAAGATGCGGGTCAGCCAACTCTGGAACTGGCTGTATGTGCGCGGCGTCTCGGATTTCGATGCCATGGCCAATGTATCCAAGGATATGCGCGAGATGCTGAAGGACAACTTCACCATCGCACGGCCGGAGATCGTAGAGGAGCAGGTTTCCAACGACGGAACCCGCAAATGGCTTTTGCGGTTCCCGCCGCGTGGTGCCGGGCGCCCGGTCGAGGTGGAAACCGTCTATATTCCGGAGGAGGGCCGCGGAACGCTTTGCGTTTCGAGCCAGGTCGGCTGCTCGCTCACCTGCTCATTCTGCCATACGGGCACACAGAAACTTGTGCGCAACCTCACATCCGAGGAGATCCTGTCGCAGCTCCTTCTGGCACGCGACCGGCTCGGTGATTTCCCGGATCGTGACGCGCCGGTCGGTACGATGATGCCGGCCGAGGGTCGCAAGATCACGAACATGGTGATGATGGGCATGGGTGAGCCGCTATACAATTTCGAGGAAGTGAAACGCGCCTTGCTGATCGCCTCGGACGGCGACGGCCTGTCGTTGTCCAAGCGGCGGATCACGCTTTCGACCTCGGGCGTGGTACCGGAAATCTATCGCACCGGCGAGGAGATAGGAGTGATGCTCGCGATCTCGCTCCATGCCGTGCGGGACGACCTGCGCGACATGCTAGTCCCAATCAACAAGAAGTATCCGCTGAAGGATCTGATCGCTGCCTGCCGTGCCTATCCCGGACTGTCGAATGCACGCCGGATCACCTTCGAATATGTGATGCTGAAGGATATCAACGACAGTCTCGAGGACGCCAAAGGGCTCGTGCAGTTGCTCAAGGGCATTCCGGCCAAGATCAACCTTATCCCGTTCAATCCGTGGCCGGGCACCAATTATCAGTGTTCGGACTGGGAGCAGATCGAGAAGTTCGCCGATTTCATCAATGCGGCCGGCTATGCCTCACCGATCCGCACGCCGCGCGGGCGCGACATCCTCGCCGCGTGTGGACAGCTGAAATCGGAATCGGAGCGCATGCGCAAGACCGACCGCCTGGCCTTCGAGGCGATGATGATTGCCAATCATGGTGAGGACGACTGAGCGACGAGGCGAATCGACTCTTCACGATAATTCATTGACACTCAATCGGGTCGTGAATTGATTTCCGGCTCGGCCTTTCCTAAGACAATCAGTTGTATCCCAACAATTGGAGGCATCCATGCGCGCTACCCTACTTGCCCTTTTGGCTGCAACCGCCCTGATCCTGCCGGCCAAGGCCGAAGAGGTAACGGTCGCAGTAACCGCCATCGTCGAACACCCGGCGCTTGATGCCGCGCGTGATGGTGTCAAGGAAGCCTTGGCCGAAGCCGGCTACAAGGAAGGCGAGAACCTGAAGTTCGTCTACGAGTCTGCCCAGGGCAATCCGGGTACGGCCGCGCAGATCGCCCGCCAGTTCGTCGGCGACGCCCCGAACGTCATCGTTCCGATCTCCACCCCGTCCGCCCAGGCCGTCGTTTCCGCGACCCGCGACATCCCGGTCGTCTTCACGGCCGTTTCGGATCCCCTCGGTGCGGAACTGATCAAGGACATGGAAAAGCCTGGCGGCAATGTCACCGGCCTTTCCGACATGTCGCCGGTTGCCGACCACGTCGCACTGATCAAGGAAATCACCCCGAACGCCAAGTCGATCGGCTTCATCTACAATACGGCCGAAGCCAATTCTGTCTCGACGCTTGCTGCCCTGAAGGCCGAAGCCGAGAAAGCGGGCCTGACCATCGTCGAATCCGTCGCCACCAAGTCGTCTGAAGTGCAGGGCGCCGCCCGTGCGCTGGTTGGTCGGGTCGACGTGATCTATGTTCCGACCGACAACACGATCGTCTCGGCCTTCGAGGCAGCCGTGGGCGTCGCCGAAGAGGCCAAGATCCCGCTTTATGCCGGCGACACCGACTCGGTGAACCGTGGCGCATTGGCAGCCCTCGGCTTCAACTACTTCGACGTCGGCAAGCAGACCGGCGAAATCGTGGTCCGCGTGCTCAAGGGCGAGAACCCGGGTGATATTCCGGTTCGCGTCGCCGCCGGCACCGACCTCGTGATCAACCAGAAGGCCGCAGCCAAGATGGGTGTGACTTTCCCGGAAAGCGTCACTAGCCGCGCCACCAAGACGATCGAGTAATTTTTAAGAACCGGGGCCGTGTTCGCGCGGCCCCGCCAACTGCCTGAGCACCATCCGAGCCCATTCGGCGGTGTGTGGCCTACAAGGACTTTTCCACCGTGAGCCAAATCGCCTTCTGGGGTGCCGTTGAGCTGGGTCTGGTCTTCGCCTTCGTGGCGATCGGCGTCTATCTCGCCTTCCGTGTCCTCGACTTCCCCGATCTGACAGTTGACGGATCGTTCCCCCTCGGGGCAGCGGTCGCAGCCGTGCTGATCATTGCCGGCCTCAATCCCTGGGTTGCGAGCGCAATTGCCATGGTCGCGGGATCAGCGGCCGGCCTTGTCACCGCGATCCTCAATGTCCGGTTCAAGATCCTCAATCTGCTGGCCTCGATCCTGACTATGATCGCACTGTTCTCGGTGAACCTGCGCGTGATGGGCAAGCCGAATGTCGCACTTCTCAACCAGGATACGATGCTCACGCCATTCTATGGCCAGGGCATACCCGAATATCTCGTCCGGCCGATTTTCGTTTTTCTGCTCGTGGCGGTAGCCGTATTTCTCGTCTGGCGCTTCCTGGAAAGCGACGCGGGGCTTGCGATGCGGGCAACCGGTGCCAATGCCCGCATGGCAAGGGCGCAAGGGGTTCAGACCGACAACCAGATCTATCTCGGCATCGCCCTTTCCAATGCGCTTGTTGCTCTGGGTGGAGCCCTCTTTGCCCAGACCAACGGCTTTGCCGACGTCACCTCGGGCGTCGGCACGATCGTTGTCGGTCTTGCCGCCGTCATCATTGGCGAAACGCTGTTCGGCAAGCGCGGGCTGCTGATCACCCTCATTGGCTGCGTATTCGGATCGATCGCCTATCGTCTGGCGATCCAGCTCGCGCTGTCGAGCGACGTACTCGGCCTCAAGGCCTCCGACCTCAACTTCGTCACCGCCGTCCTCGTCGCCGTCGCGCTCGTCCTTCCCAGACTGCGCCGTGGAGGAGCATCTGCATGATCGCGCTTGAAAACATCGAGGTCGTGTTCGGCCGCGGCACGCCATTGCAGAAGCAGGCGCTGAAGAACGTCAACCTGACGATCGAGTCCGGCTCCTTCGTCACCGTTATTGGCTCCAACGGCGCCGGCAAGTCGACCCTGCTCGGCGTTCTCGCCGGCGATGTCCTGCCGACGTCCGGCCGGGTGACGATCGGCCAGACGGATGTGTCGCGCAAGACGACGGCCGCGCGCGCCGGGCTTGTCGCCCGCGTCTTCCAGGATCCCTTGGCAGGCAGCTGCGGTGCGCTGTCGATCGAGGAGAATCTCGCGCTGGCCTCGATGCGCGGAAGACGGCGCGGGCTTGTGTCTGCTCTCGGTGGTTCGCGCCGTGGCGAATTCCGCGATCGTATCGCTGCGCTCAACCTCGGCCTCGAAACCCGCATGGCGGACCGAATGGACCTCCTGTCCGGCGGCCAGCGCCAAGCGGTGTCGCTGGTGATGGCGACGCTTGCGGGCACCGAAGTCCTGCTGCTTGATGAGCATACGGCGGCGCTCGATCCGGGCATGGCCGAGTTCATCATGAAGCTCACACAGTCGATCGTCTCCGAACGCAAACTGACGACGCTGATGGTCACGCATTCGATGCGTCAGGCGCTTGATTTCGGCACGCGTACGATCATGCTGCATGCCGGCGAGATCGTGCTCGACGTGGCTGGCGACAATCGCAAGGACCTGCAGGTCGAGGACCTGATCGACATGTTCCGCCGCATTCGCGGCCAGACGCTGGATGACGACGAACTGCTGATTGGTTGAACCCCAGGCAATACTTTGAAAAGGCGCTATCCGCTCGGGGATGCGCCTTTCTCCATTTGGGTCGGTGGATCAGCGGGCTTGGGTGAAAAGGATCTTCACGGCGAAGATCGAAAAGACGCCAGCGAAGGTATAGTCGATCCCGCGCAATACTTTCGGATTGGCTTGCAGCCAAGCCGATAGCTTGTCGGCGGCAAGCACGATGGCAACCGTCACCGGCAGGGACACCAGCATGAACCATCCGCCGAGGAATAGGAGCTTGCCGGTCACATGGGGGTCGGAAGCGCTGACGAATTGCGGCAGGAAGGTCATGAAGAAAATGATGACCTTGGGGTTTAGCAAGTTGACCCAGATGCCGTTCATGAAGGCCGTTTTGGCTGAGCCCGTGATGCCGGTTTCCTTTTTGACGACAAAACGCGAGCCAGTGCGTACCGCCTGAATGGCCAGCCAGAGCAGGTAGGCGGCCCCGCCGGTCTTCAAGATCAGGAAAGCGGTCGGCGACGCGACGATAAGGGCCGAGACGCCGAAAGCGACCAGCATCGTATGTACCATGATGCCGAGATTGGTGCCGAGCAAAACTGCCAGACCGGCAGCGCGGCCATCCCTCAGGGCGCGGCTGATTGAAAGCGTCATATCTGGGCCGGGCGTTGCCGCCAAAAGAAAGCAAGCCGCGCTGAAGGCCAGCAGCGTGGGCAGGTTGGGTATGAAATCCATGACGAACTCGGCAGAGAGGGCTAGGGAGAAGACTGTCTTTATCCGCCTTCAGGCTAGATGCCAATCAGCTTTGTTTCGGTGTCAGGAATGTCTTGAATTGATCGGCATAATCTGGATGCCACCGTGACAAGGGCGGACGGTTCTCGACGATATCGCCGGCGGCCCAGAGAATGCGCCGCTCGTCGGTCTTGCGATCCACTTCATTGTCCGGACACAGGATATAAAAATCGCCGCGTGGGATGCTTTCCATCATGAAGTCGACGGTCTCTTCTGGTGTCCATGCGCCTTCCGGCTTCACGGTTCGGCCGTTGGCGGTCAGCGGTGTGAAGACGAAACCGGGGATAAGAAGGTGCGCCGCCACCTTGCAGTTCGGAGTATTGCGCAGTTCGTGCTGCAGCGCCTCGGTGAAGGCCTTCACGCCGGCCTTGGCGACATTGTAGGCCGGGTCACCGGGCGGTGTGGTGATGCCCTGCTTTGATCCCGTGTTGATGATCAGCGACGACTCGCCATGGGAAACCATTCCCGGTCCGAAGGTGCGGCTTCCGTTGATGACGCCCATAAGATTGACTGCCAGTACGTTGTCCCAGTTGGCCTGGGGGCCAAAGATCGAACTTCCGGGCTGTATGCCGGCATTGTTCATCAGCACATGAACGCGTCCGAAGCGCTGGATCACGGCGCGCTCCAGTGCCTCCAATTCGTCACGCTGGCCGACATCCGTTCCGATGGCAACGACGTCCGCCTCGCCGTTTTCAGAAAGCGCGGCCACTTCAGCCTCTGCATTCGCCAGTCTTTCGCCGACGAGATCGGCGATGACCACGCACATGCCGAGGCTGGCAAATCGCTTGGCCGCCGCAAGGCCGATGCCGGAAGCGCCGCCCGTGACGACCGCCAGATTTCCCTTCTTGAATGCAGGGTGAAGTGTAGCCATGCGAAACCTCCTCAACTTGTCGGGATACGTTCGTGATATGCAGCGCAATCCGGACGGGGTCAAATGCCCGCGCGCGATTCTGAAGAGTGCCGTTTTATAGGCGTGGGCTTCATACTGAAAGCCTCTTCCCCTTGCACGGCGCGATAATCTCGCTAAAAGTGCCGCGAAACAAGGGCTCGGTTCCCTCGACCATACCTGCACAAGTGGATACCTCATCATGGCACCTAGCAAAGACGTGAAAAAAGTCGTTCTGGCCTATTCTGGCGGACTCGATACCTCGATCATCCTGAAGTGGCTGCAGACCGAACTTGGCGCGGAAGTCGTCACCTTCACGGCTGACCTCGGCCAGGGCGAGGAACTTGAGCCGGCGCGCAAGAAAGCCGAAATGCTCGGCATCAAAGAGATCTTCATCGAGGACGTCCGCGAAGAATTCGTCCGTGACTTCGTCTTCCCGATGTTCCGGGCCAATGCCGTTTATGAAGGCGTCTACCTGCTCGGCACCTCAATCGCCCGCCCACTGATTTCCAAGCACCTGATCGACATTGCTCGCAAGACCGGTGCCGATGCGATTGCGCATGGAGCGACCGGCAAAGGCAACGACCAGGTCCGCTTCGAGCTTTCGGCCTATGCGCTGAATCCGGACATCAAGATCATCGCCCCATGGCGCGACTGGTCGTTCAAGAGCCGTACCGACCTGTTGGCATTCGCCGAACAGCACCAGATCCCTGTCGCCAAGGACAAAATGGGCGAGGCGCCCTTCTCGGTCGACGCCAACCTCCTCCACTCCTCGTCTGAGGGCAAAGTTCTGGAAGATCCCTCCGTAGAGGCGCCGGAATACGTCCACATGCGGACGATCTCGCCGGAATCCGCTCCCGATAAGGCGACGATCATCAAGGTCGGTTTCGAGCGGGGCGATGCCGTCTCTATCAACGGTGTCCGCATGAGCCCGGCGACGATCCTCGCCAAGCTCAATGACTATGGCCGAGACAACGGCATCGGCCGCCTCGACCTCGTCGAGAATCGGTTCGTCGGCATGAAGTCCCGGGGCGTCTACGAGACACCCGGCGGCACGATCCTGTTGGCTGCGCATCGCGCGATCGAGAGCATCACGCTCGACCGCGGTGCTGCGCACCTCAAGGACGAGCTGATGCCGAAATATGCGGAGCTCATCTACTACGGCTTCTGGTTCTCGCCGGAGCGTGAAATGCTGCAGGCCTTGATCGACAGGAGCCAGGAGCATGTGGAAGGCGAAGTGACGCTGAAGCTCTACAAGGGCAATGTCATGGTCATCGGCCGCGAAAGCGACAAGTCGCTATATTCCGACCAGCTGGTTACCTTCGAGGACGACCAGGGCGCCTACGACCAGAAGGACGCGGCCGGCTTCATCAAGCTCAACGCGCTGCGTCTGCGCACGCTCGCGAAGCGCAATCTGACGAAGTGAAACCCATTCAGGCGTTCCTCGAACCCGCTGCGGCCAGCCGCGGCGGGTTTTTTGATGCCATTCGCCGGCTAGAATGCAGATCGAAACTTGTGCGGTTGGCCGATCCCTGACGAGAGGTCAGATCTGGTAGTCTTGGATGGTGCGCTGCACGGTAAATTTGTTGCTTGCCCGCGCCTGCAAGCTTGCCAAAGCACCTTGCCGGATACCATATCGGGTTCATGGCTCATATTTTGCGGGACCGGTCACGGCCCGCCGAAGGGAAACGGCAGATGACAGCAACAGCGTCCTTCAATACCGCGCTTGTCGACTGGAACGGAATTCATGGTTTGCCTCGTTTCGAGGCGGTGGCGGACAGCGATTTCGCACCGGCTTTCGAGGTGGCACTCGCCGAGCACGACGCGGAAATTGGCGCGATCGCCGCCAATCCTGAACCGCCGACATTCGCCAACACCATCACGGCGCTGGAGACCGCTGGCGACAGCCTTTCGCGGATTTCGGCTCTCTTCTGGAATCGTGCGGGCGCCCACAGCAACGACACTATCCAGGCGCTGGAGCGTGAAATCGCCCCGAAGATGTCGCGTCATTATTCGAAGATCGGCATGAATGCGGCACTCTTTTCGCGGATAGACACGCTTTGGGAGGGCCGTGAAAAACTCGGATTGTCTGTCGAGGAGATCCGTGTTCTCGAGCGGCACTGGAAGGGCTTTGTCAAGTCCGGTGCCAAGCTCGCCAAGGCGGAGCAGGAACGTCTGGCAGCGATCAACGAGCGGCTTGCGAGCCTCGGCGCCCAGTTCGGCCAGAACGTGCTGGCTGATGAAAAATCCTGGGCGCTTCCGTTGGCAGGCGACGAAGACCTGGCCGGCATTCCGGAATTCCTGAAAGATGCGATGGCCGCTGCCGCCCAATCTCGGGGCGACGGCCATTCTCACGTCGTCACGCTTTCGCGCTCGATCATCGAGCCTTTCCTGACATTTTCCGAACGAAGAGACCTGCGTGAACAGGCGTTCAAGGCGTTGGTGGCGCGCGGGGCGAGTGGCGGGGCATCGGACAATCTGGACATCGTCAAAGAGACGCTTGGGCTTCGGGCAGAAAAGGCAGCTCTGCTCGGCTACGATCACTATGCCGCCCTGAAACTCGACAATACGATGGCGAAGACGCCGGAGGCAGTGAACGGGCTGCTCATGAAGGTTTGGGAGAGGGCGCTCTTGCAGGCGACTGCGGAAGAAAAGGAACTCGCCGCGCTGATCGCCGAGGAAGGGCGCAACCACGATGTCAGGCCGTGGGATTGGCGTCACTATGCCGAAAAACTGCGGGCAAGGAAGTTCGATTTCTCCGAAGCAGAGTTGAAGCCTTATCTGCAGCTCGAAAAGGTCATCGAGGCCTGCTTCGATGTGGCCGGGCGTCTGTTCGGCATCAAGGCCGTCCCGCTCAAGGATGTCGTCGGCTATCACCCGGATGTTCGGGTATTCGAGATCCGAGACAAGGAAGGCAAGGTCATTGCCGTGTTCCTCGGTGACTATTTCGCAAGAGCGTCAAAGCGTTCCGGCGCATGGATGAGCTCTTTCCAGAGGCAGCACAGGTTGCCCCTGAAGAACGGGTCCGTCGGAGAAATCCCGATCATCTACAATGTCTGCAACTTCGCCAGGCCCGATGGCGATAAGCCGGCGCTCCTCTCGCTCGATGACGCTCGAACGCTCTTCCATGAGTTTGGCCACGCGTTGCACGGAATGCTTTCCAACGTCACCTATCCTTCGGTCTCGGGAACCGGCGTTTCCAGGGATTTCGTCGAACTGCCGTCGCAGCTTTACGAACACTGGCTCACGGTTCCAGATGTCCTGAGAACGTACGCCGTGCATTTCGAGTCCGGTGAACCGATTCCGCAGGCGCTTCTTGAAAAGGTATTGGCGTCGAGAACCTTCAACGCAGGCTTCGCAGCCGTGGAGTTCACGTCCTCGGCCCTCGTCGACATGGCCTTCCATACGCGTGCTGGCGTCGAAGATCCGATGGCTCTTCAAACCGAGGTCCTGGAGAAAATAGGAATGCCGAATTCGCTGGTCATGCGCCACGCAACACCGCATTTCCAGCACGTCTTTGCCGGCGACGGTTATTCGGCCGGATATTACTCCTATATGTGGTCGGAAGTGCTCGATGCCGATGCCTTTGAGGCCTTCGAGGAGACGGGCAACGCTTTCGACCCAGCGATGGCGGAACGGCTGAAAGCCAATATCTATTCCGTCGGCGGATCGATCGATCCAGAGGAAGCCTACAAGGCCTTCCGAGGCAGGTTGCCAAGCCCTGAGGCAATGCTCAGGAAGAAGGGTTTGGCGATGCTGGAGGAACTGGCCGGGAGCGATGCGTAACCGGTCCGTCGCGTCGCCCAGGAGATCGTCATCGAAGGATGACAGAAGTTTCATCTGCCGATCAAATGACTGACATGAACCTCTGATTGTTTCCGTCGGTGGGCAAAGATCGCCCGTCAGCCGAAACGAGGAGAGGTTCATGTCTAATTCGCTGAAGGCGCTATCGCGCCGTTCATTCCTGCTATCGACCGGCGCAACCGGTGTCGTCGCGGCGTCCGGGCTGGCCATGCCGTTCTATGCGCGCGCCGCCGATCGTCCGCTTTTCACCCATGGTGTCCAGTCCGGCGATGTCGACGTGTCTTCCGGCATGATCTGGTCGCGTGTTGATCGTCCCTCGCGCGTCTTCATGGAATATTCGACCACAGAAAGCTTCTCGAATGCGGTTCGTCTTGCACCGCTCGATGCGATGCCGGAGAGCGATTTCGCCGTCAAGCGCCTGCTGAGCGACCTGCCGGCCGATCAGGATATCTTCTATCGTTTCACGGCTGCCGACCTTTCCAATATCAACACCATGTCCGAACCGGTCGTCGGTCGCTTCCGCACCGCGCCGGCGTCCAAGCGCTCGGTCCGTTTCGCCTGGTCGGGCGATACCGCCGGTCAGGGCTGGGGCATCGACGAAACCGGCATGAAGACCTATTCGACGATGGCCAAGCATCAGCCGGACTTTTTCCTACATTCCGGCGACACCATCTATGCCGACGGCCCCATCAAGGACGAGGTCGATCTGAAGGATGGTACCAAGTGGAAAAACGTTGTGCTGGTCGACGGCAAGCGCAAGGTCGCCGAGACGCTGGCAGAATATCGCGACCAGTGGAAATACAACATGCTGGACAGCCACGTCCGCGACATGAATGCCATCTGTCCGACCTTCTTTCAGTGGGATGACCATGAGGTTCTCAACAACTGGTCTGCATCCAAGGACCTGACAGCGGATGACCGCTATACGGAAAAGTCGGTTTCGCTGCTGTCGGCCCGCGCCGCGCGTGCTTTTCATGAGATGTCACCGATCCGCTATACCCCGACAGAGCCCGGGCGCATCTATCGCAAGATCGCTTACGGACCGCTGGTCGACGTGTTCTTCCTGGATCTGCGCAGCTATCGTGGCCCGAACCATGACAGCATGGAAACCACGCTCTCGCCCGAAGCTCGAATCCTAGGCGAGGAGCAGGTCGCCTGGCTGAAGCGCGAACTGGCAAACTCCAAGGCGACCTGGAAGGTTATCGCCTGCGATATGCCACTCAGCATAATTGTCTGGGACGACTACAAGAACAGCAAAGGTGCCGAAGCCGTGGCCCAAGGCGACAACGGTCCGGCCAAGGGTCGCGAACTGGAGATCGCTGAGTTGCTTCGCTACATCAAGACCGCCGGCATCACCAACACGGTGTGGTTGACCGCTGACGTTCACTACACGGCTGCCCACTACTACAATCCGGACAAGGCACAGTTCCAGGATTTCGAACCCTTCTGGGAATTCGTGTCCGGGCCGCTGCATGCCGGTACGTTCGGTCCGAACGACCTCGACATGACGTTCGGTCCCGAGCTGAAGTTCGTCAAGGCGCCGACGGCCGAGCAGGGTGCCAACCTGCCGCCGTCGATGGGCCTACAGTTCTTCGGTCTCGTCGACATCGACGGCCAGAGCGAACAGTTGACCGTTCGACTGATGGATCGCGACGACAACGAACTCTACAAGGTCACACTTGATCCGGTGCGTAACGCGTAACGGAAAGCGTAAAAGAGCTGGCGGGGCCGCAGATGCGGCCTCGCTCCTTGTCAGGGTGCTTCGAATGGGCCCCGCGCGGATTGACCTTGGAGAGGGGAGAATTGTTTTTTCCTTTCGCAAACGCAAAAAACAAGGTATGAGCGCGGCAAAGTAACAAGGCGCCACTTCTTGTCGCGCGCCCAGCCATCAGAGATTATTGTATGAAACTTCGCAATATCGCCATCATTGCGCACGTCGACCATGGGAAAACGACCCTCGTCGATGAACTCCTGAAACAGTCCGGCTCGTTCCGCGAGAACCAGCGCGTAGCAGAGCGCGTGATGGATTCGAACGATCTTGAAAAGGAACGCGGCATCACCATTCTTGCCAAGGCGACCTCGGTCGTCTGGAAGAATACGCGCATCAATATCGTGGACACGCCCGGCCACGCCGACTTCGGCGGTGAAGTCGAACGCATCCTGTCGATGGTGGACGGCGCAATCGTCCTGGTGGACGCTGCCGAAGGCCCGATGCCGCAGACGAAGTTCGTCGTCGGCAAGGCGCTGAAGGTTGGCCTTCGTCCGATCGTTGCGATCAACAAGATCGACCGTCCGGATGCTCGTCATGAGGAAGTCGTCAACGAAGTCTTCGACCTGTTCGCAGCGCTCGATGCCACCGACGAACAGCTCGATTTCCCGATCCTCTACGGTTCAGGCCGCGCTGGCTGGATGAACGTCGCACCGGAAGGCCCGATGGACCAGGGCCTCGGTCCGCTCCTCGACCTGGTTCTCGAGCACGTTCCCGAGCCGACCGTCGGCGAGGGTCCGTTCCGCATGATCGGCACGCTGCTTGAAGCCAACCCCTTCCTTGGCCGCATTATCACCGGCCGCATCCATTCTGGTTCGATCAAGTCGAACCAGCCGGTCAAGGTGCTCGGCGTCGATGGCAAGACGGTCGAAACCGGCCGCATCTCGAAGATCCTCGCTTTCCGCGGTATCGAGCGTCAGCCGATCGAAGAAGCACAGGCAGGTGACATCGTCGCGATCGCAGGTCTCTCCAAGGGTACGGTCGCTGACACTTTCTGCGATCCTTCCGTCACCGAGCCGCTGGTCGCGCAGCCGATTGATCCGCCGACTGTGACCATGTCTTTCCTGGTCAACGACAGCCCACTTGCCGGCACTGAAGGCGACAAGGTTACGAGCCGCGTCATCCGCGACCGTCTTTTCAAGGAAGCCGAAGGCAATGTTGCTCTGAAGATCGAAGAAGCCGAAGGCAAGGACAGCTTCTACGTTTCAGGCCGTGGTGAATTGCAGCTCGCGGTCCTCATCGAGACCATGCGCCGCGAAGGCTTCGAGCTTGCGGTTTCGCGTCCGCGCGTCGTGATGCACAAGAACGAAAACGGCCAGCTAATGGAGCCGGTAGAGGAAGTCGTCATCGACGTCGATGAAGAGCATTCCGGTATCGTTGTCCAGAAGATGTCCGAGCGCAAGGCTGAGATGGTCGAACTTCGTCCTTCGGGCGGCAATCGCGTCCGTCTGGTGTTTTTCGCGCCAACCCGTGGCCTGATCGGCTACCAGTCCGAGCTCCTGACCGATACCCGCGGCACGGCGATCATGAACCGCCTGTTCCACGACTATCAGCCATACAAGGGCGAAATCGGCGGCCGCACCAATGGCGTGCTGCTTTCCAATCAGGCTGGCGAGGCCGTCGCCTATGCGATGTTCAACCTGGAAGACCGTGGTCCGATGATTATCGAGCCAGGCGAAAAGGTCTATGCCGGCATGATCATCGGCATCCATAGCCGTGACAACGACCTTGAGGTCAATGTGCTCAAGGGCAAGCAACTCACCAACATTCGCTCCGCCGGCAAGGATGAAGCGGTCAAGTTGACGCCGCCGATCCGCATGACGCTCGACCGGGCGCTTTCCTGGATTCAGGACGACGAGTTGATGGAAGTGACGCCGAAGTCGATCCGTCTGCGCAAAATGTATCTCGACGCCAACGATCGCAAGCGTTTCGAAAAGACCCGTGCAGCACAAGCTTAATAAGCTTATTCTAATATAATTCATTAACCCCGGTTCTCGAAACCGGGGTTTTTATTTGTGGTTACGGGATAGTGAGTCTTGCCGCGCGGTTTAAAAAAGCGTTAAATTTCGAGCTACGGTCCAAATGAAAAGTCTGTGGGCAATGCCGTTTTTCGCGTTGGAGCGGTTGGCGGAATTGCCACAGCAGGACGAGAGTAGCGTTATGAAGACGTTGTCGATCGATGTTCGGCCTGCGGAACCGCAGGACGCTGCGGGAATTGCGGAGGCCCACCGCCTTTCGTGGCAGCATGCATATGCAGGCCTCATTCCACATGGCGTGCTGACGAAGATGATCGAGCGCCGCGGCGAGACCTGGTGGCGGAAGGCAACACGCGGTCCCGCGACCGTACTGGTTGTCGAGGTGGCTGGCACCATCGCCGGGTATGCGACCGTCGGGCTCAATCGTGCCCGCGTCCTGCCCCAGGAAGGGGAAGTCTACGAAATCTACTTGCGTCCCGAATATCAGGGGATCGGGCTCGGTCATATGCTGTTCGGCGAAGCGCGCCGGCTCCTGAAGTCGCTTGGATGTTCCGGCATGGTTGTCTGGTGTCTCGAGGACAGCAGCCATGCGGATCAGTTCTTCCGCTCCAACGGCGGCATGGACGCTGTCGAGGGAATGGAGGATTTCGGCGACGTCCAGCTGAAGAAGATCGGTTTCATCTGGAATTGACGACTCGTCGGGCAAGAAGTCCCCGCAAGCCGCCTTCCTTGCTATTCCTTGACCAGTCCTTCCGGCCAGTAACGCGTCGGCTCTCCGGTTTTGTCTCCGCGTTCGCCGTGCCATGCGCTCTCGCTGTATCCGCAGGCGAAATCCATTGCTTGGGTGTCGGCGACGGCTCGAGCCAGTTCATTCGCCTTCGGATTGGCGAGCGCGTCGACATAGCCGACAACGCAGCCAAGCCCGTCTTGAGGCTGTGCGACTCTGGAGATGACCAGAACCTGGCCGGTGCTTTTCTCGGTAGGGGCGCCCGTTGCCTCGTCCGGATTCTCGATATACCAGCGCAGGATTGCGGCAAAGGGTCTGCCGGAAGGGTCGAGCCGCCATTCTATCTTGTTGCCGATGTAGTTGAAGGGGGAGAAAGACTCGAAACCTTCATCCATCAGTTCCTTGCGTATCGGCCCGAAGAACACGCTCTGCCGGAGATCACCCTCGGTGAAATAGACCGGATAAGCGCGGTATCCGCCACATTTTAGCGAGACTCCCAGGTCGTCCTCCGCCAGGGTTTGGCAAGCATCCAGATCAATGTCGGTGTATGTGCTCTCGTTTGCCTGCGCCGCCGGTGCGGTGAGCGCCGCCAGAATGCACAAGACCGTCCCGCGCGCCAATCCGGAATTCATGCTTCGTCTCCGATCTTTTCGTCTCCGCTGAACGAATAACACAATTGCCAGGGATTTTCTGCAGGTGATGGTGCTGCATGTGAAGACGGACGGCTCGTCGCGCCAAACGGACTTTTGTCGGCGTCTTGGTCCAAAGCCGTGTTGCAATGCCACATAATTCCCGTTAGGAGACGCGGGATTTCCACACTCCTATGGGGCTGAAAATGCGTATAGATGCAATCAAGATCGGCAAGAATCCGCCGGATGACGTGAACGTCATTGTTGAAGTGCCGGTCGGCGGCCACCCGATCAAGTACGAGATGGACAAGGAAGCTGGCGCGCTGATCGTGGACCGCTTCCTCTACACGCCGATGACCTATCCGGGCAATTACGGTTTCGTCCCGCATACGCTTTCGGAAGACGGCGACCCGATCGACGTCCTGATCTGCAACACGCGCCCCCTCGTTCCGGGCTGTGTCATCAACGTTCGCCCGATCGGCGTGATGATCATGGAAGACGATGGCGGCAAGGATGAGAAGATCATCGCCGTTCCGTCGCACAAGCTGACCCAGCGCTACGACAAGATCGAGAACTATACCGACATGCCGGAGATCACGCTCAAGCAGATCGAGCACTTCTTCGAACATTACAAGGATCTGGAGCCCGGCAAGTGGGTGAAGATCGCTGGTTGGCAGGACGTCAGCGTCGCCAAGAAGCTGATCGTCGAAGCCATCGACCGCTACAAATCCAAGAAGTAAGGTCAGGCGGCTTTCAGGCCGTCGATCCGTCTTGCCAAATCCTCCGGGTCGCCATCGATCCGGAGGATTTTTTGTCTGGCGGTGTCGCCGGACACGACCGAAACGCAAGACTTCGGCACGCCGAGCGCCTTGGCAATGAGCACGACCAGCGCCTGGTTGGCCTTGCCTTTTTCGGGGACACAGCTCACGCGTGCCTTCAAGTGGGCCTCGCCGTTGGCGTTCAGTTCGACACCGTCAATCGCATCACGCCCGCCGTTCGGAGTGAGGCGAACGGCGAGCCTTAGATGATCGGCAAAGCACTTGTAGGGCGCGATCACGCAAACAGCGGGTAGATGCTGTTCCACATCAGCGAGCGGATGAAGAAGATGACCAGCAGGACGACGATCGGCGAAATGTCGATGCCGCCGAGATCGGGAAGAACGCGGCGGATCGGGCGCAGAACGGGCTCCGTCACATTGTAGAAGAACGTTCCGAGCGAGTTGACGAAGCGATTGCTTGAGTTGATGACATTGAACGCATAAAGCCAAGAGAATATGGCGCTTGCGATGAGCACCCAGGTGTAAAGATTCAGGGCCAGATCAATCGTCTGAAACAACGCTAGCATAATCGTCTCCATTTCGTGGTTGACAGACATGTAGACATTGGCAGCTTAACGAGCAAGTACTGTGGACCGACAGACCGCAAATCATGTTTAATGGGCCGGTCGGCCAAGCGCTCGAATCCGTCTCCTGGAAGGAATGATTCCCGTAATGTCCGCGCATATGTCCGGCGATCGGTTCGCAGCTTTCAGGCATGTCTCCTACGCTCGGTTCTTCCTCGCCCGATTCCTGGGCGCCTTCGCCACGCAGATCGTCAGTGTCTCCGTCGGCTGGCAGATGTATGACGAGACAAGGAGCACGTTTTATCTCGGCCTCATCGGTCTGTTCCAGTTCCTGCCGTCGCTGCTGCTGATCCTCGTCACCGGTTCCGTCGCAGACCGCTACAACCGGCGCGCCATCGTGGCGATCTGCATGGTGGTGAGCGCATTATGCGGCGGTTCGTTTCTGGTATTGACTGCCACCGATGCTTTTTCGCCGATCCTGGTCTTCGGCATCCTCATCGTGTTCGGGATCGAGCGGGCTTTCAATGCGCCGGCGGTGCAGTCATTGGCGCCGAATCTCGTTCCGGAAGCCGATCTTTCCAATGCTGTCGCCTGGAACTCGACCTCATGGCAGATGGCCTCGATCGTCGGACCTGTTGCTGGAGGTCTGCTTTACGGCCTCAGCCCCATCCTTTCCTATGCCGTTGCCTTCGTCTTCTTCGTAGCGGCGGCTATTCTGGTATTCATGGTCGAGAGACCTACACAGAAGAGATCGTCGAAAGCCGTGACCTGGGGCACCATCCTTGCGGGTTTCCGGTTCATCTGGAGCGAAAAGGTCGTGCTGGGTGCCATCTCGCTCGATCTCTTCGCGGTACTCCTTGGCGGAGCCGTGGCCTTGATGCCTGTTTTTGCCCGCGACGTATTGGTTCTGGGTCCGTGGGGGCTCGGGTTGCTTCGGGCGGCTCCAGGAATTGGCGCTATCTTCATCGCCATCATTCTGGCGAGCTTTCCGATCCGTCATAATGCGGGCCTCTTCATGTTTGCGGGTGTTGCGCTTTTCGGTGTCGGGACGGTGCTTTTCGGGCTCTCCGAAACGGCCTGGCTTTCCATCGCCGCATTGATGCTCATGGGCGCGGCCGACATGGCCTCGGTCTATGTACGCGAGACGCTGATTGCGCTGTGGACGCCGGATGAGGTCCGTGGACGGGTCAATGCGGTCAACATGGTGTTCGTTGGTGCGTCGAATGAACTTGGCGAGTTCCGTGCCGGCACGATGGCTTCGCTTATCGGCGCCGTCCCGGCGGTCGTGATCGGTGGGGCCGGAACCCTTGCTGTTGCCGTGCTGTGGGCGTTCGGATTTCCTCAGCTTAGGAAGATCGACAACCTCGACGCCCCGAACACTCAGGCTTCGCGCTGAACCTTCTGCTCGAACACGAGATCGAGAAAATCTGAAAGCCAGGCCCTCAACGGCGCATCGAAGATCATTCGTCCTTCGAGATGGTCGCGCCCCGGCTGGGCGTTGGGCATGACGAAACGATGCGCCCCGTGCACCACCCACCGCTGCATCATGGCGCGGGTGAGTTCGGCATGAAACTGTAGTCCCCAGGCATGTTCGCCGTAGCGGATGGCCTGATTCCGGTAAACATCGCCTTCGGCCAGGAGGTCGCAGCCATACGGCAGGTCGAAACCCTCGCGATGGAAGTGATAGACCATCTGCGGCCAATGCATCAGCAGCCGACCCTTCTCGGTCGCGCGGATCGGATACCAACCGATTTCGACCAGATTATCCTTGTTCGCGGTGACTTTTCCGCCGAGATGGCGGACTAACATCTGGGCTCCCAGACAGATGCCTAGAAATGGGCGCTTCTCCTTCAGAGGGACATTTACCCAGTCTATCTCATCTCTGATGAATGGCTCGGGATCATTGGCGCTCATCGGGCCGCCGAAGATCACGGCTCCCGAATGACCTGCCAGGGTCCCCGGAAGCGGATCGCCAAGGACGGGACGACGGATATCGAGAGCATAGCCCTTTTCCTGCAGAAGCTGTCCCACTCGTCCCGGGCTTGAGCGCTCCTGATGGAGAACGATAAGCACTGGTGCCTTGTGTTTCGATCCCTGCGGATCATGAAGCATCATTGTCTCCCTGCGTACCGGATCGCGCGATAGCCTCCAGGCGTTCATGTACCCTATCACGGTCTGAAACGCCGAGGAGATCGGCGACGCGCCAGACGACATGGTCTTCCATCTCGCTGCGGTTTCCGTCAGCATAGACGATATCCCAGAGAATGCCGACCAGCTGCCTCCGCTGGCTTTCATCCAGGTGACGTTTCAGGTCGGAGGTGAAGCGATAATAGTCGACTGCTTCGCTCTCGGCCCTCTGCCCCGCAACGAGCAGCGCCTTAAGCGCGGCCTCATCGAGATCATATTGCTCCTTGAGGAGCGTGCTGAGCTTGTTGCGTTCCGACTCGTGCACAATGCCGTCGGCCTCCATGACTTGGAAACAAAGTGCGGCGACGGCAATTCGGGGGTCGTCAGGCGCGAACGGTTCGTTCCGATGGCTCTGCGTGAGGCTCTGGAAGAAAGCTTGGAGGCGCCCCAGCATGGGTGATCCCTTCGTCAGAAAAGGCGCAGACGCGTCTTGACGTCGGACTGCTGGTTTAGATCGCGGACACCCGGATCATCGGGCGGGTGACCAAAGAAAGGTTCGGCTGCAACGGCTTCTGTCTGTTTTGCAGTGGTAGCGGCGGCCGCCATCGGGACTTCTGCGGGTTCTTCCGCAGCAACGACCACTTCAGGCGTTGCCTCCCGAATGGCGGAAGCACTGGTGCTGCGGGCTTCCAACGGCGGCAGCGCGCTCAGTGCGGCTTCGGCGGTGGAGATCGATCCCTCCTCGACCGGGCCTTCCAATTGGTCAAATGGAGCTCGCCATTCGAATGCGTCGAGACGACCGGTTACCGGCGACAATGGCAGCCACTTGTCCGACATATGGCCGTCGGCAATCCAGACCGGATCGCGCGGCGCGCGAAGCGCCTGGGCCATCCAGTAGCGTATGCGGCCCTGATCGCCCGTCTCGGCCTCTTCGATGTCAGCAAGAAGAAGGTATACGCGCTCGCGCGAATCCATCCGCGCAGCGGCCTCGGCCTTCGAGCGCGCCTTGGCGAAATCCTGGGTATCGAGCGCTGCTTCGGCAACGATCAGCAGTCCTTCGACATTGTTGGGCTTGAGAGCCTCGAGACGCTCGGCGCGCTTGAGCCGGTCGACAGCGCTGTCGCCGCCACGGGCCCGAACGTAGAGGTGGGCGACATCCGGATGGGGCGCAAGCTTCCAGACCTGCTCCAGGACGGACGAGGCCTTACGCAGATTGTCCTCGCGCAGATAAGCCTTGGCGGCCACGACGGCAGCGGGCACGAGATCCTTCGCAAGTTTGAGCGCATGGACCGCGCTGTCGCGCGCTGCGACAGGATCTCCTTCCAGCAGTTCCTCGGCACGTGCCGTCAGCAGCACTGCTTTCAACCGATCGGCCTCCGCGCGGCTGAGGACGTGGGCAACGCGTTGCTGGTCCAGCAACCGGATCGCGTCATCCCATTGCCGGGACTGACAGCGGTATTCCAGCGTTGCTTTGGCTGCCCATGGCAGGTAGGGAGCCTGTTCGGCTGCATTTTCCGCGTATTGTCTGGCTGCTTCGAGCGCGCCGAGCCTGGTCGCCTCGACATAAAGGCCACGCAGACCCAGTTCCCGCGTTTCCGGGTCATCCGCCATCTGCTGAAACAGCCGCCGCGCTTCCTCGTGCTTGCCCTCGATCGCCGCCGCCTGTGCTTCGAGCACGAGGATCAACGGTTCCTGATCGGCTCGCAGCAGGCCGCGCGCCCGTGCGCTCATCTTGTGGGCCAGGGCGGCATTGCCAGCGCCGGCAGCGATCAGTCCGGTCGACAGCGCCTGATACCCGCGATCGCGCTTGCGGGCGCGGAAGAAGCGCCGGGCCGAATGCGGCGACGTCCAGACAGTTCGGACGATCCACCAGCCGATCATGACCACCGCCACGATCGCGACAATGATGGTCGCGGCGACGGTCAGGCTCATCTCGATCAACTGGCCCTGCCACAGAATGGAGAGGGACCCAGGACGATCCGCCAGCCAGGCAAAGCCAAATCCCAAAATGAGAACTGTGAGGACGAAGAATAGGATTCTGGTCATGGATTTCGTTCCTCAGCCCTGACTGCCACTGACGGCCTTGGTTAGCGCTGAGCCGACGAGTTTCTCGACCTCGATCCGTGACTTGAGCGCCTTTTCGAATTCCGTCGAGGCGGCCTTGCCTCCCTCTGGAAGGCTGTTCCATTCAAGCGCCGCCCCCTGCAGATCGCCGTTGCGAAGCTTGTCTTCCATGCGTGCCACCACAGCTTCCGGCGTGGCGCCCTCGACATTGCCGACCGGGCGCACCTTTATGACGGAGAGCGCGCTGGAAAGGAGACGTTCGCCAAGGCCCTGGTTCGGGTCGGGCTGATGGACGGCGGTCAGAATTGCACCCGCAGTGACTTCGAACTGCCGCACCAGTTCGGCGCGCGAGGCAATACCGGTCGTGGCGTAGTCACGCAGGCCGACGATGACCGGGTCATCCGGGGTGACGCCGGCAAGCGTATCGAGCTCGGTCATGAAGGGACCGCCCCGGTCGATGGCAGCCTTAAGAGCGGCAACCGCGATGGCGCGTGCCACCTCGACGTCGTCACGCGGCTCGTTGAGCTTGGTTTCGGTCTGCGCGAGGCGGTCGTTCAGGCGGTATTCGGTTTCCGACAGCTTGGCCGCCGTGTCGGCGATTGCGGTCTGAAGGGAGGCGATGGTTTCGCCGTTTGCCGCAAGCTGCTGCTGGAGCTGATCGATCGCGGCGGCATCCGTTGGCATGTCGCTTCGTACGGCAACAGCTGCTTCCAGCGCCGCCAGGCGCTCCGCAAGCTGGCCTGTATCCGCCGTTGTATCTGCTTTCGCGGCCAGTGCGGCGACTTGGTCCTTGAGGGCATTCAGTTCGGTCGTCAGGCCGGTATCCTGGACCGCATCTTCGGGCGCCGGGGCAATCGTGGGCAGAAATCCTGCATATTGCATGCTGCCGGCACCGGCGAGTGCAACGAGGCCGCCAAGTATCCCAACGGCCACAAGGGTTGGCAGGGAGGGTGAGGATTTCTGCGTCGCGGCCGGCGGTACGGTTTCCGGCTCAGGCTTCTCAGTCTCGAAGACTTCTTCGCTCGATAGCGAAGGCTCACCAGTCAACGGTGCGTCGTCTGGAACCTCGCCTGCATCGTCCTTCATCTCGGGGAAAGGGGATGCGGCGGCAGCTTCCTCAGACATCGCGGTCTCCTCCAGCGGCGATTCGCTCGCAGCCGGATTCGGAACGGCCTCTTCAGCCTGCAGGTCGATGGTGACAGGTTCGTTCGACGACTTGGAGCGGCGTGGCGGCTTTCCGGAGACCATGGCAACCTCTTCTTCCCTGCGGTGCAATGAAATTAGTCAGTGATGATGGCGAAGGAAAGGGGCCCGATCAAATTTGCGCCATCGACCTTAGAGTAGGGCGAGCAGGGCGGCCTCATCAGGAGTCGCCGCAACGCTCGCATTTTGGCGGTAGCGGAGAGGCAGGGCAAGCAGAACGTTTTCGCTCATGCAAAAATAATGAAGGTGGTTCAGAGGGTGCGAATTCATATTCATATAAGGCTGGGCAAAGAATCGCTTTGCGCTTTCGGGCGAATAGAAGAGAACCGCATCGAGCGTGTCTTCCTCGAAGACCGCCTGCAGTTCGGCAGCCTCGTAGTTGAAGGCGCGCATTTCGTAACATTCGCAGACGGTGAACGGGATCCTGTGCGCGGCAAGTTGTGCCTCGAATCCTCCGGACCTTGGCCTTCCGGTCAGATAGAGCAGTGGGCCACCGCCCATTTCATGCTCTCGGAGATAGACCTTGATATTGTCAGCCAGGGCAATGCCGTCGCCGGTCGAGGCAATGACCTTGCGGAAGCCGGCACCTTCCCCCGCACGCGCCGATGCCTTGCCGACTGCGAAAAGGGGATCGGCGAAATAGGGCGCGAGTTTTTCGCCCAGTTTCGAGAGCGTCCGGATTGCCTCGGCGCTTGTGATGGCGATGGCGGAGTGAGGGCTGGACAGTCCGGCAAGTGCTGCCTGGGGGTCGTGAACCGGCGCACTCATGGGCAGCAGGATTGGCTCATGGCCGAGGGACCGCAGTCTCTCAGCCGTCTCCCTTCCAGCATGTTCCGGCCGGGTTACTAGGACGCGCATCGCTCAGTCCCAGGCTTCGAAGAAACCGCTGCCTGCCTTCGCACGGACAGCTTCGCCAGCCGAGCGGCCGAGAGCTGCCGCATCGCTGGCATCGCCCTCCACCTTGACGCTATGAAAAATGCTTCCATCCGGCGTCAGGATCATCCCGGAAAAGCGTATCCGGTCGTCTTCGCAGGTGGCGTGGCCGGCGATCGGCGTGCGGCAGGAGCCGTCGAGCGCTTCGAGAAATGCGCGCTCGCAGGTGACCGCGTCGAAGGTCGGGCCATGGTTGATCGCCGCGAGGAGCGTGTTGACGGCGTCATCGCCGATGCGGCTCTCGATGCAAATGGCGCCCTGGGCCGGGGCGGGCGGAAAGGCTTCCGGGTCGAGGAGTTCTGTCGGAACGTCGAGTTTGCCGAGCCGTTTCAGACCGGCATAGGCCAGCAGTGTTCCGTCTACCTGGCCTTCAGCGAGTTTGCGCAACCGGGTGTCGACGAGCCCGCGAAACGTCACAACATTTATATCCGGGCGCAGGCGGCGGATAAGGGCTTGCCGACGAAGGGACGACGAACCGACAGTCGCACCCTGTGGTAGATCAAGCAGCCGGCGAACCGCTCCCCCGATAAAGGCGTCCCTGACATCTTCGCGTGGCAGGAAAGCGGCGAGGAACAACCCTTCCGGCAGTGACGTCGGCATGTCCTTCGACGAATGGACGGCGAAATCGAGCTCGCCAGAGAGAAGCTGCTGCTCCAGTTCCTCGGTGAACAACCCCTTGCCGCCGACCTCGGCCAAGGAGCGGTCGGTTATCCGGTCGCCTTTGGTCGAAAGAACCACGATCTCGAACGCCTCGGGCGAAAGGCTATGGGCGGCAATCAGCCGGTCACGCGTTTCATAGGCCTGGGCAAGCGCCAGCGGACTGCCACGTGTGCCGATGCGAAAAGGTTTTGTTTGCATCCGATTTCATCCGTTGTTACCGACAGTTCTCGTAACCGGGTTTCCCGACCATCGCAATCAATGAACAGGCCAAATGGGTTCCTTTCTTCGCATACTCGGCATCGAAACCAGCTGTGACGAAACCGCGGCATCGATCGTTTTGCGCCATGATGACGGCCGCGGCCAGATCGCAGCTGATGTTGTGCTGAGCCAGCTTGACGAGCACAGCGCCTATGGCGGCGTTGTGCCCGAAATCGCCGCGCGCGCTCATGTAGAGGCGCTCGACACGCTGATCGAGGAAGCCTTGAAGCGCGCCAACGTATCGCTGGCGGAGGTGGATGCCATTGCCGCGACCTCTGGGCCGGGACTGATCGGAGGCCTCATCGTCGGGCTGATGACCGGCAAGGCGATCGCCCATGCACTCGGCAAGCCGCTCTACGCGATCAATCACCTGGAAGGTCATGCACTCACAGCGCGCCTGACGGACGACCTGCATTTTCCCTATCTGATGCTGCTCGTTTCGGGCGGGCACACCCAACTGGTGCTGGTACGTGGCGTCGGCCAGTACGAGCGCTGGGGAACGACGATCGACGACGCCCTCGGTGAAGCCTTCGACAAGACCGCCAAGCTCCTCGGGCTCCCTTATCCCGGCGGACCGGCCGTCGAACAGGCGGCAGCGAGCGGCGATGCCCGGCGCTTCGATTTCCCTCGGCCGCTTGTCGGCGAGGCGCGTCTGGATTTCTCCTTCTCCGGCCTCAAGACGGCTGTGCGCCAGGCGGCAGAAGCAATCGCGCCGGTGAACGAAAGGGACATCGCCGATATCTGCGCATCGTTCCAGCGGGCCATATTACGCACGCTCGATGACCGCATCGGCCGTGGGCTTGCGCGATTCTCTACAGAGTTCGCTGATCTGGATCAAAAACCGGCTCTGGTCGTTGCCGGTGGTGTTGCGGCAAATCAGGAACTGCGTCGCGGCCTGCAAAGTCTGTGCGATCGGCATGGCTTTCGTTTCGTCGCTCCGCCGCTTCGCCTTTGCACGGACAATGCCGTCATGATCGCCTGGGCCGGCCTCGAGCGCATGGCGGCCGGCTTTCCGTCAGACAGCCTCGACGTGCAGCCGCGATCCCGCTGGCCGCTTGACAGCAGCGCCGAAGCCCGTATCGGACACGGCAAACGTGGAGCCAAGGCATGAGCGAGAGGGATCGTATCGTCGTCGTCGGTTCGGGCGCCTTCGGCACAGCGCTTGCTTCGGTAATCGCGCTGGAGGGCAAGGCGGATGTCACGCTTCTCGGCCGGGATCCCTCGCTAATCGCCGATCTGCGCACGGACGGCATGCACAATGCGGCACTTCCGGGCATCCACTTGCCCGACGCATTGCACTATTCGGCCGAGCCAGAAGTTCTTGCCGATGCCGGCATCGTTCTCTTCGCCATGCCGTCGCAGGCCCAGGCTGATGCCGCATCGCAATTCGGCCCCTATCTTTCGGGCGGCTCCACAGTCGTCACCTGCGCGAAGGGGATTGATCGCGATTCTTCGCGTCTCCTCACCGATGTCCTGGAGCAGGAACTCCCTCATCACCGGATCGCGGTGCTCTCGGGACCCGGATTTGCCGCTGATATCGCGCGCGGCTTGCCGACGGCGATGGCGATCGCTTCGGCCGATCTTGCCGATGCCGAATGGCTGGCGAGGACCATTTCCGGCCGGACCTTCCGGCTCTACGCTTCCACGGACCGGATCGGAGTTCAACTTGGCGGCGCGCTCAAGAACGTGCTGGCGATCGCATGCGGCATCGTCGAGGGAATGGGGCTCGGCGATTCCGCGCGCGCGGCTCTCATCGCGCGTGGGCTGGCGGAAATGTCCCGGCTGGTCGAGGCCATGGGGGGGCGCGGCGGCACCGTGCGTGGTCTGTCGGGCCTCGGCGACCTGGTGTTGACCTCCACCAGTCACCAATCGCGCAATCTGCGCTTCGGAATTTCGCTCGGGAAGGGCGAGCCCATCGATTTTTCGCGTGGCGACCTCGTGGAAGGTGCATTCGCGGCGGCAGTGGCGGCGCGACTGGCCGAGGGCCATGAGGTTAGCATGCCGATTACCGACGCGGTGGCCGAGATCATTGAGGGCCGATTGGATATTCCGACGGCGATTCAACAATTGATGACGCGGCCCATCACCACTGAATAAGATGAGATTTCACAAGGAGACCCGGAAATGCTTTTTGCCGTTCTTTGCACCGACAAGCCCAATCATCTCGATGTCCGCATGGAAACACGGCCTGCCCATGTGGAATGGCTGAACGGACTGAATGCCGCCGGAACGCTGAAGATCGGCGGTCCGTTTCTGGGCGATGATGGCAAGCCTTGCGGCTCCATGCTGCTGCTTGCCGCCGAAGACCTGGAAAGCGCAAAGAAGATTGCGGCACAGGACCCCTATGCCGGTGCAGGCCTCTTCGAGAAGGTTGAAATCAAGCCCTATAACTGGGTCTTCAACAATCCGGAGGCTTGAGGACGCATGGCGTACTGGCTCTATAAGTCCGAACCCGTCAAATGGTCCTGGGCTATGCAGAAGGATGCTGGCGAAAAGGGAACCGAATGGACGGGCGTGCGCAACTATCTGGCACGCAACAACATGCGTGCCATGAAGATCGGCGACAAGGGCTTCTTCTATCATTCAAACGAGGGTCTGGAGGTAGTCGGGATCGTCGAAGTTTGCGCGCTGTCGCATCCCGACTCCACCGCCGAGGGCGATGCCCGCTGGGACTGTGTCGACATCCGTGCCGTTTGCGATATGCCAAAACCCGTGCCACTGAAGGATATCAAGGCAAATTCGGCACTTGCCAACATGTCGCTCGTGACCTCGATGCGCTTGTCGGTGCAGCCGGTCACCGAGGATGAGTATCTTGAGGTCTGCCGCATGGGCGGCCTTGATAATCCGCCTCGTTGAGGGCGCCTCGTTGAAAACCGATCCGGAACATTTCATCCTTGCCAACACTTCGCTCATTGCGCCGCCGCACGTACCGGAAATCCGGCTGCGGCTCGCGAGCGAGGTGCATGACCTCTGGTTGAAGACCGAAGAGGATCTGCAAGAGATCGGTTTGCCGCCACCATTCTGGGCCTTTGCCTGGGCTGGAGGGCAGGGGCTGGCCCGATATGTCCTGGATCATCGCGAATCGTTCGCGAGCAAACGGGTACTCGACTTTGCCAGCGGGTCCGGCCTCGTGGCGATCGCGGCGAAGATAGCGGGAGCAAGCGACGTGCTGGCTACCGATACCGATCCTTGGGCGGAGAAGGCGGTCGGTCTCAATGCCAGGGAGAATGGGGTCGACATAGATTTCACAGGCGAAAACCTGATCGGCGGCAGCCCGCGGTCCGACATCGTACTCGCGGGAGACGTCTTTTACGATCGCGACCTGGCCGGTGCGCTGGTGCCCTGGTTTGCGCGCCTTGCCGAGGAGGGAAAGCAGGTCCTGATCGGGGATCCGGGACGAAGCTATTGCCCGACCGATCGGATGGAGGCGCTTGCGACCTATCAGGTGCCGGTGACGCGGGCGCTGGAAGACAGCGAGGTCAAGAAAACCACCGTCTGGCGCTTTCGATAAATTCCTTGCCTAAGGCCGGATGACGCAGACGCCCGCTTCATAGCGACATGCGCTATCCTCCGCCTTTACCTTGATGATGCGGGCCTTCGGAGCAAGGCGCGGCCTGATCTGCTTGTAGCCCGAACGCTCGATCATGAAGTAGATGCCGGCCCCCGGTACGCGAAGTGCGGAAATAGAACCTGCATAGGTGCCTATGCCCGGAATGACGGAAGGAAGTCCCGATCCCGCGGTTACCCCCGGATTCGGCTGGGGTGGCCGATAGTCAAGCGCGTCTCCCGCCCACAGAGAGGTCGCGGAGAGTGCAGCAAATGCGGCAGTGAGGATGAACACCGATCCTGTGCGGGTTTTTCCCGTTACCATGGTCCTGCTCCCAGCAAGTGGAAAAGCTAACAAAACGTTAAAATCACCATGGCGGATTTTGCCGTCAAAGTCATCCCGCACCTCTGCTATTCAGCAAACAAGCTTAATGAGGGGAAGCTTGCGACCTTGGTCTAAGCTTCTATTCATCCGAATCGATTAAAATCAGATGCTGAAGCAATAGTGCTTGTCGTGCGCCATTTCGGCGATTAAACGTCCCGATTGATGCAATGCACTGCAACAGCCTGAGCATTGCGCCGGGGAGACGTCCGAAATTCCGGACCGCATTATAACGCCGCGAGGTTCTGATGGCGAATGTGACGAATAAGCGGCCTTTGTCGCCGCATCTGCAGATTTACAAGCCGATCCCGACGATGGTCATGTCGATCATGCATCGCGTGACTGGCGCCGGACTCTACTTTGGAACGCTGCTTGTTGCCTGGTGGCTCATTGCGGCTTCCTCGGGTGCCGCCTATTTCGAGTGGGTAAGCTGGTTCATGGGCACGATCCTCGGTCGAGTGGTCCTTTTGGGCTACACATGGGCGCTTCTGCATCACATGCTCGGTGGTCTGCGCCATCTCTTGTGGGATCTCGGCTATGGCTTCGAAAAGAGTTTTTCGACCAAGCTCGCAAAGGCCAATCTCGCCGGTTCGGTTGTCCTGACCCTCGTCGTCTGGATCATCGGTTACATGGTCCGGTTTTAAAGGTGAACGATATGGATATGCGTACTCCTCTGGGTAAAGTCCGCGGCCTCGGTTCGGCCAAGGAAGGAACCGAGCATTTCTGGCGCCAGCGCCTGACGGCGGTTGCCAACATCCCGCTCCTCATCTTTTTCGTCATCTTCATGGTCGTGTATAACGGCGCGCCATATGCCGAGGTCGTCGGTGCCTTGTCTCACCCGATCGTCGCCGTGGGCATGGGTCTAGTCGTTGTTTCCGCCCTCGTTCACATGAAGCTCGGCATGCAGGTCATCATCGAGGATTACGTCCATGCCGAGGGCATGAAAATCGTCCTTCTGATGCTCAACACGTTTTTTGCGATCCTGATCGGCGGGCTCTGTCTTTTCGCCATCCTGAAAATCGCATTCGTAGGATAATTCATCATGGCATCGAACAGTTCTCCCGCCCAAAACGGCAAGGCTTATAAATACGTCGATCACTCCTATGACGTGGTCGTTGTCGGCGCCGGCGGCGCCGGCCTGCGTGCGACGCTCGGTATGGCCGAGCAGGGCTTCAAGACTGCCTGCATTACCAAGGTTTTTCCGACCCGTTCGCATACTGTTGCAGCCCAGGGCGGTATTGCCGCCTCGCTTCAGAACATGACGCCCGACAGCTGGCAGTGGCATCTCTACGACACTGTAAAGGGCTCCGACTGGCTCGGCGATGTCGACGCCATGCAGTATCTCGTCATGGAAGCGCCAAAGGCCGTCTACGAGCTCGAACACTATGGCGTACCCTTCTCGCGCAACGAAGAGGGCAAGATCTATCAGCGGCCGTTCGGCGGGCACATGCAGAACTACGGCGAAGGCCCTCCGGTTCAGCGCACCTGTGCCGCCGCCGACCGCACCGGCCACGCCATCCTGCATACGCTCTATGGCCAGTCGCTGCGCAACAATGCGGAATTCTTCGTCGAGTATTTCGCTCTCGACCTGATCATGTCGGACGACGGTCGCTGCACCGGCGTCGTCGCGTGGAACCTTGATGACGGCACCATTCACCGATTTGCCGCCAAGATGGTCGTTCTGGCGACCGGCGGCTACGGCCGCGCCTTCTTTTCGGCGACCTCGGCACATACCTGCACCGGCGATGGCGGCGGCATGATCGCGCGCGCCGGCCTGCCACTCCAGGACATGGAGTTCGTGCAGTTCCACCCGACGGGAATCTATGGTGCCGGCTGCCTTATCACTGAAGGCGCGCGCGGCGAGGGCGGTTACCTCGTCAATTCGGAAGGCGAGCGCTTCATGGAGCGATACGCGCCTTCGGCCAAGGACCTTGCCTCCCGTGACGTCGTATCACGCTGCATGACGCTCGAAATCCGCGAAGGCCGTGGCGTGGGCAAGAACAAGGACCATATCTTCCTGCATCTCGATCACATCGATCCAGCTGTTCTGAACGAGCGCCTTCCGGGGATCTCCGAAAGCGCCAAGATCTTTGCCGGTGTCGATCTGACGCGCGAGCCGATCCCGGTTCTACCGACCGTTCACTACAATATGGGCGGCATACCGACCAACTATTGGGGCGAGGTGCTGAACGCCGACGCGCAGAACCCGGAACGTATCGCGCCCGGTCTGATGGCGGTCGGCGAAGCCGGTTGTGCTTCGGTGCACGGTGCGAACCGTCTCGGTTCCAATTCGCTGATCGACCTCGTGGTCTTTGGCCGCGCCGCCGCTATCCGCGCCGGCCAGGTGATTGACAAATCGGAACCGATCCCAGCACTCAATACTGCTGCCTGTGACAAGATCATGGAACGCTTCGATCGCCTGCGTAACGCAAACGGCTCGACGCCGACAGCGGTGTTGCGCGACAAGATGCAGCGCGCCATGCAGGAAGAGGCGGCCGTGTTTCGTACCCAGGAATCGCTGGAGAGCGGCTGCCGCCGCATTTCCGCGATCTGGAAGGAACTGCCGGATGTCAAGGTCACGGACCGCTCGATGGTCTGGAATTCGGACCTCGTCGAAACGCTGGAACTCGAAAATCTGATGGCAAATGCCATCACGACGATCTACGGCGCCGAGGCGCGCAAGGAGAGCCGTGGTTCCCACGCACGCGAGGACTATGCCGAAGGTCCGCTTGGTGGACGCGACGACGTGAACTGGCGCAAGCACACGCTGGCCTGGGTCAATGAAGCCGGGGACGTCAAGCTCGACTACCGACCCGTTCACACAGAGCTGATCGCCGACGGCATCGATCCGAAGAAGATCGCGCCCAAGGCGCGCGTCTACTGATCTCACGAGGAACTGGACATGGTTGAACTCGCTCTCCCCAAGAACTCGCAGATCAGTGAAGGCAAAGTCTGGCCGAAGCCGGAAGGCGCCAAGAACGTCCGGGAATACCGGATCTATCGCTGGAATCCGGACGACGGTCAGAACCCGCGGATCGATACCTTCTATATCGATATCGACGACTGTGGCCCAATGGTGCTCGACGGCCTGCTCTATATCAAGAACAAGATCGACCCGACGCTGACGCTGCGCCGGTCCTGCCGTGAAGGCATTTGCGGCTCGTGTGCGATGAATATCGACGGCACCAATACGTTGGCCTGCACCAAGGGTATGGACGAGATCAACGGCACGGTGAAGGTTTATCCGCTCCCGCACATGCCGGTGGTCAAGGACCTCATACCGGATCTGACGAACTTCTACGCCCAGCATCGCTCGATCGAGCCTTGGCTCAAGACCGTTTCGCCGCCTCCGGCCAAGGAATGGAAGCAGAGCCATGAGGATCGTCAGAAGCTCGATGGTCTTTACGAATGTATTCTCTGCGCCTGCTGCTCGACCTCCTGTCCGAGCTACTGGTGGAACGGCGACCGCTACCTCGGTCCGGCTGTCCTTCTCCAGGCCTATCGTTGGCTCATCGACAGCCGTGATGAGGCGACCGGCGAGCGCCTCGATAACCTGGAAGATCCCTTCCGGCTCTATCGCTGCCATACCATCATGAACTGCGCGCAGACCTGCCCGAAGGGTCTGAACCCAGCCAAGGCAATTGCCGAAATCAAGAAGATGATGATCGAGCGCCGGGTCTGATCGATCCACTTCATTGTCGCGGATGGGTTGCATTTGTCGCAATGCAGCCCATCTATCTTTCCGCGTCTGTGCTGTCGCGGTAGATGGTGTAGTAACGTCTGGCGGAATTATTCTAGTGTCGACTTGATTTGATTTGGTCATTGGCGATAATTCCGCCGTGTTTCTGCGCAATTGACCCGATGATGCGGATAACCGGGAGTGTGATGATGAAATTGAAATACGCTGCGACGGGTCTGGCTGTCGCTCTTTCGCTCGCTGGATGCCAGCGTACGTCCTATAGCGGTTTCAATTCTCCGCCTGCCTTGCCGCCGCTTCAGGCGCAGCCCGTGCCGAGCGTTCAGGCCGGCCAGCTTCCGCCTCCTGGGGCCGATGGTTCACAATTCCCGGTGGCCCCCGCGGGCGCCACCGCCACAGCGACCGATATGATCCCGGCCACAGCTCAGGATGTGACGAAGGAGTCTATGGTCGGTAACTGGCGCGTCGCCAACGCTGGCGCCTCCTGCGACATGTTCCTGACACTTACCAATCTCGGTAGCGGTTCGCGCGGCGGGACACGCGGCTGCGTCGGTCCATTGACAACAATGGGTTCGTGGGAGGTCGACGGAAAGCAAGTAGTGCTGAAGGACCGCAGCGGCAATGTGCTGGGCCGGCTCTACAAGACCGCCGAGGCGCGCTTTGACGGTACAACCAATACCGGTCAGCCGCTCAGCCTGAGCCGTTAACGCCGACTATTCTATTGGCGCGGGGCCACTCCATGCCCGCGCGGAGTTCCCTTATGCAGCCCATTCCCGATTACGCCCTCAGCGTCTGCGAACACCTGCGTTCGCAGACGGCCTCCGGCGCGCTCCAAGCCGATGCCGCCCAGATGGAGGTTGCCCGGCGCCTCGACGAAATTCTCATCGATCTGAAACAGAAACGTCCTGCGTCAAAGTCCAGCGCGCTCGGCTGGATGTTCGCCAAGAAGCGCAAGCCGGTGGGAAGTGGGCGGGGCCTCTATGTCCACGGCAGCGTCGGTCGCGGCAAGACCATGCTGATGGACCTATTCTTCAAGCTCGCTCCGATCGACAAGAAGCGCCGAGCGCACTTCCATGAGTTCATGGCCGATGTCCATGCCCGCATCCATGACCACAGGATGAAACTCAAGAGGGGAGAAACCCGCCAGGCCGATCCCGTGCCCCCGGTCGCCGCAGCGCTACACGCAGAAGCCGAGCTGCTCTGTTTCGACGAGTTCACGGTTACCGATATTGCCGATGCGATGATCCTGTCGCGGCTTTTCACCGAGTTGTTCGCGCGCGGCTGCATCCTCGTCGCGACCTCGAATGTCGAGCCCGACGATCTCTACCGCGATGGTCTCAACCGCAGTCTGTTCCTACCTTTCGTCGCGCTGCTGAAGCGGCATGTGGACGTGGCCAGTCTCGATTCCCCCACTGACTATCGGATGGGGAAGATCGAGCATCTTCCAGTTTACGTGACGCCGCTGGACGAGCGCGCTGATCTGGCGATGAATGCGGCATGGCATCATATTGCCGGCGGGCTCCCCGACGAGCCAGTCGAGATCGAAAGGAAGGGCCGGTCGATCCATGTGCCGCACGCCGCCGGACGTATGGCACGTTTCACCTTCGCAGAGCTTTGCGAGCGCCCGCTCGGTGCCTCCGACTATCTCGAGATTGCCGACAGGTTCGATACGATATTCGTCGATCATGTTCCGCTTCTGGGTCCTGAAAAGCGCAACGAGACGAAACGGTTCATCATCCTGGTCGACGCGCTCTATGACAATTCGGTTCGCCTCTTTGCCTCGGCTGCGGCCGCGCCAGAGGACCTTCTGACTGTGCGAAAGGGAACCGAGGGCTTCGAGTTCGACCGCACCGTTTCGCGTCTCTTCGAGATGCGCAGTGCGGACTATCTTGCTCTTCACAAGAAAAAACGTGGCGAAGTATGACGAAACAGCGTCAAATATATTGACGTTTACGTAAGAAAATAGTCATCTAACCGATTGAAAATATTGCTCACGAAATTATCGTTTGCGATTTTCATCTATTGCGTTTAATCGAACTTCCGCAACGGTCGGCATGAAACCAATGTCAGCCTTGGTTTTGGATCTAAAAGGAAGCTCTTCAATGGCGCGCAACAAGATCGCACTTATCGGTTCTGGAATGATTGGTGGAACGCTGGCGCATCTCGCCGGCCTCAAGGAACTGGGCGACATCGTCCTCTTCGACATCGCCGACGGTATCCCGCAGGGCAAAGGACTGGATATTGCGCAGTCGTCGCCCGTTGAAGGTTTCAATGCCAAGCTGACCGGCGCCAGCGATTACTCCGCCATCGAGGGTGCTGACGTCTGCATCGTCACTGCAGGCGTTGCCCGCAAGCCCGGCATGAGCCGCGACGACCTGCTCGGCATCAACCTCAAGGTCATGGAACAGGTCGGCGCGGGCATCAAGAAATATGCCCCGAACGCCTTCGTCATCTGCATCACCAATCCGCTCGACGCCATGGTCTGGGCGCTGCAGAAATTCTCCGGCCTGCCGAAGAACATGGTTGTCGGCATGGCCGGCGTTCTCGACAGCGCCCGCTTCCGTCTCTTTCTCTCCGAGGAATTCAACGTTTCAGTCCAGGATGTGACGGCGTTTGTTCTCGGCGGCCACGGCGATACCATGGTGCCGCTCGCCCGCTACTCGACCGTTGGCGGCATTCCGCTGACCGACCTCGTCAAGATGGGCTGGGTCACCAAGGAACGCCTCGAAGAAATCATCCAGCGCACCCGTGACGGTGGTGCTGAAATCGTTGGCCTGCTGAAGACGGGATCGGCCTATTATGCGCCGGCCGCCTCGGCTATCGAAATGGCTGAGTCCTATCTCAAGGACAAGAAGCGTGTCCTGCCCTGCGCGGCCCATCTGTCCGGCCAGTATGGGGTGAAGGACATGTATGTCGGCGTGCCGACGATCATCGGCGCCGGTGGTGTCGAGCGCATCATCGAAGTCGAATTCAATAAGGCCGAGGAAGAAGCCTTCCAGAAGTCCGTCGGCGCCGTCGCCGGCCTCTGCGAAGCCTGCATCAATATCGCCCCCGCCCTCAAGTAACCGCCATTCGGCCCAGAACTAGGGACTAGACGATGAACATTCATGAATATCAGGCCAAGGCTCTCCTGAAGAGCTACGGCGCCCCGGTCGCCGAAGGCGTGGCGATCTTTTCCGCCGAAGAAGCCGAAGCTGCCGCAAAGCAGCTTCCCGGCCCGCTCTACGTGGTCAAGAGCCAGATCCATGCCGGCGGTCGCGGCAAAGGCAAGTTCAAGGAACTTGGCCCCGACGCCAAGGGCGGCGTTCGCCTCGCGTTCTCGATCGACGAAGCCAAGGCCCATGCCAAGGAAATGTTTGGCAACACGCTGGTGACGGCCCAGACCGGCGAAGCCGGCAAGCAGGTCAACCGCCTCTACATCGAAGACGGCGCCGACATTGCTCGTGAACTCTACTGCTCGCTGTTAGTCGATCGGTCGGTCGGTCGCGTCGCCTTCGTCGTTTCGACCGAGGGCGGCATGGATATCGAGGCTGTCGCGCATGACACGCCCGAGAAGATCCACACGATCGCCATCGACCCGGAAGTTGGCGTGACCGCTGACAACGTCGCTGCTATCTCCAAGGCGCTCGAGTTGTCGGGGGCAGCTGCCGAAGACGCCAAGTCGCTGTTCCCGATCCTCTACAAGGCCTTCTCCGAGAAGGACATGGCGCTCCTCGAGATCAATCCGCTGATCGTCATGAAGAACGGCCATCTGCGCGTCCTAGACGCCAAGGTCTCCTTCGACGGCAATGCGCTGTTCCGCCACGACGACGTGCGCGCGCTGCGCGATGAGACCGAAGAAGACGCCAAGGAAATCGAGGCCTCCAAGTGGGATCTCGCTTACGTGGCTCTCGACGGCAACATCGGCTGCATGGTCAACGGTGCCGGTCTTGCTATGGCGACGATGGACATCATCAAGCTGTATGGCAAGGAGCCGGCGAACTTCTGCGACGTTGGCGGTGGCGCCGGCAAGGAGAAGGTCGCGGCTGCCTTCAAGATCATCACCGCAGACCCGAAGGTCGAGGGCATCCTCGTCAACATCTTCGGCGGCATCATGAAGTGTGATGTCATCGCCGAGGGCGTTGTCGCTGCCGTCCAGGAAGTTGGTCTTAAGGTTCCGCTCGTCGTGCGCCTGGAAGGCACCAATGTGGAGCTCGGCAAGAAGATCCTCAACGAGTCCGGTCTGGCGATCACTGCCGCTGACGATCTGGACGACGCGGCGAAGAAGATCGTCGCGGCGATCAACGGCTAACTGAAGGACCGGAAACAATGTCGATTCTCGTCAACAAAAACACCAAGGTCCTCGTCCAGGGCCTGACCGGCAAGACCGGTACCTTCCACACCGAGCAGGCGCTCGCCTATTACGGCACGCAGATGGTTGGCGGTATCCACCCGAAGAAGGGTGGCGAAACCTGGACCGGCTCGAAGGGCGAAAGCTTGCCGATCTTTGCGACCGTCGCAGAAGGCAAGGAAAAGACCGGCGCCGATGCGACCGTCATCTATGTCCCGCCAGCAGGTGCAGCAGATGCGATCATCGAGGCGATCGAAGCCGAGATCCCGTTCATCACCTGCATCACCGAGGGTATCCCGGTCATGGACATGGTGCGCGTCAAGGCTCGCCTCGATCGCTCCAAGTCCCGCCTGCTCGGCCCGAACTGCCCGGGTATCTTGACGCCGGAAGAATGCAAGATCGGCATCATGCCGGGCTCGATCTTCCGCAAGGGTTCGGTCGGGATCGTTTCGCGCTCCGGCACGTTGACTTACGAAGCCGTGTTCCAGACCTCGAACGAAGGCCTTGGCCAGACTACGGCGGTCGGCATCGGCGGCGACCCGGTCAAGGGCACCGAGTTCATCGACGTCCTCGAAATGTTCCTGGCCGACGAAGCCACCCAGTCGATCATCATGATCGGTGAAATCGGCGGCTCGGCCGAAGAGGACGCAGCACAGTTCCTCATCGACGAAGCCAAGAAGGGTCGCAAGAAACCGATGGCAGGCTTCATCGCCGGCCGTACGGCACCGAAGGGCCGCACAATGGGTCATGCCGGCGCTGTCGTCTCCGGCGGCAAGGGCGACGCGGAATCCAAGATCGCAGCCATGGAAGCGGCTGGCATCAAGGTTTCGCCTTCCCCGGCGCGCCTGGGCAAGACCCTGGTTGAAGTCCTCAAGGGCTGAGACCGCTTAACAAGTACAGGCAGGTGGACCGTGCATACGGTCCACCTGCCTGATTTGGCGTTTTGACAGAAGGGCCGCCCGTTGGGCGACCAAGAAAGCGGCAGGCCGGGTTTCCGGCCATCACCTCAAGTCGGGAGGCGGGCTAAAACGCCCGCGAACAGTATGGCAAGGCAAGAAGCCAACGAGCAGTTTCTGATCACGTCTTTCCTCGACGGATCGAATGCAGCCTATATCGAACAGCTTTACGCGCGTTACGAAGACGATCCGGCCTCCGTATCGGCTGAGTGGCAGTCCTTTTTTAAGGCCCTGGCCGAAAGGCCGGAAGACGTAAAGAAGGCTGCGGCGGGTGCATCGTGGCAGCGCAAGAATTGGCCGGTCGCAGCAAACGGCGAACTTGTTTCCGCGCTCGATGGCAATTGGGGTGTGGCGGAAAAGGCAATCGAGACCAAAGTGAAGGCCAAGGCCGAGGTCACCGGTAAACCGCTTAGCGAAGCTGAGGTCGTGCAGGCTGCACGGGATTCCGTTCGCGCCATCATGATGATCCGCGCCTATCGTATGCGCGGCCACCTGCACGCCAATCTCGATCCGCTCGGTATTGCTGCGCCGGTCGAGGATTTCAACGAGTTGTCGCCGCAGGCCTATGGTTTCACCGAGGCCGACTACGACCGCAAGATTTTCATCGATAATGTTCTCGGTCTGGAATATGCGACCGTGCCCGAGATGCTGGACATTCTCCGGCGCACCTATTGCTCGACGCTGGGCGTCGAGTTTATGCATATCTCCAATCCTGAGGAAAAGGCCTGGATCCAGGAGCGGATCGAAGGCCCCGACAAAGGCGTCGAATTCACGCCGAATGGTAAGAAGGCAATCCTGTCCAAACTGATCGAGTCGGAGGGTTTCGAGCAGTTCATCGACGTCAAGTACAAGGGTACCAAGCGTTTCGGCCTTGATGGCGGAGAGGCGCTCATCCCTGCGCTTGAGCAGATCATCAAGCGCGGCGGCCAGGAAGGGCTTGAGGAAATCGTTCTCGGCATGGCGCATCGTGGCCGCCTGAACGTGCTCTCCCAGGTCATGGGCAAGCCGCATCGCGCCATCTTCCACGAGTTCAAGGGCGGCTCATTCAAGCCCGACGAAGTCGAGGGCTCGGGCGACGTGAAGTATCACCTTGGTGCTTCCTCGGACCGCGAATTCGACGGCAACAAGGTTCACCTGTCGCTGACGGCCAACCCGTCGCACCTGGAAATCGTCAACCCGGTCGTCATGGGCAAGGCTCGCGCGAAGCAGGACCAGTTGGCAAAGGTCTGGGAAGGCGACATCATTCCGCTGCGCGAGCGCGTCAGGGTTCTGCCGCTGCTTCTCCACGGTGACGCGGCATTCGCCGGCCAGGGTGTTGTTGCTGAAATTCTCGGCCTGTCGGGTCTGCGTGGACACCGCGTTGGCGGTACCATGCATTTCATCATCAACAACCAGATCGGTTTCACGACCAACCCTGCCTTCTCACGGTCTTCGCCCTATCCGTCGGACGTCGCCAAGATGATCGAAGCGCCGATCTTCCATGTGAACGGCGACGATCCGGAAGCGGTTGTATACGCCGCCAAGATCGCCACCGAGTACCGGATGAAGTTCCACAAGCCGGTCGTTGTCGACATGTTCTGCTATCGCCGCTTCGGCCACAACGAAGGCGACGAGCCCGCGTTCACGCAGCCGACGATGTATAAGGCGATCCGCCAGCACAAGACGGTCGTGCAGATCTACGCCGAGCGCCTGATCGCCGAGGGCCTGATCACTGAAGGCGAACTGGAAAAGATGAAGGCCGACTGGCGTACGCATCTCGAACAGGAATTCGAAGCAGGTCAGTCCTACAAGCCGAACAAGGCCGACTGGCTCGACGGCGCGTGGTCCGGCCTCCGCACCGCCGATAACGCTGACGAGCAGCGCCGCGGCAAGACCGCCGTTCCGATGAAGTCGCTGAAGGAGATCGGCCGCAAGCTTTCGACGATCCCGGAAGGCTTCAAGGCACACCGCACCATCCAGCGCTTCATGGATAACCGCGCCCAGATGGTGGAGACCGGTGAGGGTATCGATTGGGCTATGGCTGAAGCGCTGGCTTTTGGATCGCTCTGCCTTGACGGTCACAAGGTCCGCCTTTCCGGGCAGGATTGCGAACGCGGAACCTTCTCACAGCGTCATTCGGTTCTCTATGATCAGGAAACCGAAGAACGCTATATCCCGCTTGCGAACTTGTCGCCCACGCAGGCGCGCTACGAAGTGATCAACTCGATGCTCTCGGAAGAGGCGGTACTCGGTTTCGAATACGGCTACTCGCTGGCCCGTCCGAACGCACTGACCCTTTGGGAAGCGCAGTTCGGCGACTTCGCCAACGGTGCGCAGGTCGTGTTCGACCAGTTCATCTCCTCGGGTGAGCGCAAGTGGCTTCGTATGTCCGGCCTCGTCTGCCTGCTGCCGCACGGCTATGAAGGACAGGGTCCGGAACATTCCTCCGCTCGTCTTGAGCGCTACCTGCAGCTTTGCGCCGAAGACAACATGCAGGTCGCCAACGTTACGACGCCGGCGAACTACTTTCACATCCTGCGCCGCCAAATGAAGCGCGACTTCCGCAAGCCGCTGATCCTGATGACGCCGAAGTCCCTTCTGCGCCACAAGCGCGCGACGTCGAGCCTTGCCGAGATGGCGGGTGAATCGTCATTCCACCGTCTGCTCTGGGACGATGCCGAAGTCATCAAGGATGGTCCGATCAAGCTGCAGAAGGACAACAAGATCCGTCGCGTGGTGATGTGTTCGGGCAAGGTCTATTACGACCTCCTGGAAGAGCGTGAAAAGCGCGGCATTGATGACGTCTATCTGCTTCGTATTGAACAGCTCTATCCGTTCCCGGCAAAGGCGTTGATCAACGAATTGTCCCGTTTCCGCAGCGCGGAAATGGTATGGTGCCAGGAAGAGCCCAAGAACATGGGCGCGTGGTCGTTCATCGACCCCTATCTGGAATGGGTGCTTGCCCATATCGACGCGAAGTACCAGCGGGTCCGCTACACCGGTCGTCCGGCTGCGGCATCGACGGCAACCGGTCTCATGTCGAAGCACCTGGCGCAGCTGGAAGCCTTCCTCGAGGACGCGCTGGGGGGCTGATGCTCCCTGGCAACACCAACCATTCGACAGAAACCGCTAACTGATCAACGGAATTGAAATCATGGCCACAGAAATCCGCGTACCCACCCTGGGTGAATCCGTCAGCGAAGCCACGGTCGGCACCTGGTTCAAGAAGGTTGGCGATACCGTCAAGGCAGACGAGCCCATCGTCGAACTGGAAACCGACAAGGTAACCGTCGAGGTTCCTGCTCCCGCTTCCGGCGTGCTCACGGAAATTGTCGCCGCCAACGGCGAGACAGTCGGCCTCGGGGCCTTGCTCGGACAGATCGCCGAAGGCGCGGCTGGTGCCGTGGCATCAGCCGCCCCGGCCAAGACGGAAGCTGCTCCGACTGCTGTTGCCGCCCCTGCTGCGTCGGTATCCGCGATGCCAGCCGCTCCGGCTGCCGCAAAGATGCTGGCTGAAAACCAGCTTTCGGTCGATCAGGTCGAAGGAACCGGCAAGCGCGGCCAGGTTCTCAAGGGTGACGTGATCGCGGCCGTGGCCAAGGGCGTCACCGCCGCCCCGGCTCCGGTACCGGCGGCGCCCCGCGCACCATCGGCTGCCGACGATGCCAGCCGCGAAGAGCGTGTCAAGATGACCCGCCTGCGCCAGACGATCGCCAAGCGGCTCAAGGATGCGCAGAACACGGCTGCCATGCTGACGACCTATAACGAGGTCGACATGTCGGCTGTCATGAGCCTGCGCAACAGGTACAAGGACGTCTTCGAGAAGAAGCATGGTGTGAAGCTCGGCTTCATGGGATTCTTCACCAAAGCGGTTACCCATGCCTTGAAGGAACTTCCAGCCGTCAACGCCGAGATCGACGGTACCGACATCATCTACAAGAACTACTGCCATATCGGCGTCGCCGTGGGTACCGACAAGGGCCTGGTCGTGCCGATCGTGCGGGACGCCGACCAGATGTCGATTGCGGAAATCGAAAAGGACATCGGCCGCCTCGGCAAGCTGGCGCGCGATGGCCAGCTCTCGATGGCTGACATGCAGGGCGGTACCTTCACGATCTCCAACGGCGGCGTCTACGGCTCGCTAATGTCCTCGCCGATCCTCAATGCACCGCAGTCCGGCATTCTCGGCATGCACAAGATCCAGGAACGTCCGGTCGCCATTGGGGGCCAGGTCGTGATCCGTCCGATGATGTATCTGGCTCTTTCCTATGATCACCGGATGGTTGACGGCAAGGAGGCCGTGACCTTCCTGGTTCGTGTCAAGGAAAGCCTGGAAGACCCGGAACGCCTGGTTCTCGATCTCTAAGAAAGAACCACGGGAGACTGCCTCTGGCAGCCTCCCGTTCAATCCGGCATAGTTGCGAACCAAGTGTCGCGCTGAGGTCGGAAGGAAAACGAAGATGCACGCCTATCTCCTGGAACTCGCCTCGCTGATGGCCGTCTTCTCCTTCGCGATCGTCGCGCCGGGAGCCGACACGGCCATGGTCATGCGCCAAGCCATGGTGCATGGACGGCGCGCCGCGATCCTCACCAGCATCGGCATCGGCACCTCGCTGATGTTCCATGTGACTTATACGATCCTGGGCCTTGGGCTCATCATCTCGCAGTCGCTGCTGCTGTTCGGCATCATCAAGTGGGTGGGGGCTGCGTATCTCATCTACATGGGCGTCATGGCCCTGCGTGCTGGCCGCACGGATCTTGATCCGGCGACCAGCGAGCCCGATACACTGCGTCAGAGCGCCTTTCGCGCCTTCGGCCTCGGCTTTCTTGCCAATGCGCTCAATCCGAAGCCGGTTCTGTTTTTCCTGTCGATCTTCTCGGTCCTCGTCAGCGCCTCGACCCCGGGCGTGG
>DPXQ01000141.1 GCA_003527225.1 Rhizobium sp.
ATGCTGGATTGGCTGCCTCGAGTGCGATCGAGGCGCCGCGGCGCCGGAAACGCTTCAGCGTGGCTTCCTCGTCATCGACGAGCGCCACGACGATGTCACCGGGGTTGGCGCTGTTGGCATTGCGAATGATCACTGTATCGCCATCGAGAATGCCTGCCTCGATCATCGAGTCACCCTTGACCTCGAGTGCGTAGTGTTCTCCCGAGCCGAGCATTTCGGCCGGCACGGTAATATCATGGGTGTTGTTCTGGATCGCCGAGATCGGCACACCGGCGGCGATACGGCCCATCACCGGAACCGACATGGAATTGCTCTGACCTTCGGCAGCAGGCTTCGCCGCGGTAACCGGCTGCGTCTTGCCCAGGCTGCCCTCGATGACGCTCGGCGAAAAGCCGCGGCGCGGCTGGAAGCTCGGCGTATAGGCCTCAGGAAGCTTGATCACCTCCAATGCACGCGCCCGGTTGGGCAGGCGGCGGATGAACCCGCGCTCCTCGAGCGCCGTGATCAGGCGGTGGATGCCGGACTTGGATGCGAGGTCCAGCGCATCCTTCATTTCGTCGAATGACGGCGGCACGCCCGATTCCTTCATCCGCTCGTGAATGAAGAGAAGCAGTTCCTGTTGCTTGCGCGTTAGCATGTTGCGGAGCCCCGTTCATGTGAAACAAATACAGAACATACACTATCTGTTCCATTTGTGTTCCGCAAGTGCATAATTTTTCATGAATTTTAGGAGCCTCCCCGCGGAATTCTCCGCGTATTCGCTGCAAAGTCGACCGGCGTTGGCGGTCCCATCGCGTTTGGGAGATTGCCGTAGCCGCCGAAGCAGTCTCTGATCTGCTTCAGTTCGGGAGGCAAAGGCAGCAAATATCCGTACGCCAGGATTGGCAAGACGGATGGCGGGAAAGCTATCGGGACCAGTCAGCATGTCCGGTTGCCGCTGTTTGCTTGCAAAGCCTCTTCAAATCGCGCAAACCAGCCACATCCTTTGGAAAGGTCCAGCTATGTCCAGCCATCACGAATTGCCTCGTGCACTCGATCATCTCGTTTTGCCGGTCCATGCGCTGGACGAGGCGAGAGCGAGGTTGACCCGTCTTGGCTTCACGGTAGCCGCAGATGCCCGCCATCCCTTCGGGACCGAAAACGCCTGTGTGTTCTTCGCCGACAATACCTATCTCGAGCCGCTCGGCGTCGCGAGCCGGGAGGAGTGCGAGGCCGCTGCTATCGCCGGAAACGTCTTTGTTGCCCGCGATCAGGCCTTTCGCTTCCGCTCCGGCGGTGAGGGGCTGTCGGCGATCGTGGTGGCTTCCAGCGATGCGGCTGCCGATCACGCGCGATTCTGCAAGATCGGCATCTCCGGCGGCGAGATGGTGACTTTCGAGCGGCCGGTACGGCTTTTGGACGGTCGTGAGACGACAGCGGCGTTCCGGCTGGCTTTCGCCGCCGATCTCCGTTCCCCTGATTTCTTCCTGTTCGCCTGCGAGCGCGTCAATCCACTGCCCGCAGATCGCGGCGCGTTGGACCGTCACGACAACGCCGTGACCGGCATAGCCGCCGTTGTGCTTTCGGAGGAGAATCCGTCCGATTTTCAGTATCTCCTCGAGCAAGTGGTCAATCAGCGGGAGATCGAGGCCCATTCCTTCGGGATCACCATCCCGTCGGCTAATGCCCGGATCAAAGTGCTGACGCCCGATGGGCTTTCGGGTTTCTTCGGGCTTTCAGGGGAGCGGAACGAGCGTGGCCTGAAGGGCCGTGCCGTCGTCTTCGGCACTGCCGATCTCGGGGTGACAGAGAAACTGCTAGCTGCTAATGGCGTCGGCTACACCCGCAGGGGTGACCGCCTGATCGTTCCGCATGAGCAGGGGCAGGGGGTGCACTTCGTCTTTCAGGAGAACTCATGAGCAATCCTACGAATTCGGTCGTCACCGTCGGCGAGGGTTCCGCCAAGGCGGTATTTTCCAACACATCCCGTTTCTCGCTGATCGCCGGCCCGTGCCAGATGGAAAGCCGCGATCACGCCTTCATGGTCGCCGGCCAGCTTTCCGAAATCTGCCGCAAGCTCGGCATCGGGCTCGTCTACAAGTCGTCCTACGACAAGGCCAACCGCACATCCCTTTCGGCCGAGCGTGGCATCGGCCTCGACAAGGCCATGGATGTCTTTGCCGATCTCAAGAAGGAATACGGCTTCCCGGTGCTGACCGACGTGCACACCGAAGAGCACTGCCGGCTGGTCGCACCGACCGTCGACGTCCTGCAGATCCCGGCCTTCCTGTGCCGCCAGACCGATCTTCTGGTCGCCGCCGCCAAGACCGGCCGCGCCATTAATGTCAAGAAGGGCCAGTTCCTTGCCCCCTGGGACATGAGGAACGTTCTGAACAAGATCAATGCCAGCGGCAACCTGAACGTGCTTCTGTGCGAGCGCGGCGCCTCCTTCGGCTACAACACGCTGGTGTCCGACATGCGCTCTCTGCCGATCATGGCGGCCATGGGCGCGCCGGTGGTGTTCGACGCCACCCACTCGGTCCAGCAGCCGGGCGGGCAGGGCGGCTCCACAGGCGGTGAGCGGAGGTTCGTCGAGACGCTGTCGCGCGCCGCCGTTGCCGTCGGTGTGGCCGGCCTCTTCATCGAGACCCATGAAGATCCCGACCATGCGCCCTCCGACGGACCGAACATGGTTCCGCTGAAGGATATGGCGCGGCTTCTGGAGAAGCTCCTGGCATTCGACGCCGTCGCCAAAAACAATTGATTTTCAGTAGTCCGTTTCGAGATGCGCCGGTCCTTGGGGCGGGCGCTTTTCTTTTGCATACGGAATGGCTGCGTTTTGGTATGATGTGGTGCTTCAGACTATCGGACATGCCGCCTGTCACACGGTTGCCATTGTATTTTTCGAGCCTTCGATTATGAGAGGGCCATCCTTTTAGTCTCGTCCCAGCCAGCAGGAAGCGATCATGACTGCAATCACCGACATTATCGGCCGTGAAATTCTCGACAGCCGCGGTAATCCGACCGTAGAGGTCGACGTCTATCTCGAGGACGGCAGCATGGGCCGCGCCGCGGTCCCCTCGGGAGCCTCCACGGGTGCCCACGAAGCGGTCGAATTGCGCGATGGCGGCAGCCGCTACCTCGGCAAGGGTGTCGAAAAGGCTGTCGAGGCTGTCAACACCGAGATCTTCGACGCGATCGGCGGTCTCGATGCGGAAAACCAGATCCAGATCGACAACATCATGATCGAGATCGACGGCACGGCCAACAAGTCCCGTCTCGGCGCCAATGCCATTCTCGGCGTATCGCTGGCCGTCGCCAAGGCTGCGGCGGAAGCTTCCGGCCTGCCGCTCTATCGTTATGTCGGCGGCCCGAACGCCCATGTTCTCCCGGTTCCGATGATGAACATCATCAACGGCGGGGCGCATGCCGACAACCCGATCGATTTCCAGGAATTCATGATCATGCCGGTCGGCGCGGAAACCATGCGCGACGCTGTCCGCATGGGCTCGGAAGTCTTCCACACGCTGAAGAAAGAACTGGCTGCCCTGGGCCACAACACCAATGTCGGGGATGAGGGCGGCTTTGCGCCGAACCTCAGGAGCGCGACGGAAGCCCTCGATTTCATCATGAAATCGATCGAAAAGGCCGGCTACACGCCCGGCGAAGATATCTATCTGGCGCTGGACCCTGCTTCCACGGAGTTCTTCAAGGACGGGAAATACAATCTGCAGGGCGAGGGCCGCGTGCTCGAGAGCGCCGAAATGGCCGCCTACTATGCCGAATTGGCCGCCAGGTATCCGATCATCTCGATCGAGGACGGTATGGCCGAGGATGATTGGGACGGCTGGAAGCTTCTCACCGACAAGATCGGCGCGACCTGCCAGGTTGTCGGCGACGATCTGTTCGTCACCAATACTGCCCGGCTTCGCGACGGCATCAAGATGGGCGTCGCCAACTCGATCCTCGTCAAGGTCAACCAGATCGGTTCGCTCTCGGAGACCCTCGATGCCGTCGAGACGGCGCACAAGGCCGGCTACACCGCAGTCATGTCGCACCGTTCGGGTGAGACCGAGGACTCGACCATCGCCGATCTCGCCGTTGCCACCAATTGCGGTCAGATCAAGACCGGCTCGCTTGCCCGCTCCGACCGGCTTGCAAAATACAACCAGCTTATCCGTATTGAGGAAATGTTGGGCCCGCAGGCCCGCTATGCCGGCAGCTCGATCCTGCGCGGCTGAACCTGCGCCCATAACAGTCTATCGGCCCGCGTCTCCTTTCGGAGGCGCGGGCTTTTTTGTTGCCGGTCGGGATCGGTCAACGAACGGTTAAGCAATCGCCGCTAATTTGATGCGAACAGTTTTGCGTATCAAGGCATTGCCCCCATGTGGACCAGGCATCACAAGAACAGAAAACTCGGCCGCTTCGTTCTTCCCGTCGTCACCGTCGCCTTTCTTTCCTATTTCGGGTATCATTCGATCCATGGCGATTACGGTTTGATCGCTGCGCAGGATTTCGAAAAGCTCCGATTCAAGCGCAGTGCCGAGCTCGCCGAGCTGGTTTCCCGTCGCGAGAAACTGGAGAGGCAGGTCGAGCTGATGAGTGACGGTTCCCTGGAGCGGGACATGATCGATGAGAAGGCGCGCTACCAATTGAATGTGTCGCGTCCGGACGAAATCGTCATATTCAATACGGTATTCTAATTAACTGAAATCCAGTTAATTAAAAATAATACAATAAAAACAAATAGATAATTGGAATGTGAGCCATGCATTTATAGCATTGCCCGCAAGCCCTTTCTTGCTTATCCTGCCATCAACGAAGAATTTTCATAACCCACGGGAGGGACGTATGGCGCCGCGAAAATCCGCGACTGCTTCCGGTCGCAAGCCGACGGCCAAGTCTGCCAAGAAGGATCTGAGTGAGGGCGTGGTTGCGGAATTCGATCGCGAGACGGAGCTTAAGGCCCATCGCGAAATGCTTCTCATCCGCCGCTTCGAGGAAAAGGCAGGCCAGCTCTATGGCATGGGCTTCATCGGTGGCTTCTGTCATCTCTATATCGGCCAGGAAGCTGTCGTTGTCGGCGTGCAGATGGCGCTGATCGAGGGCGACCAGGTCATCACCGGTTATCGCGACCATGGCCACATGCTGGCGGCGGGCATGAGTGCGCGCGGCGTCATGGCGGAGCTCACTGGTCGTCGCGGCGGACTGTCCAAGGGTAAGGGCGGTTCCATGCACATGTTCTCCAAGGAGAAGAACTTCTACGGCGGCCACGGCATCGTCGGTGCGCAGGTGCCGCTCGGAACCGGGCTTGCCTTTGCCAATCGCTATCGTGACAACGGCCTGATTTCCGTTGCCTATTTTGGCGACGGGGCGGCCAACCAGGGCCAGGTCTACGAGAGCTTCAACATGGCTGAGCTGTGGAAGTTGCCGGTGATCTACGTGATCGAGAACAACCGCTACGCCATGGGCACGTCAGTCTCGCGCGCATCGGCGCAGACAAATTTCGCGCAGCGCGGCGTCTCCTTCAATATTCCGGGCCTTCAGGTCGACGGGATGGATGTCCGTGCGGTCAAGGCCGCGGCCGAACAGGCAGCCGAATATTGTCGCTCCGGCAAGGGGCCGGTCATTCTGGAGATGATGACTTACCGCTATCGCGGCCACTCGATGTCCGACCCGGCCAAGTATCGTTCCAAGGACGAAGTTCAGAAAATGCGCTCCGAGCACGATCCCATCGAGCAGGTGCGTGCCCGCCTGCTCGAAAAGGGCTGGGCGAGCGAGGAAGAGCTGAAGGCAATCGACAAGGACGTTCGCGATATCGTCGCAGACAGCGCCGATTTCGCCCAGGCCGATCCGGAGCCGGATGCATCCGAGCTCTACACCGACATCCTGTTGTAAGTGGGGGAGGGTTAGCCCATGCCAGTTGATATTCTCATGCCCGCCCTTTCCCCGACGATGGAAGAGGGCACACTTTCGAAATGGATGAAGAAGGAAGGCGACAAGGTCTCCTCCGGCGACGTCATTGCGGAAATCGAAACCGATAAGGCCACCATGGAAGTGGAAGCTGTGGATGAAGGCGTGATCGGCAAGCTGCTGGTCGCCGCCGGCACCGAAGGCGTCAAGGTCAACACGCCGATCGCCGTCCTTCTGCAGGAAGGCGAAAGCGCCTCGGATGTGGCCGCTCCCAAGGCAGCACCCGCCGAAGCTGCTCCGGCTCCGTCCGCAGCTGCACCTGCTGCTGCATCCGCTCCGGTTCCGGCCGCACCCGTCGCCGCAATCGCCGCCGACCCGGATATTCCTGCCGGCACCGAAATGGTGACGATGACGGTGCGTGAGGCGCTTCGCGAGGCCATGGCCGAGGAAATGCGCGCCAATCCGGACGTCTTCATCATGGGCGAGGAGGTTGCCGAGTACCAGGGCGCCTACAAGATCACGCAAGGCCTGCTGCAGGAGTTCGGCGCCAAGCGCGTCGTCGACACTCCGATCACCGAGCACGGTTTTGCCGGCGTCGGCGTCGGAGCTGCCATGGCCGGCCTTCGCCCGATCGTGGAGTTCATGACCTTCAACTTCGCCATGCAGGCGATCGACCAGATCATCAACTCCGCCGCCAAGACGCTTTACATGTCGGGCGGCCAGATGGGTGCTCCGATCGTGTTCCGCGGCCCGAACGGCGCGGCAGCGCGCGTCGCCGCCCAGCACAGCCAGGATTATGCCGCCTGGTACAGCCATATCCCGGGTCTCAAGGTCATCCAGCCCTATACGGCTGCCGACGCCAAGGGTCTCCTCAAGGCTGCGATCCGCGATCCGAACCCGATCATCTTCCTTGAGAACGAGATCCTCTACGGTCACTCCTTCGAAGTGCCGAAACTGGACGATTTCGTCCTGCCGATCGGCAAGGCGCGCGTTCACAAGGTGGGCAAGGACGCCACCATCGTCTCCTTCGGCATCGGCATGACCTATGCGGTGAAGGCTGCCGAGGAACTAGCCAACGACGGCATCGACGTCGAGATCATCGATCTTCGCACCATCCGCCCGATGGACCTGCCGACGGTCGTTGAATCGGTGAAGAAGACCGGACGTCTGGTCACCGTCGAGGAAGGTTATCCGCAGTCGTCCGTCGGCACGGAGATCGCCACGCGCGTGATGCAGCAGGCCTTCGACTATCTCGATGCGCCGATCCTGACGATCGCCGGCAAGGACGTTCCGATGCCCTACGCGGCAAATCTCGAAAAGCTTGCTCTGCCGAACGTGGGCGAAGTCGTCGAGGCGGTCAAAACCGTCTGCTACAAGTAACGGGAGGGTTTGCACATGCCGATCAATATCACGATGCCGGCACTCTCCCCGACCATGGAAGAGGGCAATCTTTCCAAATGGCTGGTCAAGGAAGGCGACAAGGTCAAGTCCGGCGATGTGATCGCCGAGATCGAGACCGACAAGGCGACGATGGAAGTCGAAGCCGTCGATGAAGGCACGGTCGCCAAGCTCGTCGTTCCGGCCGGCATGGAGGGTGTCAAGGTCAATGCCCTGATCGCCATCCTCGCCGCCGAGGGCGAAGACGTCGCGGCCGCCGTAGCCGGCGGCGGTTCGGCGGCACCGGCCAAGGCGGAAGCCGCTCCGGCTGCCAGGGTTGAAGCCGCTCCGGCACCCGCCGCGTCGGCTGCTCCCACTGCTGCCGCAACGGCCGCTGCCCCCGCTGTCACCAAGTCCGGCGAGCGCGTGTTTGCATCCCCGCTGGCCCGTCGTCTGGCAAAGGATGCAGGCGTCGATCTCTCAGCGGTCTCGGGCTCCGGTCCGTATGGCCGTGTCGTCAAGAGCGACATCGAGAAGGCCGTTTCGGGCGGTGTTGCCAAGGCCGCTCCGGCCGCATCGACCGCTGCGGCGCCAGCTGCTGCCGCACCGGCCATGGCCAAGGGCGCGTCGGAGGAAGCCGTGCTCAAGCTGTTCGAGCCGGGCTCCTACGAGCTCGTGCCGCATGACGGCATGCGCAAGACCATCGCCAAGCGGCTCGTCGAATCCAAGCAGACCATTCCGCACTTCTACGTCAATGTCGATTGCGAGCTCGACGCGCTTCTGGCGCTGAGGGCCCAGTTGAACGCTGCAGCGCCCGTCAAGGACGGCGTGCCTGCCTACAAGCTCTCGGTCAACGACTTGGTCATCAAGGCGATGGCTCTGGCGCTGCGCGACGTTCCGGACGCGAACGTCTCCTGGACCGAAAGCAACATGGTCAAGCACAAGCATTCCGACGTCGGCGTCGCCGTTTCCATTCCGGGCGGGCTGATTACGCCGATCATCCGCCATGCGGACGAAAAGACCCTGTCGGCCATCTCCAACGAGATGAAGGATCTGGGCAAGCGGGCCAAGGAGCGCAAACTCAAGCCCGAGGAATACCAGGGCGGAACGACCTCCGTCTCCAACATGGGCATGATGGGCGTCAAATCCTTCTCGGCGGTCATCAACCCGCCGCACGCCACGATCCTTGCGGTCGGCGCGGGCGAGGAGCGGGTGGTGGTGAAGAACGGCGAGATGAAGATCGCCAATGTCATGAGCGTGACGCTCTCGACCGACCATCGCTGTGTCGATGGCGCGTTGGGTGCCGAACTTCTCGGGGCATTCAAGCGCTACATCGAGAATCCGATGGGAATGCTGGTCTAACGCGGAGGGCGGCGCGCCATGAAATCCGTTCTCTGCTACGGAGACAGTCTGACCTGGGGCTACGATCCGGAATCGCTGGATCGTCATCCTCTGGAGGATCGCTGGCCGAGTGTTCTGCAAAAGGCGCTCGGGCCGGGCGTCAACGTGATCGCAGAAGGGCTCAATGGCCGCACCACGGCCTATGACGACTACCTTGCCGATTGCGAGCGCAATGGAGTGAAGCTCCTGCCGAGCCTGCTCGAAAGCCATGCGCCCCTCGATCTGGTTATCATCATGCTCGGCACAAACGACATGAAGCGGACGGTCGCGGGAACGGCGAACGATGCGACCATGGGCATGGAGCGGCTGGTGAAGCTCACACGCCATCATGTGTGGCGCTACGGCTACGAATCTCCCGATATCCTGATCGTCTCCCCGCCGGCGGTCTGCGAAACGGCGAATGCGCCTTTCGCGGCGATGTTCAAGGGCGCGCTCGACGAATCGGCGATGCTTGCCTCGATGTACCGCGACCTTGCCGACGAATTGAATTGCGGGTTTTTCGATGCCGGGGCGGTCGCGAAAACGACTCCGCTCGATGGCATCCATCTCGATGCCGAGAACACGCGCGCCATCGGCAGGGCGTTGGAACCGGTCGTGCGGATGATGTTGGGGATTTGACCCTGCTTCGAAAGAGAATTGAGTAAGATCAAGGAGACGGGTTGACGAGGGTATACAGCTGGCTTTATCGACCGACCCACAACAGGAGATAGAGCTATGTCGAATACGCCCCACGAAATCCAGGACGAGTTTCCGGAATATGCAGACAAGATGCACGCGCTCAAGGTGAGCGACGAGCATTTCGCCAAGCTGCTCGAGGACTATCGCGACGTCAACCGCGCCATCCATCGTGCAGAAACGGAAGTGGAGCCGGTCGGTGACGTGCAGCTGGAAACGATGCACAAGCAGCGGATGGTTCTGAAGGACGAGATTTACGGGATGCTGACGAAGGCTTGATGCCTCCACGCTTCATCCCCGAGGGAAAGGGCTCTGCCTTGTAGGGTAGGGCCCATCCCGAGACAAAGGAGATGAAGACCAGTGTCCAACGCCTATGACGTTCTCATTATCGGTTCAGGTCCTGGCGGCTATATTGCCGCTATCCGTGCAGCCCAGCTTGGCCTGAAAACCGCAATTGTGGAGCGCGAGCATCTCGCCGGCATCTGCTCCAACTGGGGCTGCATTCCCACCAAGGCGCTGCTGCGCTCGGCCGAGATATTCCATTACGCAAAACATCCGGACAGCTACGGCGTCAAGATCGAAGGGGCGGTTACCCCGGACCTGAAGGCGATTGTCGCCCGCTCGCGCGGCATTGCCGAGCGGATGAACGCCGGCGTTGGCTTCCTGATGAAGAAGAACAAGGTCGACGTGATCTGGGGCGAGGCGAAGCTGACCAAGCCGGGCGAAGTCGTCGTTTCGAAGACCACCAAGAAGATCGTCGAACCGCAGGCGCCGCTTCCCAAAAACACGCTGGGCGAGGGCACCTATACCGCCAAGCACATCATCGTCGCCACCGGCGCGCGTCCGCGTGCCCTGCCCGGGATCGAGCCGGACGGCAAGCTGATCTGGACCTATTTCGAGGCCATGAAGCCCGCAGAAATGCCGAAATCGCTGCTGGTCATGGGATCCGGCGCCATCGGCATCGAATTCGCCTCCTTCTATCGCACGATGGGCGTTGACGTCACTGTCGTGGAAGTCATGAGCCAGGTTATGCCTGTCGAGGATGCCGAGATTTCGGCTCTCGCCAGGAAGCAGTTCGAGAAGCAGGGCATGAAGATCCTGCTCGAGGCCAAGGTTGCCAAGGTCGAGAAAGCAGCCAATTCGATCACCGCCCATGTCGAGAAGAAGGACGGCTCGGTCGAAAAGATCACGGCCGACCGGATGATTTCGGCGGTCGGAGTGCAGGCCAATATCGAGAATATCGGCCTGGAAGCGCTCGGCGTGAAGACCGATCGCGGATTCATCGTCATCGACGGCTACGGCCGGACCAATGTGGCAGGCATCTATGCCATCGGCGACGTCGCCGGTCCGCCTATGCTCGCCCACAAGGCCGAGCACGAGGCCGTCATCTGCATCGAGAAGATCGCCGGATTGCCGAATGTCCATCCGATGGACAAGCTGAAGATCCCGGGCTGCACCTACTGCAACCCGCAGGTCGCCTCCGTCGGCCTCACCGAAGCCAGGGCGAAGGCCGAGGGCCGCGACATCCGCGTCGGCAAATTCCCCTTTGTCGCCAACGGCAAGGCGATCGCGCTCGGCGAGGATCAGGGTCTGGTCAAGACCATCTTCGACAAGAAGACCGGTGAGCTGCTCGGCGCCCATATGGTCGGCGCGGAAGTAACCGAACTCATCCAGGGTTTCGTGGTCGCTATGAACCTGGAGACCACCGAGGAGGAGTTGATGCACACGATCTTCCCGCATCCGACCCTGTCCGAGACGATGAAGGAAAGCGTGCTTGATGCTTATGGCCGCGCGCTCAACGCCTAAAGGCGAGTTGTGGCGCCGGTTTCCGCCGCTTATATAGGTGGCCGGACTATCGACCGAAGGAGTTGGCAATGGCTGGGTTTGAAATTGGCTGGTTCCTGACCATTATCGTCGGCGGTTTCGCTGGCTGGATGGCGGGCAAGTTCTTGAACATGCGCTTTGGCATCATCATGAACATCATTATCGGTATCGTCGGCGCGGTCGTCGCTGCTGCCATCTTCCGGCGTTTCGGTGTCATGGTCGCCGGTGACTGGCTCGGCTTCCTGGTGACCAGTTTTGTTGGTGCCAGTCTTCTGCTTTTTGTGGTCAAGCTCATCCGGCGCTAGGGCGCTCAAAAGGGATGACAAGGAAAGGGTAGGGCATGTTTGCAGGAATGGTCAGACGGATCGCATTGCTCGCTGCGGGCATATTTGCACTTGCGTTTATGCCGGTCGCTGCATTTGCAGACAGTTGCTGGGTCCACAACGGTTCCCTGATGCGCCTCAAGGCTACGGGCAATCAGCGCGCCTTCTACTATGAGTATCCGAAGCAGACAATGCGCAGCGCGGGTGTCACCCACGGCACGTTGCTGTTCAACGGCTCCAACGTCAACGGCCGCTATTCGGGCACTGCACGGGTCTTTTCGAAATATTGCCCAAGCACGCCGCTCGAATATTACGTCGAAGGCCCGGTCGACCGCAATCAGACCCGCGTGACGATGCGCGGCAGCCGCGAGTTGATGGAGCGCTGCCAGCCGACGGGCCGCACCGTGACCGACACGCTGGTTTTCACCTACAGCCATCAATGCTAACAGCGCCCGGCAGACGCGGCGCGGAGTAACGACACGTGGTTACCATTCTCGACAAGATCAACGATCCGCAGGCACGCGTCCGTCATCCGGAAAAGGCGCACAAGCCCGACACGGAAGTGCTGCGCAAGCCGGAATGGATCCGCGTGAAGGCGCCGACCTCGAAGGGCTATGCCGAGACACGCGAACTGGTGCGCAGCCACAATCTTGTGACGGTCTGCGAGGAAGCCGGCTGCCCGAACATTGGCGAGTGCTGGGACAAGAAACACGCGACCTTCATGATCATGGGCGAGATCTGCACCCGCGCCTGCGCCTTCTGCAATGTCGCGACAGGCAAGCCGAACGCGCTTGATCAGGACGAACCGGAAAACGTCGCCAAGGCGGTGAAGCAGATGGGGCTGTCCCACGTGGTCATCACGTCGGTCGACCGCGACGATCTGGAAGACGGCGGCGCCGAGCATTTCGAGAAGGTGATCTGGGCAATCCGCGCGGCGTCTCCCGAAACCACCATCGAGATCCTGACACCCGACTTCCTGAAGAAGCCGGGCGCGCTGGAACGGGTCGTGGCAGCCAGGCCGGACGTCTTCAACCACAATCTGGAAACGGTGCCCGGCAATTATCTGACGGTGCGTCCGGGCGCACGCTACTTCCACTCGATCCGGCTTTTGCAGCGGGTCAAGGAACTCGATCCGACGATGTTCACCAAATCCGGCATCATGGTCGGGCTGGGGGAAGAGCGAAACGAGGTTCTCCAGTTGATGGACGACCTGCGCACCGCCGACGTCGACTTCCTGACGATCGGCCAGTATCTCCAGCCGACCCGTAAGCACCATCAGGTGATGAGCTTCGTCACGCCGGAAGAATTCAAGTCCTACGAGACGGTGGCCTATGCCAAGGGCTTCCTGATGGTCTCGGCCAGCCCGCTGACCCGGTCCTCGCACCATGCCGGCGATGATTTCGCCAGGTTGAAGGCAAATCGGGAAAAGCTGCAGAATTCAATGCTGAATCCACAGCGGAACGACTAGCGCTCTGGCATGCCCCAGTTTGAAACCCGTCGTATCGTGAAGCACTCTCCGGACCGGATGTACGATCTTGTCGCTGATGTGGAGCGCTATCCCGAATTTCTCCCGCTCTGCGAGGCGCTGGCGATCCGTTCGCGCCGTGAGCGCGATGGCAAGGAGTTGCTGGTCGCGGACATGACCGTCGGTTACAAGGCGATCCGCGAGACGTTCACGACGCAAGTCCTCCTCAATCGTGCCGAACGGGCCATCGACGTAAAATATATCGAGGGTCCGTTCCGTTATCTCGACAACCGCTGGCGCTTCGAAGAGGCGGGTGAGGGCGGTTGTTCTGTGCATTTCTTCATCGACTACGAATTCAAGAACCGCATTCTCGGTGCACTCATGGGGTCGATGTTCGAGCGCGCCTTCCGCATGTTCTCCGAAGCCTTCGAGAAGCGGGCCGACGAGATTTATGCGGCCTGAGCCGCTTCGAGCAGCATCTCGAGCGCCGACATAACCGTCGCAAGCCGGATGCCGGAGCGTCCGAGGTCGCCATAGCGCATTTCGCGATCGATGAGCCTGCCGTTGCGCGCCTTGGCGGCGAGATGAACGAGTCCGACCGGTTTTTCCGCCGTTCCGCCGCTTGGACCCGCGATGCCCGTAACCGCAACAGCGAGGCTGGCGCCGGAACGGGCAAGCGCCCCCTGTACCATCTCCAGCGCCGTCTCCCGCGAAACCGCGCCGAAACGCTCGAGCGTCGCCGCCTCAACGCCCAACATGTCCATCTTCGCCTGGTTCGAATAGGTGACGAAACCGCGATCGACGACGGCTGACGAGCCGGAGATCTCCGTGAGTGCGCCCGCGATCAGCCCGCCGGTACAGGATTCGGCGGTCGCGATCGTAATATTCCGTAACGTTAGATCGCTTACGATACGTGAGGCAAAATCCTCGATCTGCGGCGGAAACAGGCTCATGGCGTTGCTCTTCCATAGACGACGGTCGCGGTCGCGATCGCGGCGATGCCTTCGCGGCGCCCGACGAAGCCGATGGTTTCGTTGGTAGTGGCCTTGACCGAACACCGGTCGAGAGAAATGCCGAGGATTTCGGCGAGCTTCTCCCGCATGGCCTGCCGATGCGGTCCGATCTTCGGTGCTTCGGCGATCAGCGAGATGTCGGCATTCATGATGGTGCCGCCGTGCTCGCGCACGATCTTGGCCGCATGCGCAAGAAAGATGCGTGATGGCGCGCCTCTCCACTGTGGATCCGAGGGAGGGAAGTGATCGCCGATATCGCCGGCCCCGCAGGTGGCGAGCAGCGCGTCGGTCAGCGCGTGGAGCGCGACATCAGCGTCCGAATGGCCCTTCAGCCTCTGGTCGTGGGGAATGAAGATCCCGCACAGTGTTACGCCATCACCGGGCTCCAGCTGATGCACGTCATAGCCGTTGCCGGTGCGGACATCGGGAAGCGGAGGCGATGATAGTCTGGCGTCAGCCATGGCAATGTCCCGTTGAACGGTCAGCTTGGTATTCTCTGGGGATCCCTCGACAAGCTGAACAGGCAGACCTGCCCATTCCGCGATCGAGGCGTCGTCGGTGAAATCGTCGCGCCCTTCCGCCGCAGCCTTCTGATGAGCCGCTAGGATGGCGGGGTAAGAGAAGCTCTGCGGGGTCTGTGCAGCAAACAGACCGGCGCGCGGCACGGTTTCGATGACGATGCCGTCCGGCGATCCGCGCTTCAGCGTATCTGTGACCGCTGTCGCCGGCAGAACGCAGACCGCGCCGCGGTCGAGTGCCGCCTGGACACGGTCGAGGAGCGCGTGGTCGAAGAAAGGCCTGACCGCGTCGTGGATCATGACATGTGCAATTTCAGATCCAGAGAGGGCTCTCAATCCGGCCTCGACCGATTGCTGCCGCGTCTTGCCGCCGAAGGCGACGGTGATCGCAGCGCTCTTCGGCAGCAAACGGCGTGCGTTTTCGAAGAGTTCCGTGTCGTCGGGATGGATCACTGCAACAATGGGACCGGTTCTCGGCCAGTCGAGGAATGTCGCGATCGTACGGGTGATGACCGGCCTTCCGCCGATAGACCTGTACTGTTTCGGTCCTTCCGCTGACGCTCCGGCCCGTTCTCCACGACCGGCGGCAACGATGATGATACCGGTCGACGTTGCCTTGCTATGTCGCATGAAAGATTGCCCGTGACACAAAAAATTCGTAAGTATGGTCTATCGGCTCGGCACGAACATTTCCAGCTTCAGCCCGATTTTTTGTCGCTCTTGCAGGATTTCACTTGGCAAGCCCATAAAGCCTGTCTAAAAATAGTGCAATTACGAGACGTGCCCGAAAGATAATCATTTGCATTCCAAAGCGCTTCACATGCCGTTTCATATCGGACCGGTTGCAGTCCGCAATCGGGTAGCATTGGCGCCGATGTCGGGGGTCAGTGACCTGCCGTTTCGGCAATTGGCCTGGCGATTCGGAGCCGGACTGGTCGTCACCGAGATGGTTGCGAGCCGGGAACTGGTGCTGAACGCGGCCGAATCGTGGACGCGCCTCAAGGATGGCGACGCAAGGCCGCATATGGTGCAGCTTGCGGGGCGAGAAGCCCATTGGATGGCTGAGGCCGCGCGCATCGCCGAGGCGAACGGCGCGGATGTTGTCGACATCAACATGGGCTGTCCCGCCAAGAAGGTAATCGGCGGCTACTCCGGTTCGGCGCTGATGCGCGAGCCCGATCACGCGCTCTCCCTGATCGAGGCGACCGTGAATGCGGTGAAAGTGCCGGTCACGCTGAAGATGCGGCTCGGCTGGGACGAAAATTCCGTCAATGCACCCGAAATCGCAGCCCGCGCCGAGAATGCGGGCATCCAGCTTGTTACCGTTCACGGCCGCACGCGGATGCAGTTCTACGAAGGCCGAGCCGACTGGGATGCGATCGCCGCCGTCCGCGCTGCCATATCCATCCCGCTGATCGCCAATGGCGATGTCGCGACAGTTGACGATGCGAATGAAATCCTCAGCCGTTCGGGTGCCGATGCCGTGATGGTCGGGCGTGCCTGCCAGGGCCGTCCGTGGCTGGCGGGCGTGCTTGCCGGCGGGCCGGAGCCCCATTTGTCGGAGATTGCTGCAATAGCCGTGGAGCACTACGAGATGATGCTCTCCCACTACGGCGTCGACGTTGGCGTCCGCCATGCCCGCAAGCATCTCGGCTGGTATCTGGAACGTTATGCGCCAGACCTCGCGCCGGCGCGCAAGGCTGAGATCATGACCGCCCGGGATGCCGGTTTCGTCGCGAAAGCCCTGGCCCGCGCGCTCGGCGACGCTGCCGACGCAAAGAACGAATGTCGGGAGGCCGCGTGATGTCGGAGAACGTGAACAGCAAAGCCAGCGACCTCGCATTGACGGTGCTCAATGCGATCCAGAATCCCGTTATTCTCGTCGATGCCGACGGCCATATCGCATTTGCCAATTGGGAGGCGGAGGCCTTCTTCGGTGCCAGCGCGAGCCATCTTGCGCGCTATCAGGTTTCGACCTTCATTCCCTTCGGAAGCCCGCTTCTGGCGCTGATCGACCAGGTGCGGGAGCGCCGGGCTCCGGTCAATGAATACCGTGTCGACCTGAGTTCGCCTCGGCTCGGCGAGGACAAGCTGGTGGATATCTATGTCGCCCCGGTGGTCAGCGAGCCGGGTTCGGTCGTGGTCGTATTCCAGGAACGCTCCATGGCTGACAAGATCGACCGCCAGCTCACGCACCGTGCCGCCGCGCGTTCGGTAACCGGTCTTGCTTCCATGCTGGCGCATGAAATCAAGAATCCGCTTTCGGGCATCCGGGGCGCCGCGCAGTTGCTGGAGACTTCGGTCAATGACGACGACCGCGCCCTGACACGGCTGATTTGCGATGAAACCGACCGGATCGTCTCGCTGGTCGACCGGATGGAAGTGTTCTCGGACGAGCGGCCCGTCGACCGCGTGCCGATCAACATCCACTCCGTGCTCGATCATGTGAAGGCGATCGCCAAGGCCGGCTTCGCGCGCAATATCAGGATCACCGAGAGCTACGACCCCTCGTTGCCGTCCGTCTACGCCAATCGTGACCAGCTGGTGCAGGTATTTCTCAACCTGATCAAGAACGCGGCAGAAGCCGTGGGCGATAAGCCGGACGGTGAGATCCAGTTGACTACCGCCTACCGGCCGGGCATCCGTCTGTCGGTCGCCGGCTCCCGCGAAAAGATATCGCTGCCGCTGGAATTCTGTGTTCACGACAACGGCCCCGGCGTGCCGGCGGACCTTCTGCCGCATCTGTTTGATCCCTTCATTACCACCAAGACCAATGGCTCGGGCCTCGGCCTGGCGCTGGTGGCAAAGATCATCGGCGGTCACGGCGGGATTGTCGAATGCGACAGCCAGGCCAACCGCACAACGTTCCGCGTGCTGATGCCCGTTTCAAAGGACATCGCGCTCGATGACATAGATCCGTCGAAATCCACAGGAAGCCTCTGATGACTGCCACGATCCTAGTCGCTGATGATGATGCAGCCATTCGTACCGTCTTGAACCAGGCGCTGACGCGGGCGGGATATGAAGTCCGCATCACGTCAAACGCCGCGACGCTCTGGCGCTGGATTTCGGCCGGAGAGGGGGATCTCGTCGTCACCGATGTCGTCATGCCGGACGAAAATGCCTTCGATCTGCTGCCGCGCATCAAGAAGGCGCGGCCCGATCTTCCGGTTCTTGTCATGAGCGCCCAGAATACCTTCATGACGGCGATCAAGGCCTCGGAAAGGGGAGCCTACGACTATCTGCCCAAACCCTTCGACCTGACGGAACTGATTGCGATCATCGGGCGCGCGCTTGCCGAACCCAAGAAGAAGCCGGCACGCCTCGAGGACGATATGCAGGACGGCATGCCGCTTGTCGGCCGCTCGGCGGCGATGCAGGAAATCTACCGTGTCCTTGCGCGCCTGATGCAGACCGATCTGACCCTGATGATCACCGGCGAATCCGGGACGGGGAAGGAACTCGTCGCCCGTGCCCTGCATGACTACGGCAAGCGCCGCAACGGCCCCTTCGTGGCGATCAACATGGCGGCGATCCCGCGCGACCTGATCGAATCGGAGCTGTTTGGTCATGAGAAGGGGGCCTTCACCGGCGCCCAGACCCGCTCGACCGGACGTTTTGAGCAGGCCGAGGGGGGCACCCTCTTTCTCGACGAAATCGGCGACATGCCGATGGATGCCCAGACGCGACTGCTGCGCGTACTTCAGCAAGGGGAATACACGACGGTTGGTGGACGCACGCCGATCCGCACCGATGTCCGCATCGTCGCCGCCACCAACAAGGACCTGAAGCACTCGATCAATCAGGGTTTGTTCCGCGAGGATCTCTACTACCGGCTTAATGTCGTTCCGCTCCGGCTGCCGCCATTGCGCGATCGGGCCGAGGACATTCCCGATCTCGTTCGTCATTTCATCCAGGAGGGCGAGAAGGAGGGCCTTGATTCCAAGCGTTTCGACAACGAAGCACTCGAGGTCATGAAGTCCTATGCCTGGCCTGGCAATGTCCGCGAATTGGAGAACCTCGTCCGTCGGCTGATGGCGCTCTATCCCCAGGACGTCATCTCCCGTGAGATCATCGAATCAGAATTACGCTCCGATATCAGCGACAGCCCGATTGCCAAGTCTGGAGCTATGGCGTCCGGAACCATGACCATTGCCCAGGCTGTCGAGGAGAATATGCGCAGCTATTTTGCAAGCTTCGGCGATGGTCTTCCGCCCTCCGGTCTCTATGAGCGGGTTCTTACCGAGATGGAGTATCCGCTCATTCTGGCGGCACTCACGGCGACCCGCGGCAACCAGATCAAGGCGGCCGATCTTCTCGGCCTCAACCGCAATACCCTGCGCAAAAAGATCCGGGAACTCGGTGTGTCGGTCTACCGGAGTTCCCGTTCGGCTTGACAACGTGCGGACAGCCGTTGCAATTTCGCCACAATACGTTGCTCAAAAGCCACGACGTCCTCGCGTGAGTCCTTGTTTGACGGCCTTCTCTCCTGGGTTCTGCCGGAGGATAGGCTTCGTCAGTGGCTCGCGTGACGTTCGATTTAGGTCCGCTGACGCGGGCGGGAAGTGAGACGGGATGGACAAGGGAAGGAATGAGCCCGCATTGGAGGGCGATCTCGCCGCGGCTCATGATCGTCGTGCGTCCTTCGCGCTTCACGGGCTGCTGCTCGCGGGCGGGGCACTTGCCTGTGCAATCTTTACGCTGCCTGTACTGCTCGGGCTGACCCCGATCGAACCGACCTCCAATGTGCTCATCGCATCTGCCGCCCTGAACTCGCTGTTCGTCGTCGGCCTGATGTTTCTGATCGGGCGCGAGGTAAACCGACTCGTCAAGGCGCGGACCCGCGGCCGTGCGGCCGCGCGGCTGCATGTGCGGATTGTTGTCCTCTTTTCCATCGTCGCGATCACGCCGGCGATCCTGGTCGCTATATTCGCGAGCATTACCTTGAATGTCGGGCTCGACCGCTGGTTTTCTCTCAGGACCCAGTCGATCGTCAGCTCATCGATGAATATTGCCCAGGCCTACATGCTGGAAAATGCCAGCTATCTGCAGGGCCAGACCATTTCCATGGCCAATGACCTCGAACGCAACCGGGCGCTTTTCTATCTTGATAGGACCGGCTTCGTGCAGTTGATGACCCGCCAGGCGAAAGGGCGCGGAATGCTGGGCGCCTTCCTCGTTCGCCAGGACGGTTCAGCGATCACCCAGGCCGAGATCTCGACGGACAAGCCTTTGCCGGCGATCCCGAAAGATGCACTTGAAAGTGCTGCCGCAGGCCAGCCGACCCTCATTCCGCCAGGCGTCACGAATCTCGTCGGAGCGATAATAAAGCTCGACTCCATCACCGGTACGTTCCTGTACACGATCAGGGCAGTCGATCCCAAGGTCATGGCGGCAATGCGCCTGATGGAGGACAACACTGCCGAATACAAGGCGATGGAGGCGGGGCGCACGACACTTCAGATCGCTTTTGCAATCCTTTACCTGGGCTTTGCCCTGATCGTGCTCCTGGCTGCAATCTGGACTGCGATCGCGGTTGCGGACCGCATCGTCCGGCCAATCCGCCTCTTGATCAATGCGGCGGACAACGTCGCGTCGGGCAATTTCAACGTCATCGTGCCGGTGCGCGCCGCCGATGGCGATGTCGGGAGCCTCTCGCGAACCTTCAACAAGATGATCTCCCAGATTCGCAACCAGCGCGACGAGATCCTCGAGGCGAAGGACGAGGTGGACGATCGACGGCGATTCATCGAGGCGGTCTTGTCCGGTGTAACGGCGGCGGTGATCGGCGTCGAGGATGACGGTGTCATCACCATCGTCAATCCGTCTGCGGAATACTTCCTTGCTTCGCCGTCCGATGAGCTGATCGGGCAGAAGCTGAGTACGGTTGCCCCCGAGATTGATCGTGTCCTGTCCGAGGCGACGGTCCGCCATCGCGGTGAGTACCGGCAGCAGATCAACCTGATCCGTGGCGGCAAGGAGCGCACGCTCAGCGTTCAGGTGACCCGTGAGGAAACGCGCAGCGCAGCCGACGCCTATGTGATCACGCTTGATGATATCACCGACCTCGTGATCGCCCAGCGGTCGACCGCCTGGGCGGACGTGGCCCGCCGCATCGCCCACGAGATCAAGAATCCGCTGACGCCTATCCAGCTGTCCGCCGAACGTTTGAAGCGCCGCTATGGCAAGCAGATAGACGAGAGCGACAGGGCCGTCTTCGACCAGTGCACGGATACGATTGTCCGGCAGGTCGAGGATATCGGCCGGATGGTCGATGAATTCTCCTCCTTCGCGCGCATGCCGAAGCCGGCAAAACAGCGCTCCGATCTGCGGGATATCCTGCGTGACGCGGTTTTCCTGCGGGAAATGGGCAATGCCGACGTGAAGTTCCTCCGCGCCTTCGGCGATCAGCCGCTGGAGGGTAGCTTCGATGCCCGAATGCTCGCCCAGGCGGTGGGCAACCTGATCAAGAATGCAGTGGAGGCGATCGAGGCCGTTCCCGCCGACGAGCGGCGGGGTGAAGCCAAGGTTCTCGTCCGTTCCTCGTATGACCAGGCAAACGACAGCTTCATCGTCGACATCATCGACAACGGCAAGGGTTTGCCGGTGGAAAACCGCCACCGCATTCTCGAGCCCTACATGACCATGCGGGAAAAGGGCACGGGCCTCGGCCTTGCCATCGTAAAGAAGATCATCGAAGAACATGGCGGTCAGCTGGAATTGCACGACGCGCCGGCGGAATTCGACGAGGGGAGAGGCGCGATGATCAGGATTATCCTGCCGCGGCTTGACGCGTCGGCTGCCGCCGAAGGTGAGAATGACAAGGAAATGGTCTATGGCCTCTGATATTCTGGTAGTTGACGACGAAGAAGACATCCGCGAGATCGTGTCCGGCATCCTGAGCGACGAGGGGCACGAGACCCGCACGGCGCACGACGCCGACAGCGCCTTGGCGGCAATCTCGGATCGCGCGCCGCGTCTCGTGTTTCTCGATATCTGGATGCAGGGAAGCCGTCTCGACGGCCTGTCCCTCCTGGATGAGATCAAGGGCCGCCATCCGGATCTGCCCGTCGTGATGATCTCCGGCCACGGCAATATCGAAACTGCCGTCTCGGCGATCAAGCGCGGCGCCTTCGATTTCATCGAAAAACCGTTTAAGTCCGACCGCCTCATCCTCATCGCCGAACGCGCTCTTGAGAATTCGAAACTCAAGCGTGAGGTTTCGGAACTGAAGAAACGCACTGGCGACTCCGTCGAGCTTATCGGCACCTCGGTCGCGGTGTCGCAATTGCGTCAGACGATCGAGAAGGTCGCGCCGACCAATAGCCGTATCATGATCTTCGGCCCTTCCGGCTCGGGCAAGGAGCTGGTGGCGCGGATGATCCACAAGCGCTCAAGCCGCTCGGGAGGTCCTTTCGTAACCCTCAATGCTGCCACGATCACTCCGGACCGGATGGAAATGGCACTTTTCGGAACAGAGGGAACGCCAGGCCAGCCACGCCGTATTGGCGCGCTGGAGGAAGCCCATCGCGGCATCTTGTATCTCGACGAAATTGGCGAAATGCCCCGTGAAACCCAGAACAAGATTCTCCGTGTTCTGGTCGAGCAGCAGTTCGAGCGCGTCGGCGGTTCGAAGCGCGTAAAGGTCGATGTCCGCATTATTTCATCCTCCGCCTACAATCTGGAAAATCAGATCGCCGAGGGAAGCTTTCGCGAGGACCTCTTCCATCGTCTGGCGGTAGTGCCGATCAAGGTACCGGCGCTCGCCGAGCGCAGGGAGGATATTCCCTTCCTGGTCGATATGTATATGCGCCAGATTTCCGAGCAGGCGGGGATTCGGCCACGCAAGATCGGCGACGACGCAATGGCGGTTCTCCAGGCCAACGATTGGCCGGGCAATATCCGCCAGCTGCGCAACAATATCGAGCGATTGATGATCCTCGCCCAGGGCGACAGTGCCGATGCCGTGATTTCAGCCGAGATGCTGCCGCCGGACCTGAGTGATATGCTGCCGAAAGTCTCGGCCCAGAACGACACCCATATCATGACGCTTCCCTTGCGCGAGGCGAGGGAAATGTTCGAGCGAGACTACCTGATCGCCCAGATCAACCGCTTTGGTGGCAACATCTCCCGCACTGCGGAATTTGTTGGCATGGAGCGTTCTGCCCTCCATCGCAAACTCAAATCGCTTGGCGTATAACGATCCGTCTCAGCGGCGCCTCCGCGCGCCGCCGGTCGCAACTCCGCGGAAAGAGCCATCATGAAAGTCATAATTTGCGGGGCGGGGCAGGTCGGCTACGGGATCGCGGAGCGGTTGTCCCAGGAAGACAATGACGTCTCGGTGATCGACACATCGGCCTCGCTTGTCAGCCATATCACTGAAACGCTCGATGTGCGCGGTTATGTCGGGCACGGGGCCCATCCGGACGTGCTGGCAAAAGCCGGTGCTGACCAGGCCGATATGATCATCGCGGTGACGCTGTATGACGAGATCAACATGGTGGCCTGCCAGGTCGCCCATTCGCTCTTCAACGTGCCGACCAAGATCGCCCGCATCCGCGCGCAGAACTATTTGCTGCCGGAATATTCGGATCTGTTCAGCCGCGAAAATATGCCGATAGACGTGACGATCTCCCCGGAGATCGAGGTTGGCAAGATGGTCCTGAGGCGGATCTCGTTTCCCGGCGCCACCGACGTCGCGCGCTTCGCCGATGATCATGTTGCCATGGTGGCGATCGAATGCATGGAGGACTGCCCGGTCGTCAACACGCCGCTGCAGCAGTTGAGCCAGCTTTTCCCCGATCTGATGGCGACCGTCACTGCCATTTATCGCGGCGGGCGGCTTTATGTTGCGCATTCGACCGATCAGTTGCTGGTCGGCGACCTTGCCTATGTCATCTGCCAGCGCGACCACATCCGCCGCACGCTCGGCCTTTTTGGCCACGAGGAGCAGGAAGCAGGGCGGATCGTGATCGCCGGCGGCGGCAATATCGGTTACTACGTGGCCCGCGCGATTGAGGAAATGCAACCGAAGATCAAGGTGAAGATCATCGAGAGCGATCGCGAAAAGGCGATAGCCGTTTCGGATCAGCTGCGGCACTCGATCGTCCTACACGGCTCGGCGCTGGATCAGCATATCCTCATGCAGGCCGATATCCAGGATGCCGACCTGATGGTGGCGCTTACCAACAGTGACCAGACCAACATCCTGAGCACCGCCATTGCCAAGCGGCTCGGATGCAAATCGGGGATGGTGTTGATCAACAATCCCTCCTATCAGGAACTCGTCGCATCGATCGGCATCGACGCGAATATCAATCCACGCGCCGTCACGATCTCGCGCGTGCTGCAGCATGTGCGCAAAGGCCGCATCCGTTCGGTCTATGCCGTGCAGAAGGGCGCCGCCGAGATCATCGAGGCAGAGGCGCTCGAAACCTCGCCGCTCGTCGGTCGGCCGTTCCGCGATCTCGAACTTCCCGAGGGCATGCGAATCGGCGCGATATACCGCGATGGTGCAGTCATCCGTCCCGATGGCAACACCAAGATCAAGACCAAGGACCGGGTCGTCCTCTTCGTGACGGCGGCCGCTATCCGCGACGTCGAACAGATGTTCCGCGTCTCCATCCAGTATTTCTAGACCGGCCATCGGGAGCCCTGGATCGACAATGCCCAGAATAGCCTATGTCAATGGACGCTACCTGCCTCACAGCGAGGCAGGCGTCCATATCGAGGACCGCGGTTACCAGTTCGCCGATGGCGTTTACGAGGTCTGCGAGGTGCGGCACGGGCTGATTGTCGATCTGACCCGTCATCTGGACCGCCTCGATCGCTCGCTTGCCGCCATCCGCATCGAAGCGCCGATGTCGAGGTCGGCGCTGACCCAGATCATCCGCGAGGTACTTCGCCGCAATCATGTGCGGAACGGCCTGTTCTATCTTCAGGTGACGCGGGGTGTCGCGCGCCGGGATCATGCCTTTCCGGTGGCGGGGAGCACGCCCGGGCTGGTGGTCACTGCCAAGAGCACCGACCCCAAAATCATTGCGGCGAAAAATGCCAGCGGCATCAAGGCGATCACGCTTCCCGACAATCGGTGGGACCGCGTCGACATCAAGACGGTCGGCCTGTTGCCCAACGTTCTTGCACGCCAGCAGGCCAAGGAAGCCGATGCCCAGGAAGCGATCTATGTCGACAGCAATGGCATGGTGACGGAGGGGGCGGCAACCAATGTATGGATCGTGGACGGCGAGGGCTTTCTGGTGACCCGCCCGGCCGAACATGGAATCTTGCGGGGGATTACCCGCACCAGCCTGATGGACGTGGCGTCGAAGCTGTCGCTGCGTGTGCGCGAGCGTGAATTTTCGCGCGAGGAGATGCTGGGCGCCCGCGAGGTCTTCATCACCGCCGCCACCAGCATCTGCTTTCCCGTCGTCATGATTGACGGCCAGACGATCGCGAATGGCCATCCCGGCGAGGTTTCGCGGATGATCCGCGATGCCTTTTTCGACATTGCGGAAAAGACTGCGATTTGATACCAACTTGTCGGCGGAGGGTCCGAAGGGTTCCTTCCTCTTCGGCTGACAAGCTCAAACAAGAATTCCACCGGCCAAAGTGTCGGCAATAAAGAAAGAAGCGGCGCCATGGCGGAACGTTCTCAGAATCTGCAGGATCTATTTCTCAATACAGTTCGCAAACAAAAGATTTCATTGACGATCTTTTTGATCAACGGCGTCAAGCTGACTGGCGTCGTCACCTCGTTCGATAATTTCTGCGTTCTATTGCGCCGCGACGGGCATTCGCAGCTGGTTTATAAGCATGCGATCTCGACTATAATGCCAGGCCAGCCCATGCAGATGTTCGAAAGCGAAGAGAATTCTTCGTCACAGGAATAAAAGCGATCACCACACGCGACACAAAAACAGATTCGATCATCCCGGAGGATGCAAAACACCGGGATGACATGTGTGCAATCGTCATCGTTCCGGTCGTCAAGCCGGGACGCCACGTCTCTGCCAGCCAGGCGGACAGCGCAGCTCCATCCGCACCCGTACGGTCGAATGAAAGCCGCCTCGAAGAGGCTATAGGGCTTGCACGGGCAATTGATCTGACCGTTGCCGCCGGCCTTGTTGTGCCGGTCAACCAGCCGCGCCCGGGAACGCTTCTCGGCTCGGGCAAGATCGAGGAGATCTCGGCCCTGCTCGACGAGCACAACGCGGGTCTCGTGATTGTCGACCATCCCCTGACGCCGGTGCAGCAGCGCAATCTGGAAAAGGAATGGAACGCCAAGGTCATCGACCGGACCGGCCTCATACTGGAGATTTTCGGCCGCCGCGCCTCCACCAAGGAAGGCACGCTGCAGGTCGAGCTTGCGCACCTCAACTATCAGAAGGGTCGCCTTGTCAGAAGCTGGACCCACCTTGAGCGTCAGCGCGGCGGTGCCGGTTTCATGGGCGGTCCTGGTGAAACCCAGATCGAAGCCGACCGCCGGCTCCTGCAGGAGCGGATCGTCCGGCTGGAGCGCGAGCTGGAACAGGTCGTGCGGACCCGGCAACTGCATCGCGCCAAGCGCCGCAAGGTGCCGCATCCGATCGTCGCCCTGGTCGGTTACACCAACGCCGGCAAGTCCACGCTCTTTAATCGCATCACCGGTGCCGGCGTGCTCGCCGAGGACATGCTCTTTGCGACGCTCGACCCGACCCTCCGCCGTATGAAGCTGCCGCAAGGCCGGACAGTCATCCTGTCCGACACCGTCGGTTTCATCTCGAACCTGCCCACTCATCTCGTTGCCGCTTTCCGCGCCACGCTCGAAGAGGTCTTGGAAGCGGACCTGATCCTGCATGTGCGCGACATGTCCGATCCCGACAATGGCGCACAGGCCGGAGATGTCCTGCGCATTCTCGCCGATCTTGGCATCGACGAGAAGGAAGGAGCCGAGCGCATCATCGAGGTCTGGAACAAGATCGACCGGCTCGAGCCGGAAAACCACGACGCGATTCTGCAGAAGGCCGCGACCCGCGCCAATGTCATCCCGGTCTCCGCCATCAGCGGAGAAGGGGTGGACAACTTGATGACCGTCATCTCCGAGCGCCTTTCGGGCGTGCTCACCGAAGCGACGGTGATCATTCCGTCCGACAAGCAGGCGCTGATCTCTTGGGCCTATGACAATGCTGTTGTCGACGGCCGCGAGGACAATGAGGATGGCTCGGTCAGCCTCGACCTGAGGCTGACCGAGCGCCAGGCAATCGAACTGGAACGGCGGCTGGGCGGGGGGCAGAAGCCCGCACGGGAAGACTGGGAACGGTGAGGGCAGATAGCGCGCGGTGGCGGCGATCGATCCGGTGAATCGATGGCGCCGAACTCCAGGCGCTGGCCGCACCCGCACCCTTAGACGTGCGCCGTCGCCATTCTTCCAATCGTGTTGAGCTCGCGGATAGCATCCTCCGGCAGATGCAGATCGCCCGCAGCGAGGTTCTCTTTGAGATGCGCCACGGAAGACGTCCCGGGGATGAGCAAGATATTCGGCGCCCGGTGCAATAGCCACGAAAGCGCGATCTGCATGGGTGTCGCCCCTAGCCGCGCGGCGACATCGGACAACGTCGACGATTGAAGCGGCGAGAAACCGCCAAGCGGAAAGAACGGCACATAAGCGATGCCGTCGCGGGCTAGTTCGTCGATGAGGGCATCATCGTGCCGATGAGCAATGTTATACATGTTCTGCACACAGACGATGTCGCAGATCTTGCGGGCGTCGGAAACCTGTTTGATGGTAGGGTTGCTCAGTCCGATGTGCCGGACCAGCCCCTGTCTCTGAAGGTCGGCAAGCGCGCTCAGCGCCTCCTCGATCGGTCCTTCCGCAGGCCCATAGGTATCGAACATCAGGCGGAGATTCACCACGTCCATGGCTTCCAGGCCGAGGTTGCGCAAATTGTCATGTACTGCCTGCCTGAGATCCGCGGCTGAGAAGGCCGGATCCCATGATCCGTCCGGGCCGCGTTTTGCACCTATCTTGGTGACGATGGTTAGTTCTGCCGGGTAGGGGTGTAGCGCTTCGCGGATAATCTGGTTTGTCACATGCGGGCCGTAGAAGTCGCTTGTGTCGATATGGTTGATCCCCGCCTCAACGGCTGCGCGCAGGACGGCAACCGCCGCATTGCGATCCCTTGGCGGTCCAAAGACGCCGGGTCCGGCGAGCTGCATGGCGCCGTAGCCCATTCTCTTCACCCTGCGATCCCCAAGTGCGAACGTCCCGGCTTTGTCAATGTTGGACATGCTCATCTCCCTTTCTGGATGACCATGAGTTAGCGCTTGCCGGCCCGCGCGATAACGGGATACAAATTGCACGGGCTGTACGGTGGGGCGGACAATGAACGTAGAACTCGGCGATCTTTCGGCCTTTCTGACAGTGGCGCGGGCTGGCGGCTTTCGCGAGGGCGCCCGCACGAGCGGTTCAAGCGCGTCAGGGCTCAGCGATGCGGTGCGGCGCCTGGAAGCGCAACTGGGCGTCAGATTGTTGAACCGCACGACCCGGAGCGTGGTCCCTACGGAGGCTGGAAAAGGCTTGTTGGAACGGCTCGCGCCGGCCCTGTCGGAAATGCAGGCCGCCCTCGACGTCGTCAACGGCTTCCGCGAGCGCCCAGCGGGAACGCTCCGTCTGAATGTGCCCGTCAGCGCGGCACGTCTGGTTCTACCGCAGATCGTTCCCGCCTTCCTTGATGCCTACCCAGATATTCAACTCGAGGTAACGACCGAAGAGAGTTTCGTGGACGTGATCGCTGCCGGCTGCGACGCTGGCATCCGATACGAGGAGCGGCTGAATCCGGATATGATCGCCGTGCCGATTGGCCCGCGTATCCAGCGTTTTGCGTGTGGGGCGTCCTCCGCCTATCTGGATCGGCATGGGCGGCCAGACCATCCTCGGGATATGGTAGCGCATGCCTGCCTGAGATCGCGATTTTCCAGCGGCGTCATGATCCCGTGGGAGTTCGAGCGGGATGGCGAAACCGTCGTCATCGAGCCAAGCGGGCCGCTGCTCGTCACGGCAGACGGCGGCAGCGACCTTGCCGTCAGCGCCGCGGTCGCCGGCACGGGCATCGTCGCGCTCTTTGAAGACTGGTTGCGTCCCTATTTCGAAAGCGGCGCGCTCGAACCGGTTCTCGAGCCTTGGTGGCCGAGCTTCTCCGGGCCGTTCCTGTACTATCCCGGCCGCCGCCTCGTGCCTGCGCCGCTTCGTGCCTTCATCGATTTCGTCAGATCGCTTCCTGCCGGGCGATGAGATCATTTCCGATCAACCGATTTGCCGTTCAATGGCCTTCGCCGCCTGCCACAGCTCTTCCATCCGCTCCAGGCTGGCGCCCTCTAGTGTTTCATTGTTTGCTTTAATAGTCTTTTCTATATAATTGAAACGACGACGGAACTTGGTATTCGTCCCACGCAACGCCTGTTCCGGATCGGCCTTCACGTGGCGTCCGATATTGACCAGCGCGAAGATCAGGTCGCCGAGCTCCTCGTTGATCTTGTCCTGCTGGCCGAGCGCCAGCGCCTCGCGTAGTTCACCGATCTCCTCTTCGATCTTGTCGAGGATCGGCGCGGCTTCCGACCAGTCGAAGCCGACCCTTGCCGCGTGTTCCTGTAGTTTCAATGCTTCGGTAAGGGCGGGAAAGCTCCGCTGCACGGAGCTGAGATGCCCGCTATGGGCGTCTTCCGCCATGCCACGCCTTGTCCGCCTTTCGGCTCGCTCGGCCTTTTCCTGTCGCTTGATGTCGTCCCACTGGGTCTTGACCGCCTCGGGTGTCGACGCTTCGGAAACAGCAAACACGTGCGGGTGCCGGCGGATCATCTTGGCCGTGATCACTTCGACCACGTCACCGAAAGAGAAGAGGTCCGCTTCCTCGGCCATGCGGGCATGGAAGACCACCTGCAGTAACAGATCGCCGAGTTCATCACAGAGATCGTCCGGATCGTTGCGCTCGATGGCGTCGGCGACCTCGTAGGCTTCCTCGATCGTGTAGGGCTTGATCGTCTCGAAGGTCTGGACGATGTCCCAGGGGCAGCCGGTTTCGGGGTTCCTGAGGGCGGCCATGATCTCGATCAGCCGCGCGATGTCTTGGGAGGGTTGCATATTTCGTCTTCCGGTTAGTCTGGTGCGCGGTGGCAGACCGCCTCGATGCGGCGTCCGTCCGGGTCTATGACGAAAGCCGCGTAGTAGTTGGGATGATATTGTGGCCGCAAGCCGGGAACACCGTCATCCGTGCCACCATTTGCCAGCGCGGCCGCATGAAAGGCGTCGACAGCCGCGCGCGACGGCGCAGACAGGGCGTAGTGTGTCCTTGGATGGTTCACGAGTGCGGTGGCGTCCACCAGGCCGACATAGAAGTCGTCCAAACCGTCGACGGCCCAACCGGCGGAAGTCTCTGTGACTGCACATTCCACCGCACCGAGGGGGGCGAATGCCGCGGTGTAGAAGCGGCGGGCGCGGTCGAGATCGGTCGTGGGAAGCGAGATGTGATCGATCATACTCATGGGGGCGGTCCTCCTTGCTCTATCCTGCGGGTCAGTTGAGCGGAATGGAATTGTCGTCCTTGGTCGACTGGTAGCGCTCGGAGAGCCTGGCGTAAATCGCCTTGATGCGGGACGACTGTTCGAAGAGGGCGGGGCGTTCGGCATCCGGCGTCATCGCGATCAGCTCGGCGATCCAGTGCGAGTGCCAGAACGCATTCGTCTTGCGATAGCCGCCGGGCTCGAGCCCGAAGACCTCCTTCAGGATATTCAGGTCGTGCGGGATCGCGAAGGCGTCGCGGCTGTCCTCGTGGCTGAAGAAATAATAGAAATTATCGAAACCTGCCCAGGTGATCGCCGACATGCACATCGTGCAGGGCTCATGGGTGGAGACGAATATCAGGTCTTTCGTATCCGGCTTCTCGCCCATTTCGTAGAAGCGTTTGAGCGTGTGCACCTCGCCGTGCCACAGCGGGTTTTCCGTCTCGTTGTTGGTCTCTGCGATGACCAGCGACAGATCGGATTTGCGCAATAGGGCCGCGCCGAAGATCTTGTTGCCGGCCTCGACGCCTTTCGTTGTCAGGGGCAGGATATCGTCCTCGATGACGTCGAGCAGACGGGCGGCAAGCTCCGGATGGGACAAGGCGGTATTCCTCACGTTGATCGTCGCGACTTTATCCGTACTTCGCGCCAGTCCAAAACCCAAAGCGGGGGAAGCTGAGGGTTTTCCAGCCGTTTTCCGCCATGCCGCGCGCGACTGCTTTCGGTGGGATTTGCTCGTTTTTCCCGGATGCCTAGCAAAGAAATGTCCTTCGTCTGATCGCGACGGATTCCTGTTTCTTCAATCCATTGCCGGAAATGGCGATAGTAGCCCAGTCTGCAACAGGGTTCAGAAATGGGCGCGAACGACCATCTACTTTCGGTGTTTCCGGCCTTCCTCAAGGTCGAGGGTGCCGTGACGGCCGTCTTCGGCGACGGCGCTGAAGCGTTCGCCAAGGCGCGGCTGCTGGCAAACACCTCGGCCCGGATCGTTGCCTACGCTGAGAACCCCCGTTTCGACTATGCGGCCTTCCTGGTCGATCACGATATCGAGCTCCACCGATCTGCCTTTTCGCCGGAACAGCTGGAGGGGGCCGTGCTTGCATTCGCGGCCACCGGAAATGCCGAACTGGACCGGGAAATCGTGCGTGCCGCGCGGGAACGCAAAATCCCCGCCAATGCGGTGGACCAGCCAGAATATTGCGACTTCTATACGCCGGCACTCGTCAACCGCGCACCGATTGCCGTGGCCATCGGAACGGAAGGCGCAGGGCCGGTGCTTGCCCAGATCATTCGCGCCGAGGTCGATCGCCGCCTGCCGCGCGCGCTTGGCCATGTGGCGAGGCTCGCGGAAGAATTCCGCGCAGCCGTAGAGTGCACCATTCCCCGTGGCGCGCCACGCCGCGCTTTCTGGCGCCGCTTCTTCCGGGGTGAAGTGGCCGCGGCCGTCGAGAAAGGAAATCTCGCCGAGGCGCGCCGGGCCGTCACCGGGCTCATGTCCACCGGCAGCACGCCTGAACCCGGTCGGATCTTTCTTGTCGGTGCGGGGCCGGGAGCCGAGGATCTGCTGACGCTGCGCGCTCATCGCCTGCTGATGGAAGCCGACATCATCGTTTATGATGCGCTGGTGCCGCAGGCGGTCGTCGATATGGGCCGGCGCGATGCGACCCGCATTTCCGTCGGCAAGCGCAAGGGCTGCCATTCGAAGTCCCAGGACGAGATCAATGACCTGCTGGTGGAACTCGGCCATGAGGGCAAGCGTGTCGTGCGGTTGAAATCCGGCGATCCGCTTGTCTTCGGTCGGGCCGGTGAGGAGATGGCAGCCCTTCGCGATGCCGGCATCGCCTACGAGGTCGTGCCAGGCATCACCGCCGCCTTCGCCGCTGCCGCCGATTTCGAATTGCCGCTGACGCTGCGCGGCGTCGCATCCTCGCTCGTCTTCACGACGGGCCATGATCTGAATGGCAGAACCTTGCCCGACTGGGCGCGGCTGGCGCTCTCCGGCGCGACGGTTGCCGTCTATATGGGCCGCACGGTGGCCGCTTCCGTTGCCGGTCGCCTGATGGCGGCCGGCCTTGCCGAGGATACCGCGGTGGCCGTTGTCGAGAATGCCGGCCGTGGCGACAGACGTCTGATGCACGGCACTTTGAAGGAACTCCCCGATCTTGAAAATCGCGTGGAACTGAAGGGGCCGGTGATGGTGATCATCGGCGACGCCGTCGCCGGCGCGAATTTCGAACATTCCGAACCGCTGCGCGGCAAGATTGCCAGCCGTGCCACACTCGTGAGGATCTGACATGGCAGAGAAAGTACTGACAGCCAATCGCCTTGGCGATGGAATTGCCGTCTGGCTCGACGCGAACGGCCAGTGGACCGAGAACCTGCAGGACGCGTTCGTCGCCCGGCACGCAGAGGCGGAGGCCGCGCTCGAGAATGCGGGCCGGGAGGCCTTCGTCAGCAATATAGTCGTCGACGTCAATGTCATCGAGGTCGATGAGCGCGACGGGATGCTGCGCCCGCAGAGGCTGCGGGAGCGCATCCGTGCACTCGGACCGACGATTGCCTATGCGCACGGCCATGATTTTGCCGATCCCGCCTTTATCGCAGCCTGAGGAAGCCCATGTATCGCTACGATGAATTCGACCATGCATTCGTCTCGGCCCGCGTCGGGCAGTTTCGCGATCAGGTCACGCGCCGGCTAAATGGCGAATTGGCGGAAGATGCTTTCAAGCCCCTGCGGCTGATGAATGGGGTCTATCTGCAATTGCACGCCTATATGCTGCGCGTCGCGATCCCCTATGGCACGCTCAATTCCCGCCAGATGCGGATGCTCGCCCATATCGCACGGCGCTATGACCGGGGCTACGGACATTTCACCACGCGCCAGAACATCCAGTACAACTGGCCGAAGCTCTCCGAGACGCCGGATATCCTGGCCGAACTCGCAAGCGTCGAGATGCACGCGATACAGACCTCGGGCAATTGCATTCGCAATGTCACCGCCGATCACTTCGCCGGCGCTGCCGCCGACGAGGTTGCCGATCCGCGCCCTTACGCCGAAATCCTGCGCCAGTGGTCCTCCGTCCATCCGGAGTTTTCTTTCCTGCCGCGCAAGTTCAAGATTGCCGTCACAGGCGCGCCGCGCGACCGCGCCGCGATCCAGGTCCACGATATCGGTCTGCACCTGAAGAAGAACGAAGCCGGCGCGCTTGGCTTTGCCGTCTATGTCGGCGGAGGGCAGGGGCGCACACCCCTGATCGCCAAGAAGATCATGGACTTTCTGCCTGAGGAGGATCTGCTTTCCTATGTGACCGCGATCGTTCGCGTCTACAATCTCCATGGCCGCCGCGACAACAAATACAAGGCGCGCATCAAGATTCTGGTACATGAAACGGGCGTTGAGGAACTGAGCCGTCAGGTCGAGGCGGAATTTGACGCCATCCGCAACAGCGAACTGAAGCTGCCGGAAGCCGATATCCGCACGATCGAAACCTATTTCGCCCCACCTTCGCTGTCTGAGCGCCCGGAGGGATGGGAAGCTCTTGCCCGCGCGAAAAGGATCGATCCCGCCTTCGCTTCGTGGGCGAGCCAGAATGTCGCCCCCCACAAGCACCCGGACTACGCAATGGTGACGATCTCGTTGAAGCCCATCGGTGGAATTCCGGGCGATGCCAGCGACCAGCAGATGGACGCTGTCGCCGACATCGCCGAGCGCTACGCTTTCGATGAGATCCGCGTCAGTCACGAGCAGAACCTCATCCTGCCGCATGTGGCGCTTGCCGATCTTCAAGCCGTCCATGAAGCGCTTGCCGAGGCCGGTCTTGCCACCGCCAATGCCGGGCTGATCACAGACATCATTGCCTGCCCCGGACTTGACTACTGCGCCCTTGCCAATGCCCGCTCGATCCCGCTGGCGCAGGAAATCTCCCTGCGCTTCGCTTCACCGGAGCGTCAGGCCGAGATCGGCGAACTGAAGATCAAGATTTCCGGCTGCATCAATGCCTGCGGGCATCACCATGTCGGCCACATCGGTCTTCTGGGCGTCGAGAAGAAGGGCGCCGAACTCTACCAGATCACGCTCGGCGGCTCCGGCGACGAGAATTCGTCGATAGGCGAGATCATCGGTCGCGGTTTCGAGCCGGAGCGGGTGACGGATGCCGTGGAAACCATTGTCGATACCTATCTTGGCCTGCGGCTGGACCCCGCGGAAACCTTCCTGGCCGCCTATCGCCGCGTGGGTCCGCAACCGTTCAAGGCAGCGCTCTACGGCGAAGCGGCGGAAGCCGCCTGAGGAAAATTGCATGACGAGAATTTGGAAGGAAGCCGGGTTCGTGGGCAACGATCCCTGGGTCATCGAAACCGAAGAGCGCAAGGCGGGAGAGGGCGAGCGTGCTATTCTTGGCCTCGACACTTTTCTCGGCGTTGTCAGCGACAGCAATGAGATCGGTTTCGGGGTACTGATTGCGCCCGGCGATGACGTGACGAAATTGCAGACCTATCTCGATAGGGTGGCGCTCGTGGCCCTGGCATTTCCCGCGTTCAACGACGGCCGCGCCTTTTCCCATGCCTCGCTTTTGCGCGGACGGCTTGGGTTTGCGTGCGAGCTTCGCGCGGTCGGCGACGTCCTGATTGACCAGATCCCCTTGATGCTCCGGACCGGCATCGACAGCTTCGCGGTGACCAACGAGGTGGCGCTGAAGCGTCTCGAGGACCGCAAACTGCCCGCCATAGACCTCCACTACCAGCCGGCGGCGCGTGCATCTGTAGATCTCGGCGGCTTCAGCTGGCGCCGGCACGCAACTCCGGCCAGGTGAGATATCGGCAAAATAGCATATTCTTTGCGGTGATTTGACGGAGGTCAAGGAGCCGGCCCTTCGTGTCGGGCATTCCCATGGCAAGCGCCGAAGTGTACCGTGGCGTATTGCCCGGTTTTCCAAAGCCGCTCCATGAGGTATATGCCCGGCGAACGCGACGACAGCGATACGAGACAGGAACCGACAACGCATGAATGCTCCAGCCAAGACCGAAGCTGCGGAAATGATCGTGCCCGAGGGCGTCTACGCCGAAACGGTACTCGGCGTGACCCATTACACCGACCGGCTCTTCCGCTTCAGGATGACCCGGCCGGCCGGATTCCGCTTCCGCTCCGGCGAATTCGCGATGATCGGGCTGGTGGTTGACGGCAAGCCGATCTACCGCGCCTATTCGATTGCCAGCCCCTCCTGGGACGAGGAACTCGAATTCTTCTCCATCAAGGTGCCGAACGGTCCGCTGACCCAGCATCTCCAGCGCATCCAGCCGGGCGACAAGGTGCTGATGCGCAAGAAGCCGACGGGAACCTTGGTTCTCGACGCGCTCACGCCCGGCAAGCGGCTCTACATGTTCTCGACCGGAACCGGGATTGCGCCTTTTGCAAGCCTGATCCGCGATCCCGAGACCTACGAGAAGTTCGAGGAAGTGATCCTCACCCACACCTGCCGGGAAGTGGCGGAGCTGAAATACGGCTTCGACCTCATGGATGAAATCAGGAATGACGAAATGCTGAGCGAGATCGTCGGCGACAAATTGAGGCACTACGCCACGGTGACTCGTGAGGACTATCCCCATAAGGGCCGCATCACGGATCTCATGGAAAGTGGCAAGCTCTTTGACGATCTCGGCGTCCCGCCGCTCGATCCGGCGGTCGATCGCGGCATGATCTGCGGTTCGACCGCCATGATCAAGGATACCAAGGCCCTGCTTGAAAAGGCGGGACTGACCGAAGGCGCCAACAGCATGCCGGCCGAATTCGTGATCGAGCGCGCCTTCGTCGGTTAATTCGGTACAGAACAGATATTAACAACGCCCGGCCATTGACCGGGCGTTTGTGTTTCTGGGCTCCCTCGAACAGAAAGAGTTCAGGCAGCAGTCAGATGTCCGATCAGCGCTTCCATGGCCGATTGCGCCTCTTGCGCGTCGCCCTTCTGGATCGCCCGTATCACGCTGACATGGTGAGAAACCGAGCGGTCCATCTTTTCCGGCGTTGCCCGCGCAAACCACAGGCGGCGGGAATGGGTCTGGAGCGGCGCCAGCGCCGCGATCAGGAAGCGGTTGGGGCAGGCGTCCTCGAGAATCTCGTCGAACTGCTTGTCGGACGACAGAAAGCCCTCGAAATCGCCGTCGATTGCAGCCGCCGTCATTGCCTTCGCGCATTGCATGAGGGCAGCGCGCTGCTCCTCGTCAGCGTGCTCGGCGGCGAGGGCTGCTGCGAGGGGTTCAAGCCTGTGCCTGACCGCCATGATCTCCTGATGGTCTTCCGCGTGGATCTCGGAGACCTGCAGGCCGACGCGCGGCCTCACCTCGATCAGGCCCTGCCATTCAAGCTTCTGGATCGCCTCGCGCACCGGTGTCCGCCCGTGACCGGCAAGATCGATCAACTCTTTCTCCGTAACCCGCGCGCCGGGCGCCAGTTTCAGCGTGACGATTTCCCGCTCGAGCGCGAGATAGGCGAGATGGCTTTGCGATCCTGCTTGTTTCGTCATGCGCATTCCTTTCTGATATATCAGATATTGACATGTCGCATCTAGAATGGCAAGGTCTGCTGATATATCAGAGAAGGAGCTTCCTATGTGGCAGGGTGTATTTCCGGCAGTAACAACGAAATTCAAGGATGACGGCGCACTCGATCTCGCCGAAATGGAGCGCTGCTTCGCGCTTCAGTTCGAGGCGGGCGTCGACGGCATGATCGTCTGCGGCTCGCTCGGCGAGAATATGACGCTCGATGCGGACGAGAAGATCGAGATCCTGAAGGTGGCGAAATCGGTCGCCGCCGGCAAGCCGGTGCTGATGACCGTCTGCGAAAGCGCGACGCGCCGCGGTGCTGCGTCAGCGGTTGCTGCAACCAAGGCAGGCGCCGATGGCTTCATGATCCTGCCTGGCGTTCCCTACAAGTCCGCGCCGGCCGAAACGCTGAACCATATCCAGGCCATCGCCGCGGCTGGCGAGCGTCCGGTCATGGTCTACAATAATCCCGTGGCCTATGGCGTCGACGTCACCATTCCGATGTTCGAGGAACTGGCCAGGAACGACCTTGTCGTCGCCATGAAGGAATCGACCGACGATGTTCGCCGCGTCACCGAGGTCTTCAATGCCTTCGGCAACCGCTTCGACGTCTTCACGGGTGTCGACAATCTGGCGCTTGAAAGCCTGCTGATGGGCGCCGACGGCTGGGTCGCCGGTCTTGTGGTAGCCTTCCCGAAGGAAACGGTCGCGATCTACAAGCTCGTGAAGGCTGGCCGGCTGGACGAAGCGCGCGCCATCTATCGCTGGTTCCGCCCCCTGCTCGATCTCGACGTCTCGACCTTCCTGGTTCAGCAGATCAAGCTCGCCGAGGTTCTGGCCATTACCTCCAACGACCGTGTCCGCGAACCGCGCCTGCCGCTCTCCGGCGACCATCGCGCCCGCGTCGTCGCTGTCATCGAGAAGGCGCTTGCCGAGCGTCCGGTCCTGCCCGCACTTTGAGGCCGGATCAGATGAAGAATAGGGCGGTCCGCCGCCCTATTCGTGCCTCAGCGCCTCGATGGGGTTGAGTTGGGCCGCCCGACGGGCCGGGAAATAGCCGAAGACCATGCCGATCGCCGCCGAAAAGGCGAAGGCGAGGACGATGACCGAAGGGCTGGAGACGAAGGGTACGTTCATCAGCGTGACGCCGGCATAGGCAAGGCCGAGGCCGAGCACGATGCCGACGATACCGCCGGCCACCGAGAGCGTGACTGCCTCCACCAGGAACTGCATCAGCACCTGCTGCTCCAGCGCTCCGATTGCAAGCCGGATGCCGATCTCGCGCGTCCGCTCGGTGACAGAAACCAGCATGATGTTCATGATACCGATGCCGCCGACGAGCAGGCTGACCGCTGCGACCGCGCCGAGCAGTCCGGTCATCAGGGTCGTGGTCCCGGTCAGCGTCGAGGCCATCTGCGTCATGTCGTTGACGGAGAAGTCGTCCTCGCGCCCGGCGATGATCTTCCGACGCTCGCGCAGCAACCGCTCCACATCGGCCTGGACTTTCTGGGTGGAGACGCCGTCGCGCGCCGACAGCGTGATGCTTGAGACTTCGCTGGACCCGGTGATGCGGCGCTGATGCACCTTGAGCGGCATGACGACGATATCGTCCTGGTCGCTGCCTATGCTGCTCTGTCCCTTCTTTGCGAGGACGCCGATGACGTCGCAGGAGACGCTGCCAACCCGGATCTGTTGATCGAGCGCCGGCGTTGAGCCGAAGAGTTCCTTGCGCAAGGTTTCCCCGAGGATGCAGACGGACTGTCCACCGCGCTCTTCCGAAGCGAGGAACGTGCGTCCGCTTGCCAGGTCCCAGTCCATGGCGGTGAGATAATCGCCGTTGGTGCCCACGACGCTTGTGGAATGGTTTTCGCCGCCATAGATGACCGTCGCGCTCGATTGGTTGACCGGGGCGACGGCCTGGAGGCCATTGATCTGTTCCTCGATCGCGTCGACATCGCGAAGCGTGAACTTCTTGGCGTCCGTGCTGGCGCGTCCGGGTCCGAACTGGCCGGGCCTCACGAACAACAGATTGGTGCCGAGCTTCGAGATCTCCGCCGTCACCTGCGCGGTCGTGCCGTTGCCGATCGTCACCATGGCAATCACCGCCGCAACCCCGATCACCACGCCGAGCACGGTGAGGAAGGAGCGCAGCATGTTGCGGCTGATGGCTCTGAGGGCGAGCTTGATGGTTTCATAAAACATTGGCGCGGACCTCGCCGTTCTTGCTGTCGTGATCGAGGTGTCCGTCGACGAAGCGCAGGTTGCGCGTCGCATAGGACGCGATGTCCTCTTCATGGGTGACCATGATGACTGTGATGCCGTGATTTCGATTGAGCCCGGTGATCAGTTCCATGATCTCCTTGCTGGTCCGGGTGTCGAGGTTGCCGGTCGGTTCGTCGGCCAGGAGGACCGCCGGGCTGGTAACGATGGCACGCGCGATGGCCACGCGTTGCTGCTGGCCGCCGGAGAGTTCCTGCGTCGTGTGGTGTTCGCGTCCGGTCAGTCCTACCTGGGCGAGGGCGACCTCCGCGAGCTTGCGTCTCTCGCCGGCCTCCATCCCACGGTAAACGAGTGGCAATTCCACGTTTTCAAGCGCGGACGTCCGCGCCAGCAGGTTGAAGCCCTGGAACACGAAGCCGAGCATGTAGCGGCGCAGGAGCGTGTGCTGACCGCGGTCGAGCTGCGAGGTTCTGATGCCTTGGAACAGATACTCGCCGGAACTCGGAACGTCGAGACAACCGAGGATGTTCATTGCCGTGGACTTTCCGGAGCCGGACGGCCCCATGATCGCGACGAATTCGTGCTTCTCGATGACGAGGTCGACGCCGTCGAGCGCATGGATCGCCGCTTCACCTTGGCCGTAGACCTTGGAGACCTTCTTGAACTCGATGAGGGGAGGGCTTGTCATTCTCCACCCTCAGCCGTTCTTTTCCGTGGCGTCGGTAATCATCAGATCGCCTTCGGAGATCTCACCCTTCGTGACGACCGTATTCTGGCCGTCACTCGAGCCGATCTCGATATTGACTGCGGTCGGAACGCCGTCGCGCATCACCCAGACCGTTCGTTCAGTGCCGGCGGGTTCCGGTGCCGTGATCGAGCCTGAGCGTGGCGGCCGGAACATGCTGAAGACGCCGCTTCCGCCGCCAGTTTTGACCGCTGTGCCCGGCGGCGAATACCTCAGGGCGGCATTCGAAATAAGCAATGCGCCCTTGATGGACTGCACCGTGATATCGGCGGTAGCGGTCATGCCCTGGCGCAGGAGCATCTCGTCGTTCTTGACAGCAAGAATCCCCATATAGGTGACAACGTCGTTGATCGTTTCCGATGCATAGCGGATCGAAGTGATCTCGGCGGGAAAGCGCATGTCGGGAAAGGCGTCGACCGTGAACGTCGCCTGCTGGCCGACGTCGACCTGGCCGACATCGGCTTCATCGATATCGACCTGCAGCTCCATCTGCTTGAGGTCGCCCGCGATGGTAAAGAGGGTCGGTGCCTCAAGCGAAGCGGCGACGGTGGCGCCTGGATCGACATTGCGGGACAGGACGATCCCGTCGATTGGCGAGACAATTGTTGCCTTGGCAAGATTGACTTTCGCCAGATCAAGGTCGGCCTCGGCCGCAAGTACGTTTGCCTCGGCGCTTTCCTTGGTCGCGACCGATGCTTCGTAAGTATATTCGGCAGCAACCAGATCCTGCTCGGTGGACACCCGGTTCTTAACGAGAGCCGCCAGCCGGTCAAAGGACGCCTTTGCCGACTTCATATCGGCGCCCGCCTTGGAAACGGCTGCCTTTGCAGAAAGCAGCTTGGCTTCCGAACTCTTGACGTCGGCCTCGAGCTTGGCGGTGTCGAGCCGGGCAACGACTTCGCCCTTCTTCACCGTGCTGTTGTAATCGGCCAGAACCTCGCGAATGGTTCCCGACTGCTCGCTGGATACGTCGACGCTGACTGTCGGCTCGACCGAGCCGGTGGCTGTGACGACCACAGTGAGATCGCCCTTCTTGGCGGCTGAAGTCGTATAGCTATAGGTCGTTGCCTGGCCGCTGTAGACCCAGTAGCCGGCGCCGGCGGCGACCAGAACGCCGATGCCGAGCAGTCGCCAGAGCCAGCGCGAGCCGCCGCCGCGCTTGCGCGAGGACGCCAACAGCGCCGCGAGTTCGCCAGATTCAGTGTTGACGTCAGGAGTCTCAGGTTTTTCGCCGGCGCTGCTCATGTCAAATCCATTGTGTGTTTTATCTTGCAGATAAGCTTATCGAACGATTCCAGCCCCGAGTTATTGACCAGGATCAAGTTTTCAGATTTGGCACGACCGGAATACTCCTCGTCGGGAGGGGCGAGGCGCAGGAATGGCACGTTCCCACACATCGCTTTGAAACAGAAGTGAATTATTGGTAATTCGCGTCGGCGGCAAAATCGCCGGACGGCAGAAACAAGACCGGCAATCTTGCCGACGTCGGTTCTGCGGGGGATTTTCCCGAGGACTTGCCCACGTGAATACCCGGCCACGACAGCAATCCACCGGCAGGGATAGACACGGCTCCCGAAAACGCCACTCGCGCAGAGTTCGAGCGCTGAAATCACTGAGGCACAATTTCTCGCGCCCGGAAATATTTCCGCGTTTCTTTATATAAATTAGTAGAAAATAATATGGAACAAATACCGGCGCCAGGAAACAGTGTTATCCGTGGTAAAATCCTGTGCCGTGCCCATTATCTGAGTGATATTAGACGCAGAAAGCTGAAAAAGTCTTTCCAGCGACATGAAATACCTGTCATCGAAGCCACTGGAAATTGAAATAAATTATTAGACCCAAAAATGGTTCTTACATCCCCCAAAAAATTGGCTAGTTGAGCACTCCGGCGAGGGTGTCTCTATTTGAGTACGGGGCGGGGCGTTGAGAAAAGCATTATTCACCGGCAAGAATTCTGCGTGGGCGAACTGAATGAGTGTCGAAGCGCTCATCATTCATCTGACGCGGGCCGAGAAAAGACGGGCGCATGTCGATCACCTGCTGGCATCGCTTCCACTCGACGCGAGTATCGTCGATGCCGTCGACGGCCGTGCACTATGCGATACCGATGTGGCGTCATTCTACAGCCCGCGGCTGCACAGGCCGATCTATCCGTTTGCGCTCAGCCGGAACGAAGTGGCGTGCTTCCTCTCGCATCGCAAGGCATGGCAGACGATTCTGGACCGAAATCTGGAAGCCGCATTGATCATGGAAGACGACGCCGCGCCGACGGCGTCCTTCGCTTCCAGCTTGGCTTTGGGACTGAGCCACATCGGAACAGCCGGTTTCATCCGCTTTCCGTTCCGCGAGGGACGAGAGCGCGGTCGTGTCATAGCGGAAGTTGACGGTGTATCGTTGATCGAGCCCGTCTGCGTGGGTCTGGGCATGGTGGCTCAACTCGTCAGTCGGACAACTGCGATCCAGCTTCTCAGGGCTACCGAGCGGATTGATCGTCCGGTCGATACCCTCCTGCAAATGCCGTGGGTGACAGGGGTCGTTCCACGATCCGTTGTGCCGGGCGCCATTTCCGAGATTTCTCCCGCATTGGGGGGCACGACGCTGCCAAAGAACCTGGGTTTGCTTGCCAAATTGAAGCGTGAAGGGCTGCGCCCGGTCTACCGGATGAAAATCTCGATCAGGTCGAGACTGGCGAAAGCCACAGGGTGGCGCGGGGCTTTCATCGAGGAGCAGGGAGTACCCCCGATCGCCGGGGGCCAACTGCCTGACGCGCCATGACAAAGGCATCCATTCCGATCCTCATGTACCATCAAATCGGGATTCCGTCGCCGCGCGGCAGCCCGTCCCGCAGTCTCACGGTCGAGCCCGCTGCCTTCGAACGACACATGCTGTGGCTGAAACGGCTCGGATACCAGGGCCTGTCCATGCGGGACCTTTTGCCCTATCTGCGCGGCGAGAGGAGTGGAAAAGTCATCGGCATCACCTTCGATGACGGCTACCGCAACGTCCACAAGAATGCCCTGCCGGTGCTCCAGGCATTGGGGTTCACCGCGACCAACTATTTCGTTTCCCGGCAGATCGGCGGCTCGAATATCTGGGATACGGCCAACGGAATTCCGCATTCGCCCTGCATGTCCAAGGCCGAACTCAGGGAGTGGGCAGCGCTCGGCCACGAAGTCGGCTCCCACACGCTCGATCATCCACGGCTACCGGCCCTTGCTCCCGACGAAGCGCGCCGTCAGATCGGCGATGCGCGTCGTGAACTCGAGGACATGACCGGTCGTGCGGTAGAGGCCTTCTGTTATCCGCATGGCGGTTGCAATGCCGCTGTTCGGACAATGGTGGAAGAAGCGGGATATTCGAACGCGACAACGATTGCGCGCGGGCGCGCTCGCGCGGGCGGCGACATGCTGCTGCTTCCCCGCTTCACTGTCCGGCGCGGCGACGGCTGGATGAAAGTCCTCGCCAAGAGTCTCATCGGCTAGTTCAAGACCCGGCAATACCATTGTCGGGCTGGGTCCCGGTGAGTGCCGCGCAGACTGTCCGCATGAACATGAAAACCGTCAGGTCGTGAGCGTCCCGCGCCCGCCGCAGGTCAATTTCTGTCCGCTTCAAAGCCGCATCGGCTGGCGATCTGCGCGGCAAGAAAGCGAGCCGCACGCCTCCAGGATTCGGCGGTGTCGCCCCGATAGGTGATCAAATCGCCGCAAACGGATCGATTGTCTTCAACGTTGAGAACGGAATATTCGACCCATCCGATCAGGGTACTTGTTTTCCTGATGATGCCGATCACGAGATAGCTTGCTCCGGATTGTTTGGCCATCGTGGAAAGTGCCTCAAAGCCCGGATCTGTGGCTGTGCATTGTGAAGATTGGCACGATAGCGACGCAATCGCCGACCCACCTTCAGTCAGTTGTTGGCGCAAATACGCAGAAAATTCGCCGAGCCGTTCCTGATGCTCTCTCGACTGGTCCCTCGGCTCTCCCGAAGTATTGACAAAATCGAAATTGGCCACCGCAATCACCGGTTTCTCTTCCGCGTGCGCAGCGAAGGAGAACGCGCAGATCGCCAATTGCATTAGAAGAATGCTCGCCAGATACCGCATAGCCACTCCCGACGGCAGTGTAACCATGCCGAATCCGAGTTACCGGGCCCTGCATTCTCAATAGCACCGAGGGGAAAAAACAACAAGCTGGAGGGCTTTAGCACAGGCAACGTTCCAGGCGTATACCGGAGCCGCTATACGTTTCCACGCTTGAAGAACCACAAGAATCTGGGTGGAATATGTGGTGAGCGCGCAGGGATTCGAACCCTGGACCTACTGATTAAAAGTCAGTTGCTCTACCGGCTGAGCTACGCGCTCCCGTCGAAGAGCAAATCGGCTCCCCTGGAAGTGCGCGGAACATATGCAGGTGACCCCCTCCGGTCAACCCGAAAAATCGCGCCGAAAGAGGGGAAATGGCCCAATTGCCGCAGCGCGCGGAAAGGTGATTGGCAAGTGAGGCGCTCCGGCGTTAGGAAGGGCCGCACTGGACAAGACCGGAGACCATTTGTGTCGATTGCCGATATTTCCTTCCTCACCGCGCTTCTGGCGGGCGCGCTTTCGTTTCTGTCGCCCTGCGTATTGCCGCTCGTGCCGCCCTATCTCTGCTACATGGCCGGGATATCCGTCGAGCAGTTCCGCGGTGAGGGAGAAAAAAATGCTGGCGCCGGCGCCCGGCGCGCGGTCATGTTCGCGGCAATCGCCTTCACGCTCGGCTTTGCGACCGTCTTCGTAGCGCTCGGGGCAGGGGCTTCCACCATCGGTGGGCTGTTGCGCCAGCATATCGACCTGCTGGCAAAGATCGGCGGCCTTATCATCATCGTCATGGGGCTGAATTTCCTCGGCGTCTTCCGCATCGGCCTGCTGTCTGGCGAAATGCGCTTCCAGGGAAGCGGCAAGCCCGCGACGCTTACCGGCGCCTATGTCATGGGCCTTGCCTTCGCCTTCGGTTGGACGCCGTGCATCGGGCCGGTGCTAGGCGCGATCCTGGGAGTTGCCGCGGCTCGCGAGACGGTGGGCGACGGAGCCCTGCTGCTCGCCATTTACTCACTCGGTCTCGCCGTTCCCTTCTGGATCGCGGCTGCCTTTTCCGGCGCCTTCATGCGCTTCCTCGGGAGATTCCGTCGTCACCTTGGCCTCGTGGAGAAGGCCATGGGTGTCCTGCTGATCCTGACCGGCCTTGCATTCATCTTCGGATATGTCAGTAATCTCGCGATCTGGTTCCAACAGACCTTTCCAATCCTGTCGCAAATCGGCTAAGGCCTGAAGCTGCCGGGCGTCGGGTGCCCTGCGGTCGAAGGGGTTTGAGCCGAACGCATGGCAGACATAGTCGCACTCGTACTTCCGTTCTTCGGGCTGATCCTGATCGGCTACATCTCGGGACGCTTGAGCAAGCAGCCTGCCAGCGCGCTCGGCTGGCTGAACTTCTTCGTCATCTATGTCTCGTTGCCGGCGCTGTTCTTCAAGCTCGTCTCGCGCACCCCGCTCGCCGAACTGACCCGGATCGATTTCATCGCCGCCGCCCTGGCTGCGACCTACACGATCTTTCTGCTGGTGTTCCTGGTCGGCCGGTTTATCCGCCGCAATTCGATTGCTGACTGCACGATCCAGGCGCTGGCCGGTGCCTATGGCAATATCGGCTATATGGGGCCGGGCCTGGCGCTGCTGGCTTTCGGTGAGGCCGCCGCCGTGCCGGTGGCACTGATCTTCTGCTTCGAGAACGCGGCCCATTTCATGGCCGCCCCGGCGCTGATGGCCTTTGCCGGAGGCGATGAGCGGCCCCGTGCGGCGGTCGCGCTCGATGTCGTCCGCAAGATCGTCTATCACCCTTTCATCATTGCAACTGCGATCGGCTTCGTTGCGGCTGCCTTTTCCTTCGAGGCGCCGCTGGCGCTGCAGAGGTTGATCGATTATCTCGCCCAGGCGGCCGCCCCTTGCGCACTCTTTGCCATGGGGGTGACATTGGCGCTCCGGCCCCTGAAGCGCATCCCGGCCGAGATCGGCTATATCGTGCCGATCAAGCTGCTGCTCCACCCGCTGCTCGTCTATGTCGTGCTCGGGCTTGCCGGCAATTTCGATCCGCTCTGGATCTATACGGCGGTGCTGCTCGCCTCGCTGCCGACGGCGACCAATGTTTTCGTCATCGGCCAGCAATATGGCGTCTGGCAGGAACGTGCCTCGGCGACGATCCTGATCACCACCGTGCTCTCGGTTCTCACCGTCTCGGGGCTGCTCTATGCGATCACGACCGGCCTGCTGCCGCCGGACCTCTTCCCTTAGGCCTCAGTTTTTCCTTGAGGAATGAGGGCAGGGCGCCGAAGCCGCGCCCCGGCTCGACGCCTTCCCGCATGACCAGATTGCGAAGCGGCGCAAAGCCGGAGAGCAGGTGCAAACCGGCGGCACGCATCATCTGGATTGGCAGGAATCCGGACAGCAGCGAGCGGTTGAGGATGTCGACGCTTGCCGTGCGGCTGACCACGTCAACGCGGCGGCGGCGGTCGAACTCGTCACCGGCGTCCGGATGGATCGGCCGGTCCGCCTGGGCGCACAGGATCTCGATCAGGGCCATCACGTCGCGCAGGCTGAGATTGAGCCCCTGGGCGCCGATCGGCGGAAAGGCGTGCGCCGCCTCGCCGATGAAGGCCGCGCGTCCTTTGCCGAATCGCGATGCGGTCATGCCGGAAAGCGGCCAGGCCTGTACTCCGTCCTCGACTGTCACCTTGCCGAGCATCGATTGCATCCGGGTCTCTACTTCCCGGCTCAATTCTTCGGTGGAAAGCGCCAGCAAGCGCTTGGCCTCCTTCGGTTCCACCACCCAGACGAGGCTCGAGCGCATTCCCGGCAGCGGCACCTGGGTGAAAGGACCGGATTCTCCGTGAAATTCGGTCGAGACATTGCGGTGCGGCAGGGTGTGGGAGAAGTTCAGGACGACTGCCGTCTGCGGATAGGACCAGGTTCTCACCCCGACGCCCGCGCTTTCGCGCGTCTTCGATTTGCGCCCGTCTGCGCCGATGACGAAATCGGCGTTGATCAGTTTGCCACTGTCGAGAGTAATCGAAATGCCATCCCTGCCGACGTCGATCGTGCTTGCGGCTGCGGCAATGCAGGTGATGTTGTCTTCGGCGGCAACCGCCTTTTCGAGCACCGCAATCAAGGCTTCGTTCGGGATATTGTATCCGAAGGCATCAAGCCCGATTTCCGCACTCCTGAAGGCAACGACGGGCGCGCGCAGCAGCCTCTTCGTTCCGTCGATGATCTGCATGGTCGAGAGCGCTGCCGCGGACGGGCGGATCTCCTCCCAGAGCCCGAGGCTTTCCATGAAACCGATGGACTGGTCCATCAGGGCCGTCGTGCGCTGGTCGACCAAATGGCGCGTTGGCGCCACCAGCGCAACCGAACGGCCTTCCCGGGCGAGCGCGAGGGCGGCAATGGAGCCGGCCAGCCCCGCACCGACCACTGCAATTTCGAAGTTCTTCATGACAGCATTCCGTTTTCTGCTTCGCTTAATCTAGGGCGTTCGCTCGCGCAAATCCATGGGCTGAATCGGCGCAGTCGGCAATAGGAATGGCCGCCAGATGCGGTGCCGAAAAATCGTCTCCGCGCTTTTGCGCCGTTGCAAATCGCTCCGATTCGTCGGATACCCGAAGGTCAAGGCGATGAGGGGATTGTGTCTGAGCATGAAGATTTTCAACTATCGGCGTGTGCCTTATGCCGAAATTCGCGCCTTCTCCGTACATATCCTGACTGCCTCCGGTTCATTCCTCGCTTTTCTCGGGGTTGTCGCCGCCGCCGAACGCCGGTTCGTCGACATGTTCTGGTGGCTCGGCCTGGCACTTCTGGTCGACGGCATTGATGGCCCGATCGCCCGCAAGGTGCGGGTCAAGGAAGTGCTGCCCCATTGGTCCGGAGATACGCTCGACAACATCATCGACTACGTCACCTATGTCCTGCTGCCGGCCTTCGCGCTCTATCAGAGCGGCATGATCGGTGAGCCCTGGTCCTTCGTCGCCGCCGGAATGATCGTCGTCTCGAGCGCGATCTACTATGCCGACATGGGAATGAAGACGGAGGAATACTTCTTCTCCGGCTTTCCCGTGGTCTGGAACATGATCGTCTTCACGCTCTTCGTCATCGATGCGTCGGCCACGACCGCGCTCGCCGTGGTGGTTGTGTCCGTGGCGCTGACCTTCCTGCCGATCCATTTTCTCCACCCGGTTAGGGTCCGGCGGTTGCGAACCTTGAACATCGTGATTTTCCTGGCCTGGTGTGGCCTTGGAGGCTATGCGCTGCTCCTCCATTTCCACACGCCGCCGTGGCTGGTCGTTTCCTTCGTGGCCACCGGGATCTACCTTTATTGCATCGGTGCGGTGCTGCAGTTTTTTCCCGCTCTCGGGCGAAAGAGATAGGAGGCTCGATCATGGCAAAAACCCACGCAATCCTCATCCGCGAACACGGCGGACCGGAGGTGCTCCGCTACGAGGAGATCGAACTTGCCGCACCCGGCGAAGGCGAGGTCCAGATCCGCCATGCCGCCATCGGCCTCAATTTCATCGACGTTTATTTCCGCACCGGGCAGTACAAGGCACCGAACGGATTGCCTTTCATTACGGGTAAGGAAGCCGCGGGAACCGTGATCTCCGTCGGCCCCGGCGTGACCGACTTCAGGGTCGGTGATCGGGTTGCCTATGCTGGCGCCGACGGTGCTTACAGTGTCGAGCGCAATGTCGAGACGCGCTATCTCGTCAAGGTGCCGGATGAGATCAGCCTCGAAACGGCCGCCGCGATGATGCTGAAGGGCATGACGGCGGAATATCTCCTGAACCGGACCTATAAGGTCGGCCCGGAAACGGTGCTGCTGTTCCATGCCGCCGCCGGCGGCGTCGGCCTGATCGCCGGGCAGTGGGCGAAGGCGCTCGGAGCGACGGTGATCGGCACGGCCGGCTCGGCCGAGAAGGTCAAGTTGGCCCTTGATCACGGCTATGATCACGTCATCAACTACAGCGAGGAAAATTTCGTCGAGAGGGTCAAGGAGCTTACAGGCGGCAAGCGTGTGGATGTCGTCTACGACTCCATCGGCAAGGACACCTTCCCGCACTCGCTGGACTGCCTGAAACCGCGCGGCATGTGGGTACTTTTCGGCCAGTCTTCCGGTCCGGTCGATACGTTCGATATGGGGCTGCTCGCGCAGAAAGGTTCGCTCTATGCGACGAGGCCGTCGCTCTTTGCTTATATCGCGACGCGCGCCGAACTTGTCGCCTGTGCAAATTCCCTGTTTGATATTGTGCGGAGCAACAAAGTGCGTATCAATATCAACCAGACCTATCCGCTGGCGGAAGTAGCACGCGCCCATACGGATCTGGAAAACAGAAAAACAACCGGAACGACTTTGCTGATCCCCTGAACGAGACCTGAAAAAGGCCGGGGGCTCCGATGATGAAAAGAGGGGGCCGCGTGACGGAAATTGACACATCGCGAACCGGCAGCCTTCTGGCGGTTCGCGGTTTGACGAAGCTGTTCGGAGGCTTTGCGGCCTGCGCCGGCATCGATTTCGATATAAGGCCGGGAGAGATCCACGCCCTTCTCGGAGAAAATGGCGCCGGCAAGTCGACGCTGGTGAAGATGCTGTTTGGCGTCCTGGCCCCGACATCGGGCGAGATCCTATGGCAGGGCGCGCCGGTCACGATCGCGTCGCCCGCTGCAGCCCGCCGCCTCGGCATCGGCATGGTCTTCCAGCATTTCTCGCTATTCGAGGCGCTGACGGTCGCCGAAAACATTGCGCTGTCGCTCGATGCAGGCATTCCCATCGCGGCGATCGCACAGAAGGCGGCCGAGCTTTCCACGGCCTACGGTCTTCCGCTCGACCCTGACGCCCATGTCGCGGACCTCTCCGTCGGTGAGCGGCAGCGCATTGAGATCGTGCGCGCGCTCCTGCAAAATCCGAAGGTCATCATCCTCGACGAACCGACATCGGTTCTGACGCCGCAGGAAGCCGACCGGCTGTTCGAGACCCTCGCGAAGCTGAAATCCGAAGGGCGCTCGGTCCTCTATATCAGCCACAGGCTGGAAGAGGTTCAGCGCATCTGCGACCGCGCCACCGTCCTTCGTCACGGCAAGGTGACCGGTGAATGCGATCCCAGGCTGGAGACCCCGGCATCGCTCGCGCGCATGATGGTCGGGAGCGACGTCGCCTCGGTCAGCAATATCACGCGCAAGGATGATGGTGCTGTACAATTGGAAGTGACGGATCTGTCTGTTCCAGCCAGGACGCCGTTTGCGGTCGCGCTCAAGGGCGTTGCGCTCAAGGTGCGGGCCGGGCAGGTTCTGGCGATCGCGGGCGTCGCCGGCAATGGCCAGAGCGAGCTTTTCGACGCGCTGTCGGGGGAATATCCCGTTGCCTCGAATGACGCCGTCAAGATCCGCAACAATCCGGTCGGACGCCTCGTCATCAACGAACGTCGCCTTCTGGGCGCCGGGTTTGTGCCTGAGGAGAGGCATGGTCATGGGGCCGTTTCGGACATGACCCTTTCCGCCAATCTCGTCCTTGCGCGCCATGAGTCCGATCGCAAGGCGTTCCTCGCCGGCGGGTTTCTCGGAATCATTCGCCAGTCGACCGTCAAAGCCGCCGCCAGCCGTATTTCGGAGGCGATGGATGTGCGCAAGAGCGGCGACGATCCGCTCGCTGGTTCGCTTTCGGGAGGCAACCTGCAGAAATTCATCGTCGGGCGCGAACTCGACCGCCAGCCGGCGGTTCTTGTCGTCAACCAGCCGACCTGGGGCGTCGACGCCGGCGCGGCAAGCCGCATCCGCCAGTCCCTCATTGACCTCGCGCGCGACGGTTCGGCGGTGCTCGTGATCAGCCAGGATCTCGACGAAATCTTCGAGGTGGCGACGGATATTGCCGTCATATCCGAAGGGCGCCTTTCCGAGCCGTCTCCGGCAACCACGATGACCCGGGAAAAGATAGGCCTTCTGATGGGGGGACTGCACGAAAAGCAAACCGAGGCAGAGCCCGCCTATGCGCATTGAACTCGAAAAACGTCCCGGCGGCTCCACGCTTTTCTCCTTCCTTTCGCCCTTACTGGCCATGCTGCTGACTGTCGTCTTCGGCGGGATAATGTTCTGGCTTCTGGGCAAGGATCCGGTCGACGCGCTTTACAGTTTCTTCGTCGAGCCGCTGCTGGAGGTGTGGTCGCTGCACGAACTTGCGATCAAGGCCGGACCGCTGATCCTCATCGGCGTCGGTCTCTCTGTCTGCTACCGCTCCAACAACTGGAATATCGGTGCAGAGGGCCAGTTCATCATCGGCGCGATCGCCGGATCCATTCTGCCGGTAGTGTTCTTCGAATGGCATTCGCCGCTGGTCCTGCCGCTCATGCTGGTAATGGGAGCAGTTGGCGGCGCGCTCTATGCCGGCGTCGTCGCGCTTTTGAAAGCGCATTTCAATACGAACGAAATTCTGACGAGCCTCATGCTGGTCTATATAGCGCAGCTGTTCCTGGACTGGCTCGTGCGCGGACCCTGGCGCAACCCGCAGGGCATGAATTTTCCCGAAACCCGCACGTTCGCCCCGGAGGCGGTGCTGCCGCCGATCATGGAGGCATCCGGACGCGCCCATTGGTCGTTTGTCTTCGCGATCGTGGCCGCATTCCTGATCTGGTTCATGATGCGCTTCACGCTCAAGGGCTTCGAGGTGACGGTCCTTGGCCAGTCGGCAAGGGCAGGGCGTTTTGCGGGTTTCTCGTCGCGGCGGATGATCTGGTTCTCGATGCTTCTGTCCGGCGCCTTGGCTGGTTTTGCCGGGATCGCCGAGGTGTCGGGCTCGATCGGGCATCTGCAGCCTGTCATTTCTCCTGGCTACGGCTTCACCGCGATCATCGTCGCCTTCCTCGGACGGCTCAATCCGCTTGGCATCATCGCCTCCGGACTGGTGCTTGCGCTGACCTATCTCGGCGGCGAGGCGGCCCAGCTTTCGATCGGTGTTTCCGACAAGGTTACCCGCGTCTTCCAGGGGTTGCTGCTGTTTTTCGTGCTCTCCTGCGATACCCTGATCCACTACAAGGTCCGCCTCGTCCTTGACCGGGCAAGGAACCTGATCGACGGAGGCGCGAAATGATTGTGGAAGCGATCCTCCTGACGGTCATTACCGCAGCCACCCCGCTCGTCATCGCCGCGCTCGGCGAACTGGTGACGGAGCGGGCAGGGGTGCTGAACCTCGGCGTCGAGGGCATGATGATCATGGGGGCGGTCGGTGCTTTTGCCGCCACGCAACTGACGGGCTCGCCCTATGTCGGCGTCGTGGCAGGCATCCTGTGCGGCGGCCTGTTCTCGCTGCTGTTTGGTTTCCTGACACTTACGCTTGTCGCCAACCAGGTTGCGACCGGCCTTGCCCTGACATTGCTGGGTCTCGGCGCATCCGGCATGCTGGGCGAGAGCTTCGTCGGCGCGCCCGGCATCAAGCTGCAGCCGATCGCCGTCCCGTTTCTGTCGGATATTCCCTTCCTTGGTCCGGTGCTCTTCCGGCAGGACATCATTTTCTACATGTCGCTGGCGCTCGTCGTCGGGGTAAACTGGTTCCTGTTCCGGAGCCGCGCCGGGTTGAAGGTGCGCGCCATCGGGGACAATCATGGCTCAGCCCATGCGCTCGGCATCCACGTTATCCGCACGCGCTATCTCGCCGTGCTTTTCGGCGGAGCCTGCGCCGGACTGGCGGGTGCGCAGCTGTCGCTGATCTATACGCCGCAATGGGTGGAGAATATGACGGCCGGACGCGGCTGGATCGCGCTCGCGCTCGTGGTTTTCGCCTCGTGGCGGCCATGGCGGGTGCTGGCTGGCGGCTATCTGTTCGGTGCGGTGTCCATCGGGCAGCTGCATGCCCAGGCCATGGGTGTGGGGATACCGTCGCAATTCCTCTCGGCGCTACCCTATGCGGCGACTATTGTCGTCCTGATCATCATTTCCCATAATCGCCGCACGACGCTGATCAACACGCCGGCGTCCCTCGGCAAAGCCTTCGTGCCTGACAGATAACAGTCCAAAGGACAGCATTTCCAAAAACCTTCAAACCAAAAGGGGTCACAATGAAAAAACTAGCTCTCGCACTCGCCGCCACGGCGGCGCTGGTCTTCTCGATCGGTAGCGCGGCCCAGGCCGAGGACAAGAAGAAGATCTGCTTCGTCTATGTCGGATCGAAGACTGATGGCGGCTGGACACAGGCGCATGACATCGGCCGCCAGAGGCTCGAAAAGGAGTTGGGCGACAAGATCGAAACCGCCTTCCTCGAAAACGTGCCGGAAGGCCCGGATGCCGAACGCGCGATCGAGCGCATGGCCCGCTCCGGCTGCGCTCTGATCTTCACCACGTCCTTCGGCTTCATGGATGCCACCATCAAGGTTGCCGAAAAATTCCCGGACGTGAAGTTTGAGCACGCGACCGGCTACAAGTCGGCTGCCAATGTCGCCACCTACAACTCGCGCTTCTATGAAGGCCGCTACATCCAGGGGCAGATTGCCGCCAAGATGTCGACCAAGGGCGTAGCCGGTTACATCGCCTCCTTCCCGATCCCGGAAGTCGTGATGGGCATCAACTCGTTCGTCCACGGCGCCCAGTCCGTCAATCCGGACTTCAAGGTCAAGGTCATCTGGGCCAACACCTGGTTCGACCCGGGCAAGGAAGCTGATGCCGCCAAGGCGTTGATCGACCAGGGTGTCGATATCCTGACCCAGCACACCGACACCACCGCCCCGATGCAGGTGGCGGCCGAACGTGGTATCAAGGCCTTCGGCCAGGCTTCCGACATGATCGCCGCCGGCCCGAACACCCAGCTGACCGCGATCGTCGACACCTGGGGCGCCTATTACGTCAAGCGCGTCAATGCGCTTCTCGACGGCACCTGGAAGTCGGAGCAGATTTGGGATGGCCTGAAGGACGGCATCCTCACCATGGCGCCCTACACCAATATGCCCGACGACGTGAAGGCGATGGCCGAAGCCACCCAGGCGAAGATCGAATCGGGTGAACTGCATCCGTTCACCGGCCCGATCAACAAGCAGGACGGCTCGGTCTGGCTTAAGGACGGCGAAAAGGCCGACGACGGCACGCTGCTCGGCATGAACTTCTACATCGCCGGCGTTGACGACAAGCTGCCGCAATAAGCTGGTACGCCAGTTTCAACCGAACTAGCGAGGGCGCCAAAAGGCGCCCTTTTCATTTTTCGCGTCAGAATGTCGCAGCCTGCGTTTACAAAAGTATTACAATATGATTAATGATTTCTGTCACGGGGAGTGACGGTTTTTGGGAGGAAATCATGAAAATTTTGGAAGCTTTGGCCGGTGCGACGATGCTTGCTGGCTGCATGTTCGGTTCCGCCTCCGCGGCCGGCCTGGTCATCGGTTTTTCGCAGATCGGCTCGGAATCCGGCTGGCGCGCCGCCGAGACCACGCTGACCAAGCAGCAGGCCGAAAAGCGCGGTATCGATCTGAAATTCGCCGATGCCCAGCAGAAACAGGAAAACCAGATCAAGGCACTGCGCTCCTTCATCGCGCAAGGCGTGGACGGAATCCTGGTCGCTCCGGTGGTGGCCACCGGTTGGGACGACGTGCTGGAGGAAGCCAAGGAAGCCAAGATTCCCGTAATCCTGCTTGATCGCATGGTCGACGCGGACAAGGAGCTCTACATGACCGCAGTCACCTCGGACCTGGTGCATGAAGGCAAGGTTGCCGGCGAATGGCTGGTCAAGACGGTCGGCGACAAGCCCTGCAACGTCGTCGAGCTGCAGGGGACCACCGGTTCCTCGCCGGCGATCGACCGCAAGAAGGGGTTTGAGGAAGGCATCGCGGGCCACGCCAACCTGAAGATCATCCGCAGCCAGACCGGCGACTTCACCCGCACCAAGGGCAAGGAAGTGATGGAGAGCTTCCTGAAGGCGGAGGACGGCGGCAAGAACATCTGTGCACTCTATGCCCATAACGACGACATGGCCGTCGGCGCCATCCAGGCGATCAAGGAAGCCGGCCTCAAGCCCGGCACCGATATCCTCGTCGTCTCGATCGATGCCGTGCCGGATATCTTTCTCGCCATGGCCGATGGCGAAGCCAATGCCACCGTCGAGCTGACGCCGAATATGGCGGGCCCGGCCTTCGACGCGCTCGAGGCCTTCCTCAAGGACGGCACCATGCCGCCGAAGTGGATACAGACGGAATCGAAGCTCTACACCCAGGCCGACGATCCGAAGAAGGTCTACGAGGAAAAGAAGGGGCTCGGCTACTAGGACAGTCAGCCGATCCGATCCTTGCCGGCATGCGTTGGCCGGCGAATGCGGACTGGACACGCCTGCCGTCGGCGCGATCTCGTGACCGGTGCCGGCTGCAGGCAGCCCCTCTCTCGGATGCAAGTGCCGCCATGACGGAAACCATCACAAACACCGAAAATATCCTGAGCGCCTCGGGCTTCTGCAAGTATTTCCCCGGCGCGGTGGCGCTCGACGCGGTCGATTTTTCTCTGAAGCGCGGCGAAATTCATGCCCTGCTCGGCGAAAACGGTGCCGGCAAATCGACGCTGGTCAAATGTATGACGGGCGCCTACCGCCGTGATAGCGGCAGGCTGCTGCTGAACGGCGTCGATATCGATCCCAGGGACACCAATACCGCTCAGGCGCTCGGCATCGGCACCGTCTACCAGGAGGTCAATCTGCTGGAAAACCTGACGGTCGCCGAAAATCTGTATCTCGGCCGCCAACCGCGTCGCTTCGGGCTTACCGACGTATCGACCATGAACCGCAACGCCCGCGCCCTGCTCGACGGCTATGGCGTCGATATCGACGTGACGGCCGAGCTTTCGCGCTATTCTGTCGCCATCCAGCAGGTGGTGGCCATCGCCCGCGCCGTCGATATCTCCGGCAAGGTGCTGATCCTCGACGAGCCGACCGCCAGCCTCGACACCGCCGAAGTCGCCATGCTGTTTCGCATCCTGCACGACCTGAAGGCCCGCGGGCTCGGCATTATCTTCATCACCCATTTCCTCGACCAGGTCTACGAGATCGCCGACCGCATTACCGTATTGCGCAATGGACGGCGGGTCGGCACTGCCGAGACCGCAGGTCTTGACCGCAAGCAGCTGGTTTCAATGATGCTGGGCCGCGAACTCGAGGCGGTCGAAGCCGCCCCCCGCCACTCCGCGCACGACAGCGCGCCGGGGCGCCTGCGCTTCCGCGGCTATGGCCGGCGCGGCCATATCCAGCCTTTCGATCTCGACATCAGGTCCGGCGAGGTGGTCGGCATGGCCGGCCTGCTCGGTTCCGGGCGCACTGAAACGGCGGAAACCCTGTTCGGTGTCCATCCGGCCGACAGCGGCACGCTTGAGGTTGATGGCAAGGTGGTGCGGATTGCCTCGCCGCGCGACGCCATCCGCCAGAAATTCGCCTTCTGCCCGGAGGACCGCAAAACCGACGGCATTGTCGGCGACCTGTCGGTGCGCGAGAACATCGCGCTGGCGCTGCAGGCGCGCCGTGGATGGTCGCGGCCGCTGCCGTTGGCCGAACAGATTGCTCTAGCCGATCACTACATCAAGGCGCTCGATATCCGCACCAGCGACAGCGAAAAGCCGGTGCGGCAATTGTCCGGCGGCAACCAGCAAAAGGTGTTGCTCGCCCGCTGGCTGGCGACCAATCCGGACTTCCTCATCCTCGACGAGCCGACACGCGGCATCGATGTCGGTGCGCATGCCGAAATCATCCGGTTGATCGAGGATCTCTGCGCCCGCGGCCTGTCGCTGCTGGTGATCTCGTCGGAACTCGAGGAACTGGTCGCTTACAGTTCGCGCGTCATCGTGCTGCGCGACCGTGCCCATGTCGCCGAACTGACAGGCGACGAGATTTCGACGGCCGCCATCGTCGACGCCATCGCATCGCAATCGCCCGGGAGGCCAAACCCATGACGCTCGCCCTCCATGCGCGCCTGCGCCGCGCGATGCCGCAGCTGATCGCGCTTTCGATCATCCTGCTGCTCAACGTCCTGGCCTTTCCCGGATTCTTCGACATCGGCGTGCAGAACGGCCGGCTCTACGGCAGCCTCATCGACGTCTTGAACCGCGGCGCGCCGGTGGCGTTGCTGGCGACCGGCATGACCCTGGTGATCGCCACCAAGGGCATAGACCTGTCGGTCGGCGCGGTGATCGCCATCTGCGGCGCGGTTGCCGCGGCTACTGTCGCCGGCGGCCATTCGATGCTGTTTGCCGTGGGAGCCGCCCTTTTGGTTGGGCTTGCCTGCGGCATCTGGAACGGCTTGCTGGTCTCGGTGCTGAACATCCAGCCAATCATCGCCACGCTGGTGCTGATGGTCGCCGGGCGCGGCATCGCTCAGCTGATCACCGAGGGCGCCATCCTCACTTTCACCGATCCCGGCCTGATATTCATCGGCAGCGGTTCGCTCCTCGGCTTGCCGATGCCGGTGGTGATCTGGGTTCTGTTTGCGTTGGCCGTCGCCGTTCTGGTGCGCGGCACGGCGCTCGGGCTTCTGGTCGAGGCGGTCGGTATCAACCGCCGCGCCAGCACGCTGTCAGGCGTGCGCACCCCGGTGCTGCTTGTTGCCGTTTACATCGTCTGCGGCCTTGCAGCTGCGATCGCCGGCCTGATCGTCGCCGCCGACATCAAGGGCGCCGATGCCAACAACGCCGGCCTCTGGCTGGAGCTCGATGCGATCCTCGCCGTCGTCGTGGGCGGCAATTCCCTGCTCGGCGGCCGTTTCACCATCGCAGGTTCACTGCTCGGCGCACTGATCATCCAGTCGATCAACACCGGCATCCTGCTCTCCGGCTTTCCGCCCGAGTTCAATCTGATCATCAAGGCGGCGATCATCGTGATCATCCTGATCGTCCAGTCGCCGGCGCTGCCGGCGCTTGGCGTCTTGTTCCGCCGATCAACGACAGGTGCCGGAGAATGATCCACATGAATTCGCGATATCTTCCGCTTCTGGCGACCGTGGTGATCTTTCTTCTCGCCTATGCCGGCTGCGCGCTGCAGTATCCGGCGATCCTGTCGTTTCGGGTTCTCTCCAACCTTTTGACCGACAACGCCTTCCTCGGCATTGCGGCGGTCGGCATGACCTTTGTCATCCTGTCGGGCGGCATTGATCTGTCGATTGGAGCGGTGATCGCCTTTTCCGGCGTTTTCCTGGCGGTCATCCTGCAATCAACCGAAATTCATCCGCTGGCAGCCTTCGCGCTGCTGCTGGCGATCACCACCGCTTTTGGCACGGCGATGGGCGCGATGATTCACCTCCTCGAAATGCCGGCCTTCATCGTCACGCTCGCCGGTATGTTTCTGGCGCGGGGCATGGCCTTTGTGCTGTCGATCGACAGCATTCCGATCACCCATCCGTTCTACAAGGTGCTGAAGAGCGCCTATTACCGGATGCCGGATGGCGGACGCTTCAGTTTGATCGGCGGGTTGATGATCGTCATTTTCATCGTCGGCGCGGTAATCGCCCAGCGCACCCGATTCGGCGCCAATGTCTATGCACTCGGCGGCGGCGCCGCCACGGCTCGGCTGATGGGGGTAGCGGTCGGGCGCACGACGATCTTGATCTATGCCTTTTCCGGCTTCCTCGCCGGCCTCTCGGGCATAGTCTTTTCGTTGTATACGTCGGCCGGCTATTCGCTGTCGGCCGTCGGTATCGAGCTTGATGCGATCGCCGCCGTGGTCATCGGCGGCACGTTGCTCACCGGCGGCTCCGGTTTCGTCGCCGGGACGTTCATCGGAATCCTGATCCAAGGGTTGATCCAGACTTACATCACCTTCGACGGCACACTCTCTAGTTGGTGGACTAAAATCCTAATAGGCTTTCTGTTGTTTGCGTTTATCCTTCTGCAAAAAGGAATTCTGGCTCTGTCGCGAAAGACCGGCAGCTAGCCCGCGAGAGGAGAATGTCGCTTGCCCAATGAAATGCCACTCGCCGTGGCGCCTGTCAGGAGGAATTTCACGAGTCACAGGCAGGTCGTTGAGGAGATCGGCCGGGCTATCGTATCAGGCGCATTTCCAGTCGGCAGCATTCTTCCGGGCGACTCAGAACTCGCCAAGCGCTTTCAGGTCTCCCGCACCGTGCTGCGTGAGGCGATGAAAACCTTGGCCGCGAAGGGCCTTGTGGTCCCGAAGGCACGCATCGGCACACGGGTGACCGAGCGGCAATTCTGGAACATGTTCGACGGCGATATCCTCACTTGGCATTTCGAGGCGGGTGTCAGCGAGGAGTTCCTCCTTAATCTCTATGATATCCGCCAGGCGCTTGAACCGGCGGCGGCAGCGCTCGCTGCCGAAAGGGCGAGCCTGCAACAGATCGCCGAACTCAAGCGGCTTGCCGAGGCCTTGGGCAATCCGAAGCACACGATCGAGAGCCTTGCCTACGCGGACCTGCGCTTCCATCTGGCGCTTGCGACTGCGTCCGGCAATCCGTTCATGCACACCCTGGGCAGCCTGATCGAGGCGGCGCTGTTCGGCGTCTTCAGGATGTCCTCGGGCTCGCCCGACGGCCACCGCGCCGCTGAAGTCAGCGCTTCCCACATGGCTATCGTCGACGCCATCGTTGCCCGCGATCCTGCGATGGCGCGCCTTGCGATGGAAAAGGTCATCCAGGTCGGTCGCGAGCGGGCCCGCGCCACATTCGTCGTCGACAATGTAAACTAGGTCCCCGTAACCTCCGGAGATTTTCCGTCTTGCGGCCCTCCGCCGCGACGTCTAGGGATTGCTGAGACAAGACGCATTTCCGGAGAATTTCATGGCACGCAGTTGTCTCGCCGTCATCCTCGCCGCTGGCGATAGCACCCGCATGAAGTCCTCGATGACGAAAGTGCTTCATCCCGTCGCCGGCCGGCCGATGATCTCCCATGTCATGGAGACCGTCGCGCAAACCGGAATTTCCGACGTGGCGCTGGTCGTTGGCCGCGATGCCGAGGCGGTCGAGAAGGCCGCGGGGCTCGAAGGGCTGAAGATCGCCTCCTATGTCCAGAGGGAACGACTCGGCACCGGACATGCCGTGCTGGCGGCGCGAGAGGCGATCGCGCGCGGATATGATGAGATCCTGGTCGCCTATGGCGATGTGCCGCTGATCACCGAAGCGCCGCTTCGGGCGGCGCGCGAGGCGCTCGCCGCCGGCAACGACATCGCGGTCATCGGTTTCCACACCGGCAATCCCACAGGCTATGGGCGTCTGCTGGTCGAGAACGGTGAACTCGTCGCGATCCGGGAGGAAAAGGATGCCAACGACGCCGAGCGCGCCATCAACTGGTGCAACAGCGGGCTCATGGCGATCAATGGGCAAAAGGCGCTCGATCTGCTCGGGCGGATCGGCAACGTGAATGCGAAGGGCGAGTATTATCTGACCGATCTCGTCGAGATTGCCCGTTCGCTCGGCGGCAGGACCGTGGCGGTCGATGCGCCGGAAGAAGAACTGACCGGCTGCAATAACCGCGCCGAGCTTGCCCAGATCGAGCGGCTCTGGCAGGAGCGCAGACGCAACGAACTGATGATTTCCGGCGTCACCATGATCGCGCCGGAAACCGTATTCCTGTCCCATGACACGAAGATTGGCCAGGACGCCGTCATCGAGCCGAACGTCGTTTTCGGTCCTGGCGTGACGGTGGAGGGAGGCGCCATCATCCATGCTTTTTCGCATGTGGAGGGCGCCCATGTGGCCACTGGTGCGACCGTCGGCCCGTTTGCGCGGCTGAGGCCCGGCGCCAACCTCGCCGAAGGCTCCAAGGTCGGCAATTTCTGCGAGATCAAGAAGGCCGAAATCGGTGCGGGCGCCAAGGTCAATCACCTGACCTATATCGGCGATGCCTTCGTCGGCGCCGGAAGCAATATCGGAGCCGGGACGATCACCTGCAACTATGACGGTGTCAACAAGTTCGTGACGCGGATCGGCGAGCACGCCTTCATCGGCTCCAATACCTCCCTGGTCGCTCCGGTCACGGTCGGAGACGGTGCCTATGTCGCCTCTGGAAGCGTGATCACCGAGGACGTGCCGGCTGATGCTCTTGCCCTCGGCCGCGCCCATCAGGTGGTGAAGCCCGAAAGGGCAAAAGCCATCCGCGAGCGCAATCTCGCCATCAAGGCGGCGAAGAAGTCCAAGGCCTGACTTCTGCGTAACGCGGCGAAATCGAATGTGACCGATCTCGCGATTGCGGAATTTTCGAAAATCATTAGGACTGGCGTTCGCTTGTGAAACCAGACGGAGAACTTTATGTGCGGCATTGTCGGAATAGTCGGTAACCAGCCGGTCGCGGAACGCCTCGTGGACGCTTTGAAGCGCCTCGAATACCGCGGTTATGATTCCGCCGGCGTTGCGACGATCGACAACGGTGTGATGGGCCGCCGGCGTGCCGAGGGTAAGCTCTTCAATCTGGAAAAGAAGCTCGCCGAAGACCCGCTGGGCGGAACGATCGGCATCGCCCACACCCGGTGGGCAACCCATGGCGTACCCAACGAGATCAACGCGCATCCGCACTTCGTCGAGGGCGTCGCCGTCGTCCATAATGGCATCATCGAGAATTTCTCCGAGCTGCGGGACGAACTGACTAGGGACGGTGCCCACTTCACCACTCAGACGGACACCGAGATTGTCGCGCAGCTGATCGCCAAATACCGGCGTCAGGGCTATGACAACCGTGCCGCCATGCTGGCCATGCTCAACCATATCACCGGCGCCTATGCTCTGGTCGTGATGTTCGAGAACGATCCGGACGCGATCATGGCCGCGCGCTTCGGGCCGCCGCTCGCCATCGGTTTCGGCAAGGGCGAGATGTTCCTGGGTTCCGATGCCATCGCGCTTGCCCCCTTCACCAACGACATTGTCTATCTCGTCGATGGCGACTGCGCGATCATCCACCGCGAGAGCGCGGAAATCATGGATTTCTCGGGCAAGCCCGTCGAGCGAGAGCATCAGATTTCGCAGGCCACCGCCTTCGTGGTGGACAAGGGCAATCACCGCCACTTCATGGAAAAGGAAATCTACGAGCAGCCGGAGGTCATTTCCCACGCTCTCTCGCATTACATCGATTTCCACTCCCAGACGGTCAAGGTGGACGAGACCGGTATCGACTTCAAGGCACTTTCCGGCCTTGCGGTCTCGGCTTGCGGAACGGCCTATCTCTCTGGCCTTATTGGGAAATACTGGTTCGAGCGCTATGCGCGCCTTCCGGTCGAGATCGACGTCGCCTCGGAGTTCCGTTATCGCGAAATGCCGCTCTCCAGGGATCAGGCGGCACTCTTCATTTCGCAATCCGGTGAAACCGCCGATACGCTCGCCTCGCTGCGCTACTGCAAGCAGGAAGGCCTGAAGATCGGCGCCATCGTCAATGTCAAGGAATCGACGATCGCGCGGGAAGCCGATGCGGTCTTCCCGATCTTGGCCGGCCCGGAGATCGGGGTGGCCTCGACCAAGGCCTTCACGTGCCAGCTTGCGGTTCTTGCATCGCTTGCGATCGCCGCCGGCAAGGCGCGCGGAACGATCTCGGCAGACGAGGAAAGGCAGCTGGTGAAGAGCCTGGCCGAGATGCCGCGCATCATGAGCAAGGTGCTGAACGATATACAGCCGCAGATGGAAAGTCTCGCCCGCGAACTGTCGAAGTTCAAGGACGTACTCTACCTCGGTCGCGGCACGAGCTATCCACTTGCGCTCGAAGGAGCGCTGAAGCTCAAGGAAATCTCCTACATCCANNCTCAAGCTCAAGGAAATCTCCTACATCCACGCAGAAGGCTATGCAGCGGGCGAATTGAAGCACGGCCCGATTGCGCTGATCGACGAGACCATGCCGGTCATCGTCATCGCGCCCCATGACCGCTTCTTCGACAAGACCGTTTCCAACATGCAGGAGGTCGCGGCCCGCGGCGGCCGGATCATCTTCGTCACCGACGAGAAGGGGGCTGCGGCCTCCAAGCTGCCGACCATGGCCACGATCGTGCTGCCGAATATGGCTGAAATCATCGCGCCCATCGTCTTCGCGCTTCCGATCCAGTTGCTCGCCTATCACACGGCCGTGTTCATGGGCACCGACGTCGACCAGCCGCGCAATCTGGCGAAGTCGGTAACGGTCGAGTGAGGATACGGCCGGAACGGCCCGGCGACGAAGCCGAGATCGGCGCGACTACGGGGGCGGCGTTTGCGGGCAAGACCTATAGCGATCAGACCGAGCCGCAGATGATCGAACGTCTGCGCCGGGCAGGGGCGCTGACGATTTCGCTCGTGGCCGAGGAGGACGGGCGCGTCGTCGGCCATGTCGCCTTTTCGCCGGTGACGCTCTCGGGCGGAGAGGCAGGCTGGTACGGGTTGGGGCCGATCTCGGTGCGGCCCGACCGGCAGAAGCAGGGGATCGGATCGGCTTTGATCCACGAGGGGATGGAAAGGCTGAGGGCGCTCGGCGCGCAAGGTTGCGTGCTCGTCGGTGATCCGGGCTATTACAACCGGTTCGGCTTTGCCGCCGCCGATCCGGCCCTCAAGGTGGCCGATGTGCCGCCGGAATATTTCCTTGTCTTGCCCTTGCAGGGCTCCGTGCCATCCGGCATTGTCGCGTTCCATCCGGGTTTTTACGGCAACGCAACATAACGGCGGGCGAATGAACGACATCCCAGAGAGAATCTCGCTGGCGACGCGTCTCAGGAACAATTTCCTCACAGGCCTGATCATCTGTGCGCCCGTGGCCATCACCATATGGCTGACCTTGTCCTTCATCCGTTGGGCGGACAGCTGGGTGAAACCCTATATTCCGACGCGATACAATCCCGAAAGCTATCTGAAATTCGCCGTTCCAGGTTTTGGCCTGCTGATCGCGGTGATCATCATCACCATGATCGGTTTCCTCGGAAAGAACCTGATCGGCCGCTCGATCGTCGGTTTCGGCGAGTCGATCCTGCATCGCATGCCGCTGGTGCGCACGCTCTACAAGAGCCTGAAGCAGATCTTCGAATCCGTGCTCAAGGACCAGTCGTCCTCATTCAAGAAGGTAGGGCTGATCGAATTCCCGAGCCCGGGAATGTGGGCTCTCGTCTTTATCGCCACCGATGCCAAGGGCGAAATCGCAGCCCGCTTGAACGAGGCGGGGGCTGAGATGGTGGCGGTGTTCATGCCCCCGACCCCGGTTCCGACCGCCGGCTTCCTGATGTTCGTTCCGCGCGACCGCATCAAATTGCTGGAAATGACGCCGGAAGAGGCTGCGAAACTGCTGATTTCGGGCGGATTGGTGATGCCGGACTACCAGCCGAGGGACGGCAGCAACGCTTTCCCGCTGTGGCAGCCCTGAGCTCCGTCTAGCCGGCCCTCAGGAAGCGGATCGCCTCGTCGCGGCGGTGCAGATAAAGCAGGACGCGCAGGGCCCGGCCCCGTTCCGAGACCAGATCCGGGTCCCGCTCCAATATGTATGCCGCATCCTTGTGGGCGATATCGAGAAGATCGCCATGCGCCTCGAGGCTGGCAATCCGGAAGCCCGGCGTTCCCGATTGCCGTGTTCCCAAGAGCTCGCCTTCGCCGCGCAGTCTCAGATCTTCCTCGGCGATCAGGAAGCCGTCTTCGCTTTCGCGCAGGATGGAGAGCCGCGCATGGCCGGTCTCGCCCAACGGCCCCTTGTAGAGCAGGATGCAGCTGGACGCGTCGGCGCCGCGCCCGACGCGCCCGCGCAACTGGTGCAGCTGCGCCAGTCCGAAGCGTTCCGCGTGCTCGATGACCATGATCGTGGCATCCGGAACGTCGACCCCGACCTCGACCACCGTGGTCGCCACGAGCAGACGCGTCTCGCCGTTCTTGAACGCCATCATTGCTGCGTCCTTCTCCGGACCGCTCATGCGCCCGTGCACGAGCCCGATATTCGGGCCGAGGGCCTGCTTGAGGAGGGCGTGCCTTTCCTCCGCCGACATCAGGTCGGAGAGATCGGACTCCTCCACGAGCGGGCAGATCCAGTAGGCCTTCTTGCTATCGGCGATTGCTGCCCTCAGCCGTTCCACGATTTCGTCCGTGCGCTCCGTCGGTACGGTGACTGTGTGGATCGGCTTTCTCCCGGCCGGCTTCTCGGTCAGTTTGGACACGTCGAGATCGCCGAAGGCGGCGAGCACGAGCGTGCGCGGGATGGGGGTCGCTGTCATCACCAGCATGTGCGGCGAGATCCCCTTCGCGGTCAGCCGCAGCCGCTGGTGGACGCCGAAACGGTGCTGCTCGTCCACGACCGCCAGCAGGAGATTGTGATAATTCACCGTATCCTGAAACAGAGCATGCGTGCCGATGATGATCTGCGCCTCTCCGGAAGCGATGCGTTGCAGGATCGCCTCGCGTTCCCGACCCTTGGTGCGCCCGGTCAGAACCTCGACCGAAATGCCGGCTTCGGCGGCGAGGCGGGAAATCGTGATGTTGTGCTGACGGGCGAGAATCTCCGTCGGCGCCATCAGCACGGCCTGACCGCCGCTTTCCACGGCCGCCGCCATGGCCAGCAGAGCGACCAGCGTCTTGCCGGCCCCGACATCGCCCTGGAGCAGGCGCAGCATGCGGGTCTCGCCGCTCATGTCCTTGAGGATATCGGCGATCGCTTCCGTCTGGCCGCGTGTCGGCGTGAAGGGCAGGGCGCCAAGGATCTTGGCGCTCAATACCCCCGTCGAATGGACAGGCGTCCCCGCGACCTTGCGCAGCCGTTGGCGCACGAGGGCAAGCGATACCTGACCTGCAAGGAACTCGTCATAGGCGAGCCGCCTGCGTGCCGGAGCCTGGGGGTCGACATCGGTTTCATCGCGCGGATGATGCAGGCGCGTGAGGCTTTCCCTTGGATCGTCAAATCCCTGTCGGGTGACGAGAGCCGGATCGATCCATTCTGGCAGGTCCGGCAGGCGCTCCAGCGCGTGCTCGATTGCCTTGCGCAGCACCTTCGGCGAAAGACCGGCCGTCAGCGGATAGACCGGCTCGACCAGTGGCAAGGCATCCGCTTCGCTCGCTTTGACGATGTAGTCCGGATGCACCATCGATGGACGGCCGTTGAACCAGTCGATCTTGCCGGAAACCATGACGGTCTCGTCGATCGGCAACATCTTCTCGAGCCATTGTCCCTTGGCGTGGAAGAAGGTGAGCGCCAGTTCTCCGGTCGCGTCGTGGAGAAACACGCGGTAGGGCAGGTTGTTCTTTCCGCGCGGCGGGGGTTGATGCCGGTCGACCCGGCCCGTGACGGTGACGATCGCCCCTTGAGGAGCAAGAGCGATACCGGGCTGGTTGCGCCGGTCGATGAGCCGGTGCGGCGCAAGGAAGAGCAGGTCTATGACCCGGCAGTCGTCGGCGTCCTCGCGCCCGAGCAGACCGGCAATCAGCCCGGCAACCTTCGGCCCGACGCCGGAGAGCGAGGCCACGGGAGCGAACAGGGGATCGAGAAGTGTCGGGCGCATGATGGGCGCCAAAATGCGACGATAAATACGCCCTTGGCAAGGCTGACAAGCAGGATGCGAGGAGCTATAGAGGCGCATCAACAGGAAGGATGCCTAAATGACAGGATTGACCCGCACGAGTGCCGATCTCGATCCGCGCCGCAGGCGCATCCTGTTCCGTTGCTGGCACCGTGGAATCCGCGAGATGGACCTGGTTCTCGGCCAGTTCGCGGAGGCCGAAATCGCCGCCCTTTCCGATGCCGACCTCGACGAACTCGAGCGGATCATGGCCGAGGAAGACAACGATCTCGTCAAGTGGATCACCGGTGCTGAGCCCATACCGCCGCGTCACCAGACGCCGCTCTTTCAACGTATCGCCGCCCTGCGTCCGGATTTCTCTCCGGTCACCATGGAAGGCCTCGGAAAGACCGAATGATTTCCCTGCTCGATGCCAAGAAAATAGTGCAATCGCAGACCGCGCTGACCCTTGCCGGTGTACCGGACGGGATGGATGCCTTCCTCGTCGCCGAACTGGCGCGCCAGGGGCGTCCCGTCGCCTATGTGCTGTCCGATGGCCAGCGTCTGGCCGATATCGAGCAGGTGCTCGGATTTGCCGCGCCCGAAATACCGGTGCTGACACTGCCTGCCTGGGACTGCCTTCCCTATGACCGCGTCTCGCCCAGCGCCGACGTCTCGGCGCGGCGCCTGACGGCGCTGAGTGGCTTGATCGCCCATCGCCAGAAGCCTCATGCCGGCATTGTCCTGGTGACAGTCAATGCCATGCTGCAGAAGCTGATACCCTCTGAGGTCATCGAGAGCCTGGCATTTTCCGCCCGCCCGGGAAATCAGGTGCGCATGGAGGATATCGCCGCGCGCCTCGAGCAGAACGGTTTCGAACGCGTCGCGACAGTCCGGGAGGTCGGCGAATTTGCCGTGCGCGGCGGCATTCTCGATGTCTTCGTTCCGGGTTCCGAAGAGCCCGTGCGGCTCGACTTCTTCGGTGACACCCTGGAATCGATCCGCACCTTCGACCCGGCCAGCCAGCGCACGATTGGTCAGGCCCGCACGCTCGATCTCAATCCGATGAGCGAAGTCACGCTGACGCCGGAGACGATCGGCCGCTTCCGCAAGAACTATCTCTCGCTCTTCGGCGCGGCGACCCGCGACGACGCCCTGTATACGGCGGTATCCGAGGGCCGCCGCTATGCCGGCATGGAGCACTGGCTGCCGCTCTTCCATGATCACCTCAACACCGTATTCGACTATCTCGACGGATTCCTGATCGTCACCGACCATACGGTGCGCGAGGCGGCCGAGGAGCGCGCCAAGCTGGTGCGCGACTATTACGAGGCTCGGCTGAACTCGGCTACGCCGGGCAAGGGGCATCTGGCCCAGGGGACACCCTACAAGCCCGTGCCGCCCGAACGTCTCTATCTCGGGGCGGCCGAGTTTTCCTCCGCGCTCGACGCGGTAAAGCCGCTCCGCCTGACGCCTTTTGTCGAGCACGAAGGGGAGGGGCGCAACGTATTCGAGATCGCGGCCCGTTCCGGCCCTCGCTGGGCCAAGAACGCCATCGATACCGGCGACGGCAGCCGGATCAATGTCTTCGATCAGGCGGTGAAATATGTCGCCGACAGACGTTCGGCCGGCGCGAAGGTTGTGATTTCCGGCTGGTCGGAAGGATCCCTCGACCGCCTGCTGCAGGTTTTGAGCGAGCACGGTCTCGAAAAGCTGAAGCCGGTCGCGTCGCTGAAGGAACTAGATGCACTGAAGAAGGGCGAGGCCGCCGCTGCGGTCCTCAGTCTCGAGGGCGGATTCGAGGCGGGCGAACTCGTCATTGTCGGCGAGCAGGACATTCTCGGTGACCGCATGGTCCGCCGTTCCAAGCGCCGCAAGCGGGCGTCCGATTTCATTTCCGAGGTCGCGGGGCTGGACGAGGGCGCAATCGTCGTTCACGCCGAGCATGGCATAGGCCGTTTCATCGGTCTGAAGACGATCGAGGCCGCGGGTGCGCCCCATGCCTGCCTCGAACTGCTCTACGCCGACGACGCGAAGCTCTTCCTGCCGGTCGAGAACATCGATCTCTTGTCGCGCTACGGTTCGGAGGGAACCGAAGCGCAACTCGATCGGCTCGGCGGCGGCGCCTGGCAGATGCGCAAGGCGAAGCTCAAGAAGCGGCTTCTCGACATGGCCGACGCGCTCATCAAGATCGCGGCAGAACGGCTGACCCGCATGGCGCCCGTCTTGACGACCCAGGAAGGCCTTTACGACGAATTCGCCGCCCGCTTCCCCTATGACGAGACCGAGGACCAGCTGAACGCCATCGATGCGGTGCGCGGCGATCTTGCCGCCGGCCGGCCGATGGACCGGCTGATCTGCGGCGATGTCGGCTTCGGCAAGACCGAAGTGGCGCTGCGGGCCGCGTTCGTCGCCGCCATGAACGGCATCCAGGTCGCCGTGGTCGTGCCGACGACGCTGCTTGCCCGCCAGCATTTCAAGACCTTTTCCGAGCGATTCCGGGGCCTGCCGGTTCGCATCCAGCAGGCATCGCGCCTTGTCGGCGGCAAGGAACTCAACCTCGTCAAGAAGGAAGTGGCCGAAGGCAAGACCGACATCGTCGTCGGCACCCATGCGCTGCTCGGCGCGGGTATCAAGTTCGCCAATCTTGGCCTCCTGATCATCGACGAGGAGCAGCATTTCGGCGTCAAGCACAAGGAACGCCTGAAGGAGCTGAAGTCGGACGTCCACGTGCTGACGCTCTCGGCAACCCCGATCCCGCGCACCCTGCAACTGGCGATGACGGGCGTGCGCGAACTCTCTCTGATCACGACCCCTCCGGTCGACCGCATGGCGGTCCGTACCTTCATCTCGCCTTTCGACCCGCTGGTGATCCGCGAGACGCTGATGCGCGAGCATTTTCGCGGCGGCCAGAGCTTCTATGTCTGCCCGCGCCTGTCCGATCTCGCCGATATTCAGGCATTCCTGCAGTCGGACGTGCCCGAACTGAAGGTCGCGGTCGCCCACGGGCAGATGGCGGCCGGCGAACTCGAGGACATCATGAACGCCTTCTACGACGGGCGATATGATGTGCTGCTTTCGACCACGATCGTTGAATCCGGTCTCGACGTTCCAACCGCCAACACCCTGATCGTGCATCGTGCCGATATGTTCGGGCTCGCCCAGCTCTACCAGTTGCGCGGCCGTGTCGGTCGCTCCAAGGTGCGCGCCTTCGCGTTGCTGACGCTGCCGGTCAACAAGGTGCTGACCACGACGGCGGAGCGTCGCCTCAAGGTGCTGCAATCGCTCGATACGCTCGGCGCCGGCTTCCAGCTGGCCAGCCACGATCTCGACATTCGTGGCGCCGGTAACCTGCTCGGCGAGGAGCAGTCAGGCCATATCAAGGAAGTCGGCTTCGAACTATACCAGCACATGCTGGAGGAGGCGGTCGCCGAGGTTAAGGGGATCGATGATTTCCAGGATACCGGCTGGTCGCCGCAGATCTCGGTGGGCACCTCGGTGATGATCCCCGATGAATATGTCCCGGACCTGCATCTGCGCCTTGGCCTTTACCGCCGCCTTGGCGAACGGACCGAACTCGACGAGATCGATGGGTTCGGCGCCGAGATGATCGACCGCTTCGGGCCGATGCCGATCGAGGTGCAGCATCTCCTCAAGGTCGTCTACATCAAGGCCTTGTGCCGCAAGGCCAATGTCGAGAAGCTCGAGGCTGGGCCGAAGGGTGTCGTCGTGCAGTTCCGCAACAAGGAATTTCCCAACCCGGCCGCTCTCGTGGGTTATATCGCCAAGCAAGGCAGCATGGCGAAAATCCGCCCCGACCAGAGCGTGTTTCTCACCCGCGACCTTCCGACGCCGGACAAACGTCTGGCAGGTGCCGGAATGGTCATGACGCAGCTGGCGGAGCTTGCTCGTCAGCCGTAGCGTCGTCTTCATCTTCTGGTTTTGCTGCGAGTGCGGCCTGCGTATCGGCGGCGACCGCTGGGGGCAGGGCCACGCCGCGCTGGCGTTCGCGCACCAGCGTGAGCAGGCCCGAACCGATGATCAGGGCAATGCCGAGCAGCATCGGCAGGTCTACCTTATCGCCGAAGACGAGGTAGCCGAAGATGATCGCCCAGATCATCTGGCTGTATTGGGTCGGCCCGACAAGAGCGGCCGGCGCGTGGAAAGAGGCATACATCAGGAGGATGTTGCCCATCGCTCCGAGGATGCCGTAGCCGGCGAGCAGGAGCCACTGGCTGGCCGAAGGGACCACGAAAGCGGGGATCATGGCGGCGCCGCAAATCACCAGGGTGCCGAGCAGCCCGGCGCCATAGAGCGAGATGTTCTTCTCGGATGGCCCGAGTAGCCGGAAAATGATGATCGACAGCGCGCCGCTCAGGCCTGCAAGGACGGCGCCGACGTGGCCGATCGACAGTTCGCGGAAACCCGGACGAAGCACGATGAGCACGCCGACGAAGCCGATGATCACCGCGCTCCATCGCTTGATCCCGACCTTCTCCTTGAGGATCGGAATCGACATGATGGTTACGAAGGATGGCAGCAGAAAGAGCAGGCAGAAGGCCTCGGCCATCGACAGATGGGTGAAGGCGGTGACACTGCCGATCGCGCCGATGCCGGCGGAAACAAAGCGCAGAAACCACAGCGGGCGGTTTGTCGTCGTGACGACATCGCGCCAGCTGTCATTGCGTTTCAACAGGAAGGGGATAGCCAGCACCCCGAAGCAGGCGCCGAAAAAGGCGGACTCCAGCGGACTGATCTGTCCCTGGATAAGTTTGACGCTGGCGTCGCTTACCGAATAGACGGCAAACGCGGCGAAGGCGAGAAGTACGCCTTTAAGGGGCAGGTCGGAGGACACAGGCCAAATTCCTGGGAGGGATCAATATCCTGTCCATAGGAGCGATCCGCGTCCCCGTCAATTCAGTTTTCGGAGTTCCTCGGCTTTCATCCGGGCGATGTCCCTGAAGGCTTCCACAAGCACTTCCACGGGCTGGGCGCCGCTCAGAGCATACTGCTGGTCGAAGATGAAGAACGGGACACCGGTGACGCCCACTTTCTGCGCCGCGTCGATCTCGTCAAGCACCGCATCCTTGTCGGCATCGCTTTCGAGCAGGCGCTTGACCACAGCGCGGTCGAGGCCTGCCTCTTCGGCGATGTCGAGCAGGACGGCAAGATCGCCGACATTGCGGCCTTCCTCGAAATTGGCCTTGAAAAGGGCCGCCACAACCCTCTCCTGCACGTCGCGACCTTCCGTTCCCGCCCATGTGATGAGCCGGTGTGCGTCGAGCGTATTGGGACCGATCTTGATGGCGCCGAAATCGAAGGCGATCCCGACTTGGGCCCCGAGTTGCCGCAGCTGTTCGTGGGCGCGGTCCATGTTGTCTTTCCCGCCAAGCTTTGCTGCGAGCGCTTTCTGGTGGTCGACGCCTTCCGGCGGGTAGTCCGGATTGAGCTGGTAGGGCCGCCAGTTGACGTCGATGCCGATCTCGTCTTGCACCTCGGCGATAGCGAGGTCGAGTCTGGCTTTTCCGAGATAGCACCAAGGGCACACCACGTCAGAGACGATGTCGATGGTGATGCGTTCCATGGTGCGGCCTTTCGTTTTGGTGCGGACTGGCTGGTCACATAAGGCGTGTCGTCGCGCTGTCAACCTGGCAGGCGCGGAAACAATCGCCAGGGATCGCAGTTACTGGGCTCTCGCGTCCCACCAGACCGGCAGTTGATAGCCGTAGAGCGGCACCTTGTCCGGCCGGGCGATGTGCTTCCAGTGCGCCACCCATTGCTCGCCGATGTGATAGAGCGGTACCACGTAGTGGCCGGCGACGAGCAGGCGGTCATAAGCCCGGACGGCGGCCTGGAAGTCCTCCATGCTTCTGGCATTGACGAGCGCGTCGATCATGCGGTCGATATCCGGATCGGCGGCCCCTGCATAGTTGAAAGTGCCCTGGGCATCGCGCGACGACGAATCCCAGCGATAGACCTGCTCGGCTCCCGGAGAAAGCGACGATGTGTAGGCCTTGACGATCATGTCATAGTCGTAGCTGTTCGACCGGCTCTGATATTGCGCGTCGTCGACCGTGCGGATCGTCATGTCGACGCCGATCAGCGAAAGCGCCCGCTGGTAGGCGATTGCCATCTTCTCCTGACCCTCGTTCTGGGTCATCACCTCGAAGGAAAGCGGCTTGCCGGCCGCGTCCACCATCTTCCCGCCCTTGATGGTGAAACCGGCCTCGCCGAGCAGCGCAACGGACTGTTTCAGAACCTTGCGGTCGGCGCCCGAACCGTCCGTCACCGGCATCTTGTAATTGCCGGCGAGGATGGCCGGGTCGAGCCTGTCCTTGGCCGGACCGAGCAGCGCAACCTCCCGCTCGTCGGCGGCATTGCCGAAGGCGCCGAGCCCGGAGTTCTGCCAGAAGCTCTGGGTGCGCTTGAACACTCCGCCGTAAAGGGTCTTGTTCATCCACTCGAAATCGAAAGCGAGCGACAGGGCCTCGCGCACCTTCGGATCGGCGAAAATCGCCCGTCGCGTATTGAAGACAAAGCCGAGCATGCCGGAGGGCGTGCTGGGCTGGAAGGTTTCCCTGATCACGTCTCCGTTCGTTGCGGCGGGGAAGTCATAGGCCCGCGCCCAATGGCTGGAATCGCCTTCCGGATAGACGTCGACGTCGCCCTTTTTGAATGCCTCGAACAGCGTGCTGTCCTGCAGGAAATAGGTGACGGAGATCTCGTCGTAATTGTCGAAGCCGACCTTCGCCGGGATATTCTTGCCCCAGTAGTTCGGGTCCCGCTGGTAGACGATCTTTTCGCCCGGCCGGATCGACTTGATCTTGTAGGGACCGGAACCGACGGGAATGTCGAGCGAGGTCTGCTCGAACGTGTCCGGATTGGTGGCGTGTTTCGGCAGGATCGGCGAGGACAGAGCGATGATCAGCGGCGTTTCGCGATTGGCCTTGTCGTTGAAGGTGAAGCGGACGCTGTGATCTCCGACCTTCTCCATCTTCTCGACGACGTCGAGCCGCCGGTTATAGGGCGGGCGGCCTTTCTCCTGCAGAAGGTTGAACGAGAAGATGACGTCTTCGGGAGTGACCGGCTGGCCGTCATGCCAATGCGCCTTCGGATTGAGATTGAACTGGATGAAGCTGCGCGCGTCGTCCCATTCGACGCTTTCGGCGAGAAGACCATAGAGCGAGAACGGCTCGTCGCTCGTGCGGCTCATCAGTGATTCGTAGAACAGGTTGCCGTATTCCGGATCCCAGATCCCGCGCGCCGTCGTGCGCATCCCCTTCAGAACGAAAGGGTTGAGGCTGTCGAAGGTTCCGACCACGCCATAGGCGATCTTGCCCCCCTTCTTCACCTGCGGATTGACGTAGTTGAAATGCGTATAATCGGATGGAAGGGCCGCCTGCCCATGCATGGCGATGCCATGGAGCGGCTCGGCATGTGCCAGACCGCAAAGGGGAAGGAAAAGGAGGCTGAGAACGAGACGGCGCACGTAAGATCCTTTCTGCGAATGCAAGATTCTGCGGGAAATTATCATGAACACCACAAAACCAACACAGGTGTCGGCGAAATTTGGACTTGGCCGCAACAAGCCCCAAAGAAAGGCTGGATATTCCCGGTTTTGCAATGTAACAGGTGTGACCGGGTAACCAAGGTCATGTATTTGCCTCATTTGAACGACAGGTGACTGGCAGCACGACCAAGCGGTATTGGATCGTAACCACGGTTCGACATTGGTTTTCAGGAGACGGATTTCGTTATGATGTTCAAAGCAACCAAAGCTACGCGGACGGCACTGTCTGCGCTCGTTCTCACTATCGGCGCGGCTGCGGTGCCCGCGGTCTCTAACGCACAGGAAGCCGCAGCGCCCAATCCGGCGGCGCCGAAGTGGTTCAAGACCTGCACCAAGCAGGATGACGCTGACATCTGTGTGGTTCAGAACCAGCAATTGGCCCAGAACGGACAGCTTCTGACTGCGGTCGGCCTGATCTCCGTCGAGGGTAAAGTAAATCGCAAGATCTTGCAGGTCACCGTTCCCACGGCGCGTCTCATTCCGCCGGGCATCATGATGCAGATCGATGGTGGCAAGGGCGTGAAGCTCGACTATGCCGTCTGCCTGCCCGACCGCTGCACGGCTGAACTGCCGCTGACCGACGCAGTCATTGCAAGCCTGAAGAAGGGCAACGAGGTGGTGTTCACCTCTATCAACTTCCGCCGCTCGCCGAACCCGATCAAGATCGCGCTCGAGGGCTTCACCGGCGCCTATGACGGCGAGGCTATGTCCCAGTCCCAGGCCGAGGAACGTCAGCGTCTCCTGCAGGAAGTCATGCAGAAGAAGACCGACGAAAGCCGCAAGGCCATCGAAGATGCTCAGGACGCAGCCAAGTCGAACTGACCGGCAGCCGCACGAACCAAAAGAAAAGGCCCGGAAGACCGGGCCTTTTTCAATTCTCGTTCTCGGGGAACGTATTTTCGCTTGCCGCTCGCTCAGTGAGCGAAGTTGACCCTGGGCTTGTAACGGCCGGCCTGTTCCTCGACAAAGATCTGATGAACCTGCGGATTTCGCAGCGGTTCGTCACTGTTGTCGTGCTCCAGGTTCTGTTCCGAGACATAGGCGACATATTCCGTTTCGGAATTCTCGGCGAGAAGGTGGTAGAAGGGCTGATCCCTGCTGGGCCTTACCTCTGCGGGGATCGCGTTCCACCATTCTTCCGAGTTCGAAAACTCCGGATCAACATCAAAAACGACGCCCCGGAACGGAAAGAACTTGTGACGAACGACTTCCCCGATACCAAATTTTGCGTTGCTTTGTTTCATGGCGATCTTCCTTTCCCCAGTAATCTGGGGAGGCGAACGGCCAAGATCAAGGGATGAGCCTTCGTCTCATGCCTGTTTGATCATGGAATGTTCTTCTTTCGCCGTGGCGTGGTGGCAAGGATGAGCCCGCCCATGACCAGCACGATACCTGCCGCGTGATAGGCTTGGAAACGTTCTCCGAGGAAGAGTACGGCCATGATGATCGATATCGGTGGCATCAGATAGAGCGTGATTCCCGCCATGGCCGGCCCGAAGATCCTGACGGCGTGCTGGAAGCAGTAGAAGGCGGCCAGCGAGGCAAAAAGGATGATTCCCGCAAGTTTGGTCCAGTCGCTGGCCGTATCCGGCAGGAGACCGCCCGTTGCGGCTTCGTAGACGGCTGGCGGCAGCAAGACCAGCGCGCCGGACAGCGACAGCAGCCCGAAGAGAGGGATAGGCGGCATGGCGGCGACCGCCGGATGACGAAGCAGAAGAGAATAGAGGGCAAACGCGATCGCTGCGGCCAGTATGCCGAAATCGCCGATGTTGAACGTGAGGTGCAGCACCGCCGTCCAGTCGCCCTTGAGCACGATGACCGCGACGCCGGCAAAAGCGATAATCATGCCGATCAATTCGAGAAGGCTGATCTTGCGGCCTTGGAACATCCATTGGAACAGGATGATGAAGAGCGATGACGTCGTGTAGATCAGCGTTGCGTTGGACGCCGTCGTCAGCGTCAGCGCCCAGTAGACGAAGCCGCCGCAGATCCCCATGCCGAGAAATCCAAGGAACAGCCAGAGGCCCGTATTGGCCTTCACGAAGGCCACGCAGGTCCGGCGTTCGGCATAGACGAAAGGGAAGATGATCAGCGCCGACCCCATCCAGCGCAGGAAGGCGGTCGTGAAGGGGGCTATGTCGCCGGTAATGCCGCGCCCGAAGATCAGATTGCTGGAAAAGAAGACCGGAGCGAGGAAATAGAGAACCCAGTCCAACGATCTCGGCTGCGCACGGCTATTGCTGTTGGTCATCGGGACCCCGATCGGAAAACAACGTATTTCGAAGATTGAAGGATAAGCGGGACGTCTTGAGCCATTGGCGAGCCTATATCCGGATCGCCCTTCTGAAAAGCCGCCGGAGCGACGGGTGTCGATGTTTTCGGCAGTATGAGCGAAATTCAAGTGAATGCTTAAATAGATCGCGCAGTATCTTGACTTAAAAGGAATATAGCCGAACAGCCGCGACGGGAATAGAAAACCGGCAGGACCCGGGAGGATCTGCCGGTCTTCGCGATTCCAATTAACCCGGCGCGCGGCCGGGCCAATCGATCGGTCGGATCAGACCGAGTAGTACATGTCGTATTCGACCGGATGCGGGGTCATTTCGAAACGCATGACTTCCTGCATCTTCAGTTCGATGAAGCTGTCGATCTGGTCGTCGTCGAAGACGCCGCCGGCAGTCAGGAACTTGCGATCCTTGTCGAGGCTTTCCAGCGCTTCGCGCAGGGAGCCGCAAACGGTCGGGATCTTCTTGAGTTCCTTCGGCGGCAGGTCATAGAGATCCTTGTCCATGGCCTTGCCGGGATGGATCTTGTTCTTGATGCCGTCGAGGCCGGCCATCAGCATGGCGGCGAAGCCGAGATACGGGTTTGCTGCCGGATCCGGGAAGCGGACTTCGACGCGCTTTGCCTTCGGGTTGGAGCCGAAGGGAATGCGGCAGGATGCTGAACGGTTGCGAGCCGAATAGGCGAGCAGAACCGGCGCTTCGTAACCCGGAACCAGACGCTTGTAGGAGTTGGTCGACGGGTTGGTGAAGGCGTTGATCGCCTTGGCATGCTTGATGATACCGCCGATGTAGTAGAGGCAGGTTTCCGACAGGCCGGCATATTCGTCACCGGCGAAGGTCGGCTTGCCGTCCTTCCAGATCGACTGGTGAACGTGCAT